>CAJTNY010000006.1 GCA_910577875.1 uncultured Christensenella sp.
GAATTCAGGCGGTGCAGTTGTCATAAAGGACATAAGCGTGTTCAGCTATTGCGAGCATCATTTGGCGCTTATGTACGATATGAAAGTCGACGTGGCGTATGTCCCGCGCGGAAGAGTTCTGGGACTGAGTAAGATTGCGCGTATTTGCGATATGGCGGCAAAGCGGCTGCAATTGCAGGAGCGTATGGGGCAAGACATTGCCGAGATAATTTCGCTTGCGGCTTTATCGCCAGATGTCGGCGTAAGGATAGAAGGTTGCCACAGTTGTATGACTTCGCGCGGGATAAAAAACGTATCGTCAAAAACGGTTACTAAAACTTACTTCGGTGCGTTCAAATCCGATGTTTCATTGCAAAATCTTTTGGGGGACAGGGTATGAAAGCACTTGTTTTATTAAGCGGCGGAGTGGATAGTGCGACTTGTCTCGGGTTGGCGGTTCAAAAATACGGCGCGACGGAAGTTTCTGCCCTTTCCGTTTACTATGGTCAGACTCATAGTAAAGAACTCGACGCAGCGCAAAAAGTTGCTGACTTTTACGGCGTTGATTTAAAGCGGCTTGACCTATCGGTCATATTCGAAGGTTCCGACTGTTCGCTTTTGGCGGATTCGCCCAAGGTTATACCTTTGCAAAGCTATGCCGAACAGCTTTCCGTAACAGGCGGTAAACCCGTTTCAACCTATGTCCCTTTCAGAAATGGGCTGTTTCTTTCGGCAGCGGCAAGCGTGGCGCTTTCTCATGGTTGCGAGGTGATATATTACGGCGCTCACGGCGACGATGCGGCGGGCAACGCCTATCCGGATTGCAGCGAAAAGTTTAATTCCGCTATGGGAGAAGCTATTTATACAGGCAGTGGCGGACAGCTTAGAATTCTTGCGCCATTTGTAAACTTAAACAAATCTCAGGTTGTAAAAATTGGAATAGAACTCGGTGTTCCTTATAAATATACCTGGAGCTGTTATTCGGGGGGCGGAAAACCTTGCGGCGTATGCGCTACTTGCCGTGACCGTGCTGCCGCATTTAAAGCCAACGGAATAGAAGACCCTGCAATAAAAGGAGAATAATATGCCAAGAGAAAAACAGAACGAAGGTATTACCTTGCTCGGTAACAACAATACTAAATATCCGAATACTTACGATCCGTCTGTTTTGGAATCGTTTACAAACAAACATCCGGGAAGGGACTATTTCGTAAAGTTCAATTGTCCGGAATTCACAAGTCTCTGCCCCATTACTGGACAGCCCGACTTTGCCACGGTCTATATTTCTTACGTACCTCGCGAAAAGATGGTTGAAAGTAAGTCTTTAAAATTGTATCTTTTCGGGTTCAGAAACCGCGGCGATTTCCACGAGGATTGCATTAATATAATTATGAACGACCTTATTGATTTGTTGGACCCTGCATATATTGAGGTATGGGGCAGGTTTTTGCCTCGCGGCGGAATTTCAATAGATCCATATTGCAACTATGGAAAAAATGGAACTAAGTGGGAACAGGTAGCCTGGGACAGACTTTCACATCACGATATGTATCCCGAAAAAATAGATAACAGATAATAAAAAAGCGGACGTACGTCCGTTTTTATTGTATAACGAAAACCACGCGACTATCGCGTGGTTTTCGTTATACAATAAATGTCGTATTCAGTCTTTCGACAAAATACGACATTATTCTTGGTGTTCCCGCCGGGAGTCGAACCCGAAATACGGACTTAGGAGGTCCGGGTTATATCCATTTAACTACGGAAACATAAGCAAAATATTTTATACCAATTTTATATTCAGTTGTCAAAAGTACGTCAAAACAGCCATTTTAGCCCCCAAATAGACTGTTTTTTCGTGTTCCGTGTGGATATAGTGAACACTTAGGAAGGGGGGGTAGATATCCATTAACTATGGAAGCGCATATTATTTCAAAAGCGAGCGGTGTACGCTCGCTTTTAATAATTCGCGATAGAAGTTTTACGCCATAGCGTTAAGCTTTTTGGCAAGTCCCGATTTTTTGTTAGCGGCGGTATTCTTTTTAAGAACGCCTTTTGAAACTGCGCCGTCGATAACGGAACAGGTATAGGGGAATTTCGCGGTTGCAGCTGCTTTATCGCCTGCTTCGACCAAAGAAAGAAATTTCTTGACTTCGGTTTTTACTTCGGATTTAACGGCCTTATTTCTCTCCGTTTTTTTATCGGTAACAAGAACACGCTTTTTTGCTGACTTTATGTTAGGCATTTATTATCTCCTTTGGAAACGCTTTTACTTAAATTCTTATGTGATTTTATCATAAAAAAGCATAGTTGTAAACTGTTTTTTAACGGCTTTTCAGAAAATTTTAATATATTTTTATCTTTGATAATATTAATAATACTGTATGGATAAAAATATTAACCGCTCGGTTTGCTTCTTTGACAGCGGTATAGGCGGACTAAGTTTATTATATGAATGCGTGCGCAGATTGCCGTGCGTAGATTTTACATATTTTGCCGATAATTTTCGTGTGCCGTACGGTGCACTGACGCGTGAAGAATTAATAAGTATCGCCGATGAAAAGTTTACCAAGATAAGTAAACTTAAACCCATTGCTGCGGTATTGGCTTGTAATACGCTTACGGCGCAGTGTATAGATTATTTAAGGCGGAAATACCCATTTGAAATTATCGGTATACAACCTGCAATTAAACCGGCTGCGGTCTGCAAAGGAAAATGTGTCGTACTTGCAACTCCGTCAACTGCCGGAAGCAAATCTTTAAAATTGCTTGTCGAAAAATATGGCTTGGGGAATACTGAAGTTGTAGCTTGTCCCGATTTGGCATATTATATAGAGAATAATATTTCTGAACTTTCGTTTGACAAAGTGAAACGGTTTTTGCCGGAAAAAAAAGCCGGCAGCGTCGTACTGGGTTGCACTCATTACGTGTTCGTGAAAGAGATGATAAAAGACTTTTATAACTGTCCTGTTTTCGACGGTATAGACGGGACGGCGGCGCATTTATGCGAAAAAATAGGGATTTTTGACCACCAATGTGAAAGAATACAAAAAATATCGTTTTTAAGCGGTGATACGGCTAAAAATCGACTTGTATTCAATACGCTTTTAATGAAAGGTGGAGTTAATTCCCAAAATTAAAATAAATAAATTAAAAATATTAAAAAAATTTAAACTTTTTATGCTTTGGTGGTTGACAGTGGTCATTTTAGGTGTTATTATAGATACATAGTTTACTCAGGGTAGTTTCAATGTTTTTTCTTACAGGCGAATACGAGCATCAGATTGATGCCAAAAACAGAATAAGAATACCTGCCAAGCTCAAGGGGAAGGAAGAAAAGCTTTACTTCTCTAAGGGTACGAACGGCTGTATTTTCGTGTTTTATGAAGCCGCAATAAAAGAAAAACTTGAAAAGCTCGAAGAAATAAAAATTTCAGATATGGAAAAGCAAAAAGGAATGAGAGCGTTCACGAAATCTCTAAAACTTGTTGAGATGGATACGCAGGGAAGGCTCGTAATTCCTCCCGAATTAAAAAGTTATTCCAAGATAATCAAGGATATAAAAATCTGCGGCGCAGGTTCGAGAATAGAAATTTGGTCAAAAGAAGTTTACGACGAGTATTTTGCTGACGACGATGAAAACTTTGACAAAAATTTCGGGTATCTGGATATTTAACTATGAAAGACTTTGCGCATATTCCCGTAATGCTTGACGAATGTATGGACGCGCTTGATATAAAAGACGGCGGCGTATACTTCGACGGAACAGTAGGCGGTGGAGGTCATTCGTTCGAAATACTTAGTCGTTCCGCTCCGTCGGGTAGGTTGATTGCCACTGATTTGGACGACGATGCCATTTCGGCGGCGACGGAAAGACTTTCGCTGTTTCGCGGTAGATTTGAAATTTTTAAATATGATTATAAAAACTATGACGAAGTTTTAAATCTTGCCGGTGTGGAAAAACTCGACGGCGCTCTGCTCGATTTTGGGGTTTCAAGTTTTCAGCTTGACTGTGAAGAGAGGGGATTTTCATATATGAAGCCGTCGTCACCGCTTGATATGCGCATGGATAAAAATGCGGATTTAACAGCCGAAATAATTCTAAACGAATATTCGCAGAAACAGATTTCGAATATTTTAAAAGATTTCGGCGAAGAAAAATTTGCAAACCAAATTGCCGCGAACGTGGTTAAGTTTCGGAACGTCAGACGTATGACGACCTGCGGAGAATTTGCGGAAATTATAGAAAACAGCATACCTGCTAAATTCCGTCATAACGGACCTTGCGCGAGAAAAAGTTTTCAAGCGGTAAGAATAGCGGTTAACGGGGAACTCGAAGGACTATACGAATGTATTTTGGGTTTGACGCGCAGACTAAAAAAAGGCGGAAGAATAGCGATTTTGACTTTTCACTCGCTTGAAGACAGAATAGTAAAACAAGCTTTCAGAATGCTTGAATGCGATTGTCTCTGTGATAAAAGTCTTCCGGTATGTGTTTGCGGAAAAATCAAAGAGATAGAAATTTTAACTAAAAAACCGATAACCGCAAGCGTAAAAGAAACGGCGGTAAATTCGCGTTCGAAGTGTGCAAAACTTCGTGTCGCGGAGAAAATTATTTGATTACGGTAAGGAGAAAAATTATGGCAGTTGCATCGCCCGTATTGGAAAGGAATGCCGATACCGAAGAAAAAGAATATACAAGAGAATATCGCGATTCTTATTTAAGCGAGGAAGAGAGGCATAATTCGCGCATAAGCGAAAACTATGCGAGATTAATCAATCCCGAGAGCAGAACGAAAGATATACTGCCTTCAAGAAGCGCGGAGAAGGAAATTACAGTCGAGCAGACGGAAACTAATTCTGCTGCGCGTGAAATTTTATTCCAAAGACCTTATCTTGTTGAAAATGCGCGTGCCGACGCGGATATTTTCCGTGCCGACAGCTCGGTTAACCGCAAGTTGTTTTCTGCGGAAACGGCGGTTCCTGAGTCTGTGACGGACGAGGAAGAGAACGAGGATCTTCGTCCCACGCAGACAACAATTCAGTATAAAACTGCGGGAGTGGTAAAAACCGTTGAAGAAGGTAAAATTGCAACAAGACCTTCGCAGACAAAGCGTTCTGCTTTGACAAAGAAAGACAGAATAATAATAGCCGTTGCACTGTCGGTGATAGTTGCTTTATTTATACTTATAATAGTTAACTCGGCTGTTATTTCTAACTTGAACAAAGAAGTCGGTGCGTTGCAAAACAATTTGACGCAGGCTGAAAACGCTTATTCGGAAGCTCTTGCCGAAACGGAAGATTTTAAGTCCAATTGGTATCAGGAAGTAGAGGATTTTGCAAATAAAAACGGAATGATTCTCGGTTAAGGAGACAATGAAAATAAAAAAATTTAATAAAATCAACAAATCGGGTTTCTCGATTACAGTATTACAAAAGAGGTTATTGTCAATGGGTTTGGCAATAGCCTTTATTTTTTGCATAATTTTCGCACGGTTGTTATATGTTCAGCTCGTATGGGGGTCGGAGCTTAAATACAGAGCTTCGGACCAATGGAACAGGGAAATACCGGTTATTGCGAGCAGAGGTTTGATAACGGACGCAAACGGAGAAATTCTTGTCGGAAACAAGACTACATACAGCGTGTTTCTGCGTCCGAACGCAGTAGAAAACGCTGAGTATACCGCTACTGTTTTGAGCGGTTTGTTTACGATCGATCCGAATTCTATAATCGAAAAAATCAATGGCGGGAAAGTTTCCGAAATAACGGTCGCAAGACAGGTTTCAAAGGAAAGCGTCGAAAAACTCGTTTCCTATAATCTATCGGGTGTTTATTATTCGCGCGACAATACCAGACAATATGCGTACAATGACGTGCTTTGTCAGGTTCTCGGGTTTACTTCGAATGACGGTTCGGGACTTTCGGGGATAGAAAAATATTACAATAAAATTTTAAGCGGAACGAACGGCGAAATAAGCTATACAACCGATATCGTAGGCGTAGAAACGGAAAACTCGGTGGTCGTTTACAGCGAAGCTAAGGCGGGCGCTGAGATCAGGCTGACGGTCGATATTGATATTCAGCTTGCGGCGGAGGATGCAATGCGCAGCGTTTATGTTTCAAGCGGCGCCAAGTCTGTATCGTGTATTGTGCTTAATCCTCAGAATTTCGATATTCTCGCAATGGTGAATTATCCCTCGTACGACCTTAACAATGTTCCGAGAGACGATAAGGATTCGCTCAACACGCTTTCGAGAAACAGTATTGTATGCGATATTTACGAGCCGGGTTCGACGTTTAAAATCGTTACTGCGGCGGCGAATATTGAAGAGTATCTACGCGGGAATAACAAGGCTTTTTCACCGTCATATGTATTTAACGGAAGCAGGACGAGAACTGTGGACGGAACGAAAATTAAGTGCTGGTCGGACCACTCGAACGGCAAACACTCGAACCAGACTCTTGCCGACGCGCTGAATAATAGCTGTAACCCGTGTTTTACGGACATAGCTCTTTCGCTCGGTACGGATAATTTTTATAATTATCTGAACGATTTCGGGTTTGGAAACGTAACAGGTCTTGACTTTAACGGCGAAGCGTTGGGAATGCTGGTGCCTCAGTCTTTGGTACGCGACTGCGATCTTGCTAGAATAGGTTTCGGTCAGACTGTCGCGGTAACGGGAATTCAGCTTGCCTGTGCGGCCGCGGCTACCGTGAACGGCGGTAATTATTATATGCCGCATTTTTTAAAATCGGTTGTGCTTTCAAACGGAAACGTGGAAAACTTTAAACCCGTTTTAAAATATAAGCCGATAAGCGAAAAAGCTTCGTCGATGCTTGCTTCGATGCTTGAAGGCGTAGTTACGGAAGGCAGCGGCAAAAAAGCTTACATAGATGGTTACAAAGTAGGCGGTAAGACTGGAACTGCGCAGAAATACGAAGACGGACACATTGCTTCGGGCAAATACATATCTTCGTTTGTAGGCTTTTTCCCTTCGGATAAACCGCAGTATCTCGCGTTAATCATAGTCGACGAACCGCAGGGAATTTATTACGGAAGCGCTGTTGCGGCTCCTGTAGCGAAAGAAATTTTCGAGGACATTATTAAAATCAAAAATATCAAACCGTACGTATAGGTAGGAATATGAAAATCGGCGAACTTTTAAAATACTTAGATTATAAAGAATTTACGGGCGACAGAGAAACGGTTTTTACGGGACTGTGTGCAGACAGTCAGAAAGTTAAACGCGGAGACTTGTTCTTTTGCTATGAAGGCGAAAATCACGATTCGCATCAATTTATATTCGAAGCTGAGAAAGCGGGTGCTTCGGCGGTTGTCTGCGAGAAAAGACTGCAGTGCACGCTCCCTCAGATTATAGTTGAAAACGGAAGAAAAGCCATCGCTCCTTCTGCACGTGCTTTTTACGGTTTTTCTGATAAGAAATTAAAAATCGTTGGAATCACGGGTACCAACGGCAAAACTACAACCGCTTATATGTTAGACGGTATTTTTAAGTCAGCCGGTAAAAAGACGGGTGTAATAGGGACTCTGGGTATAAGTTATGCCGATAAATTCGTTTCTCCCGAACTTACCACTCCTGACCCTATATTTCTGCACTCTATATTTTTTGATATGTTAAACTGCGGTGTTGAATACGTGTTTATGGAGGTATCAGCTCACGCGCTTTATTACGATAAAATACACGGGCTGAAATTCGAAGTCGGCATTTTTACAAATTGCACTCAGGACCATCTCGACTTTTTTAAGAATATGGACGAGTACTCGGAATGCAAAAAGCTTTTGTTCGCTGACGGCAGGTGCGCATATTCTGTAATAAATTCCGACGATAATCTCGGACGTTGTATACTCGGGGATTGTAAAAACGTTATAAGTTACGGTCTGAAAAATCCTGCCGACGTTTTTGCGGTAAATATTTCCGAGCGCATAGACGGTACTTCGTTCGTGATAAATCTTTTGGACGAACTGTACGATATGAAATTAAATCTGCCTGCGCTGCATAACGTTTATAATGCAATGGGCGCGGCGGCGTGCGCTAAAATTCTCGGCGTAAAGACGGAACATATTGCCAAAGGGTTAAGCGCTCTGAAAAACGTTTCGGGAAGATTGGAAAGAGTTGCAAGGTATAACGGCGCGGATATTTTCGTTGATTTTGCACATACTCCCGACGGACTCGAAAAATCTTTGCAAGCTTTGAAAAAATTATGTCAAGGCAAGCTTTATTGCCTTTTCGGTTGCGGCGGCAACAGGGATAAAAGCAAAAGACCACTTATGGGTGCGATAGCATCGAAGTATGCAGATTTTTGCATTATAACTTCGGATAACCCTCGGTATGAGGACCCGTATGATATCATTTCGGAAATAGAGGCGGGATTTAAGCCTTCGGGGAAAAAATATGTAACCGTAACGGAGCGTGAAACCGCAACGGAATACGCGATTAATTTGCTTGAAAAAGACGATATCCTACTGGTTGCCGGAAAGGGCGGCGAATATTATCAGGAAATAATGGGAATAAAACATAGCTACAACGACAATACGGTAATAAAAAAAATCATCGGATAATTATTAATGAAAACTTTTCTTGCGGTTATGCTTGCCGCGTTCGGCGCTTCGCTGTTTTTGCTTTTGATTACGTTGCCGCTTTTAAAGAGATTGAAAGCGGGACAATATATTTTGGGTTACGTCAAAGAACATAAAGACAAGGGCGGTACTCCGACGATGGGGGGGCTTGCTTTCATTGCGGCAATAATTGCTGTCGGATTGTGTGCGCTCGGTGTTCGTGACGGTAAAGTCAATATGACGCTTGCGGTAACGGGAGGATTTACAATCGTCGGCTTTTTGGACGATTTTTTAAAAATTTACCGTAAGGACAACGGTGGGCTCAAACCGTATCAGAAAATCATTTTTCAGTTAGCTATCGCAACAGTCGCGGCGGTATACTGTTATTTAAACGGAATCACGCGTCTTTTTATACCTTTTGCGGGAAAATCGGGGTTCGATATCGGTTGGGGAATTATTCCTCTTGTAATTTTGATTTTTATAGCGACAGTGAATTGCGTAAATTTGACGGACGGTCTCGACGGGCTTGCAGGCGGGACAAGCACTGCATATTTGCTGGTGTTCGGAATTATCCTGTATATGCAAGGGAATGGTTCCGCAACGCTTTGTTTTATCGCGGTCGGCGCATTGTCGGCGTTTTTGTTGCTGAACGTAAATAAAGCTTCGGTGTTTATGGGGGATACGGGTTCGCTCGCACTCGGCGGTTTTATTTCCTGCATATCCGTATTTTCTGGTAATGCCTTTTATATTCCTGTTATCGGAATAATGTTCGTGATTTCGGGAATATCCGTTATAGTTCAGGTAATATATTATAAACGGACAAGGCGCAGGGTGTTTTTGATGGCTCCGATTCATCATCATTTTCAGATGAAGGGGCATACGGAATGTAAAATAGTTTATGCTTACGTTTTAATTACCGCGCTTGTCGGAATAATCTGTTTGTTGTTTGTGTGAGGAAAGATGTATTTTAAGAATCAGAAATTTATGGTAGCGGGAATGTCTAAGTCGGGCGAGTGTGCGGCGCGCTTCCTTCTTGAACGCGGCGCGGACGTTTATGTTTACGACGACTTTGCAAACGATAAGGTTACTGCGGTTATGAACGAGTTTCAATCTCTCGGCGCGCATATTGTAACCGCTGAAAGTTACATAGACGCAACGCTTGTCTGCGACGTGCTTGTTTTAAGTCCGGGAATACCGATAGATAATCCGTTGCCTGTCGCGTTCAGAAAACAGGGAAAAGCGATAATAGGCGAAGAAGAGCTCGGTGCACTGTTTTTAAGAGCGACGGCAATTGCTGTTACGGGAACGAACGGTAAAACGACTACCGTATCAATGTTGAATTCCGTGCTTGAAAACGCAGGGTTGAAAAGTGTCGCCTGCGGTAATATCGGTAATCCTTTGGTTGGCGAGACGGAAAATCTCGGGTTTAACGATTATGCGGTTATAGAAGTTTCGTCTTTTCAGCTCGAAACGCTTTCCAGCCTTCGTCCGCACATAGCGATTGTTACCAATGTGACGGAAGATCATCTGAACCGTCACTACAATATGGAAAATTACGTATATCTAAAAAGCAAATTGCTACGCAATCTTCGTGAAAGCGAATATGCAGTTTTAAATTATGACGATGAAGTTGTTCGCGGATTTGCCAAACTTACGAAAGCAAAGGTTATTTATTTTTCTATGCAGGAAAATAAGGATGGCGCGTATTTTGAGAACGGAGAGGTTTATTTTAATGGCGAAAAATATTTTGACGCCGACGAAATGACGCTCGGCGGGGTACATAATATTTATAATGCGCTTGCTTGCGTTGCCGCCGCTCATATACTCGGTATTAATAAGGACAAAGTCGCCGAAGCAATATGCTCGTTTAAAGGTATTAGACATCGTATAGAAGTAATCAGAACCGTAAACGGCGTAACTTATTATGACGACAGTAAAGGAACCAATGTCGATGCGACCGTTAAAGCGGTTCAGTCTATGACGGAACCTACGATAATTCTTTTGGGCGGTAAAGATAAGGGTTATGATTACGTTCCTTTATTTCAAGCGCTAAAAAACAGCAGGGTGATTCACGCGGTGCTGTACGGAGAAAACAGATTTAAGCTTCTCAATGCCGCAATAAAATCTGGCTTTACTGCTTTCGCGCTATGTTCCGAGTTTGAAACAGCTTTCCGTCTTGCGCGGTTTATTGCAAAATCAGGACAAAACGTATTGTTAAGTCCCGCAAGTTCGAGCTTCGATAGTTTTTCCAATTACGAGGAGCGCGGCGACGCGTTCAAGAAACTTGTGGAAGGAATAAATGAAGCGTTTGAAGATTAAGAAAAAAGCGGGAGATGTCCCGCTTTTAATATGCGTTTTTTTAATGGCGTGCTTCGGATGCGTTATGATATATTCCGCAAGCTCTTATGCGGCAGAGGTTCAATTCGGAGACAGTCTTTATTTCGTGAAAAAACAGATTATAGGCGTTGTTTTAGGCACGGCGGCTATGGTCGGATTATGTTTTCTGCCGTATAAAAAACTTATAAAATGCAAGTATCCTGCGATAATAATCGCAGCCGTTCTGCTTACCCTTGTTTTTGTTCCGGGCATAGGTATCACTAATTACGGCGCGACGAGGTGGATTGGTTTCGGTGGGTTTACGATTCAGCCTTCTGAAATTGCCAAATATGCTTACGCGCTGTTCGCGGCGGCTTATTTTGCAAAAAATCACGAAAAAGTTAAAACGGTAAAAGGGGTTTTACCCGTGCTTGCCGTAGGGTTAGGGTTCTGTGTATTGATTATAATAGAGCCTAATATGTCCATTACGATGTGCGTCGGACTGTTAATGCTTGCACTTGTATTTTTAAGCGGCACAAATTTAAAAACTTTTGCGGTAATTTTAATACCGTTTGCGGTTGCGGTTCCGCTTTTGATTATATTAGAACCGTACAGGTTACAGCGGCTCAGCGCGTTTATTGATCCGTGGGCTTCTCCAAAGGACGAAGGCTACCAGCTTATACAATCTCTTTATGCTCTCGGTAACGGGGGCTTGTTCGGTACGGGGTTGTTTAACTCTACGCAGAAATACAGGTTTTTGCCGTTTGCGGAAAGCGATTTTATTCTTTCGATTATGGGTGAAGAACTCGGCTTTATCGGACTTTTAATATTCTTTTTGTTTTGCGGATTTATAATTTTCAGAGGTTTTATAATAGCGAAGAACTGTAAAGACCGATTCGGTTTTTTACTTGCTTCGGGTTTTACTCTCGTGTACGGAATACAGGTGGCGATAAACGCTCTTGTCGTAAGCGGCGCGATACCTCCGACGGGACTTCCGTTGCCGTTAATCAGTAGCGGAAACACTTCGCTGATAATAACTATGGCATCAATAGGCGTGCTGTATAACGTGTCGCGTCAGGAAGATTAACTTAAAATCTTTAAATTCCATATAATGAAGTATATTTACATAGGGTAACTTTACGGTTGCTCTGTTCGGAGTTAATATGGAAAAATACATAATAAACGGAGGAAACAAGCTATACGGAAGCGTGAAAATCCAGAGTGCGAAGAACTCTGTGCTTCCTATACTTGCTGCGGCGGTCTTAACCGACCGAAAAGTTAAAATATTAAATGTTCCGCAAATATCCGACGTAAAAAATATGGTAAAAATTCTTACGTGTCTCGGATGCGGAGCGGTTTATGACGGTAACGATATAATTATCGACAGTTCTTCTGCGGATTGTTTTGAAATACCGAGTGCGCTTGCGCATGAACTGCGTTCTTCGGTCTTTTTGCTGGGTTCTGTTATTTCGCGTTTTCATTCGGCTAAAATTGCATATCCGGGCGGGTGCGATATAGGTTTGCGCCCAGTCGATTTGCATCTGACGGGGCTTAAAAGGCTCGGCGTCAAAATCACCGAAAGAAACGGATATATTTTATGTAAATGCGATAAGCTTTACGGAAACGAAATAATGCTCGATTGTCCGAGCGTTGGCGCTACCGAAAATATTATGCTCGCGGCTGTAAGAGCCGAAGGTACGACTATAATCAAAAACGCTGCGCGCGAACCCGAAATCGAAGACTTGCAGAATTTTTTAAACCGTATAGGTGCAAAAGTTTCTGGCGCGGGAAGCGGAACTGTAATGATAGAAGGCGTAAAAAGTCTCGGCGGGTGCGAATATTTGCCTATCCCCGACCGGATAGAGGCGGGAACTTTCCTTATTGCAGCCGCTATGTGTGGCGGCGAAGTGACGGCGGAGGGTGTTCATCCGGAAAATATCAGTTCTCTTATACATAAACTTGCGGAAAACGGTTGCAAAATAGGTTTGAATAATGATAAAATAATTATAGAAAATCACGGAAGGCTCGTTTCTGTAAAATCAATCGAGACCCAGCCGTACCCGGGTTTTCCTACCGATTTACAGGCGCAGTTTACGGCGCTTTGCGGTGTAAGCGAAGGACATTCTATAATAACTGAAAATTTATTCGAAACTCGTTATAAATATGTGCCTGAACTAAGGAAAATGGGTGCGGATATTACCGTAATTGACAGAAACGCTTTTGTGCGCGGAGTCGATAGGTATAAGGGCGCAACGGTTATTGCTCACGACCTGCGCGGTGGAGCTGCGCTTGTTCTTGCCGGGCTTGCAGCAGAAGGCAGAAGCGAAATAGTTGATATTTCACACATAGACAGGGGGTACGGTTCTTTCGAATATAAACTCAGAAAACTAGGGGCCGATATCGTAAGAGTAACCGTCTGACTTTTATGAAGTACTTAAGAAAAATATCTGCTTTGCTGATAGGTATAATTTTTTTTGCCGCGGTTGTAATAAGTCTCGGTATGATTTTTGCTGTTAAGAACATAAACGTTACTATGGTAACTTACGCAGACGACTGTTCGGAGAGTTATAACAGTATAAAAAAATCGCTTGATGTTTTTAAAGGCGACAGTATCGTGTTTTTAAACGAAAACAATATAAAAGAAGCGGTTTCCGACAGTAATTATACGGTAGTTTCCTGTGAGAAAAAATTTCCCTGTACTGTTAACGTTACAATAAAAGAGCGGCTTGAAACTTTCGCTGTTTTGGTAGGCGGAATTTATTCTATGTATGATAGTGACGGAAAACTTTTAAGAAGCAGTGTTGAAAACGTCAATATTAACGACGGGTCGCCGAATGTGGAGCTTACGGGCGTTATAGTTGAAAATATAGGCAAAATATCCGAAATAGCTTTTAAATTCAAAGATAAGTTTAAAGCGTTCCGATCGCTCGTGTCAAGCGTAAGCCTTGACGAGAGGGCGGATATAGAAGATTATACGAATAAACTTTGTTTTAATTTGAGATGCGGACTGAAAATTCAGCTCGATAATTTTACCGAACGCACAGATGAAAAGCTTTCTGCGGTATACACGCAATTTTGTCAACTTACCGACAGACAAAAACTCGGTGGTACATTGAGAGGATATGAAAACGTAATAGGAGACGTTAAATCAGACTATAAAAAAAGCGGTTCTTAAGAACCGCTTTTTAGTTTGATTTAGTTGACTTATATTTAATACTATTATATAATTAAGAAAACACATTTTCAAACAGGATGACGGTTGAATATGCGCAAAAAAAGCGTAGCGGTGTTGGATATACGTTCGTCCGAAGTGACTGCAGTCGTCGGTGAAAGAGGCGTAAACAATACGTTTATAATCAAAAGTAAATACACTTGCGCTTACGACGGATACGCGGAAGGAAAGCTGATAGACGAAGATGGCTTTTTGGCTGCGGTAAACGACGTTGTTAGAAGCACGGTATCTGCTTGCGGAGGGTTAAAGTCTTTTTATGTCGGCGTCCCCGGAGAATTTACAAAGATTGTAAACGTTGATAAAGTCGTGAGTTTCCAGTCGGCAAGAAAAATAACGAACGCCGACCGTGATTATCTTGCGGGCATATCGGCGCCCGAAAACACCGACAGATATCAGACTATAAAGCATAGCTGTCTTTACTACGTATTGTCGGACAAGCGTAAAATTATTTATCCCGTCGGTATGGTCAGCGACAGTTTACAGGGCAGATTCTGTTTTTATCAATGCAGAAACGATTTTATAGACGTTCTTTTAAAAGCTTTCGGCAAATTTAAAGATATTTCCGACATAAACCTTATTCCTACGGTTTACGCGGAAGCTATGTATCTGCTCAGCGCGGAACAGCGTGACGAGTATGCTGTGTTGTTTGATTTGGGTTATATTTCGTCGAGTTATAGCGTTGTCTGCGGGAACGGACTTGCGTTTTGTGAATCGTTTTCCGTCGGCATCGGGCATATAGCAGTTTACCTTATGACTGAGCTGGATATTCCTTTTGACGTTGCGTCTAAATTTCTTTCTATGGTCAATCTAAATGCAAAAGAAACGCTGAATACTTATGAGGAATGTGTATGCGAGGGTAAAACTTATAGATTTCTAACCGTGACTTTGCGCGATAAAATACGCGAGGGACTCGACGGAATCTGCGAAACCCTAGAAGCGTGCAGACAAAGTTTTACAGGAAAAAATATCGATGTAAGAACAATCAATATTACCGGCGAGGGCGTAAAAGTAATACGTGGAACTGCCGAACATATTTCCAACAGACTCGTTAAAAACGTGGAGATAGTTTCGCCTGCGGTGCCTTATTACGATAAACCGCGGTTCTCGTCGCTTTTAAGTCTATTGGATGCCGCCCTAATAGATGCGGGTTCAGTATCATTTTTGAGTTTTTTTAATAAATAAATAATTCGGAGGAGAGATAAATGTTTAACGATTTAGCCGCGGGCAACGGCAGTGGAAATATTATGGGAAGAGCAAGAATAAAAGTTATAGGTGTCGGCGGCGCTGGTAATAACGCCGTGAACAGAATGTTGGATGCGGGCATAAATTGCGCTGAATATTACGTTGTTAATACCGACAGTCAGATTTTAGCTTTATCGCCTTGTGAAAATAAAATTCAAATAGGAAGTGCGCTTACAAAAGGTCTTGGAGCGGGCGCTGACCCCGATATAGGCAGGGCTGCTGCGGAAGAAAGCAAAGAAATTCTTACCGATGCGATAAGGGATACCGACCTTTTGTTTATAACAGCCGGTATGGGGGGCGGTACGGGTACGGGAGCCGCGCCTGTAATAGCGAAGATTGCCCGCGATATGAAAATACTTACCGTTGCCGTAGTTACGGAACCTTTTGGTTTCGAGGGCAAAAAGCGTATGGAAAATACCGCTAAGGGGTTGGAAAATCTTAAAAAATTCGTTGATACGCTCATAATAATTCCAAACGATAAAATAAAGACCGTAGTAGCAAAGAATACGCCTATGAGGGAAGCTTTGCGCGTGGCGGACGAAATTTTAAAACAGGGCATAAAAGGAATTGCCGAGCTTATAGTTAATCCTTCTCTTATAAATCTCGATTTTGCCGACGTAAGAACTATTCTTAAAGACAAGGGTGTCGCGCATCTTGGAGTTGGTGTGGCTAAGGGCGATAACAGAATAATCGAAGCGGTAAGGCTTGCGGTTAATTGCCCCCTTCTCGAAACTACAATTGAGGGCGCGCGCGGCGTTATTCTTAACGTTGTGGGCGGTGATGATTTGACTTTCGATGAGGTTGCCGATGCTGCCGAGCTTGTCAAAAGCGTAGTGGATGCTTCCGCAAATATAATATTCGGCGCAAGGATCGACCCTAATGTCCGCGACGAAGTTGAAATTACTGTTATTGCTACGAGTTTCCCGGGTTTTGACAGCAGCAGACGCGAAGAGGACAATACTTTCAGAGGATACCAGAGCGGTAGAATTTACGACGGTCGTTCTTATAATTCCGCGCCGGCGGACAGAATGACGGTTAATGAACCTTATTATAGCCGTCAGCAGGTAAATTCTGTACAGCCCGTCCAACCGTTGCAGCCAGTACAGCCTAATGCCGTACAGCCTGTTCAACCTATACAGCCGATACAAACCGTTTCGCGTTCACAGATAAGGGAAGAGGAAGACGCTATCGAACGTCCGAACGACAAAAATGTTCCCAAGTTTGCGCAGATGCTGAGAAATCTCGGTAAAAGACGCAACGGCGACTGATAAAATATAAAATAACAAACAATAAAACCGTCGGATTTCCGACGGTTTTATTGTTTACAAACTCAGTATTAATTTAACTAACGGAAAACCAAATTTGGACTTAATTTTTAAGTTCATCATAGTAAGCCGTAAGGATTGCTTCTTTTAATGTTTCTCGGGTCTCGGTGTTAAGCGGATGTGCAATATCCTTATATTCGCCATCATTAGTTTTTCTGCTGGGCATCGCAATAAACGCGCCTTCGTCAGCTTCTATTACTTTAATGTCGTGTACGACAAAGCAATTATCGATAGTAACGGAAGCTACTGCTTTTAGTTTATTGTCCTCCTTGTTAACTAATCTGATTCGTACATCTGTGATCTCCATTTTGCACCTTCCAGAATATACTTTCATTGACTCCATTGTACAATAAAAGATATTTAATTTCAAGAACTTAGATAAAAAAATTTTATTTTTTTTAAAAATTTATTAATTTTTCGTGCTATTTGGACAAATTTTTTAATAAAATTTATTATGCGCTTAAAAATTACGGATAAATTTGAGAGTTTTTACTTTATAGGTATAGGCGGAGTCAGTATGAGCGGGTTGGCAAAATATCTTTTGTCGCTCGGAAAAAAGGTTGGCGGTAGCGATATAATTTCAAACGTGTATACCGAAGAATTGAAAAATTTAGGTGCGCAGGTCAGTATTGAGCCTATAATAGACAGCGTAAAGAATTACGAACTCATAATATATACCGATGCCGTAAAAGATACGGATATTAGAATTTGCGAAGCTCGGCAATTATCGAAGGAAATAATCTCTCGCGGTCAGTTCCTCTATGAAATAAGTCGTGAGTTCAATAAAGTTATAGCGGTTTCGGGCTGTCACGGCAAGACGACGTGCAGCGCAATGCTCACGCATATTTTTGCGGCTTCAGGAAAAAAATTTGCTTCGCATATCGGCGGTAGTGATATTTCTTATTCTAATTTTTATTATTGCGGCAACGATTTTTTTATAACCGAAGCCTGCGAATATAAAAAGAACTTTTTGCTTTTGAAACCGGATATAGCCGTTATTCTCAACAGCGACGCTGACCATTTGGAGTGTTACGGCAGCGAAGCGGAGTTAAAGCGTTCATATTTAAGGTTTGCGGACAGTGCGGAGATTGCAGTTACGCTTTACCGCGATTTGCCTGTGTCTTACGGCCCGCATTTCGGATATGATAAATCGGCTGATTATTACGCAAAAAATATTAAAAATTCAGACGGCGCATATTCGTTTAATTTGTATGAGCAAAACGTAGAACTCGGTACGGTGTATTTAAACGTTTACGGAAAGCATAATGTTTTAAACGCGTTGGCGGCTACTGCGGCGGCTAGAAGTGCGGGGGTAAATTTCGACGATATTTTAAAGGGGCTTGCTTCATTTTCGGGTGTGAAAAGGCGTTTTGAAACTATCGGGAAAGTCAATGGCGCGAAATATATAGCAGATTACGCTCACCATCCGAACGAACTCCGCGCAGTGATACGCACAGCGCAGAAATTGACTGCCGAAAAACTTTATGTGGTTTTTCAGCCTCATACTTATTCGAGGACAAAAAATTTTTTTAAGCATTTCGTGAAAGTTCTGTCGCATTTAAACAATTTAATGATATATAAAACTTTTGCGGCGCGAGAATATTACGACGATGAAGGCAGTGCGCTTACGCTTTCGCAAAGTTTGAAAAAATCCCGTTACGGCGATTGCATATACGATATTAAAGAATTTATTTTAAAAGCGGGGAAGGGAGATACCGTTTTATTCCTCGGCGCAGGAGATATATACGATTTGGCGAAACAATGCATCGAAACTGAAAAAAATTGATAATTATACATTTTTTAATTAAAATATGCAATTTTTCTAAATAAAATTCAATATTGCTTGACAAAAATGTATATAACAAATATAATAACAAAAAAAGGGCGGAAGTGCCCTCGCGGGATTCGGAGGTTATTATATGTCTGAAATTTATTATCAGAAAGATTGCGATATTAAAGCATTGGAGAACAAGACGATTGCTGTTATAGGTTACGGAAGCCAGGGACACGCACACGCGCTCAATCTCAGAGACAGCGGCGTAAAAGTTATTGTAGGCTTGCGTGAGGGCGGAAAGTCTTGGGGCAAAGCTGAAGCCGCGGGATTTAAAGTTTACAGCGTTGCCGAAGCGGTTAAGCGGGCAGACGTTGTGATGTTGTTGATTAACGACGAAAAACAGGCGGAAGTTTATAAAGAAAGTATTGAAAGCAATATTAAAGACGGTGCGGCTCTTGCTTTTGCGCATGGTTTCAATATTCATTTTAAACAGATAATTCCGCCCGCAAACGTCGATGTGTTTATGATTGCGCCAAAAGGCCCCGGACATACGGTCCGTTCGGAGTATCAGGACGGGAAAGGGGTACCTTGTCTTGTTGCCATATATCAGAATTATACGGGAAAAGCTTTGGAAACTGCACTTGCTTACGCAGCCGGAATAGGCGGCGCAAGGGCAGGCGTTTTAGAGACGACTTTTAAATGCGAAACAGAAACTGACTTGTTCGGGGAACAGGCAGTTTTGTGCGGAGGCGTTACGGCGCTTATGAAAGCGGGTTTCGAAACGTTGGTCGAAGCGGGCTATGACCCTAAGAACGCTTATTTCGAGTGTATTCATGAAATGAAGCTAATAGTGGATTTAATTTATAAAGGCGGTTTTTCTATGATGAGGTATTCCGTTTCCGATACGGCGGAATACGGGGATTACGAAATCGGTAAACGCATTATTACGGAAAATACAAAAAAAGAAATGAAAAAGGTTCTCAAAGAAATTCAGGACGGTACTTTCGCGTCAAAATGGATTGCCGAAAATAAAAACGGCAGAACGCATTTCAATGCTGCAAGAGTTTCGGAAGCTTCGCACCTGCTTGAAGACGTTGGCAAGGAAATACGCAGTATGTATTCATGGAACGATGCAAACAGTATTTACGAAGCCGAAAAGGGCAAAACCAAACTTTGATAAAATAAAAAACGCGCTTTCAAAAGCGCGTTTTTTATTTCGTTATTATATAAAAAAATAATAAATACAGCGTCATTTTGTTGTTATTTTTTACTGTAAATGTTATAATCAAATATGTATTGTTATCTTTTACGGTAACATATCGGAGAATAAAAGTGAAAAGCAAAAATAAAGTAAGAAATAATAAAACAACTTATATATTTACAAAAGAAACATTGGGTATGACGCTGTTATTATTCAGTGCCTTAGTTCTTATTATGCTTTTTGCCGAAGGCGCGCCTTTTTCAAGCATAGGTAAAGCGATTTGTACTTTTATGTTCGGAACTTTCGGTTACGGTTCGTTTCTTTTAATTGCGCTTACGGCGTATTTGGGAGTATGGTTGGTTTTCGGGAAGAAAATCAAAATATCTATTAAACCCGCGCTTGCAATTTCTTTGACCGTTTTCGTGTTGTTTCTTCTGTTTCATTCGGTAACGAGCAGAAATATTTCCACTGCCGATTACGGAAAGTATATAGCTGATTGTTATAAAAACGCGGTTAAAGGTTACTCGGGTTATACTTTCGGCGGAGTAATATCGGCTGTATTCGTTTATCCGGTTGCCAAACTTACGACGTTTGTCGGAGCTTATGTAATATTTTCGCTGTTCTTAATCGCCTGCGGTTATCTGCTATTTAAGGTGTTCCGCCGAGGATTTAGAATAAAACCGCAGGGGGAAGAGGTTACGGTAGCGGAAGAGATTGAAGCCGCGGTTGCCGAGGCGGAGTCAGTAATTGTTAAATCGTCACAAACGGCACCTGTTAGGGCAGAAAGGCGCGTCATAGAACCGGATGTTCCGCAGTATGAAAACAACATAGCCGAGCAGTCCGTCCGTCATGCAGATGATAGCGATCCCTACTCGAAGAAGAATCTCGGACGTAAAATTTTATTCGAAAAAGGAGAGTTTGACGCGGAAAGTTACAGGAGAAATATGATTTTTTATGATAACTCGTATTTTAATCATCCTGTAAACAATACGTCCGATTATCTGAATAATTTTACAAGCGGAAAAACTTCGTCAGTTGCGGGACAGACTTATGCAGAAAGTTATCAACAGGAAGTTTTAAACCAGCCTGCTGTTTCTGCGCCGTCGAATTACGTGTACGGGGACAAGCCTGTTGAACAGCTTGATGAATATGAACAGGTTATCGGTGGAAGCTATCCCGTACAGGAAACGGAAATAAACGAGGAAGATAAGGATACAGCAGAAGAATATACTCAGACTTTACGTGAAGAGGTAAAAGAAGTCCCTAAGGATGAAGAAAAACACGACTTCGGTTTCCGCATACACCAGAAAACCGAAGAAACGGCGAAACCTGTCGTGAAGGACGAAATTATAACGCCGCCCGCCGAACCTAAGTTACGCGGACGTTCATCCTCGGAAGAAGACGACAAACCCGTTCACGGCGATAACGTAGATATGTTCAAATTATTCGGCTCGTCGAATACTGCCCGCAACAACCGTATAGAGCCAGACGTATCGAGGCTGTCATCGAGAAAGACTGAACGTAGCAACGCCAATCTGTTTGATGAAGACGAAACCGAAAAAGACGAAAGTTTTACTTCTTTAACTAGGAATACTAAACGTGCGGAGAAAGCCGAACAGCAGGTTAAAAATATACAGGATACCGTATCGGATAATAGAACGGAAAATGTTTCTTTGCCTCGTCGTATTGTAGAAGAAAGAAAAAACGATACGGAATTAAGCGTTAAAAATTCTGTTCAGCAGTCTGTAACGGACACCGCTAAACAGGAAGAAAAACCTAAGCACATATGGAAAAAATATATCCGACCGGGACTTGATTTACTTGACGATTATCCTGAGCACAGCAACGTAAATACGGGTGAAATAGAGGACAACAAGACAACTATTGTAGAAACTTTGGGAAGGTTTAAAATCGAGAGCGAGGTTTCTAACGTTACTATCGGTCCAGCGATAACGCGTTATGACGTTATAATAGAGGATAAAACAAAAATAAAACAGGCGCTGAATTACAAAGAAGCGATAGCTATGGCGCTGATGAAAGAAAACGTTACAGCTTACCTTAATTATTCGAAAGGCGCATTGTCAATCGAAGTACCGAATAATGCGAGAACGGTTGTCGGACTTAAAAGCATGCTTTCAAGTCAAAAATTTATAAACTGTAAATCCAATTCGGTAACTTTTGCACTCGGTAAAAACGTAGAGGGCGAAGTTGTATGTCCTGATATAACTAAAATGCCGCATCTGCTTGTCGCAGGAACTACGGGAAGCGGTAAGAGTATCTGTTTAAGTTCGCTTCTCATAAGTTTGTTGTATAAATACGGTCCGGAAGAATTGAGACTTATTCTTGTCGATCCCAAACAAGTCGAATTTATTTCCTATGACAGGCTCCCGCATCTTATGATTAACGAGATTATTTACGATGTGGATAAAGCTATAAAAGCTTTAAATTGGGCAATTAAGGAGATGGAACGGCGGTATTCGCTTTTTAAAGAGATGACTGAACAGGGTAGAGCAACAAAAAATCTCGACGAATACAACGCGCACATTGACGCGGGCGAGGAAAAGCTTCCTAAAATAGTTATAATACTCGACGAGTTTGGCGATTTGATGTTGCAGGCGAAAAAAGATATAGAAGGCAGAATAATAAAGCTTGTACAGAAAGCGCGCGCCTGTGGTATACACCTTATTTTGGCTACCCAGCGTCCTTCCGTTGACTGTATTACAGGTCTGATAAAATCTAATCTTCCTACGCGTATTGGATTTAAGGTAAACTCTTTCGACGACGCAAGAACTATATTCGATATAGGCGGCGCGGAAAAACTTTTGGGAAAAGGCGACTTATATTTCCGTTCTGCGGAAAGTCCCGACCTTGCGCGTATTCAGGGCTGTTTCGTCGATACGCACGAAGTACAGAAAGTTACCGATTTCGTAAAAGCGCATAACGAAACTTATTTCGACCAAAGCGTATCCGATTTCATAAATACCGTAGAGGTAGAAGAAACTCAGAATTCGCTCGGATCCGAAGACGGTGCGGGTGACGGAGGCGATATTAAGATTGACGATACGTATATAAAAGCACTTCACTATTGTGTAACTTCCAATCAGGCTTCTGTTTCTATGATACAGCGTCGTTTCCCGGTTGGCTATATAAAAGCCTGTAAGATAATCGATTGGATGGAAAATATGAATTATGTAACGCAGTCCGAGGGGTCTAAACCAAGAAAAGTACTGCTTTCGAAAGAAGAATTCATAAACACTTATGGAGATATAGATGATTGATTTTACGCAAAAGAAATTCGGAATAATATCTCTCGGTTGCGATAAAAACAGAGTAGATTCCGAAAAACTTTTGTCAATAATAAAAGATAGAGGTTGCTCGATAACCGACGATATATCCGATGCGCAGATAATTGTTGTAAATACTTGCGCTTTTCTCAACGAGTCGAGAAAAGAAGCTATTGAAACCGTTCTCGACTGCGCGGCATATAAAAGTGAAAATCTTGAAAAACTTGTAATAACAGGTTGTCTTCCGCAAAAATATATTGATGAAACTTTTGATGTTCTTGAAGAGGCTGACGTTTTTCTCGGTATTACCGATTACGGCAAAATCTTTGATGCATTGGAAAAATCTTATCTTGGCATCAGAGTAAATTATGTCGGTAAAGGCGAGGATAATTATATTCCGCGAAGAATTCTGACTACTCCTCAGCACTATGCTTATCTTAAAATTTCAGATGGATGCAACAACCGCTGTACTTATTGTCTGATACCAAAAATTCGCGGTAAATATAAAAGTTATCCGATGGAGCAACTTTTAAGTGAAGCAGAGGGGCTCGGTGACGTATCGGAACTTATTCTTGTCGCGCAAGATGTGACAAGGTACGGAATCGATTTATACGGTCAAAAAAAATTAAGAGAAATTTTACAAAAGTTGACAGCGCTTGTCAATATTAATAGTGTAAGATTATTGTACTGTTATCCAGATATGATTGATGACGGGCTTATAGAGGAAATACGGGATAACGAAAAAATTATAAAGTATCTCGATATTCCTCTTCAGCACAGCGAAGACAGAATCCTTAAATTAATGAACCGTAAAGGAAGCAGAGCGGAGTATCTTAATCTTTTAAGAAAGATTAGAAAAAATATTCCCGAAATCGCTATCCGTTCGACTTTTATTGCCGGGTTTCCTACCGAAACCGAGGAAGAGATTGAAGCTTTATGTTCTTTTCTGCGCGAGGCTGAACTTGATAACTGTGGATTTTTCACGTATTCAAAGGAGCCGGATACGCCGGCTTATAATTTAAAAGGACAGATTGCTTTCTCAATAAAGCGCAAAAGAGTAAAAAAACTTTATTCCGTTCAGCGTGAAATATCGGAGAAAAAACTTAAAGGCTATAAAAATAAAAAACTGCGCGTAATTTGCGACGGAATAGATTATGAAAAAAACTGTTTTGAAGGAAGAGCATTTTTCAGCGCTCCGGATATTGACGGAAAAGTGTATTTCAACGCGAATAATGCTGTTCAGGGCGAATATTACGATGTATTGATAGATAATTGCGACAGTTATGATTTGTACGGAGCAACGGAGGATTATACTTTATGAAAGAAATCGATAAAAACAGCAAAATGTATAAATTTGCGGCGGGAAAAGGCGTTATGAACTTGCCGAATAAACTTACACTGAGCCGTATCGTAATGATACCTGTATTTTTATTGTTTTTTTATTTTCAGTTTACGGCACATTATTTTGTCGCTCTTGCGGTTTTCGGAATAGCAAGTTTAACTGATTTTTTGGACGGAATGATTGCGCGTAAATACGGTCTTGTTACAAATCTCGGTAAATTTCTAGACCCGATAGCCGATAAGGTTTTGGTACTGTCGTCATACGTAGTGTTTCTTACGGTTCCGGAAGTATTTTTCAACGGCTTGGGTGAATGGGTTATAATAGCAGCAGGCTGTGGTGTTGCATTAATTCTTGCCAGGGAAATTATAGTCAGCGGTTTCAGAATGGTTGCGGCTAGCTCGAATATTGTCATTGCTGCCGATATAATCGGAAAATATAAAACGGTTTCGCAGGATATATGTATAATTGTTCTGCTAATAGGTGCGGGAGTAAGCGAACTGACTGACCATATAATCGGAGAAATTATTAATTATATCGGAATCAGCTTTTTCATATTCTCGGTTATACTCACGATTGCTTCTGGAATCAATTATATCGTTAAAAATATTCAAGTGTTAAAACAATGATTATAACGGATAAAGACGTTTTAAAAGCAAAAAGAAATTGTCTTCTTGTGTTAAGAAATAAAAAGATCAATATATTCGACGGTGCGGAGAATATAATAAAAGATTTTGCGGACGGAGGATATTATTTCGATAAAATTAATTATATAGCTTTCGATAACCCCGATGAAATAGTGCGTTCACTGATAGACGGAAAAGAAAATTATGAAAATTTTGTAATTTTCTGTCCTTCGGAAATGGAAGAAACTTTAAAAAAATTCGTAACCGCGCTTTATAAATCGGAGTTTAATGAACTCGGAATACTGAAGAGCGGACAATCTAATGCATTTATGCTTTTTTCCGACAAAGAAAACAGATTGCGTTTGGAAGACGTCAATAATATTTTCGATAAAAAGTACGGCGTAAAACACGAAAAAGCTTATATTAAAACGGTAGGCGCTCCTGCGCAGTCAATCAGCAAAGCTATTGCGGATGCGATAAATGTCAATCCCGAAAAAAGCGAGACTGTTAAAAAACTAATCGACTTCAACGTATCGGAAAAATTCGGAGATTGTACTATTCAGGTTGTATATTCGGATGAGGTACAAAAGAGCGTTTTCGATAACGTTTTCAGAAAACTCGTTAATGCTCTTGATGAGTATGTCTATTCCGTGGAAAATTTTAATCTTGCGGAGCGGTTGGTTCAGCTTTTGAAACTTCGCAGGATGAAAATAAGCGTTGCCGAATCTTTTACGGGCGGTGGAATCAGTAAAAAACTCGTTGAAGTGCCGGGAGTAAGTGAAGTATACTACGAAGGGCTGAATACCTATTCGAACGAAGCTAAGACCGGACGTCTCGGAGTCGTAAAAGATACTTTCGCGCATTGCGGAGCCGTTTCCGAAGAAACTGCAGCGCAGATGGCGGAAGGTCTAATAAATTCGGGTAACTGTAATATCGCTGTTGCAACGACTGGAATAGCTGGACCGAAATCAGACAATACGAATAAGCCTGTTGGTCTTATTTATATAGCAATAGGGCTAAAAGAACGCGTGGAAGTTTATAAATACAATTTAAAGGGTACGAGGGAACAAATTACCGAAACTGCAATTAATCTTGCAATGTTCCTTGCTTATAAAACTTTAAAATAATTCAGGAGATAAAAATGAACGAAGAAAAATTAAAAGCACTAAACTCAACCGTTGCAATGATTGAAAAGCAGTACGGCAAAGGCTCGATTATGAAGCTCGGAGATTACAAGGTGAATCAAGACCTTGAATTTATTCCTACAGGCTGTCTTTCGCTTGACCTTGCTCTCGGAGTAGGTGGAGTTCCCCGTGGAAGAATTCTTGAAATTTACGGTCCGGAATCTTCGGGTAAAACAACAGTAGCGTTGCATATAATTGCTGAAACCCAGAAAGCGGGCGGAGTAGCAGCTTTTATCGATGCGGAACATGCGCTCGATGCCCAGTATGCTCACGCGCTCGGCGTTGATACTAACGAATTATACTTATCTCAGCCCGACACCGGCGAACAGGCGCTCGATATTTGCGAGTCACTCGTCCGTTCGAGTGCGGTTGACGTAATTGTCGTCGACTCTGTCGCGGCTCTTACTCCGAAAGCGGAAATAGAGGGCGATATGGGTGACACTCACGTCGGGCTTCTTGCAAGGCTTATGTCACAGGCTTTGAGAAAACTTACAGCAATAACCAACAGGTCTAAAACTTGCGTAATTTTTATCAATCAGTTGCGCGAGAAGGTTGGAGTTATGTTCGGTAACCCCGAAACTACCCCTGGAGGTAAAGCGTTAAAATATTTTGCGTCTTTAAGACTAGATATAAGAAAGGCAGACGCTCTTAAAAGCGACAGCAACATAATCGGTAACAGGGCAAAGTGCAAAGTCGTTAAAAATAAAGTTGCTCCGCCTTTTAAAGTCGCTGAATTCGATATAATTTATGGCGAAGGCATTTCTCAGGAAGGATGTCTTATAGATTTGGGCGTAGAATACGGAATTCTTACAAAGAGCGGAGCGTTTTTCTATTATAATGAGGAAAAAGTTGCGCAGGGTAGAGAGAAGATGAGAGATTATTTGAAGAATAATCCGGAAGTGAAGGCTGAACTGGATACTAAGATTAGAGAGGCGCACAGGGCTTCTCTCCAAAAATAATATTTAAATGAGAAACGGATTTATAAAGGTATGCGCCGCAACTCCCGAAATTCGGGTTGCGGACGTGGAATTTAATACAAAGCAGATTATAAAAGCGATTAAAGAGAGCGCGAAAAGTGGGAGTATGCTGACGGTTTTTCCCGAACTCTGCGTGTGCGGATATACCTGCGGAGATTTATTTAATCAAAAAGCGTTGTTGGACGGTGTGGAAAATGCTTTGTTCCGAATTTGTGAAGCGACGCAGGGGTTAGATATTCTCGTCTTCGTCGGTGCGCCTTTATGTGATAATGACAGCGGTAAACTATACAATTGCGCCGTCGCTGTTTGCAACGGAGAATTTTTGGGCGCTGTTCCCAAAACTTATATTCCTAATTACGGCGAATTTTATGAACGCCGTCATTTTTCGCCTGCATCATGCGGCGCGGGATATGCTAAAATAAAAGACCACACTGTTCTTATCGATACCGATATTATTTTTAAAGCGCGGAACTGTCCTGAATTTACCGTTGCCGCAGAGATTTGCGAAGATTTATGGGCTCCGCAGTCTCCGTCTGTAAACCACGTTATAAACGGGGCTAATATTATAGTAAATCTTTCTTGCAGCGACGAAACCGTCGGTAAAGCTGAGTATAGAAAAAGTCTTGTAAAGATGCAATCTGGAAAACTTATCTGCGGATATGTTTACTGTGATGCTGGAGATGGGGAAAGCACGACGGATTCGGTGTTTGCAGGGCATAATATTATTGCGGAAAACGGTAACGTTTTGGCTGAAAGCAAACTTTTCGAAAATGGATTGTTGTTCAGTGAAATCGATGTTGAAGCTGTTGTTTCAGAAAGACGTAGAATGTCGAGTGCGTTTTACGAAAGCAAAGACGATACAGTTAATTCAAATTATTGTTCCGTAAATAGGCGTAAATATTCCGAAATTTTTTTTAATGCCTCGGAGGGTGAAAGTAAGTTAACCCGAACATTTTCGCGATTGCCTTTTATTCCCGAAAAAGCCCTTGCTGAAAGAATGGAACTTATTTTAAACATACAGGCGAAAGGACTTGAAAAACGTATAAAACATACATGTGCAAAAACGGCGGTAATAGGTATATCTGGCGGACTTGATTCGGCGCTTGCGCTGCTTGTAACGTACCGCGTATTTAAAGCTCTAGCAAAAGATTGTAAAGATATAATCGCGGTTACTATGCCGGGATTCGGAACGACGGGCAAGACAAAAAACAATTCTTTAAAATTAATAGAAACGTTGGGCGTATCTTGTAAAACAATTCCTATCATAGACAGTGTAAATCAGCATTTTAAAGATATCGGGCACGATACTGACAAACTCGACGTAACGTATGAAAACGCGCAAGCCAGAATGAGAACGCTTATTTTAATGGATATTGCAAATCAGACAGGCGGTATAGTTATAGGTACCGGCGATTTAAGCGAACTTGCACTCGGCTGGGCTACTTACAACGGAGACCATATCTCTATGTATGGAGTAAATTGTTCGGTGCCCAAAACGCTTGTACAATATCTTATCCAAAGCGAAGCTGAACGTTTCGGAGGAGAGTGCGGTAAAATTCTCGAAGATATTTTAAATACCGAAATCAGTCCCGAGTTGCTTCCCCCAACTGACGGCAAAATATCTCAGAAAACCGAAGATCTGGTCGGACCTTACGATTTGCACGACTTCTTTCTTTATTACGGAATCCGTTGGGGATTCAGACCTGAAAAAGTACAGTTTTTAGCGGAACTTGCCTTTGACGGCTTTTACGATAAAAAAACGATAAAAAAATGGCTTGAAAATTTTTATAGAAGATTTTTTTCACAGCAATTTAAACGTTCGTGTCTTCCCGACGGCGTTAAAGTGGGTTCGGTTTCTCTTTCTCCCAGAAGCGATTGGCGAATGCCGTCCGACGCTGTTTCGAATTTATGGATAAACGATATAAAATAAAGCGGTTTCTACCGCTTTTTTTGTTTTGTAAGTAAAGTATTTTTATTATTAAATTGACTTTTAACAAATTGTGTTGTAAAATAAATAAGGATATAAACTAATCTGTAAAGATTTCGTATATATTTAAAATTAAACATCAGGAGGCTTAAATGTACACCATCAAATTAAGCACCCTGTTTCTTGCTGATATGAACCTCGGCTTAGCTATTGGGCTAATCGTTGCCGGGTCCATTGTCGCGCTTGGTATTGGCATTTTCGTCGGGATAGTTATCAATAAAAAACTGACGGAAAAAAGATTAGGTAAAGTTCAGATAAGAGAGCAGAAAATAATCGAAGACGCTAAACTCGAATGCAAAGCGTTAAAAAAAGAAGCAATATTAGAAGCTAAGGAACAGGAGCTGCAATTAAGAAACGAGTTTGAAAGAGAGAGTAAAGAGAAGAAATCTGAATTACAGAAGCAGGAACAAAGGCTTATGCAGAAAGAAGATTCTCTCGATAAAAAGGAAGAAGCTTTAACGAAGAAGAACGAAGCTTTGGACCAACAGAAAAAAGAACTTGCAAATAAAGAACTCGAAGTCAAAAAGACGCAGGAAAAAGTAAACCACCAGCACGAATTGATGGTTCAGGAGCTTGAAAAAGTTGCTCAGCTTACAAAGGAAGAGGCAAAGCAGATACTCTCTAACGAGATTCTCGACGAAACCCGCCACGACGTCGCGTTGCAGGTAAGGAACATAGAGCAGACGGCAAAGGACGAAGCCAACAACGAAGCGAAGAAAATCATTTCTCTTGCTGTTCAGCGGTGCGCGGCGGATCACGCTTCCGAAATTACCGTTTCCGTTGTGCAGATTCCAAGCGACGATATGAAGGCAAGACTTATCGGAAGAGAGGGCAGAAATATCCGAGCAATCGAAAACGCAACGGGTATAGAACTCATTATTGACGATACTCCCGAAGTAGTTATCCTTTCGGGTTTTGATCCCGTCAGGCGTGAAATTGCAAGACTTTCGCTTGAAAAGCTTATTTCCGATGGCAGAATTCATCCGGCAAGAATAGAGGAAACAGTTGAAAAAGTCAAAAAAGAAATGGATTCGGAAATCAAGTCTGCTGGTGAAAGCGCGATGTTTGAGGTCGGTATTTTCGGACTTCATCCCGAGATAATAAAACTTTTGGGCAGATTAAAGTATAGGACGAGCTACGGTCAGAACGTGTACAAGCACTCGATAGAGGTTGCTCAGCTTGCGGGGCTTATGGCTTCCGAACTCGGACTTGACGTAACGCTTGCAAAACGTGCGGGACTTCTTCACGACATAGGTAAAGCAGTCGACCACGAGCAGGAAGGTACTCATATTCAGCTCGGTGCAGACCTTGCGAAGAAATACAGAGAAAGCGCGAAAGTCATTAACGCAATAGCAGCGCATCACGGCGATTGCGAACCGACGACGACTGAGGCGGTGCTTGTTGCTGCGGCGGACGCTATATCGGGCGCGAGACCCGGTGCGAGAAGGGAAACGGGCACAAATTACGTTAAAAGGCTCGAAAAACTTGAACAGCTTGCGGGCAGTTTCCGCGGCGTTGATAAATGCTATGCGATTCAGGCAGGCAGAGAAGTGCGCGTAATCGTTAAGCCCGAGCAGATTGATGATGCGCAGACTATGTTCCTTGCAAAAGATATAGCCAAGAAAATAGAGAAAGAACTCGAATATCCCGGACAGATAAAAGTTAACGTTATAAGGGAATTCAGAGCAAGCGAATTTGCTAAATAATTCAAAATAATACTATAAATCGTCTTTCTCATTAGGTACTAAATTAATTGAATTAATTAATTGAATATAAAAAGGTTCTCGGATAAATTGTTCGAGAACCTTTTTTACGTGCAATTTTTACGTGCAAATAAATTTAAATAAAAATGGTTTTATTCTTTAAAAATAACTAAAATGTCTTTATCGTCATCATCCAGTTTAACGCTATAACGAGTAGTAGCTATTTGAGTTCCGTCTGTACCAAATAAGTCTCTTACAACACTTTTAATTTCGATAATCATTCCTGTTATTTACTTACCATTAATTTGTTTACGTTAGATTTTAATTGAATCGGCAACATATTCTTTAAAAAATTTAATGCCAATATAGTTTTTTTTATTTTGTGTTGCTTTTAGTAGTTTTACATATGTATAGTCTTCATAATTTTTAATTAATTCACTAGCTGCCGCACTTAATGATATTTTACCGTATCATATACTTGCATATGGTGTGTTTCTGCCTTTTTGTTCTCCATAGATTTTTACTGTTTATCAATTCATAAAATAGCTCCTTTGTTTTTTTGCTATTATATAATGTAATTTTATTTGTATTTAATTCTGTCACTGGTGGATGAATTTGCTCACATAATAAAGAAAAAAGCGTGGCTTTATGCCACGCCTAATTTTTATAAAATATTACTTATATATGTTATAAATAAATCAAAATTTGTTTTTAATTATTTTTACTGAAAGCATAGAAACAACCCGCAAATAAGGGTATATTCAAAGCTACAATGCAGGGTATGATAATTTTTGCGAATATATCGCCTGCAGACGAGAAATTTACGTTGAGTAATATTGACACGATAAATATAATTAATATAAGAATTACCGTTACTATTATGCAGGCTGATAAATAAACCGTTGAAACAGGTTTTCTTGAATTTTTTCCGAGCTCGGTATAATATATTACTCCGAAAATCAACAATTGCGCGATATCAATCGCAAAAATTACAAATGGATAAGTGAGAGTTACTCCGAGTTTGGTTCTGAAAATAAGGCTCAACATAAATACGAGTAAAAGTACCGCGCTTACCATAAGTGAACTTTTAAAAAGCGTTCCGCCGCGGTTATAGCTTTTTTTACGCGTAGATACTACATATTCGGATGTGCTTATTTTTAGTCCGTCATTATCAGCTTTTACATTTATATCGTCAACTCTTATGTTACGGGTAGGTTTACGGATTTCTTCCGATTCCTGTTTAGGCGGTTGTTTTATAGTTCTTACGAAAAGATTATTTATAAGATTACGGTAATCTCTTTCTGTTTCCGGTTTGTTGTTATAAATAAGTTTTTCAGTGTCTATCTCGTCCGCTACGGGAACAACGTCGGGTTCTTCTTCCTGCGGCTGGACAACGGGTTCCGAAATTAGTCTCATATAATTTTCGTGAACAATTCGTCTTTGTTCTTCGTTCATTACAGGCTCTTCGCGAACTGTATTTTCAGTATTATCTTGTGTAATTACAAATCTTTGAGGTTCGATTGGAAGACTGTGTTGTTCTTCTTTCGGTTCGACAGTAGACGCGGGAGAAGGGGGTATTGTTTCGTAATATATCGTTTGTTCCGTATAAGTTACGGTTTCGGGTTTGATTTCAACTGCTGGTATTTCTTCTTTTATTTCGATAGGCGCTTCTTTTTTTAACGCTTCATCATTCTGAATCTTTTCATCATCGTCATCATCGTTGTCTTCATCTTTAACAACGGGAACGCGTGTGGTCGATTTTTTAAGTATTTTAAAATCGACAGAGGCAGGCGCAGGCTGAGAAAAATCGAAAGAGCGGTCTGAAATCAGGTTATCGATAACGGTTCTAGAATATTCCCATTCCGCTTGGTTTCTTTCCGCGATTTCGCGTCCGCTGTCGGTTAACGTATAATATTTCCGCCTTCCACCCAACGACACTTCGTCGGTCTTCCAATAAGCGTTAATATAGTTCTGTGATTCAAGACGTTTCAGCGCGCTGTAAAGAGTAGGCTGTTTTAAAGAATATTGTCCGTGACTCTTTTTTTCTATTTCTTCGATTATTTCATAACCGTATTTATCGCGCTCGTACAAAGTACGCAAAATTATTGTATTGATATGCCCTCTGATAAGGTCTGCGCTAATCGCGCTTTTGTTCTCATCTTCAGCGGGATTTTTATCGACGGGTTCGGATAAATCTTTTGTATCGTCCATTAGCTACCTCCGTAATTTAGCATATTATACAATAAATCGACAAATATGTCAATAATCTGACAAAATTAAAAGGTACTATGCCACGCATAAATAAGAAATTTTTTTAATTTAATAGACTTCTTGAAGATTAAGTGCTAAAATAAACGCAAATTATAGAGGTAAAATATGTACAGACATATAAAAAGTTTCGAATTGAGATATACCGACGTTGACGCTTACGATAATTTAAAGTTGTCTGCTCTTTTGTCGTTTTTAGAGGAATCCGCTTGTTTGTCCGCAGACGAACTCGGTTTCGGCTATGCAGACGTAGCGCCGAAACATTTAGGTTTTGTAATAGTAAACTGGTATATAGAACTTAAAAGGAATATTAAATTCGGCGATATTTTAACTCTTCATACTTGGCCTTTGAAACCCAAATTTTCGGTTTTTTTGAGAGATTTCGAATTTTATTGCGGCGAAGAAAAGGTAGGTGTCGCAACGGCGCGTTGGTGTATGATAAATACGGATACTTTTTCCGTGCTTCCCGCTTCGGCTTTTTTTGCCGAAGACGCTTTCGACAATTATAATACGGATCGAAGCGTTTGTTTTTCTGCTTGGAAAATTCCCCGTATTTCCTACGGGGAACTGAAATATAAAAAAGCGGTTACGTATTCGGACTACGACCATTATTTTCATGTCAACAATACTAAATATGCGGATTATTTGATGGATGTGTTTAGCGTGGACGAGCTTAAGGATAAAGATATGCGTTCTGTACAGATAACTTACGTCAAACAGTGCAAAGAAGGCGAAATTATTGATTTTGTACGGCAGCGGAACGAAGAGTGCTATTTAATCGAAGGAAGAGTCGGTGATGAGTTGCGCGTTCAGATGAGGATAAATTTTAATGGAGTATGATTTAAAGATTATCCGTTCCAACCGTAAATCCGTTTCGCTATCTGTTTCGCCAGAGAATGAGATAACCGTTCGTTGTCCGCTGAAATTTTCGGAAAGCCGAATTAATTCTTTTGTTGCAGATAAAAGACAATGGCTTGAAAAGATACTGAATAAAAATCTGATTAAATTATCCGAAAATAAATCAATTGTGGATTACAATGAAATTTACGTCTGCGGAAAAAAATTTCCGTTAAAATTCTGCAATAAAAACGAAATATCAGAAAACACAGTATATGTAAAGAATGTAAAACAGATAAAAAAACTGTTTATTGACCGTTTTTGGACAGAGTTCGAAGTTAATGCCCGTAAAATTTCGGAAGTAACGGGATTAAGTGCAAATTCTTTTTTTATTAAAGCATATAAACGAAGATGGGGATGCTGCGATTTAAAAGGCAACATAACTTTTAATTATATCCTTTTTATGCTTCCTCGGCGTTTACAAAATTATGTGATAATACATGAACTGTGTCATACGGTTTACTTTAATCATACCGCCGAATTTTGGCGTCTGGTTGCGTGTTTCGAGCCTGAATATAAGAAAATGAGGACGGTACTTAAAGGTTTCGATTATATTACAAATCTTTATTGAATATATAAAAATTTCGCTTGACTTTATATATAACGGTATTGTATAATTTTTAAGGTTATGGAAAACATAAGACAGTTTGAAAAGCAAATCACAACTTTTGATACAGCCGACGGCAGAGTTTCCTTTTCGGCAAGTAAAGTGTTTTCCGAAAAATATTACGAAATAATTTTTTTTAATTGACTGATTTATTTATTAAATCAGTCTTTATTTTAGGTAAAAAGGAAAAACAAAATGAAAAACGGAACAGCGTATTTAACTTTACAAAACGGTAAGCAATTTGTAGGCAAACGCTTCGGTGCGGACGGCGATATTATCGGTGAACTCGTGTTTACGACAGGTATGACGGGTTATATAGAAACATTGACCGACCCGAGTTATTATGGACAAATAGTTATGCAGACATTTCCGCTTATAGGTAACTACGGCATTATACCGTCTGATTTTGAAAGCAAAAAACCCTGGGTTTCGGCTTATGTTGTAAGAGAGAAGTGCGACGAGCCTTCAAATTTCAGATGCGAAAAAACTATCGACGAGTTTCTCTCCGAAAGCGGAATAGTCGGTTTATACGGTATAGACACACGCGAGCTCACGAAAATAGTCAGAGAAGCTGGAGTTATGAACGCGGCTATAACTTCCAAACCGCTGAAAGATTTGAGTCTGGTCAACGGTTATGTAATAAAGAACGCGGTCGACAGCGTTACTTGCAGGGAATTACAGTATTACGGTAATCCGAACGGGATTAAATTAGTCGTTTGGGATTTCGGCGCAAAAGACAATATTATACGCGGACTCGTTAAACTCGGTTGTTATTGCATAAAAGTACCTTCGTTTTATACTGCGGAGCAAATATTAGAACTTAATCCCGCGGGACTTATGCTTACCAACGGACCCGGCGACCCTGCCGATAACAAAGGAATAATCGAAAACCTTAAAAAACTGGCGGGCAAGCTTCCTATATTCGGAATTTGTTTGGGGCATCAGTTATTGGCGCTTGCGATGGGCGGTAAAACCAAGAAAATGAAGTACGGACACAGGGGCGCGAACCAGCCGGTTAAAAATCTCGTAACAGGCAGAGTTTATATTTCGAGCCAGAACCACGGTTTCGAGGTGGTGACTTCGAGTCTGCGCGCGGGGAAACTATCTTATATCAACGTTAACGACAATACCTGCGAGGGTATAGATTATCCGGAACTCAACGCGTTTAGCGTGCAGTTTCATCCGGAAGCTTGCGGAGGTCCTCACGACGCTTCTTACCTTTTCGATAAATTTATAATCAACATTAAGGACGGAAAGTATAATGCCTAAGAGAGAAGATATTAAAAAAGTACTTGTGATAGGTTCGGGTCCGATTGTTATCGGACAAGCTGCTGAATTCGACTATGCCGGCGCACAGGCTTGTCGCGTGCTTAAAGACGCGGGTATCGATGTTGTTTTGTGCAATTCGAATCCTGCTACGATAATGACGGATCGCGCTCTTGCGGACGAAATTTATCTCGAACCTTTAACTGTAGATAGTTTAAAAAGAATTATCGTTAAAGAGCGTCCCGACAGTCTTTTGGCTTCGCTTGGTGGTCAAACCGGGCTTACGCTCGGTTGTCAGCTTGCAAAGTCGGGGTTCCTCGACGAATACGGAGTAAAATTAATAGGAGTAAATCTCGAATCAATCGACCGAGCGGAAGATAGGGAGCTGTTTAAGGAAACGATGCAGAAAATCAATCAGCCTGTCGTTCCCTCGGATATAGCTTATACCGTAGAAGAGTGCGTGGCAATCGCGGAAAAAATCGGTTATCCTGTAATCGTACGTCCGGCCTACACGCTCGGCGGAGCGGGTGGCGGAGTTGCCGAAAACGAAGAAGAGCTTAGAATGATTTCGCATAACGGATTGATGCTTTCGCCTATTACGCAGGTACTGATTGAAAAATTTATTGGCGGTTGGAAGGAAATCGAATTCGAAGTTCTGCGCGACGGCGCAGGAAACGTTCTTACGGTGTGTTCTATGGAAAATATAGACCCCGTAGGAATTCACACGGGCGATTCGATAGTAATAGCACCTGCTGTAACGCTTTCCGATAAAGAATACCAGATGCTTAGAACCGCTTCGCTTGATATTATAACTGAACTCGGTATAGAGGGAGGCTGTAACTGTCAGTTTGCGCTTCATCCCGATTCGTTCGAATATGCGGTAATAGAAGTAAATCCCCGAGTTTCGCGTTCTTCCGCACTCGCTTCCAAAGCGACGGGATTCCCAATTGCAAAGGTATCGACTAAAATTGCGCTCGGATATACGTTAGACGAGATAAAGAACGATGTTACAGGCAAAACATATGCCTCTTTCGAGCCCACAATAGATTATGTCGTCGTCAAACTTCCTAAATGGCCGTTCGATAAATTTCTTTATGCGAAGAGAAATCTCGGAACAAGAATGAAAGCGACCGGCGAAGTCATGGCGATAGGAACCAGCTTTGAAATGGCTATTATGAAGGCTGTAAGAGGCGCGGAAATTTCTGTTGCGACGTTAAATCTTCCCAAATTTGCCGCGCTTTCAGACGATGAAATCATCGAAAAACTTTCAGAGCTTACCGATGAAAGATTATTTGTCGTTTATGAGGCTATAAAACGCGGTGTTCCGATTGAAAAAATTTATTCGATTACTAAAATCGACGAATGGTTTTTATATAAATTTAAAAATCTTTCCGATTATGAAAAGGAAATTTCCGGAGTTAAGATAACGCCCGAACAGTATCTGCGCGGTAAAAAACTCGGTTATCCAGATAGAGAACTTGAAAAGTTCTCCGGCTGTGCGCTTCCTAAGCACGTAAACGCTGTATTTAAAATGGTTGACACGTGCGCTGCGGAATTTTCCGCGCAAACGCCTTATTTCTATTCGACGTACGATGAAAAGGAACATGACGAAGCAAGACAGTTTGTAAAATCCGGAACTAAGAAGAGAATAGTGGTTATCGGTTCGGGTCCTATAAGAATAGGTCAGGGTATAGAGTTCGATTATTCTTCCGTACATTGTGTATGGGCTTTGAAGCGTTTAGGATACGAAGTTGTAATTATAAACAATAACCCCGAAACTGTTTCGACGGACTTTGATACTGCAGACAGATTGTACTTCGAAGCATTGACTCCCGAAGATGTTCAGAATGTTCTCGATATAGAAAAACCTTACGGTGTTGTTATAACGTTCGGCGGACAGACTGCTATCAAGCTTTGTAGTTATCTCGATAAGAAAGGAGTGCGTATTCTCGGAACGCCTGCGGACAGCGTAGACCTTGCCGAGGACAGGGAGAGATTTGACGCTCTTTTGGAACAGTTCGGTATTGCACGCCCCAAGGGACTTACGGTAATGACTAAAGAAGAGGCAGTGCGTGCGGCCGAAACGCTTGGTTATCCCGTACTTTTGCGACCTTCATACGTTATCGGCGGACAGAATATGACTATTGCGTTTACGCAAAACGATATCGAAAGATATATGGACGTAATTCTCGCGCAGAACATTGAAAATCCCGTACTTTGCGATAAATATCTTATGGGAACAGAGCTCGAAGTTGATGCTATTTCCGACGGTACGGATGTACTGATTCCCGGCATAATGCAGCATATAGAAAGAGCGGGCGTTCACAGCGGAGACTCGATTGCGGTTTATCCTCCGTATAATTTAAGCGATGCGATGCTTAAAAAAGTAGTTGATATTTCGACTAAACTTGCAGTCTCTTTAAAAACCAAGGGATTAATCAATATACAGTATCTTATCTATCAGAACGAACTTTATGTTATAGAAGTAAACCCGAGAGCGTCGAGAACTATTCCTTATATATCTAAAGTCACGGGCGTTCCTATGGTGGATATTGCAACGCAGATTTTAATGGGGGCAAAATTGAAAAAGCTCGGTTATGGTACGGGGCTTTATCCAAATTCTCCGTATGTGGCAGTCAAAGTGCCGGTTTTCTCGTTCGAGAAGCTCAATGATGTTAATTCACAGCTCGGTCCCGAAATGAAATCGACCGGAGAAGTGCTCGGTATCGGCAAGACAATTGAGGAAGCGCTTTTCAAAGGTCTTGTGTCTGCTGGGTTCAATATGAAACATCCGACGAAACAAAATCCGTCGGGGGTTTATCTTACTGTTAACGACCAGGATAAGTTTGAAATAGTTAATATAGTTAAAAAGTTTGCCGATCTCGGGCTTACGTTGTACGCTACGAAAGGCACTTGTCAGGTTATTAAAAGTCTCGGATTGGAATGCAGCGAAGTTGCGAGATTGTCCAGCAATGAAGAAATTTTCAAGCTTATGGACGAGGGTAAGATTGATTATATAGTTTATACAGGCAAAACGGATGTGGAGTCAATATCGAACTATATAAGTATGCATCATCACGCGATATTGCTCGGTATTACGGTTCTTACGTCTTTGGATACGGCTAACGCGCTTGCTGACGTAATTGCGGGTAGATATAATCAGTTCAATACCGAACTCGTGGATATAAACAAGCTTAGAAAAGAGAAATTAAAACTTAATTTCTGTAAAATGCACAGTTGCGGAAACGATTACATTTTCTTCAATAATATGGACGGAGGTATAACGTGTCCCGAATCACTTGCGATTAATTTTTCCGACAGACATAATGCTATCGGCGCGGACGGGGTTGTAATGATAGAAAAGTCCGATGTTGCCGATGCGAAAATGAGAGTGTTCGGCAAAGACGGTAGCGAATGCGGTCTTGCGGCAAATCCGTTAAGGTGCGTTGCGAAATATCTATTTGATAATGGTTTGGTAGCTGAAACGGTTAAAGTAGAGTGTAACTGCGGAGTTAAAGAACTTTCAGTAAACTCTTTCAACGGCAAGGCAAGTTCGGTTTCCGTCAATCTCGGTAAAGCTGTATTTAACGGAAGTTTTATACCTTCGGAATTCGACGGTAATATTATAGATAAAGAATTAAGCTTCGGCGGTCAGACATATAGAACGACGCTTATTAATGTGGGCAATACTCATTGCATAGTTTATTGTGAAACAATCGATGATATAGATATCGAAGCTTTGGGTCAGGCAGTTAACGATTCAGGTTATTTTCCTCACGGGGTGTTTGTGGAATGCGTGCGTATAGTAAACAACGTTACCGTAAAAATGCGCGTTTGGGATAAAGTGAACGGTGAAACGCGTTCGTGCGGAACGGCGGCTGCTGCCGTAGCTGTTGCCGCCATCGTTGGCGGTTACTGTCGCAAAAATGAAATTATTACCGTTAAATCCAACGGCGGGGATTTATTTGTTAAGCTAAACGAGAACGATGAAATCGAGCTTGACGGAACGGTTAAACAATCTTTTGAAGGCACGATAGAGATTTAATGATTTATCTTGATAATGCGGCGACCACAAAGCCTGTCGAACAATGCGTCAAAAATGCAGAAAGATACCTTTTAAGGGAATATTATAACCCTTCCGCATTGTATGCGGAAGGTTATAATTTGAACCTTGAATTAAAAGAAGCAAGGCGAAAAATTTTATCGTTTATAGCGGACGAAAATAATTTTTCGCTTAATTTTACTTCAAGCGGAACAGAAGCGGATAATCAGGCTGTATTTTGCGGAGGCAAGAGAGGCAATATCGTGACTACTCTCGGCGAACATTCTGCAGTCTATTCGGCGGCTGAGGAGCTTAAACAGAGAGGAACAGAAGTAAGATTTGCAAACCTTAACTCTGACGGAAGTGTAAATACAAAGCATTTATTAAGTCTTATCGACGAAAAAACATCTTTGGTTTCCGTTATTCATGTAAATAATGAAACTGGCGCGATAAACGATATTTTTAAAATTGCAGAAGAGGTAAAAATTAAAAATAAATATGCGCTCTTTCATTCCGATGGCGTACAGGCTTTCGGTAAGTTTTCGTTTAAACTTACGAAAAATATTGACTTATACTCGGTAAGTGCGCACAAAATCGGCGGAGTAAAAGGTTGCGGAGCATTAATCAGGAGAAAAAATCTTGTAATAAAACCTTTTATATTCGGCGGGGGACAGGAAAATGGATTCCGAAGCGGAACCGAAAACGTGTTTGCAATAAAGTGCTTTGAAATGGCGGCGGAAATTGCATTTGAAGATATAAACGTTTCACGCGAAAAAGTCAAAAAATTAAACGTTGCTATGCGTTCCCTTTTGGATAATGAAGTTTTCAGAATACTTTCCTATGATGATGCTTCGCCATATATTCTTGCAGTATCCGCGGCGGGATTACGCGGAGAGACGGTTCTTCACGAAGCCGATGACAACGGTCTTATAATCGGAACGGGTTCTGCGTGTTCTTCAAATGCGAAGAAACGTTTTTCCCGTGTTATTTTGGCTTGCGGGGCTGATAAACAGACTGCCGACGGAGTCCTAAGATTAAGTTTTTCTTCGGAAAACACGATTGACGAAGTTAAAACCGCCGCGGAAATTTTAAATAAAATAGTAAAAAACAGATTAAATATAATGGCGTAGTATGGAAAAAGTAATTATAATCAGATATGCTGAAATACATTTAAAAGGCAAAAACAGAGGCTGGTTTGAGCGCGTATTTGTTGTTAATATAGAAAAGAGTCTTAAAGGACTAAAACACGAAATCCGTCGTCACAGCGGAAGGTATTTAATTGAAAATTTCGAAGATAGCGAAACTGAAATAATTCTTGAAAGATTGAAAAGAGTTTTCGGAATACATTCTTACAGCGTTTCTTTAAAAGTTTGTACAGATATGGACGCCGTATTCAATGCGGCGAAAAGTGTATGTGCGGCGGAAGGTAAGTTTAAAGTAAATACTCATAGGGCTGATAAAAATTTTCCTTTAAATTCAATGCAGATTAGTGCGGAAATCGGCGGACGTCTTTTAGACGTTAACAGTAAAATTAAAGTCGATGTGCACAATCCGGATTTCATAATCAATATAGATTTGCGTGAAAACGGAACTGCACTTGTATTTAACGAGTTTTTTAAAGGTGCGGGCGGTATGCCTGTCGGCACTTCCGGAAAAGGAATGCTCCTTATTTCCGGCGGAATTGACAGCCCTGTAGCGGGGCATATGATTGCAAAGCGCGGTATGAGTATTGATTGTGTTCATTTTCATAGTTATCCCTATACGAATATGCAGGCGCGTGAAAAGGTAATAGAGCTTACCAAACATCTTTCTTCTTATACTTGCGGCTCAAAATTGAACATTGTTTCGGTTACGCAAATACAAGAGGAAATTCATAAAAAATGCAACGGCGATTATATGGTAACTTTATTAAGGCGATTTATGATGCGCATTGCGGAAAGAATAGCAATAGACAGCGGTGCGCAATGTCTGATTACCGGTGAGAGTCTGGCACAGGTGGCTAGTCAGACTGTGGAGGGAATGACTTCGGCAAGCAGCGTTCTTAAAACGCTTACGGTTCTTCGTCCGTTATGTGGATTCGATAAAGATGAAATAATTGAACGGAGCAGGGCGATAGGCACTTATGAAACTTCCATAGAGCCTTACGAAGATTGCTGTACTGTATTTTTGCCGAAACATCCTGTAACCCGTCCAAAACTTTGCGATGTGATAGCGGAAGAGGAGAAGCTAAATGTAAACGCACTTGTTGATGAAGCTTTGAAAACTCTCGAAACTTTAATATTATAAAAAAAGCACCGAAATTTCGGTGCTTTTTAATTTATTGATTATACCAATCTTTATGCGCAATATCCGGAATTTTTATCTGCGTGTCTGAACCGTTTTTATTCATATTTACCGCAGGTAGTAGAATTTCTTCGCCGAAATATTTATTTTTGCCGTCATCAAAATAAGGTATTACTGAATAAACGTAAACTCCGTAACCGGGTTTATCTGTTACAAATTTTTGCCATTTACCGTCAAAAATTGTTATAATTTGATTATTATCAACCCTATTTACAATATATGAGTAGTACTTTGTCTGGCATAATTCAATATTTACTGCTCTGTCTGTAACAGAAATAGACGGTGCGGATATAACGGGTTTACTGAATCTTTCTGACTGTTCGTAATGTTTGCCGTCTTTTAATGTTTTGACGGTTAAAATATTTAATTTAGGACATACGGGGTCTGCAAGTACGATTTTGTTGTTTTGTAAATATTCTTCGCAGTCTATATTTATTGCTTCGGTACCTGCTTGTGTGTTTAGATTTTTAGGAGTATGGTTTTCATATAGTGACTGAATAATCGGTTTGATAATTTTACAGCAGTCGTTTCCTCCGGTAATATTGCTTCTTTTATTGTCTTTATCGCCGAGCCAAACGGTTATACAGTGTTCGCTTGTATAACTTACCGCATAGGCGTCTGTGTTGCCTTCCGCATTTCCGCAAGTCCCGGTTTTAGAGGCAATGTCGAAATTAAAATCTTTGAGTTTTCTTGCTGTGCCGTCTTTGGTTGTTTCCAAGAGTATATCGTTAATCAGTGAGCATGTGCCGACGGAAAATACGCTGTTGAATGCGTAGTCGTCTTTATATAGTATTTTGCCTTCTTTTGAAACGATTTCTTTAACGTAATGCGAAGGGCGGTAATGTCCTCCGTTAGGGAATATAGAATATTTATCTGCTATTTCTTTTATGCTCAGACCGTATTTCATACCGCCGAGTGCGAGTGAAAGATTTTTTTCACCGTCTTCGAGTTTAACGTCCATGGCGGTAAGATAATTTTCGCATTTATCAACGGTGAGGGAATTCAGAGTTTTTACAGCGGGTACGTTATAGCTGTTTTTTATGCATTCCGTTACCGTGACATAGCCGTGATATTTTTTATCGAAATTTTCAGGTGAATAACCGTTAAAATCGACTTTTTCATCAAAAATTTTCGTAAACGGGCTTATGTTTTTTTCTTCTATGGCGGGTGCGTAAACGAAAATGGGTTTAACAGTGGAGCCCGGTTGTCTTTTTGCTCCGTTTATTGTGGTTTTGTAAGCTTTGACACCGCCTGAAACGTTATCTGTTATAATTACTGCGTTGTCGCAAGGGTATTCGTAAGTTTCTATTAAATTTTGAATTTCTGTATCTAAATACGTTTTTATTATACACCCGTCGGCTAATGCGTAGTAATTGAAATCAATTTCCGAGAGTTCTTCGAATACGGCGTTTATATAAGAATCGTATCTGTTTTCGGCTGTTGATTTAACGGTGTTTAACGGCGAGTTTACGGCCTCGTTATAAACGCTTTCGTATATATAACCGCAGTCAAACATACTTTTTAATACCAAGTTTCTGCGCTTGAGGCTTTTTTCGGGGTTTTTAAACGGTGAATAATTATTCGGAGATGAAAGCAGTCCGACGATTGTCGCGCTTTCTGTAAGGGAGAGATTTTCTGCTTTTTTGTTGAAGTAAAATTCCGACGCGCTTTGTAGGCCGTAGCAATTGTGTCCGAAATAAATTGTGTTCAGATACATTTCCAGAATTTCTTTTTTGTCGTATCTTTTTTCAAGCTGTTTGGTTAGTTTGATTTCGTTAAGTTTTCTTTTTATCGTTTTATCATTCGAAAGGTGCGTGTTTTTTATTAGTTGCTGGCTGATTGTGGAAGCGCCTTCCTTGAACGAGCGCGAAACTATGTTTTTATACAAAGCTTTGAGCATACGTTTATAATTTAATCCGTTATGCGTGAAAAACGTTCTGTCTTCGGATGCAATAAATGCGTTTACCGTGTGTTCCTGCAAATTACTTACGGAAACGCTTTTTTTCTGGGCGTTAAGTGATGCGCTTATTACGTCGTTGCCATTGTTGTCGTAGATTACAACGTTTTGTCCTGAACCCGTAAGTTTATCGGCGTTGAGTTTAGCGTCTTTTGTAATTGCCGCATAAGTAAAAAAAAGTATAGCAATTAACATTAAAATACTTAAAAATATTATTAAAAGAATTTTCAAAAATTTTGTCATTAAAAATAGTATTTATAAAAATAAATATTTGTTGCAAATCAATTGAAAAAAATCGTAAAAAATTATATAATCTTTTATATATGCAAAAATATTATCACATTATAACGTATGGATGTCAGATGAACGTCCACGAATCGGAAAAAATAGCGGGAATGCTCAGTGAACTCGGTTATAAGAACTGCCCTGAAATAACTGGGGCTGATATTGTTGTATTTAATACGTGCTGTATACGCGAGAATGCGGAAAATCACGCTTTCGGCAATATCGGAATGTTAAAAAAACTTAAATCGCAGAAACGCGATTTGATTATCGCTGTCGGTGGATGTCTTCCGCAGCAGATTGGGAAAGCGGAAGATTTATACGAAAAATTTCCTTATGTCGATATAATTTTCGGTACACATAATCTGCACAAATTAAAAGAATATGTGCTGTTAAAGGAAAAGCAGAAAAAAACTGTTATCCGCATTGAAGAAGACGGTGGTTTTATATGTGAAGACGAGAAGCCTTTGAGGACAAGTTATCCCAATGCCTGGGTAAATATTACGTACGGCTGCAATAATTTTTGCAGTTATTGCATTGTTCCTTATGTACGCGGACGGGAAAGAAGCAGGAAGTCGGAGAATATAATCTCCGAGGTGAAAGAACTTGTTGCAAAAGGATATAAGGAAATAACTTTACTCGGACAGAACGTAAATTCTTACGGAAACGGTACAGACGATTTAAGTTTCCCTCGGTTGCTTGAAAGAATTGCGGGAATAGACGGAAAGTTCAGATTACGGTTTATGACGAGTCATCCTAAGGATTTTTCTGAAGAACTTGCAAAGGTAATTTCGGAAAATGCGAAAATTTGCCGTTGCATCCATTTGCCTGTCCAGAGCGGTTCAGACGCCGTTTTAAAGGCTATGAACAGGAAATATACTTCGCAGGAATATAAAAATAAAATAGACGTCCTTAAAAAGTACATACCGGATTGCGCTGTTACTACCGATTTAATTGTTGGATTTCCGGGTGAAACGGAAGACGATTTTGAGAGAACGCTCGAATTGGTAAAATCGATAAATTATTCTTCGGCGTTTACGTTCGTTTATTCTAAACGAGACGGAACGGTTGCTGCGGGCATGCCTGATCAGATACCGGAAGAAGTTTCAAAACATAGAATAATTAAACTTGTCGAACTCGTCAATTCTATTACCCGTGAACAGTCTTTAAAATACGTCGGTAAGACCGTCGAAATTCTATGTGAAGGTTACGATGAAAAGAAAGATATGTATCTCGGCAGGGATGAATACGGCAGAATGGGATATTTTAAAGGCAATACGGACGTAATAGGTAAATTCGTAAATATAAAAATACAAAAGGCAAACGGCGTTTCGCTAGTCGGTGAACGTGTGTAAGGAAGAATTATGGCGCTTTCTAAAATGATGGAGCATTACCTTTCGGTAAAGGATAAGTATAAAGATTGTATCGTTTTTTACAGACTCGGAGATTTTTACGAGATGTTTTTCGACGACGCCAAGAAGGCTTCTGTTTTGCTTGATCTGACTCTTACAGGCAGAGATTGCGGACTTAACGAACGCGCACCGATGTGCGGAATTCCTTTTCACGCCGCGGATGCATATATAGCGAAACTTGTTTCGCTCGGTGAAAAAGTAGCGATTTGTGAACAGCTCGAAGATGCTTCGGTGTCGAAGGGAATGGTTGCTCGAGGGGTTGTCCGCGTAGTTACGGCGGGTACGATTACAGACGACGGACATCTCGAAGAGAAGGAGAGTAATTATATTTGCTGTGCTTATAAAAACGGAAACAATGTTGCGCTGGCTTGGGCGGATATAACGACAGGCGAATTGATTACGGCTGAGTTTTCAGGGGGCGGATGCGTAAAGCAAGCGATTGCGCATATTGCAAAAATTTACGCAAAAGAAATAATCTGCAACGATGATATGCTTTTTGCGGCAAAAGACGAACCGGAAGTTTCCCGCGGAGTAATTCCGAGGTTTTCCGATTATCCTGCCTGGGCGTTTAATTATCCTGCAGCGGAAAGAGCGCTTTTAGAACAGTTTAATGCAAAAACTATTTCAGCATATCCCGTAGCGGGAAAAGAATACGCGGTGTGCGCGGCAGGTGCGCTGGTACAGTATCTGAAAGAAACCCAGATGCACTCTCTAAAAAATATCGACGGAATCAAATATCTTAAAGTCGATAATTTTATGCAGTTGGACGGAACGGCGATAAAAAATCTTGAAATTGTAAAAACGCTCGGCGGCGGAAAGAAATACGGTTCTTTATTGTGGTTGATGGATAAGACAAATACCGCGATGGGGGCAAGACTTCTTAATAACTGTATTTTATCGCCGTTTGCGCGTAAAGAAGATATAGATTACAGACTTGACGGCGTTGAGGAACTTTATAATTCTACGGTTGTCAGGCTCGGATTGTCCGATTTATTAAAGGGCGTAAAGGATATTGAAAGACTTACCGGTAAAATAAGCAATAACAATATTTTACCTAAGGACTGTCTTGCTTTGGCGCAGTCGATATCGGTTGTACCTAATATAAAATTTCAGCTTTCGGGATTTAATTCTGAAATCATATCCGAAGTTTCTGAAAATCTTTATGATTTATCCGAGGTTGCCGAACTTATTAATAATGCTATTGCGGAAGAACCGCCCGCGCAAATGAAAGACGGCGGATACATTAAAGACGGTTATAGTTCTCAGCTTGACGAATTGAGATGTGTAGGTAAAAGCGGAAACAAGTTAATAATCGAAATGGAAGCCCGTGAAAGGGATACGACAGGAATAAGAACGTTGAAGATTAACTATAACAGAGTTTTCGGGTATTACATAGAGGTTTCCAAATCATTCAAGGATAAAGTGCCTTTACATTATCAACGCAGACAAACGATTGCGAATGCGGAGCGCTATACGACAGAAGAGTTAAAAGAACTTGAAAGTAAAATATTGGGAAGCGAAGAACTCGCAATGAAACTCGAAAATCAGCTTTTCGGGTACGTTAAATCTGTTTTAACGGAAAATATAAATAAACTCAAGGTTATATCATCGGCGATAGCACAGATAGATTTACTTATAAGTTTTGCTGAAATTGCGAAAACAAATAAATACGTAAGACCTCAAATAGTTCAAAGTGATAAACCGCTTATTATAAAAGAGGGGCGACATCCGGTTGTTGAGATTATTTCAAAGGAACGCTTTATTGCTAACGATACTTTACTCGACGAAGGTGAAAACAGGACTATGATTTTAACCGGTCCGAATATGGCCGGCAAGAGCACTTATATGCGTCAGACCGCTATAATAGCTATAATGGCGCATCTCGGAAGTTTTGTTCCCGCAAAGTCTGCTCAGATACCGCTTATCGACAGGGTGTTTACGAGGGTAGGAGCGAGTGATAATTTAATTTCCGACCAAAGCACTTTTATGGTCGAAATGATAGAAGTTGCTTCGATTTTGCAAAACGCTTCAAAAAGCAGTTTGCTTATTCTCGATGAGGTTGGCAGGGGTACGAGTACATATGACGGACTTAGCATAGCCTGGGCGGTTATCGAATATCTTACCGAAAAAATCGGCGCGAAAACGATGTTTGCAACTCATTATCACGAGCTTACGGAACTAGAAAGCAGGCTTAACGGAGTTAAAAACTATAAAATTTCAGTTAGAGAAATAAACGGCGGTATAGTATTTTTGCGTAAAATTTTGCGCGGCGGGGCAAACAGGAGTTTCGGTATAGAGGTGGCTTCGCTTGCCGGTGTGCCCGCTTGCATCACTGATAGGGCAAAAGCTATATTAAAAAGTATTGAAAGCGGTGACAGGGAATTTGCGGTGTCATCTGGTGATACGGAAACGGAGAAGTCTCTTTCCGAGGTCGAGAAAATTATAAGCGAAGTCGATATGAATTCTATTTCGCCTATGCAGGCTTTTTTACTGCTCGGAGACTTGACGGAAAAGGTTAAATTATGAGAAAGATAAATATTTTAACTAAAAGCATTTATAATAGGATTGCAGCGGGCGAAGTAATAGAAAGACCGTATTCCGCAGTTAAAGAACTTATAGAAAACAGTCTTGATGCGGGAGCTACCGAAATTGAAGTTTCAATCGAGCGCGGCGGTAAACAGCTTATCAAAGTCGCTGATAACGGTTGCGGTATCGAACGCGACGATATGCGCGCGGCTTTCTTTCCTCACGCAACGAGTAAAATTTCTACGGCAGAGGACCTTGACAATATAAAAACGCTCGGTTTCAGAGGCGAGGCTCTCGCAAGTATTTCCGTAATTTCACGAGTAGAATTGATTTCCGTCACAGACGGTAACCCTGCTTATAAAGTAAGCTGCATTGACGGAAACGTCGGCGCGGTCGAACTTGCTGCATTACAGAGAGGTACTCAAATTTGTGTCCGCGATTTGTTTTATAATACGCCGGTCAGAGCGAAATTTTTGAAGGCGGATAAAAAGGAAGAGACGGATATAACAAATTTTATAACGAGATACATACTTGGAAACCCATCGGTATCTTTCAAATATTTCGTGGACGGAAAATTAACTCTTCAATCTCACGGAGGCGGGCTTGACGAAGCCTTGGCGCAAGTTTACGGTGCAAAAACAATTTCGCAGTGCTATAAGATAGAGGCGGAAAAAGAAGGAATTAAAATTCACGGTTTTATCGGTAATCAAAACTTTTTTAAACCGAATAAAACTTATCAAAGTTTGTTTTTAAACGGAAGGTACATAATTAACAATACAATTGCTACGGCGGTTGCGAACGCTTATGCGAGCTATGCTATGAAAAGGCAATACCCGTTTTACGTGCTTTTCGTTGAAGTTCCTTCCGAGCAGGTTGACGTAAACGTTCATCCCAATAAGGCGGACGTAAGGTTTGTCGATAATCGCCCGATTTTCGGCGCGGTTTATTCCGTAGTGTCATCGGTTTTGGATGGTACCGCATCCGCGGCTCGGTTTGTTGTCGACAGTATTCGATTGCCCGAAATAAAATCTGTTTCCGATAAAAACACGAATAAGATTTACGAATCAAACCGGTCGAGCTTGTCGGTAAAAGATGAGAAGCAAAACGTCGGTTTGGGTGCGGCGCAATTTGATTTCGGATCGGCAAAAATCGCGGGTAAACAAGAAGATATAAAAACTGAAGAAAAGAAGATAAAGTATTACGACCCGTTGCGCGATAAACCTATGAACGGATATTTGGAGCAGACGAAACCGTTTACTCTTACAGTGTCGAACGATACGATGTCGAGCGGATTGGGCGGGGATATAAGAATAGACAAAGCATACGAAAAGCGTAAGTTTGAACAGCAAATGATTAAATATGAAAAATGTAAGTTTCGAGGCTGTGTTTTTGATACTTATTTGATTTATGAAATTTGTGATACGGTATATCTTATCGACCAGCACGCCGCGCACGAAAGATTGATTTACGACAGCTTAAAAGAAAAGTTGGCGAATAGGAAAATTAACAGACAAGGCCTTATTATTCCTTATCTGTTCAGTACGAATGTTCAGGAAACTGAGTTTATCGAAAATAATATTTCTTTGATACGCAGTCTCGGATTTGACTTAAAACCGTTCGGTGTCGGTTCTTTCAGGGTTGACGAAGTGCCTGCGGATCTGCAGGATATAAATCTCGAAGAGTTTTTCTGCGATTTGATGTCGGATTTAAAAGGGCTTAAAGAAATCAGGCTTGAAGAAATGTTAAAGGATAAAATAGCAATGACGGCCTGCAAACACGCCGTAAAGGGCGGTATGGCGCTCAGTCAGGATGAGATTGACGCGCTGTTCAAAATGCTTAAAGGAAATATGGGATTAAAATGTCCTCACGGCAGGCCTGTGTGCGTCGCTTTAACTAAAAAAGATATTGAGAAAATGTTTAAAAGGATAGTCTGACTTTTGAAAATTCTCGTCATTTGCGGCGCAACTGCATCTGGTAAAACCAAATTAGCGGTTGATTGCGCTCTTAAACTTAATACGGAAATTGTTTCCGCTGATTCGCAGCTTATATATAAGGGCTTGAATGTGGGGACGGCTAAGCCTTCAGCTGAAGAGATGTGCGGCGTAAGACATCATTTAATAGATGTTGTTGAGCCGACAGAAGGTTTCTGTGTATCGGATTATGCGGCGCAAGCAGAACCGATTTTAGACAATCTTCTGAATAGCGGTAAAATACCGGTTGTTTGCGGGGGCACCGGTTTTTACATTAATTCTTTATTGTTCGATTTAAGTTACGGCAATGTTGCGGCAGACTCTTTAATCAGAGAAAAATATAATAAAATATTGCTTGAAAAAGGCAAGGACTATATTTACAGTATATTAAAAAATACAGACCCTGAATCCGCAGAAAAAATAAGCGTTAGCGATACGAAGCGTGTTATCAGGGCTTTGGAAATTTATGAAGTCAGCGGTATAAAGAAATCTGAAATACGCGACGATATGGAGCCTAAGCGAGAGTATTTCGCTGTGGCGTTGGATTATCCTCGCGAAGAGTTGTATAAAAGAATAAATAAGCGTGTCGACGAAATGTTTGAGAGCGGATTGCTGGAAGAAATTGAAAATTTATTGCGTCAAGGAATTAATGAAAATTATCAATGTATGCAAGCAATTGGATACAAAGAAGTACTCGAATGTTTAAAAAATGGCAGCAATCAAAGTACTATGCGTGACATGATTAAGCAAAATACACGACGTTATGCTAAAAGGCAGATAACTTTCTTTAAAAAATTAAAAGGGTTAATATGGCTGAAGCCCTATGAAGCTACTGCCGAAAAAGTTTTGGAGTTAATGAATGAACAATCTTGAATTTATAAACGATTGCGAAAAAAAGCTTTTAGAAAAATTTAAAAATGTCGATGAAATTGCTTATTTTAACCAAGTGAAAGTTTTAAAAGCGTTCGGCGAATGCCGCGTTGCATTAAGGCATTTTAACGGCACCACCGGTTATGGTTACGATGACGAGGGCAGGGACGTTCTCGGAAAACTTTATGCGAAAGTTTTCGGTGCCGAGAGCGGTATAGTTTCTCCGCACATAGTTTCCGGCACTCACGCGTTGACCGTTGCGTTATTCGGTCTGTTGCGTCCCGACGATACACTATTGTGTATAAGCGGTTTACCGTACGATACCATAAAGGGCGTAATATCCGGTAAAGATAACGGTTCTTTAAAAGATTTCGGAATAAATTTCGAATACTGTGATTTGATAGACGGAAAGTTCGATTATGAAGAAATAAGAAATAAATTCACTAAGAAAGTAAAAGTGATTTATATACAGCGTTCGCGCGGGTATGAACTACGCGATGCGTTTTCTTGCGCCGAAATAGGAGAGGCCTGTGAATTTGTAAGGTCGCTCGGTTTTACGGGTTGTATTTTTGTTGATAATTGTTACGGAGAATTCGTGGAAAAGTTCGAGCCGACCGAAACGGGCGCCGATTTGGCGGTGGGTTCTTTGATAAAGAACGCGGGCGGAGGACTTGCTCCCACAGGCGGGTATATTTGCGGAAAACAAGTTTATATAGATATGATAGGAAAACGGCTGACCGCGCCTTCGATAGGGCTTGAAGTCGGTTCCTGTTCGGGTGGGTATCAATATTTTTATCAAGGACTTTTTATGGCTCCGCATACGGTAGCGCAAGCGGTAAAGAGCAGCCTTTTAATCGGGCAGGCAATGTCGGAACTCGGTTACGTAAATTATCCTTCTGTCGATAAAAATCCTTACGATATTACACGCGCGATAAAATTCAACAGTGCGGAAAAAATGATAGATTTCATAAGGGAAGTGCAGTACGCTTCTCCCGTTGACGGTTACGTATGCTGTGAGCCGTGGGATATGCCCGGGTATGAAGAACCTATTATTATGGCTGCCGGTACGTTTGTTTCAGGCGCGTCTATAGAACTCTCCGCCGACGGTCCTGTTAAACCGCCCTTTATAGCTTATTTTCAGGGCGGTCTGACTTACGAGCACGGTAAATACGCGCTTGAAAGAATATTGAATAAAATTAGGTAAATTAAGTATGGTTTGTGAATTAAGACTGTGGAGAACCGAATACGCCGAAGATTTGGCGGTTTTGTTGAACAATAAAAATATTTTGGATAATCTTCGTGACGGCTTGCCTTATCCTTATACGGCAAGCGATGCGTATGATTTTATTAAAGCAATGCTAGATTTTGATAAAGATAATCTTTTCGCGTTTGCGGTATTTTACAAGAACGAGCTTGCCGGTAGTATCGGGATATTCCGCCAGAGTAATATTCATTCGAGAACAGCTGAATTAGGATATTATATAGGCGAAAGGTTTTGGAATAAAGGTGTCGCAACCGAAGCAGTGGAAAAGATTTGTCAGTTTGTGTTTGATAATTCTGATATAATTAGAGTTTACGCGGAGCCATTTTCGCGGAATAAAGCGTCCTGCCGCGTACTAGAAAAAGCCGGTTTTGTTTGCGAGGGAACAATGAAAGCCAACGCCGTTAAAAACGGTGTTATAGAAGATATGAAAATTTATGCAAAAATTAAAGAAGTAAAATAATTAAGTTTGTATAAAAAACAACCTCGGCAAAAGCGTACTTCCCGTAGGGAATATAAAAAGCGAAGAATTTAAAATTTCTTCGCTTTTATAATTGAGGATAAATTGAAATTTATCTTATAAGCGTTATTTTACTGCTATGTATAAATAACAATGCGATTTACCGTCTTTGGTATATTCGGCAGGAACTGTGCTTTCGTAGTCGACAGTAAAAGCGCGTTTAATATCGCCGTTTGCGGTAAGTTGCCAAACTTTCGACCACGCTTTATTTGCGCAATCGGTAATCGTTTCGCCGCTCTCGTCAATTTTTATGTATTTTCTTTGTGCGACCAATTCTTCCATTTTTGCAAAGAAATCGGCGGTTACGGTCATAACGGTTAAGTTGTATTTGCCTTTTTCGTCGCTCTCGTAATCGCTGTATGACGAAATAGGCGAAAGTCCTTTTACGGGTACGCCGTTTTCTATAAAGTCAAGCGGGATTTTGCCCGTCATAATATCTGACCAAAGTTCGTTGATTTTCGCCATACCGCTCTCGGAATTGTCCGTGCGTATTGTTACGCTTTTAAATGAGTAAGCCATTGTATTCCTCCGTTAAATTACTGTTTATTGCACAATTATTATACAACAACCCAATCAAAATGTAAAGAAAAAACGCACTTACCTTGCTTGCAAGGTATAGTGCGCTATACTTACATTCTGTTCCTGTGGTAAAATTCCATATGGGAAATACGATAATATTGCCGAGGTTGTTTAAATTAATTTAATACATTCCGCCCATATCGGGGTTGCCACCCATAGGGGGCGCGGGAGGAGTGGGGATATCTGTTACTATGCTTTCTGTCGTTAAAAGCGTTGCCGCAACAGATGCCGCGTTTTGAAGCACTGAACGCGAAACTTTGGTCGGGTCGATAATTCCGCTTGCAACCATATCGGTATATTCGTTCTTTAAAGCATTGAATCCGTAATTCTTCTTTTTCGAAGTTAAAATAGTATTTACTACCACAGAACCGTCAAAACCTGCATTCTTTGCAATTTGGCGTACGGGTTCTTCAATTGCTTTCATAACTATTTTAGCACCCGTTTTTTCGTCTCCTTCGAGCGATTCCAAAAGATTCGTAAGTTCGGGAATAGTGGAAAGGAGCGCGACTCCGCCGCCGGGAACTATACCTTCTTCGACTGCCGCGCGTGTTGCTGCGAGAGCGTCTTCGATACGAAGTTTCTTTTCTTTCATTTCAACTTCGGTCGCCGCGCCTACGTTGATTACGGCTACTCCGCCTGCAAGCTTTGCAAGTCTTTCCTGCAATTTTTCCCTGTCGTAGTCTGAGGTTGTTTCCGCAATCTGCGACTTAATTGAAGATACGCGCGCTTTAATATCGTCTGCGCTGCCCGAACCGTTAATAATGGTGGTGTTGTCTTTGTCGACTTTAACCTGTGAAGCCCTTCCGAGCATATCGGTCGTAACGTCTTTGAATTCATAGCCTAAATCGCTTGAAATTACTGTGCCGCCCGTGAGAATTGCAATATCTTCGAGCATAGCTTTTCTTCTGTCGCCGAAGCCGGGAGCCTTGACTGCAACGCAGTTTAATACGCCTTTCAGCTTATTGACGATTAAAGCAGCAAGCGCGTCGCCTTCAACGTCTTCTGCGATTATGAGAAGTCTTGCGCCCTGCTGAGCGATGGGCTCGATTACGGGCAAAATTTCTTGAAGCGATGAAATCTTTTTATCGGTAATAAGGATATAAGGATTATCGAGAACTGCTTCCATTTTTTCTGTATTGGTTACCATATAAGCGGAAGCATAGCCTCTGTCGAACTGCATACCTTCAACAGTAGTAAGTTCAGTCGCCATCGTTTTGCCTTCTTCAACGGTGATAACGCCGTCTTTGCCTACGATTTCCATTGCATTTGCGATAAGTTCTCCGATTTTTTCATCGCCTGCCGAAATGGAAGCTACTTGCTGAATTCCGAGCTTATTTTCAACGGGTTTGGAGATTTTTTGAATTTTGGCAACAGCCGTATCAACCGCGGTTGCTATGCCTTTTTTTAAAATAACAGGGTTTGCTCCTGCTGCAAGATTTTTAAGACCCTCTTTAACGATAGCCTGAGCAAGAACGACGGCGGTGGTGGTACCGTCGCCTGCGACGTCGTTGGTTTTTGTGGATACTTCTTTGACGAGCTGAGCGCCCATATTTTCAAAAGGGTCTTCGAGTTCGATTTCTTTTGCTATTGTAACACCGTCGTTGGTGATGAGGGGAGCGCCGAATTTTTTATCGAGCACTACGTTTCTGCCTTTCGGACCGAGAGTGATTTTAACCGTATCTGCGACTACGTTTACTCCGTTTTCAAGTAATTTTCTTGCTTCGTCGCCATATTTAATCTGTTTTGCCATAAATTTATCTCCTTTTATTAATCGACAATCGCCAGAATATCGTTCTGACGGATTATCGTATATTCTTTATCGTCGACTTTAACTTCGGTTCCGCTGTATTTTGCAAGCAGAACTTTATCTCCGATTTTAACCTGCATTTTGACTTCTTTTCCGTCGACTATTCCTCCGGGGCCGACAGCCACGACTACGCAGGTTGCGGGTTTTTCCTGAGCGGCGGAAGTGAGGTAAAGTCCGCTTTTCGTCTTTTCTTCTGCTTTAAGTCCTTCGACTACGACTTTATCGAATAAAGGTTTAATTTTCATAAATATTCCTCCGAAAAATGTTACTTTTTTGTACGGTTATTTTATAAACTAACCTAAATAAAATAAAACATAATAATGTAAAAAATTGCTTTTTCAGAAAAAATATGTTAAAATACAGTACAATTAATATAAGGAACGCTTTTTATGGATAAGTGGGACAAAAGATTTATGGAAATGACCGAACAGATAGGTTCTTGGTCGAGTTGTTTTCAGGAAAATAGGCACGTGGGTGCGGTAATAGTTAAGAATAAAAGAATTATAGCCACAGGCTATAACGGTGCTCCTCAGGGTATTAAAAGCTGTGCGGACAAGAAAGAATGTCTGAGGAAAAAACTTAACGTCCAAAGCGGGACGATGCACGAACTTTGTTACGCGGTGCACGCGGAACAAAATGCGATAATTCAGGCAGCGAGAGTCGGTTGCAGTGTGGAGGGGTGTACACTTTACTGTACTCATCAGCCTTGCGTTATCTGTGCGAAAATTATAATAAATTCGGGAATAAGCCGAGTCGTGTTTAAAGACGGGTATCCAGATAATTTTTCTATTCAGCTTTTCGAAGAAGCCGGAGTCAAGATTGAAAAATACAGTGAACTTTAAATAATATAAATTGAAACAGGAGACAATATTATGCAAAATCCTATAGTAACAATTGAAATGTCCGACGGAGAAATTATAAAAGCAGAGCTTTATCCCGAAAAAGCGCCTAATACAGTAAACAATTTTATCAGTCTTGCATCGGGCGGTTTTTACGACGGATTGGTTTTCCACAGAATAATTTCTGGCTTTATGATACAGGGAGGAGACCCTGCCGGCGTCGGTACGGGCGGACCCGGTTATTGCATAAAGGGAGAATTTGCCTTGAACGGTTTTAAAACCAATGATATAAAGCATGAACGCGGAGTTCTCTCGATGGCGCGCGCTATGGCTCCCGACAGCGCAGGTTCTCAGTTTTTTATTGTGCATAAGAACGCATCGCATTTGGACGGACAGTACGCAGCTTTCGGAAAAGTAACCGAGGGAATAGAAGTTGTGGATAAAATCGCGTCGGTTGCAACCGATTGGAACGATAAACCAAAAAAACCTCAGGTTATGAAAAAAGTTAGTGTGGAAACTTTCGGGGTTGAATACGCTCAACCTGTAAAATGTTAAAACGGAGTAAAAATTATGACGGATAATTCGGTTTATCAGAATCCTTTGATTACAAGATATGCAAGCAAGGTTATGGCGGAAAATTTTGCGGACGAAAAGCGTTTCCGTCTTTGGAGGAAACTTTGGATTTCGCTTGCGGAATCGGAAATGGAACTTGGTCTTAAAATAACAAAGTCGCAAATCGACGAGATGAAAAAATATGCCGAGGATATAAATTTTGAGCTTGCCGAAAAATATGAACGCGAAGTCCGTCACGACGTTATGGCTCACGTTCACGCTTTCGGTGACCAGGCAAAATCGGCTATGCCGATAATACATCTCGGTGCGACGAGCTGTTTTGTGGATTGCAATTCCGAGTTGATAATTATTTACGATGCGTTGGAAATCATAAAAGCCAAGATTGTCAACGTTTTAGACAAGCTGAGCGCTTTTGCACTTAAATATAAGGATACGCCGACGCTCGGTTTTACGCACCTTCAACCCGCACAGCTTACGACAGTAGGCAAGCGTGCGACTCTTTGGTTGCAGGATTTGACTATGGACTATAAAAACCTTGTCAATCTTCAATCTGCTTTCAAGCTTCGCGGTGTTAAGGGTACTACGGGAACTCAGGCAAGTTTTATGGAATTGTTTGAGGGCGATGAGAACAAAGTTAAAGAATTAGAAAAAAGAGTCGTTGAAAAACTCGGTTTCGATAAAGTTTACGGAGTAACGGGTCAAACATATCCGAGAAAATTCGATTACAACGTTCTTTGCGTTCTTTCGCAGATTGCCCAGAGCGCGTACAAATTCTCTAATGATATTCGCATACTTCAAAATATGAAAGAAATAGAGGAACCGTTTGAAAAATCACAGATAGGTTCTTCTGCTATGGCTTATAAGCGTAACCCTATGCGTAGCGAGAGAATGGGCTCGCTTGCAAGGTTTGTAATTTCGCTCCCCGTAAACTGCGCTATTACAGCGGGAACACAGTGGTTTGAAAGAACGCTCGATGATTCGGCAAATAGAAGAATTGTTAATGCTCAGGCTTTCCTTGCGCTTGACGGAATACTCAATATTTATATGAATGTTTCTGAAAACCTTGTCGTTTACGATAAAGTTATAGCAAAGCATATTTCGGCGGAGCTTCCTTTTATGGCGACGGAAAATATAATGATGGAGTGCGTTAAAGCCGGCGGTAACCGGCAGGAGTTGCACGAGAAGATTAGAGTGCTTTCAATGGAGGCAGGCAAAAATGTAAAAGAGCTTGGTAAGGAAAACAATCTTATTGAACTTATTAAGGCCGATAAAATATTTGCGGCTGTGCACGGTAAACTTGATGAAATTCTCGACGCGGGGAAATTTATCGGCAGAGCGCCTTCGCAGGTTACGGAATTTATTCAAAACGAAGTAGACCCTATATTAAAAGAAAACAGCGCCGTTCTCGGACAGAAAGGCGACGTTAAAATTTAAACATCGATTATAATAATAAACAGTTTCGCAAAGCTACGAAACCGTCTTCGGCGGAGCATTATGAAAAAATACCGATAGTTCCTGTTGGTAATAAGCAGTGTATTGTGTTTGTTTGCTTTATTCGCTGTGTACGGTTGCAAAACGGACGAGATTGTAATTACGGAATATTCAATAAAGTATGAAACGGACGGAAACGGCACGATTATTAGGAAAAACAACTCAACCAATTGACGAGAGAAAAGCCTGTTCGGCTGTAATGGGATTTGGTTTATATAGTAAAAGTACTATATTGACGGGGTTTGTAGATTATTCGGGCTATGTGGAACTGAAAGCGGTAACCGAGAGTGAAAATGAATCAGAAAAAGTATTAAAAAATCGAAAAATCAATATTGAATATTGTGGAGACGAAATAAATATGCGTTATACAACTTATTTGGCGAAATATTTGAAAACGCTCAATACATAGAATGGAATCTTGCTTTAATAGTTTCTGAATCTCACAATGAGGCAATAAATTTATTTGAAAAAATCTCGGAATATATTTTAGATAAACGCAATTATCTTGCTCATCATTTTTTAAGCAAAACGATATTGTTAAACATAAAAACAACGAAAAATTTTTAAGAAATAAAATAGGCGAATTGCAGAACATTTTTGACGCGATTTCAAAATTATAACAGTGCATTATCGGACTTTTATAGAAAGAATTTTAGGAAATAATAAAAGGTTTATATTTTTATAAGGATAGTATAGTTGTTGGAAACAAATTACCCGACAATAAGTAACAATTTCTATTACCCGTTCACCTCCGTAACATTTAACGCATTTTTTAAGCGTTTTGGTGTAAAAACGGCATAAAAATGCCATTAGGCCAAATTACCCTAATGGCACTGCGCAACACGGAACATAAGTTAAAACCCTTGCGAGTGGGCTGGGTGGGAATAAAAGAAAAAAGCAATGCCTAAGCCATTGCTCTTATCTTTGAATGGGACAAAGCCCGAAACACCGTTAATGAAAATGTATTCCATTTTCTTAATATTCAAACTTTGTCGATTGTGGCAGGGGAGACACGAGCTTAACTTTAGGTTAAATTTACGAAAAAATCCTTAAAATATTGTAAAAAACAAGTAAAATTAGATTAAAATGACTAAATTATTACTTTAAAAAAATGAAAATTTAAATTTTTTTAGAAATTTTAGTGGACACTTTTGTGTTCACTATTTTTTTAGAGTTTGCACTTACAAATTACAACTATAATTCGAAAGAAAATTGGAAATTATTGTGTAAATTGGTTTTTTCTGTTTTATAAAATATATAAAGATAATTAAAAATTTTTAGGCAAAATTATGGTCGTTAAAAGACAAAAGAAAATTGAAGAACAAATGTTATTTGATAATGCTCCAGTTGAAAGCGATGATTACGAAATCGAAGCGCAAATTTTGGATGCACAGGTGAAAAAGCAGAACGTTACAAATATAGGCGTTGTGGCAACTTATGGTGCGGGTAAAAGCAGTGCTATTAATACTTATTTAAAAAGATATAGAAAAAAAGGGATATGCCAACCCAAACATGTACAGATTTCTTTAGCTGATTTTAATAAAGACGAAATCGATGCTAATAATGAAAATAATAATTACAGCGAGAATGCCATTGAAAGAAGTATCTTGCAACAATTATTTTATAGTCAAAAAAGATATAATTTACCGAAATCAAGTATTAATAGGACGAACAAGTCAAGTTGGTTGTTAACAACTGGTTGTGCGTTATTGTCTATAATTTTTATATTATCTGTTATTGTATTATCCTTTGAAATAAGCGGTAACGGTTTATTTAATGTTAACAATTCTTCAATTGTTAATTCTATTGCAAGTTGCGTTGCAACGATTTCTTTAGTGGTCGCAATTATTTGTTTAGCTAAATTTGGATATCTAAAGAAAGTAAAGTACAAAGATTTAGAGATAGCTATTGATGAGAAAGGTAATGTTCCCCAAGATTATTCGTTATTTAACAATTTTATTAATGAGGTGCTTTACTTTTTTGAGTGCATTAATGTCGATTTAGTTATATTTGAAGATTTAGACCGTTTAGATAATTTAAAAATATTTGTTAAACTTAGAGAGTTAAATACTATTATTAATAATAGTCCGAGAAAAGCAAATAAAGTTACGTTTATTTATGCAGTAAAAGATTCGATGTTTAAGGATGAAAATCAGAGAGCAAAATTTTTTGAATTTATTTTGCCTATAATTCCTGTAATTAATCCTGTAACTTCTTTTGATAATATCGATAAAATGCATAAGCAGTTAGCTACTTTAGATTCTTCATTAAAATTGTCAGAACAATTTTTAAAAGATATTTCATTTTATGTTTCTGATATGCGAGTGCTTAAAAACACATTCAATGATTATGTTATTATGGTAAATAAATTATCGGAAAATTTAGATAATAAATTGCCGTTAAAGAAAGAGAATTTATTTGCTTTGGCTTTATATAAAAACTTATATCCCTATGACTACTCGAGATTGCAGAAGAATGAGGGATTAATACCACTATGCATAGAAAAAGATAAATTAATAGAGTATTACAAAACAGATATTGTAAATCGAATTAATGACCTTGAAAGCGAGAAAAAAAGGATTGATAGTGAATTTTTAAAAGATTTTGAAGATTTAAAATTGATATTTAAAGGTCAACATTTTTCTTGTAATACATTAAGCAAATATGGTATTGAATATGTTGACAATATAAATACGTTTGAAGGTATAAACTTTCTTCGTCATCCGGTTCATACGGGATATGCGGTTCAAGTTCAAAATTTGCCTAATGGTGAATCTTATTTTGAAAGAGAGAAAATTATTAAAGATAAAACAAATGAAAGATTAGCCGAGATAGATAATGAAATCAGAGAATGCAAAAGTAAAATTGAAGAAATAGAGATAAAAACTTTTAATTCTTTATTGAAAGATTATGGAATTGAAAAATATTTTTCGGAGGAAAATTTAGCAAAAATAAAAGCAGATTATAAAGAATTAATTGCAAATGAGCTGTTTAAAGGACAAGCGAAAGAAAAATTATTTAATGATGAAAATGAGAAAAGATTCGATTTGCAATCGGATTTTATAAGAATGCTGATACATAAAAATTATTTGGATGAAAATTATTTGGAATACACATCAAATAATATATCTGATTTGTCATTAAATGACAGAGAATTTATTCGTAACGTAAAACAAGGTTATGTTAGAACTTACAATTACAAATTGGATAATGTAAAGGCAGTAATTATCAGTTTGAATGAAGAAGATTTCTTGCAACCTGCGGTATTGATTAAAGATATATGTTTATCATTAAGCAAAATACAAGCATTAGATTTTAATAACAAAAATAAATTCGAGAATATAATGTCATTATTAGCTACGGGTAGTAAGCTCGTGGTTAATGCCGTAATTGAATTTTTAAATGTTTCAAATAATGAAGAAAAAGCAGCTTTCTCGAAATATATTGCGGAATATTCTTCGGAACTTATTAAACCTCTATTTTTAAAAGATATAAGCAAAGTTGATAAAGATATTTTTATAAAAACGCTTATCAAAAATAATAAGATTGATATATTGCAAAAGAAGGTAATTAAAAATTATATTCAGGAACATACGAAATATCTGCAATTATTTGATGATTTAAACTCATCAAGAGTATGTGATTTGATAAATGTTTTAAATTTACAGTTTAATTTAATAGACTTAACTAATGGCAAAGATGAAGTTTATAAATTTATTGTTAATAGTGGGAATTACAATCTTACAGTGGACAACCTAAAGATTATATTGGATATCAATGAGTCAAACATATTTGATTTTGAAGAGAAGAACTTTTCTTTTATTCCGGATAGCGGCAATGATAGTTTAATTAATAAAATAAATCATAACTTGTCTGATTATTTAAATAACGTTTTTATTAAATTGCCTAATAGTAATGAATCAGAGAAGGTGTTTAAAGCATTTTTATTAAATAAAAAATTAGATAAAGAAACTAAATTAAAACTAATAAAACATTCTAAAGTAAAAATAGAAAATATTAAAGATTTAGATGAACAACTTTATGAAGATTTACTTATTGCAAACAAAATTGAAGCATTATGGACGAATATTTTTTCAGTATATAAAATCAGTCAGTATAGGAATTCATTAAAAGAATATATATCGTTGAATAACGGAAAAATAAATGGTTCATATGCTAAACAAGATATAAATTTGCTAATAGATTTATTTAATTACTTATTAGCAGCGAATTTATCAGAAGAAATATATTCAAATTTAGCTAAGTCAATAGATATTCATTTTACAATGACAAGTGCTTATGCAAAGAATGAAAATTGCAAACAATTTGTATTAAATGGCTGTTTCATATACAATGTAAACGATATGTCTTTAATGTCAAATACTCATAATATGTTTCCTTATTTGATATGCCATCAAGATGAAATATTAAAAGCAATGAGTCAATTTTTTAGAGGGCACACATTTGAAGCTTCATATATGAAAGCAATAATTGATGACAAAGATTTAAGGACTGAATTTAAAAAAGAATTTGTTTTTAAATGCGGAGATTCATTAGTTGATTTAGTCGGCATAGAAACAAAACTTGCACAATTTATTGTAGATAGCAACTGCAATATGACTGAAAAACTTTTGTATAAATTTACAGATGTAAATATTGATGAATCATTGAAAGTTGAGTTGTTATCAATTGCTGTAAATCAAAATATAATAACAAACTTTAATAGTTTTAAAAGTTATTTCACTTCTATTTCTGAAGATTATGCCGAACTGTGGAACGAGTCAAGGAAGACTATTTTGGAAGATACTCCTAAAATAAGGTCTATAGCGAATTATATGAAAGAAAAGGACATTGCTACATATACACCGAGAAAAGGTAAATTATATTTGCGGTGTTCGTAGAAAATATTTTATTTCCAATTTAAAAAATAGAGTGGAAACAAAGTCTATGGAATAACAATACAATTGTTCATTTGACATTTTGGTTTTCATTTCGTATAATGTTTCAGTCAAATATTTGATTTGGAGATAACGATATGCTATATTCGGTAAAATGTCCGAATTGCGGAGCCGAGCAGAAAGGACTTGATTTGAAAGAAACCAACGGTTCGGTAGTATGTTCAGAGTGCGAAATGCAATTCAAAGTCAAAGTGGAAGAAAAGAAAGAAGCAATACAACAAGCAGATACGGCGGAGTAAATCCGCCGTTATTTTTGTTTAAAAAAGTAAATACTAAACATATGGTAAATTACGAAAAGGTTTACGTTGCGGTGTATCTCAAAATTAACACGGACGGAATTATGAAGCCTGTGGCAATCGAATGGACGGACGGAGCGCGGTATGATATAGATAAAATCATAGACGAACGCAACGCTCCGCCGGAACATACAGGAGGAGTGCTTACAAGAAGGTATAAGGTAATAATCAAGGGCAGAGAAAAGATTATTTATTTAGATAAACAGACGAACAGATGGTTCGTGGAAAGGTTTACGGGGCAGTCGTAAGCCTTTTTATTTTGCGCATAATAACCTTATGCGGACAATTCTTCACAGCGATTTAAATAACTTTTACGCTTCGGTCGAGTGTTTGAGAAACCCCGAAATACGCGATAGTCCCGTCGTCGTGGTCGGTAGTAAAGAAGACAGACACGGTATAGTTTTGGCGAAGAATATGATAGCCAAAAATTTCGGTGTAAAGACGGGCGACGTGTATTGGGAAGCCAAGCAAAAGTGTGGTAATACGCTTATAGAAGTACCGGCAGATTTTATTACTTATCTTAACGTATCAAGAGAAGTCCGCGCTATCTACGAGGACTACACGGACAGAATAGAAGCCTACGGCATAGACGAATGTTGGTTGGACGTAACCAAGAGTGTGAAAGCTTTCGGTGGTGGCAAAGAGATTGCCGAAACTATAAGAGAAAGGATAAAACAAGAAATAGGACTTACTGTAAGCATAGGTGTGAGCTGGAACAAGATATTCGCAAAGCTCGGCTCTGATATGAAAAAGCCCGACGCAGTGACAGAAATTACACCCGAAAACTATAAACTAAAAGTATGGACTTTACCCGTGGAAGATTTGCTTTACGTTGGTAAGGCAACGCAGCAAAAACTTAACCGCATGGGCATTAAGACGATAGGCGACCTTGCCCAAGCCGACGAGCAGACTCTTGTAAATTTGCTCGGCAAGTGGGGATATTATCTTCATACTTTTGCTAATGGTAAAGACGAATCACCTGTAACTAAAATAGGTGAAGAAGAAGCAATTAAATCCATAGGCAACAGTCTTACAGTTTATAGAGATTTGGTAGACGAAAACGACGTAGAGCCGGTAATTTATCTGCTTGCGGACAGCGTAAGCGCAAGAATGAGAGAGGCAGGACTGAACAAAGCCCGCACCGTTCACGTCTATGCGAGGGCAAATAATTTGGTTGGTTTTCAGAAGCAAGGCAAACTGTCTCGACCTTCCGGCACTATGCAGGACGTAGCAAAAACGGCGTTTAAACTGTTTAAGGAAGTCTATCCGTGGGAAAAGCCTGTGCGCAGCTTGGGAATATCCGTTTCGGGCTTTTTATTCGGAAACGAACAGCTCGATTTGTTTGGGGATTTGGAAAAGGACGAAAAGCAAAAGCGGTTGGATAATGCAATAGACAA
>CAJTNY010000007.1 GCA_910577875.1 uncultured Christensenella sp.
AGCAAGTAACAAACGCATGACTGGCAGGTCAATAAAAAAGCACATTTGTGTTCGCTAGTAGACAAGGGCTATGCCCGAAAAAGTAAAGCCACCCGCTATGCGGGTGGATATTTACTATTTAATTATTCCTGTACGTCATCGGGTTTATCTGAACTTTCGTCTTGTTCTTCGGTTTGCTCGGGCTTAGCCGTTTCAACCGGTTCTTCGATCTGTTCTTCAACCTCGGGTTGTTCGTTATTCTCTTCTGCGGGCTGTTCGGGTTCTGCCGGAGTTACTGCGGGAGCATCAACTTCTTCGATTTCCTCTTTCTTTATGCCGAGCTTTCTGATATAACGGTTTGTCTTGCTGGTATCGTATGAATTCTTTCCGAAAACTTTATTGCGGCGTTTTTTCTTTAACGCGTCTTTTATGAAAATCGCAATCATAGCGAATATCAATGCAACTACGAGAATTATCGAAGAGGCAAGAAGCCAAATGTTAACGTTGTCGGTTTTTTCTTCTTCTTCCTTATCTTCTTCTTTGTCTTCCTCGCTCGTTCCCAAATCAAGGGTAATAGATTGGTCGATTGTAGAGTAATCGGTGAATACAGTGCGCTTGCTGCCGTCCTTTATGGAAAGGTATGCAAGCTTTTCTTCGTAACCGTCAGCCGAATAATCGTATCCGGTAGCGGTTTTGTCTGCTATTTCCTTGTTGAAAGGCTGGAAATTTACCGAATCGTAAAGACTGAAAGCGTAGTAATGCGCGTTGTAATTTTTCAGAATTTCGTATTTATCGATATCCGACTGTGAAATGTTGCCTGCTTTAACGTTTTCTTCTACAAGGTTCTTATAGTAATTTATATTTTCGGTGGAGGTGGTGATTCCGTTCAACAGACCTTTTTCCGCAAGTATATTTTGATAAGACCTTATTATTTCGTTTTCGTACTCATTAAGCAAATCATCGCTTGAAACGGAGGTATAGCTGTAATCGAAAAGCACGCTTCCGTTCACGGTGTTTCCGTCGGTGACGCCGTCGTCGTCGTCGCGCGCGCCGCTCCAAAGTTCGAGACGGTAATTCTTGCTTTCGCTACCAGCGTGAAGCACGTAATTGATGGTTACCCATTCTCCGTGGGTGTCTTCGATTACTTCCGTATAACGTTCGGTATTTTTCGAGAAATCATATCTTGCAAAGCTTCTGTCGAAGGGAGTGATTTCGTCTTTCTGCGTTTCGCCTTTAACGATATAGAAATATTTGCTGTCTTTATATTCGTAAAGTTTTACGCCTTCCGAAGTTACGAGATAATGGTCTGCTTCTATTGTGCAGGCTTTATCTTTGTAATAAGTCACGCCTTCTTTAAGGTCGTCTACCGAGAACTCTCCGTCCTTAGTGTAGTAGGTGATGTTTGCACTGTATAATTTGGAATAGTTCCAGGTATTTGCAAAGAGTTTGCCGTTTTCGTCCTCGTACAGACCGTCGTCGCGGAGCGAATAGAGAACGTTCGCGCGCTGTTCGTCAAGGTTTGCTTTTTCGTCGATTTCCGATTTAAGAACATTGCCGTCCTTGTCGTACCAGAAAGAGTAGGAGGGAGCGTTGAAACCTAATACATTAGAACTGTCGGTCGTGTCTACGAGGTAGATATAAGCAACCGCACCTGCGCTTACTTTGACTTTTACGCTTACGGTAGTGAATCCGTCTGCGGAAACCGTCTTTTCCTCTCCGATAAATCCGTAATTCAAAACTTCCTTTTTGGTAAAGTATTTTTTGTCTTTATCGAATTCGTCGTCGTTTCCGACTTTTACGTATTCGTCGATATCTTCGTCGTAATAGAAGTAATCTTTGTAGTTATTTTCGTTTGCCGATTTTAACTGAACGTAGCCTTCTCTGAGTTTGTTTACAATAATGAGGGGCTGAACCGATTTGGCACCGAATATTTCGTTCCAGTTGGCCAAAGCGTCGGTCGAACTTACGTTGAAGCTGTCGAGTAAAGGCTGGTACCAGTCCTGACTTGTATAACCGACGTATTTGCCGTCTTTGTTTACAAAATATTCTTTATTTAAAAGACCTGCCCAGTCGTTGGGGTTCTTGTCGTCAAAGGGAGAAATAACACCGTTGTTGACTACTTTCGAGCTTGCACCGTTTGTTCCGAAGTAGGTAGCGGGATCAACGAGATTACTCTCGATTTCGTGCGTCTGGTTACCGTAAACTTCATCGAATTTACTGGTGGTTTTCTTTTCGTCTTCGGTTATCGTTAATGAAGCGGTATAGTTTCCGCTTCCGGTGTAAGCGAATATATCTTCATCGACATCAAGTTCCTGTACGTTTGAAAGCGCTGCCCAGCCCGCTTTGTAAGAAGTTACCGTAGTATCTTTAAGCGTCGTGTTACCGAAACTAAATTCAACGCGGAGAGTAGCGGGGTTGTCAACGCCGTCTACTTTCTTGGTATCGTTGTGTACAAAGAAGAAACACTGTACCCAGCCCTTGAAAACGTCTTTATTTTCTTCCTTATCGTCTATATCGGTGACAATGCCGGTAGAATCGAGAGTAACGTTTGCCGAATTGTCCTTGTTTCCTTCTTCGGTTATCTTGACGGTTGCGGCTGTACTGCCGTTCATATCAGAAGTCTTTACCCAAAAAGAAATTATCTTATAGCCTTCTTCTTCAATAGTAAGATCGAATGAAGCGGTATACGCCGAGCCTCTTGCAGAGAAGAGAACGAGCGTTTTATTGTCCGCATCTGAATTCAAATCTTTTGCCGAAGCAAGTGCTTCGTTAAGTTTGTTGTTGTATTGAGTTTCGGTGAATTTATAACCGGCATCGACAAGCGCAAGCAAATCTTCGCTCGTATCGAGACCTTTGTTGCCTTTTAGGTTTTTTAGTTCTTCGGGGAGTTTAACTTTGAGCTGTTCGTCCAAATCGCTTAAATTAAGTTTTCTGACCGTATTTAAAGAAGATGTATATTTATCGGTGTCGACGGTAAGTCCGGCTTTCGCGCTTTGGAGATTTACCGATTCATAACCGCTTTCCGAGGCAAGGTCCAAAAGGTAGTGGAAGTTTTCCGAGAATCTGTCTTCGGTGATTCCGCCGTTTTCTTCTCCGCCGTTTCTCTCATAAGTGTCTGCTACGAAAATCTTTTCGCTTGCATCGCTTCTGAGGTCGCATTTTGCTCCGTCGCTTTCGATTTTGTTTTTAACTTCCGCAGTGTAGGAAGAGCACTTGTCTAGGTCTTTGTATTTCGTTACGCTCACATCGTCGAAGAAAGCGTAACCTTCCACAGGGTTGTCCGTATCGCCGAGACCGAGTTTCAAGGTAACCGTGCTCGAAGCGAAGTTGCAGGAGTTAACGTAAACGGTGTATTCTACCCAGCCGTTATATTCGGCGGAAGCTTTGCCGTCACCGATAAGCTTTTCGGTGTTGATGCTTGTGATAGCAAAATCATCGAGCGTAGAACTTCCGACCGAGTGCGTTACGGTTATATTTGCGCCGTGATCCTGGTCGTCGTTTACGTTGAGTCCCTGTGAGAACAGAAGGTCGCTCGTTTTAACCCAAACCGAAATTTCCGCCGAAGTGTTCGCGGGGAGCGAAACTTCTACCGAAGCGTAGTTCTGTGCGATCCCGTTATGGGTTGAGTTCGAATAGTTGTGGAGCATCAGAACGTGTCCTACGGGCTGACGGTATTCTTTTTTAACTTCGTCGTATTCGAGGTAATAGTCCCCGTTATCGTCCGTGAAGATTTGTTGCTTTTCGCCTTTATCGTTGAGATAGTAGGGGTCTTTGCCTTCTTCTTTGATTATGTTATGCGACTGTGGATTGGAAATTAAATCCTTTAAAATAGGTCTGGTCTTTTCCGCGTCGTAATAGTAAGTGTCCTTGGCTTCGTCGAAGAAGATTTCGGTTTTGCTGTTTCCTTCGCCGATGTAATACGTTGTTTTGTCGTCACTGTCGGTTTCGGAACTTATCGTACTGTATTTGAGCGCACCGTAGGAATCTTTGTAAAGCAGGTCGCTTGATTTCATTCCGTTGAAGTCGATATGTTGTTCCTTATAATTGCTCGCGGTCGTTTCGAGCGCATTATTTGCGTCGAGTCTTTCCGCAAGGTTGCTTGCGGTAAGTTTTTCCCAAGCGCTGTCGGACGTTCCTATAATGCCCGACATAGTGTAAGAGGTGGTGCCGCCTCTCGTCCAGTTAATGGGAGTATTGATAAGATATTCGGGCGCGGGCTGACCGTCTTTTTTATCGGGAACGTTAAAGAACTCGAAATTTCCGTTTTTGAGAAGTTGAACGTCTTCTTTCGAGGTCGTCTTATCTGTCTCGTCCTTTTTTTCTTCCGGCTTGCACGCCGCGGCAAGTCCTGTAATCGAGAACGAAGCCGTGCAGGCGAGCGCAAGGAATACGTATTTTAATCTGCGTTTCTTTGAGTAATGTTTTGACATACTTTTCTGTCCTTATTTTAATAATCGTACTATGATATTTTAATATAAACGGCGATTATAATCAAGCATTTATCGCTTAAACGGGCAAATTTTTTTATTATTTTTCTAATTAATGCCGAAACTACTATTATATAATTGTATAAGGAACAGAAATTGAACGCTAAATTATTTAAACGCATTGCGGCGGGCGCTCTTACGGGCGCTGTAAACGGATTGTTCGGCGGTGGCGGCGGTATGGTCGCCGTACCGCTTCTGAAAAATATGCTCGGTTATGAGGACAGGCAAGCCCACGCTACGGCTATTTTCGTAATAGCGGCGGTATGCGCGGCGAGTGCTCTTGTATATATTATCAACGGTTATGCTGCTTTGGACGTAATAATACCCGCAGCCATCGGTTCGGTTGCTGGCGGTATCGTCGGTGCGTACGCGCTCGACAGATGTCCTAAAACTGTTATAAATTATATTTTTATCGCCTTAATGTTTGCGGCGGGAGCGAGGATGCTGTTTTGAGTTTCGTAATTTTTCTCTTGGCGGGCTTCTTTTCCGGCGTTCTCGGCGGAATGGGAATGGGCGGAGGCACGGTTCTCATACCGGCGCTTACCGTTTTTTTCGGCGTCGAACAGCACGTTGCTCAGGCTACTAATTTAATCGCGTTTCTGCCTATGGCGGCGTTCAGTCTTAAAGTTCATAAAGAAAACGGTCTTTTGAAGACGAACGGGCTCTGGTGGATAGTGTTGCCCGCGCTTTTAACTTCAATAGCGGCCGGGTTTGCCGCGGCATTGCTTCCGTCAGAGGTTTTGAGAAAGCTTTTCGGGGTATTTTTGGTTGCGCTCGCCGTTAAACTCGCTCTGGAAGCTAAGTTCAGTTTTTCGAAATAAGTTTTTTGAGTGGACGCAGGGTAAACATTTCGAGACAATAGAGGAAAGCGGCGGTAAACGCGAAGCAGGCGGGCGCGCAGATAACTATTTGCCATATGATTGCGATTCTGTCCGCAAGAATACCGTTTAGGAAACTTCCGAAAGCGCACGCGGCAGCGATTGCAATCAGCGAGTGCGCAGTATATTTGATGAATTTGATTCCTTCGCACTTCTTTTTAAGAAGACGCAGATTGAGCACGGATGTTATCGTAAAGTTTGCCGCAAGTCCTATCATATACGAGTATACCCCGACGTATTTTGTAAGCGTGAATATGCTTAAAATCATAGCCGCCGCTCCGAGGAAATAATACAAAAGTGTTTTCTTTTCGCAGTTCATCGAATTGAGTATGGTGGTCGTAATCATGGATATGCACATCGGCAGAAGAATAAACGCGCATCTGTGTACTATTTCGCCACTCATTTCGTTCGAGAACAGAAATACGCCTATTTCTCCGCCGAGAACGAACAGAAAAGGAATTAAAAAAGTTGCGATAAATATTGCGGCTTTAACTGACTTTTCCACGTCGTATCTCACGAGCGACGTGTTGTTTTTATAATAATTTTCCGAAAGTTCGGGAGCGACTACGACCGAAATCGAGCCTATGAGCGACGCGGGGATGAACAGAATCGGCAAACTCATACCAATCGCGACTCCGTAAAGGCTTATGGCTTCCGAGTTTGAAAGCGAGAATGCGTTCATAAGCAGAACAGGCAGAAGTACGGCGACTACGGAATTTAAAACCGAAGTAGAAGTGCGCATAGCCGTAATGGGTAAAGACGCGGAAAAGAGCGGTTTTAACTGCTTTTTCGGGTTATCGAATCTTCCGCCTTTTCGGAAATACCAGAAAAGCGATACGATAAACGAGAAGACGTAGGAAACGAGTACGGCGATAGTCGCGCGTTGCGCACCGACAACGGGGTCGGTAACGCCGAATACGAGTACGCAGCCGGTAACGACCATTACAGCGTCCTCCAAAAGTTCTATAATCCCATAAGGTAAAAATTGCTTGTTTCCCCAGAACGAACCGCGCATAACCGCGTAGATCGAAGTTATGATGAGCCCCGGCAGAAGCAAAAGAAAAATATCTTTGCATCTTTCGTCCGAGAACAGGAACCCGAACGCGTTTCTGCCGAAAAAGAGTATGATTGCCATAGGTACGGTAAAAATCAATGTTGCGACAACGCCGGCAGTAACCGCAGAATTTCTGCTCTTGACGTCGCCTTCGGCGCTGCTTTTTGCTATAAGTCTTGAAACAGTCACCGGTATTCCGCTGGAAGCGGCGGTTAAAAACACGGCGAAAACGGAAAGACAAATCTGGTAAATACCCAATCCTTCCGCGCCTATGACGCGTGAGAGAACTATCCTGTAAAAGAAGCTTAAAGCTTTTTCGATTGTTGCCAGTACGGTTACAAGAGCCGCAGACCTGTAAATATTTTGTTTCATCTACATTATTCTACAAATTTCATCGCGCGAATATGAACGTTTTTGTTTTTACGCGAATATAATATACAAATGTTTACGCTCGTTACGGACAGAAGCAAATATTTCAGAGTAAAGCGGGGACAAAGCGCGGGGGAGATAGAAAAGGTTCTGAAAACTCCCGTGCAGGGTTGCGCGTTCAACGGCAGAATAATAGAAGTGTCGAAAGAAAACCTTACGGTATATAAGGCTTGCGTGGGGGATACTTACCGCACGGTAGCGGAAAAATTCGGCGCGGACGAAGAGAAGCTTAAAAGAATAAACAGCGGCAAACCGGTTTACCCGACATGCAAATTATTTGTGCCGCGCGGAAAATAAGCGTGTCGTGCGGATACGGCGTTGGCATATAATGTAATATATAAAAACAAACGGAGGTCAAAATGTCATTTTTTTCGAATTTTCAATCGGATAAATGCCCCGGTTCTATAAGCGGAAACCCTTTGAACGGAATGTGTGAAAAGGTGTGCATACAGGCACAGAAAATTTTCGACGCCTGCATTAAGCAGATACAGATAGAAAACTATACTTTAACTCTTACCGACCAGATTCCCGCCGACCCTACATACCCCTTGACTTTTATAAGCGCAAGGTCGACTACTTCAACGGGCGTTATCACAAATTTAAACGTCGAAAGACTCGCGGATAAACCCGGCTGTGCGAGAGTTCAGGCTACGGTGGGTATTCCCGTAGAAATAGTTTACACCGACGCGAACGGCGTGGAGGGTGTCGCACAGGCTACCATATCGGTATCGCAGGACGTTCTTTTATTCGTGCCCGCGCCCTCGATTATGCCTTATAAAGTTACGAGCGAAGTGAGCGCGGTATGTGCGGAGGGAACGTTCAATGCGGACTCGAATACGTTCAGCGTCAACGCTTGTCTGACCGTGATTTTAAAGGTTGCAATCGACGTGGAAATTCTCGTTCCCAGCTATGGCTACTGTGCTATACCGCCCGCACAGGAGTACTCGCAGGAGGTATGCGCAGGTTTCTTCGAGCTGCCCTTATACCCGCAGGGTAAGAACTGTTCAAAGCAGTAAATTCCGGAAACAACGTTCGGCGGAGTTTCGGCTCCGCCGTTTATTTTTATTTATTTTATTTGAAATTGGCGCCTTTTAGCTTGATTTTGTGCTTAAAAATAGTACTATGTCACGCGTAAATGGCGCTTTTTTATTGAAAAATGCTTTAAAAATAGCAAATTTTGTGCTAAAATATATTTATGGAAATATTTTCAATAAGCGATTTACATCTTTCGGGGCTGTCCGATAAACCTATGGACGTGTTCGGTCCGGGCTGGGAAAATCACTCTGAAAAAATTAAATCGGACTGGAATAAAAAAGTTTCCGATGGGGATATCGTTCTTGTCTGCGGAGATATAAGCTGGGGTACCGTGCTTGAAGAAGGACTTTACGACTTGCGTTCTTTAAAGGGGCTGAAAGGCAGAAAAGTTTTTATACGCGGCAACCATGATTACTGGTGGAACGGAATAACCAAACTTCGCGAAGGCGCGCCAGACGAAACTTTTTATTTTCTGCAAAACGACTGTGTGAAATTCGGAAACGTCGTTATCTGTGGTTCCCGCGGTTGGAGCTGTCCGGGAAGTTCGGATTTTACCGAGCACGACGGGAAACTCTATCTTCGGGAAGCTGAAAGATTTAAACTGTGTTTCAAGCAGGTTGAGAAGGTCAGAGAAGAAGGCGACAGGCTCATTGCTATGATACATTATCCTCCTTTCAGTATGAAATCGCAGGAAACGCTTTTTACGAAAATGTTTGAAGAAAATTCGGTTGATAAAGTAGTTTTCGGACATATTCACGGAGAAAATTATTTTCCGTACCGCACGGTTAAAAACGGAATAGAATACATTTTGACATCGTGCGATAAAGTAGGGTTTTCTCTTCAAAAAATTACCTAAAACGGGCGATAAATTTCGGGTTAAATACTTTACAACCGAATATTGAATATGCTATACTTTTATAAATGAGATTTAAAGCGTGCGGACAAAAGATTTTTAGAATAAATATCGATAACGAAAAAAGCGGAAAGGTGTCTTTTTCGCTTTTTTTTCTGCCTTGACGCGTCTTATTGAAAAGAAAATTTGAAGATTTTCAGAGGAAATACTATGCTTACGAAAAAAGACTTGCTCGGTCTTTACGATACGAGCGCTGAAGAGATTGACGAAATTCTCGGAATCGCAGATAAAATGCGGGGATTTCTTTCGGACAAAGATAAGAAGTCGGAACTTCTTGCCGGAAAATCGCTCGTGACGCTTTTTTACGAGAACAGCACGCGTACGCGCACTTCGTTCGAGTTGGCGGGTAAATATCTCGGCGCGCACGAAGTAAATATTTCAGCCGCGGCGAGTTCCGTCCAAAAAGGCGAGACGCTTATAGATACGGGAATGACGCTCGATTCTATGAAGATTGATTTCATAGCGATAAGACACCCTATGGCGGGCGCGCCCGCGCTTTTGGCGCGCAACGTAAAAGCAAGCGTTTTAAATGGCGGCGACGGAATGAACGAGCATCCAACGCAGGCGCTTTTAGATATGTTGACGCTCAAAAGGAAGTTCGGCAGAATAAAAGGTCTGAAAGTCGCTATACTCGGTGACATAAAACACAGCAGGGTTGCCAAGAGCAATCTTTTCGGCTTGAAAAAACTCGGCGCGGAAGTTTATATGTATTCGCCCGAAACGCTTATGCCGAAAGCCATCGAAAGACTCGGGGCAAAGGTTGCGAAATCGCGAGAGGAGGCAATAGACGGCGCGGATGCGGTGATGGGACTGAGGATACAGCTCGAACGCCAGCACGGAGGTTTGTTTCCTTCGCTATCCGAGTACTCTAAATTCTACGGAATAAAGGACGAGCTTTTAAAATATGCGAAAGACGGCGCGGTGATTCTTCACCCCGGTCCCGTGAACAGGGGCGTAGAGCTAACTCCTTCTCTTATAGACGGTGAAAGCAGTGAAATTTTGGAACAGGTCGCTTGCGGAGTCGCGGTAAGAATGGCTTTGCTTAAATTATTGAGCGAATACAGAGAGGCTAATTTATGAAACTTTTATTAAAAAACGCAACGCTCGTTTTAAGGAACGGCGAGAAAAAAGCCGACCTGTTGATTGACGGCGGTAAAATATCGCGGATTTCAAACAATATCGAAGAAAACTGCAAGACGGTAGACTGCACGGGCAAGCACGTTTTTGCGGGGCTTATCGATATGCACGTCCATTTGCGCGAACCGGGTTTCGAGGGTAAAGAGGATATAGAAAGCGGATCCCGCGCCGCGGTCGCGGGCGGTTTTACTCAGGTCTGCTGTATGCCGAACACTAATCCCGTGTGCGATAACGCGGTTGTCGTTTCGTATATCAAATACAGACAAAGCCAGGTCAACTTATGTAAAATAAACCCCGTCGGCGCAATTACGCGCGGTCAGGAAGGCAAGGCTATGGCGGAGATAGGTAAAATGAAAGAGGCCGGCGCGGTTGCGATAAGCGACGACGGAAAAACTGTCGCCGACACCAATGTAATGCGCCTTGCTATGGAATACGCGCACGGCTTCGGTTTGAAGTGTCTTTGCCACTGCGAAGATATAAACCTTGTTGACGGCGGGGTAGTTAACGAGGGATACAATTCGACTCTTACGGGACTTAAAGGCAGTCTCCGCGCGGCGGAAGATATAATCATTGCGCGCGAGATTGCGCTTGCCGAAAGTCTGGATATTCCCGTTCATATTTGCCACGTATCGACATACAGCGGTGTAGAGATTATAAGAAGTGCGAAAGCCCGCGGAGTAAAAGTTACCGCGGAAACCTGTCCGCATTATTTCATACTCACCGACGATATAATTACTTCGTTCGATACAAATACAAAAGTAAACCCGCCGGTAAGGGAAGAGAAAGACAGACTTGCGATAATAGAAGGACTTAAAGACGGAACGATAGACTGTATAGTCACGGACCACGCGCCGCACGCACTCAAAGATAAGCAGGTTGAATACAACCTCGCCGCTTTCGGTATGAGCGGAATCGAAACGAGCTTTCCTTTGAGTTATACTTATCTTGTAAAAACGGGACAGTTAACTCTTTCCTGTCTTGCGGATAAAATGAGTTTTAACCCGTCGGAAATACTTAATCTCGGCGCGGGTGAAATCAAAGAGGGTGCGCTCGCGGATTTGACGATAGCGGACCTTAGCGAAAAATACGTAATCGATAGCGGAAAGTTTTTATCTAAGGGCAAAAATACGCCGTTCAACGGCTTTGAAGTTTACGGAAAAGTACTGTACACTATCGTGGACGGTAATATAAAATATAAAAATTAAAATAAAATATTGATGATATCAGACAGGAGAGAGATATGATTGATAAATTAATCGATAGAATAATAGAAATGCAGAATCCGACCTGTGTCGGGCTCGACACCGATTTTAATTATCTTCCCGAAGAAATGCGCGAAGACATAAATACATTCGAGGGCGCGGCGGAGCGCATAACCGAGTTTAATATGAACGTTATTGACAAGGTTTGCGATATAGTTCCAGCCGTCAAAGTCCAAATAGCGTATTACGAAATGTACGGCTACGAGGGGCTTAAAGCGTTCGACTATACAATAAATTATGCCAAAGGCAAAGATATGATAGTAATAGCGGACTGCAAGCGCAACGACATCGGTTCCACTGCGGGCTGTTATTCGAAAGCTTACCTCGGTTCCACGGTTGTGAACGGCGAAAAAATACAGTCTTTCCCCGCCGACATGCTTACGGTAAACGGCTATCTCGGCACGGATGGAATCAAACCTTTCGTCGACGATATAAAAAATAACGATAAATCTATTTTCGTGTTAGTCAAGACATCGAATCCGTCGAGCGGCGAATTGCAGAACTTAAAGCTCGAAAACGGCGAGTTCGTATACGAGCGTATGGGTTCGCTCGTTTCGGAATGGGGCAGGGACATTATAGGCAGATACGGTTATTCCGAAATCGGCGCTGTAGTCGGTGCGACTCATCCCGAAGAAGCCGCGAACCTCAGAAAAAGATTTCCCTCGACTTTCTTCCTTATCCCGGGATACGGCGCACAGGGCGGAAGCGCGGAAATGCTTAAAGTCTGTTTCGATAAGCGCGGTTTGGGCGGTATTGTAAACAGTTCGCGCGGAATTATCTGCGCCTATAAGAATCCCGAATACAGCGGTATGAACTACAGCGACGCGGCGCGCGCGGCTTGTATAGACATGAAGGAAGATTTGATAAACGCCATAGGCAAAATGGGGCGGTAATGAAAGATTTAACTGCTACAGTAAAAAGCAACATTAAAATTGCGGAAAAGATTTATATGCTTACGCTCGTTCTTCCCGAAAATGCGGGGATAATAAAAGGAGGGCAGTTCGTCAACCTTTCCACGGGCGATAATTCTCAGCTTTTGCGCCGTCCTCTAGGCGTAATGAAAGCCGAGGGTTGCGATATTACGGTCTGTTATCAGGTCAAGGGCGAAGGCACGCAAAACCTTGCACGGTCGGAAGCGGGACAAAAACTTAAAGTTCTGCTGCCTCTCGGCAACGGCTTTAATCTTGAAGGTAAAACGGATATAGCCGTTATCGGCGGCGGTGTAGGAATTTTTCCGCTCATAGCAACTATAAGGGAACATTGCGCAAGTAAAAATTTTTATTCGTACATAGGTTTCAGAAATAAAGACACGGTATGTCTTTTGGACGAACTCGGAAAATCGAAATCATTGACGGTTGTAACCGACGACGGTAGTTACGGAGAAAAAGGCAACGCCGTCGACGCTTACTTGAAAGAAGCGGATAAACTTAAAGTTGATTTGATTATTGCCTGCGGACCTCCCGTAATGCTTAAAGTTTTAAAGCGTAAACTCGAAGAGCGCGGAAATAAAATTCAATGCCTTGTTTCATTGGAAGAGAGAATGGGTTGCGGTGTCGGCGCGTGCCTCGTCTGCGTCTGTAAAAATAAAGAAGGTTCGAACGTACGCGTCTGCAAAGACGGTCCCGTATTCGATATAAACGAAATAAATTTATAAGAGGTAAAATGGAAGAAGTAATTGCAAAATCGGCGAAAACTTTATATATTGTAACTTATTCGATATTTTTGGTTTTCGGTATCATAGTTGTAGGTTTGGGGGCTTTATTGGTCGCTTTGGTAGGCGAGACGGAACCGACGATTTTCGGCGGAGTTTTAATCGGCATAGGCGCAATTATTATTATTGCAGGTGTCGCGTGGCTCGTTTATTTTACAAAGATGCCGTCCGACGCTATAAAATTAAAGGACGGAAAACTGTATTTCAGAAACGGTATAGTCTGCGTTCCGACGGAAGTCGATTACTGCAAAGTCAAAGGAATGGGGCTTGACGGCGCTATGTTCGATTTCGGAAAATTACTTATATCCGTCAACGGCAAAGAATTTAAGCTGAACTTCGTTTGTAAGACTACTGCGGTAGTAAACAGACTTTTCATGCTCAAAGCCCAAGGTTCCGTGCAGGCGAATATAGCGAGTAAACAAAACGCGGAATCGGGAACTCCCGTTTCGGCGGAAGAAAAAACTTCGGAAGAAAAATAATGGCTGATTTAAGTGTTGAAATCTGCGGCGTCAGATTAAAAAATCCGGTGATTGCGGCGAGCGGGACTTTCGGTTTCGGCAGAGAGTATGACGAAATTTACGATATTTCGGTTATTGGCGGATTAAGTACAAAAGGTATGACTTTGGAATCCCGTCTCGGCAATCCTGTTCCCCGTATAGCGGAAGGGAAGAGCGTAATTTTAAATGCCGTAGGGCTTCAAAACCCCGGTGTAGAGCATTTTATCAAGTACGATTTACCTTTTTTGCGTGAAAAAGGAGTGGCGGTAATTGCAAACGTAGCAGGTAGAACATTCGACGATTACGGCGCAATATGCTCAAAGCTTGACGGTTTAGTCGATTTCGTGGAACTGAATATTTCCTGTCCAAATGTTAAAGCGGGAGGAATGGCGTTCGGAATAAAGCCCGAAAGCATAAAAGAAGTAACGCGCGTTGCAAAAAGCGGTTTGGGCAAAACTCCGCTTATGGTCAAGCTTTCGCCTAACGTCGAAAGTATTCCCTTGAACGCTCAGGCGGCAGAGAAAGGCGGCGCGGACTGCATATCGCTTATTAATACTCTTACAGGTATGGTAATCGACGTTGAAAAACGGAAACCCGTTATCGCCAACAACACGGGCGGTGTATCGGGCGCCGGAATAAAGCCGATCGCAATCAGAATGGTTTACGAAGCCGCGCACGCAGTGTCAATACCTGTTATAGGAATGGGCGGTATAACCTGCGGTATAGACGTGATTGAATTTATGATGGCCGGTGCGAAAGCCGTTCAGGTCGGAACGGCGAACTTCACTAATGCGAACGCTATGCCTGAAATTATCGCGCAGACAAACGAATGGCTTGATAATCACAGTATAAAAGACATAAACGAAATAGTTGACACTTTGACTTTGAACTAAAGGAGATTATTATGACTTATAAACAGCAATTCATTAAATTTATGGTTGAAAACGGAGTTCTTAAATTCGGCGAATTTACGTTAAAAAGCGGAAGAAAAGCTCCGTATTTCATAAACACGGGCAACTATAAATCGGGTGCTCAGCTCGCCAAACTCGGCGGATATTATGCGCAGTGCATAGAGGATAACTCAATAGAAGCCGATACGCTCGTCGGTCCCGCATACAAGGGAATACCGCTTGCGGTAACGACGGCGGTGTCGCTTTTCGAAAAGTTCAATAAAGATTTGAATTACTGTTTTGACAGAAAGGAAGTGAAAGACCACGGCGAAGGCGGACTTTTCGTCGGCAAACAGCTTGAAGACGGTGAAAGGGTAATTCTTATCGAGGATGTGATGACTTCCGGCAAGGCATTAAGGGAAATGCTTCCCAAGCTCAGACAGGCAGCAAACGTCGAAATCGCGGGTATGGTAATTTCCGTCGACAGAATGGAACGCGGGCTCGAAAGCAGTTTGTCTGCCGTGCAGGAAGTTTATAAGGAATTCGGAGTCAAAGTTTATTCAATTGTTACGATGGCGGATATAATTTCCGCAATCGAAGACGGGGTTATCGACGGTAAAGAATATCTCGAAAAAATGAAAGAGTACCGTAAAACTTACGGCGTAGATTAATTGATAAACCCCGCGGTCTGTTACTTTGAACAGCCCGCGGGGATATTTTTTAAAAAGCTCCGAAAATATATCCTTTGTTCTTAAAATATTTGATTATATCTTTAAGCGCTTCCGCCGTCGCTGTTTTTGTGGTCGAGTCGTGCGCTAACAGCACTACGTTTTCGGTGTTTGACGAGGTGTCCGCGGTAGATTTTAAAATTTGCGTGGGAGTGGCGCGGTAGATTTCCGCATCGCGAGTGGATGCGTTCCAGTCAACGTATCTCAGTCCGTGCTCAGTAACGGCGGAAATAAGTTTTTCCGACAGTCCGTAACTTCCACCGGGGAAACGGTAAACGGAAGAATATCGTCCGGTAACGCTTTTTATTACTTCGTTACAGTTATCTATATCTTTTATAAGACTTTCTGCGGACGAATAAATTTCGCCGTATTTGTGCGTATAGGAATGTACTGCAACAGTGTGACCTTCGTTGAATTCCCGTTCTATAAGATACTTTCTCGTTTCGGCTTGTTTTCCTATTATAAAAAACGTTGCTTTTACATTTTCTTCTTTAAGTACGTCTAAAATTATCGGCGTTACTCTGTCGCTGGGTCCGTCGTCGAAAGTGAGATAGACGGTTTTAACAGTGCTTTCGGTTTCGGCGAGAGAAAACTTTCTGCTGTCGGTCCAAAGTCCTCCGCATATAACGAGCATTATAGCAAACGCAAGCATAGCAGCGCAGAACGCGGTGAAATTTCTGTTCATATCCGTATTTTGCGCAGATTGTCAAAATTTAACACGGAAAATTAATTTTAAATAATTCAAAAAGTTTTTACGTTTATTATTAAATCAACTATCGCTATTTGCAGATACCTCAAATCTTTCGACATCAGAAATCCACGCTGTTTATCTTCGCACTCGGCGTAAATTTTGTTTAAACCGTTTGTAAAACAATTGCTTTCGTTTGACTTTAACAGTCCTTTAATGCCGTTTTGAACCGAATAAATTATTTCTTTGGCTTTGTTTTGCGAAAATTCTCCCGTATCCAGTTTATTCGCGCCTTCGTAAGCGAGCAGAGAAAGAGAGTTTAAAGTATTTAAATTTCCGAGAAACAACTGCAAATCTTTTTTTGCCGAATTTTTTAATTTGTATTTGTTCGTTTCGATTTCCAAAACGGAACATTCCAAATCTCTTTTTTTAAGACTTTCGCATACCGTTTCCGCATCGCGTTTTTGATAATAACAGGAAACGGTAACGTAATAGTTTTTTTTGTGGTGTAAGATGTACCCCGCTCCGCCGTAACTCGAAACCGTAGAGGAAAGCGAGCTTGCCGAAACGGTATTGTCCGTTATGCGGTAGCAAACGAAATAATACTGCGATTTATAACTCATTTGCCCGCCCGAACAGGACACGGCACAAACGCATATAATGACGGTGGTAATTACCGCGCAAAGCGCGGAAAACGTAAATGCCGAAATATTTCGTACTTTAAACATATTAATAAGATATTTTTTTAAAGCGAAAAATATTTTATGTTCAAGTAAAAATTGCTTGCAAAATTTATTTTATTTGGTATAATAATATTGCTTTGTTTGTTACGGACAAAGCGGTTGACAATTTAAAGGTACGCTAATATGGCTCAGCTGGTAGAGCAGCTGATTCGTAATCAGCAGGTCGCCGGTTCGAATCCGGCTATTAGCTCCAATTAAAACCCTTTGAGAATACTCAAAGGGTTTTTTATATTGACTTAATTTTGTTTACTTTTTATATATATTAATGTATAATCTAAATGTATAATTATAAGTTTCGGTTGAGCGCGTATGGCAGATAAAACAAAAGAAAAGAAAAAATTAACAAAATTGCAATTGCGCACCATTATAGTTTCGGCAATATCCGCCGCAGTTGCAATTGCGCTGATTATCACGAATTTTTTCGTGCCGGTAAAATACCTTGCAAGTTATATGGTAATAAGAAATAAGGGTGCGGAAGAGGGAGTAATGCGCGTTCGTTTCGTTGATGTTGGTTACGGTGATTGCGTTGTAATAGAACTTCCCGACGGTAAAAATATGCTTATAGACGCAGGGAACGGGAGAGGTTCGAACCAGTCGCGGATACTGAGCTATCTCAATAAATGCAATATTAATACTATCGATTATCTTATCTGTACTTCGGTTAATTCCGAACATTGCGGCGGACTTGCCGAAATAATGCAGTTCAAGACGGTTAAAACGGTTTATCAGCCGTTTTGCTCCAATAATTACATTACCGACGAATATCTGAGATTCAAAACTATTTTAAAATCTTACGACGCCGTTAAAAAAGTAATACAATTCGGCGCGGGCGAAGAGAATTCCGAACGCGGTTATTTTTTTAAATTTTTGTCGCCTTCGGTTTACGATAATCCGAACGGCGAATACGAAGAACTGAACAAAAATCCCACGTCTGAAACAGCGAGAAACAATGCTTCAGCCGTTATGTGGCTGCAATACGGAGAAACCTGTTTCCTGTTTACGAGCGATGCGGGAACGGAAGTATTGAAAGGAATTTACGATTCTTACGCGGTGTCGGAGAGCGATTATCCCGTTAAAATCGAAAACTGCAATATCGTACAGGTTGCAAACCATGGAGGAGCGGGTTCGGCTTGTGCAGACTTTTATGACTTATTAAGCGCGGACAAGGCTATAATCAGCGTAGGAGAGAACGCCAAGGACAGTCCGTCTTTGCAGGTAATCTCCGATTTGAAAGATACTGAAATTTACAGAACGGACGAACGAAAAACCGTTACGATTGAAGTAACAAAAGACGGATATGCCGTCGTATAGGAGGAGAAAATTGAAACTGACAACGGCGGGCGAATCTCACGGCAAAGCTTTGATAGGAATAATCGAAGGGTTGCCGTCCAATCTAAAAATAGATATAGAAGAAATTAATAAATATCTAGTACTCCGTCAGAGCGGATACGGTAGAGGCGGACGTCAGAAAATAGAGCGTGACAGGGTAGAAATAATCAGCGGGGTAAGAAATCTAGTCACGCTCGGAAGCCCTTTATCGTTTGTAATAGTCAACAAAGATTACGAAAATTGGCGCAGAGTTATGGCTCCCGAAGGCTGCGACGTAAACGAAAAAACTTTGACGAAAGTTCGTCCCGGGCATGCCGACCTGACAGGGCTTATAAAATACGGGCAAACGGACGCGCGCAATATCTTAGAGCGCGCAAGTGCTAGGGAAACAGCCGCGCGTGTGGCGGCAGGTACGGTCGCAAGACAGTATTTAAGAAATTTAGGCGTTGAAATTTCAGGCTATGTTTCGGGCGTTTGCGGCGAGCGCGACGAAAACGTTTATAAATTCAAAGACACGCTCAAAGCTAAAGAACAGCCGCTTTTTATGCTAAACGAAGAAATTCAGCAAAGAGCGATGCGCAGGATAGACGAACTCAAAGCGAACGGAGATACGGCTGGCGGAATAATCGAGATACGCGTTAAAGGACTTAAAAGCGGTTTCGGCAGTTGTATGCGGTATTCGGAAAAACTCGACGCAGCGCTATGTTCAGCGGTTATGAGCGTGCAGGCGATAAAGGGCGTCGAAATCGGCTGCGGCTTTGATTCGGCTGATATTGCGGGGAGCGAAGCTCACGACGAAATTTATTTCAGCGACGGAAAATATTTCCGCAGGACAAACAAAGCGGGCGGAATAGAGGGCGGTATGTCCAACGGCGAAGAAATCGTACTGCGCGCCGCAATGAAACCCATACCCACGCTTATGAAGGGACTAAAAACAATAGATTATTCTACTAATCTGCCCGCGGTCGCATCCAACGAAAGAAGCGACGTCTGCGCAGTTTGCGCCGCCGAAATAATACTCGAAAGCGTAGTCGCGTTTGCGCTCGCGGAAGCGGTTTCTTTGCGTTTGGGCGGGGACGATATGCGCGAAGTAATCGAAAGATATACATCTTTAAAAGGTTAAAAATGACGGAAATAAAAATAAAAACATACAATTCGGAGAGCTTAATTCATTGCGGAGTAGGAGCGTTTTCGACTTTTGTTCACGCGCTAAAAGACAGACAGCTTTTTATAGTGACCGACAAAAACGTATATAACATTTACGGAAATCTTATTTCTGAAACGTTCGGCGGTGCGTCGGTAAAAATTATTCCCGCGGGCGAAAAAAGCAAGACCGTCCGCCGTTTAACGGAAATTTTGCAGGCGATGGCGGACGCGGGAATGAAGCGTGGTTGTACCTTAATAGCGTTCGGAGGCGGGGTTGTCGGGGATATAGCGGGGCTTGCCGCTTCGCTCTATATGCGCGGCGTCGGGCTCGTGCAGATACCTACGACGCTTTTATCACAGGTTGACAGTTCCGTCGGAGGAAAAACAGCGGTAGATTTTAACGACGTCAAAAATCTTTTAGGTACTTTTTATCAGCCCGAACAGGTTATAGTCGACCCGATGTTTTTAAATACGCTTCCCGCGCGTGAAATAAGGTGCGGTCTTGGCGAAATAATCAAATACGGCGCGCTCGATGAAGACATCTACAATAAGCTTTTAAAAAATTCGGATAATCTTTATAATTTTGAATTTTTAGAGGAAATAACTTCGGACTGTATCCGCTGTAAAGCCGCCGTCGTCTTAAAGGACGAACGCGACCTGAACGGCATAAGAAAAACGCTCAATCTCGGGCATACCACGGGTCACGCGTTCGAACTGTATTACGGTGGTAAATCGCACGGCGAATTCGTGTTGATAGGCACTTATTACGAAATGTTTATCGCAAAAACTTTAAATATTGCGGGCGGACGATATTATGAAAATCTTATTTCTCTCATTGGTAAAGTAATAAAAAAAATTCCTGCTTACGACGATATAGAACAAGCCGCGCTGTCTGCTAAGTTCGATAAAAAGAATGAGGAGGATGCGAAAATTTCTCTCATAGTTCCGAAAAAAGAGGGTGAGTGCCAAGAACTTGTTATCGGCGTAGAAGAATATATAAAATTACTTGCGGAGTGCAGAGACACTGTAAGGGCGGGAATATGAAAACTTTAAATTTAGCCGTAATAGGCAAGGACGTTTCGAAGTCAGATAGTCCAGCAATTCATAAATTCATTGCGGAAAATACGGGAAACCGAATAAATTATAAATCGGTTTCCGTGCCCGAAAATCAATTCGAATTAAAAATCGACGGCTTACTGAAAGAGTACGACGGCTTTAATATAACTATACCTTATAAAATTTCGGTAATTCCGCACCTTAAAACTATTTCGGGCGACGCGCTCGTTTTCGGCGCGGTCAATACGGTCGATACCCATACAAAGTCGGGCTATAATACCGACGGACTCGGCTTTTCTCTTATGCTTAAAACAAACGGCGTAGAAGTGCAGGGTAAGACGGCGCTTGTATTGGGAGCGGGCGGCGCAGGCAGAAGCGTTGCCAAAAAACTTGCCGACGCAGGCGCGGTTGTAAGCATTTACGATAAAAATTACGAAACCTGTTTAGCAGTTGCAGATGAGTTCGAAGGAGTAATTCCGATTGAAAAAATTTCGGTTCGGCCGTATTACCTCGTAGTGAATGCAACGGGAATCGGAATGCATTCGACCGAAGGAGTATCGCCTGCGGACGAAGAACTTTTAAAGTTATGCTCGGTTGCGCTCGATTTGATATACGTTCCAGCAAAGAGCAGATTTTTGGAAATAGCCGAAAGTTTAGGTAAAAAAATAATAAACGGTGCAGCAATGCTGTTTTATCAGGCATATTATTCCGAATGTATTTATTTCGGGACGGAACCGGATGAAACGCAGGCAAAAGAGCTATTTAAAAAATATACGGAGAAAAATTTATGAAACTATTATTCGTAAACGGGGTTAATCTCAATATGACGGGACTTCGTGAAAAGTGTGTTTACGGAACGCAGACACTTGAAGAAATAAACGCGGAAATATCCGAATATTTCAAGAAAGATACCTGCGAATTTTTCCAGAGCAATATCGAAGGCGAAATCTGTACGGCGATACAGAACGCAAGAGAAAAATTCGACGGTATAATTCTCAACGCTGGCGCGTTTACTCATTACAGTTACGCTATACGCGATGCGATAGCGTCCGTGGACGTACCCGTTGTCGAGGTGCATCTTTCAAACGTGCAAGCGCGCGAAGAGTTCAGAAAAAACTCGGTCATTTCCGAAGTTTGCAAAGGAGTTATTTGCGGATTCGGAAAAAACAGCTATATCCTTGCTGGCGAGAGTTTTAAATTATGAATATAGTGCTTACCGGTATGTCGGGGTGCGGAAAGACATCCGTCGCCGGTGTTTTCAAAAGCTTAGGTAAAACAGCCGTAGATACAGATATAATTATCGAACGGAAATACGGTAAAATTCCCGAAATTTTCGCTCGGTACGGAGAGCAGTATTTCAGAGATTTGGAAACAAAGGCAATAAAGGAAGTTTCGTCGCTCGACGGGGTTGTGATAGCAACGGGCGGCGGCTGTGTTCTCCGCAGCGAAAATGTGGAACTTTTAAAATCCAATGGTAAAATATTTTATTTAAGGACAAAGACGGCTACTCTTTTAAAGCGTTTGGATGGCGATAACTCCAGACCGCTTTTGCAGGGTGGAACGTGCGAAAAACTTTCGAAACTTTATGCCGAACGGGCGCAGTTATACGAGAGTTCGGCTGACTATGTCATCGATACGGACGAATTTACTCCCGAAGAAACGGTAAATAAAATTATGGAACTGATTATATGAAAACAGCATTGATAACGGGCGGAACCAAGGGAATAGGCAAGGCGATAGCTTTTGAATTTTTAAAACAGGGTTACGAAGTAGTTTTAAACTACAACAGCGACGAACAGTCCGCGCTGTCTGCTCAAGAAGAATTTAATATGCAGGGATACTGTCCCGTACTGCTCCGCGCCGACGTTTCAAACGATGCGCAGGTTAAGCAGATGTTTAAAGAGTTTTTCGAAATCTACGAAAAACTCGACGTACTCGTGAACAATGCGGGTATATCGCTCGTGCGTGTTATTCAGGAAACGTCTCAATGCGATTGGGACAAGGTGTTCGGCGTAAACGTAAAAGGTGTGTTTCACTGCTCCAAGGCGGTGACAGACAGAATGATAGGCAACGGCGGAGGAAGCATAATAAATATTTCGTCAATTTGGGGCGAGGTCGGCGCGAGTTGTGAAACCGCGTATTCCGCCGCGAAGGGTGCGGTAATCGCGTTCACGAAAGCGCTTGCAAAAGAACTTGCGCCGTCTAAGGTGCGTGTAAATTGCGTATCGCCGGGAGTGATAGACACGCAGATGAATTCGCATCTGACGGAAGAAGAAACGCGCGAACTCATAGAGCAGATTCCTCTCGGAAGGATAGGCTATCCCGAGGACGTGGCGAAAGCTTGTTTGTATCTTGCGGAAGCGGAATATGTTACGGGTGAAATACTTTCCGTCGGCGGCGGGTTCGCGAAATAAATTTCAGCTTAATTTTTGCAAATACTCCGTTAAACCCAGTAAATTTAAACGTAATTTGTTTATATTTAAAAAATTTTTGTATAAAAAAAGGAAATTCGGATTTTTTTTCGTAATAGATAAACGTAATGGAAAAGATGCAGTCTTTAAAAGAAAAAACCTACGCGATGGAACAAGCTTTTTTGTCACCGTTCGCGTCCAAATCGAAAGATACCCGCGGACGTCAGCGAGAAGAAGCTCCTTGCGCTATGCGCACCGATTACCAGCGCGACAGGGACAGGCTTATTTACTGCAAGGCTTTCAGACGTCTGAAAAATAAAACGCAGGTATTTTTCTCGCCCGAAGGCGACCACTACATAACGCGTCTTACGCATACTTTGGACGTCGCACAGATTGCGCGCAGCATTGCCAGAGCGCTTTCTTTGAACGAAGATTTAGCCGAAGCTATTGCGCTCGGCCATGATTTGGGACATACGCCGTTCGGACACAGCGGAGAGAGAATATTAAATAAACTTTCCCCCGACGGGTTCGAACATAACGTTCAGTCGCTCAGGGTCGTCGACGTTCTCGAAAAGGACGGAGCGGGACTTAATTTAACCTACGAAGTCCGCGACGGAATTTTAAACCATAAAAAGAGCGGAAATCCGGCTACTCTGGAAGGCAAATGCGTATCTCTTGCCGACAGAATAGCTTATATAAACCACGATTTGAACGACGCAGTCCGTGCGGGGATACTAAAAATAGGCGATGTGCCGAAAGATATAATAGCAATACTCGGAGAAAGTTCGAAAGAGCGGATAAATACCGCGATAACTTCGATTTACAATAATTCCGTCGGAACGGACGACGTGAAAATGGACGCGCGCGTCGAAAAGGCAAGCGCTGAGCTTCGCGCTTTTATGTTCGAAAAAGTGTATCTTTCGGGTTCTGCAAAAGGCGAAGAGGAAAAGGCGGAGAGAATGTTGGGCGCAATGTATTCGCATTTTATGCAACGTCCCGAAGATTTACCCGAAACTTATATAACTTTACTCGAAGAATATTCCCGCGAACAGGTTGTCTGCGATTATCTCTCGTCGATGACCGACAGATACGCGGTTTATATTTTCAATAATTTATTCGTGCCTAAGGGTTGGACGTTTATCGACGAAAAATAATCTGGGGCGGAAATTACTTTTATGGCTACTGCTTTACAGGAGTTTTTGATAACTCTGAAAGAAAAGTTGAATATTACCGACGTCATCGGCAGTTATCTTACGTTGGAAAGGCGCGGCGGCAATTATTGGGCGTGCTGTCCGTTTCATCACGAAAAAACTCCGTCGTTTTCAATAAACGAAGCAGACCAGTATTACCACTGTTTCGGTTGCGGCGAGTCGGGTGACGTCATAAAGTTCGTCCGTGAAATGGAAAACGTCGATTTTATGGACGCGGTAAGAATTCTTTCCGAACGCGCAGGGCTTCAAATGCCGCAATCGGGTTTCGATAACCAAAAAACGGTCGAGTTAAAGAGAAAGCGCGACACACTTTTAAAAATAATAAACGACTGCGCACATTTTTATCTTGACAACCTAAATTCGGGTAAAGCGGAAGAGCATATAAATTATATCTTGAAAAGAAAGATACCGTCTAATATCGTCAGAACTTTCGGGCTGGGGGCGAGCTTGAATTACCACGAGTTGCCTAAATTCCTGCTTTCGAAAGGTTACTCGAAACAAGACATCGTAGACAGCGGAGCAGTGAACGACGCTGACGGCAGACTCACGGATGCGCAGGGCGGACGACTCGTCTTTCCCGTGATTAACGCTATGGACGAAGTCGTTGCATTCGGCGGCAGGATACTCAAAAAAACAGACTTTGCAAAGTACAAGAACACCAAAGAAACGATTTTATTTAATAAAAGCAAAACTCTATACAATATAAATCTTTTAAAAAAGCTGAGAAAGAGCCAAACTATAAAGGAAGTAATTATGGTAGAGGGGTATATGGATACCATTTCTCTCTATCAGTCGGGTTTTAAAAACGTGGTTGCGAGTATGGGCACTTCGCTCACACAGGAACAGGCGCGGCTGATAAAACGATATGCCGACACGGTATTAATCAGTTACGACGGAGACGGCGCAGGACAGAAAGCGAATATGCGCGGTCTTGAAATTTTGAAAGGCGAGGGAGTGAACGTCAAAGTAGTTCCTCTTCCCGACGGACTCGACCCGGACGATGTTATAAAACAGCGCGGAGAGGAAGGATACCGAAAATGTCTCAATTCGGCTATGCCGCTAATAGACTATAAGTTAAACGTTCTAGGCAGAGGGTTAGATTTAACTAAAACGGAGGACAAACGCAAATACGCCACCGAAGCTCTCAATATCGTTCGTACCGCGGACAGCGCGGCTGAGCAGGATATACTGTTAAAACAGCTTAGGGATAAGACGGGCATATCTTACGAATATCTCAGCCGTGAATTGACTTCGAAACCGCAGATGATTAAAGCGGTAAAAGACGAGGTTAAGCGGAAAGACAATTCGACTAAAATCGAAAAGGCTTCGAGGTTTGTTATAGCTTCGTATTTGTTCGGAGCAAAATATGCGGACGGCGACGCGTCGCAGATTCCGTTTTGCAACGAAGTCCACGAAATAATTGCAAATTATATAAAATCGAAATATCTATTGGAAGAACGAATACAGCCGGCGGAGTTGTTTGAGTTTTTCGAAGAGGACAGTAAAGAATACGCCGAACTGAATTTCATTTTCGATTTAAACGACGGTAATAAACTGGCGGGCGAAGTTAACGAACGATATTTTAACGATTGCGTAAGACAACTTAAAATAAGCCGCATAACTTCGCAGATAGACGTATTGAAAGCGCAGGCTCAGAAAGAAAACGAGATTGCTAAAAAACTTTCGATAGCGTCTGAAATACAGAGACTGTTAAAACAAAAGGAAAAAATAAAAAGCGGAGAAAAATAATGAGTTTATCCGAGCAAAAGCTTAACGATATTTTAAAACAGATTATCGATACTTACGGTTCCAAGGGCAGTATTACAACTAACGCGCTGTGCGATATAATGGAAAAATACGAAACGACTCCCAACCAGATGGATTACGTTTACAAATCCATAGCGGAAGCGGGCATACAGATAATCGACGAAGCGGAGCGTGACAAAGAGTTATACGAACAGGCGCTTTCCGACATAGGTCTCGACGACCCTGTCAAAATGTATCTTAAAGACATAGGAAGGGTCCCTCTTTTGTCGCCCGACGAGGAAATAGAACTAGCTCGCAGAATGCAGGACGGCGACGAGGATGCCAAGAAAAGACTTTCGGAAGCGAATTTGAGACTTGTCGTATCAATCGCAAAAAGATACGTCGGACGCGGAATGCTGTTCCTTGATTTAATACAGGAAGGCAATCTCGGTCTTATGAAAGCAGTTGAAAAATTCGATTACCAGAAAGGCTTCAAATTTTCGACTTACGCTACCTGGTGGATACGTCAGGCTATTACGAGAGCAATCGCGGACCAGGCTAGGACTATACGTATTCCCGTTCATATGGTCGAAACGATAAACAAACTTACCCGCGTATCAAGACTATTATTGCAGAAATTCGGCAGAGAACCCACTCCGGCGGAAATCGCGGAGGAAATGCACATAACCGAAGAACGAGTCCGCGAAATACAGAAAATCGCGCAGGACCCCGTTTCGCTTGAAACTCCGATAGGTGAGGAAGAAGACAGTCACCTCGGCGATTTTATCGAGGATGAATCTACCGTTACGCCTTCCGACAGCGTGTCTACGACTATGTTGAAAGAAACGCTGTTATCGGTTCTCAATACGCTTACCCCGCGAGAGGAAAAAGTTCTGAGACTTCGCTACGGCGTGGACGACGGCAGACCCCGCACGCTCGAAGAGGTAGGCAGGGAGTTCAACGTAACGCGTGAGCGTATACGTCAGATTGAAGCGAAAGCGCTACGCAAATTAAGACATCCTTCGCGCTCAAAACACCTCAAAGATTTTCTCGATACTTAAAAAAGCCTTGATTGTATGAACAGAATCGAAAAGCTTTGTTCCTTTTTAAAACCGTGCAAAACTTTTGCCGACGTCGCTTGCGACCACGGTTACTGCACGCTGTATATGTTGAAAAACAATCTTTGTTCGAACGCGGTGATTTCGGATATAAGCCCTAAGAGCCTTTTAAAAGCTCAAAAGCTTTTGTCCGAATACATAGAAAACGGCAGATGCCGTTACGTCTGTTGCGACGGACTTGAAAAAATAGAGGGCGTAGACGAAGTGCTTATAGCGGGTATAGGCGGAGAAGAGATTGTCAAAATCTTAAAAAACGCGTATATCCCCGAAACGTTTGTCTTCCAGCCTATGAAAAATGCGGAAACGCTCCGCGCATATATTTTATCCAACGGCTGTGAAATTACATCAGACGACATGTTCACGGACGGTAAAAACTATTATTTCTTAATAGCGGGCAAAAGGGCGGGAGTTGCTTGCAACTATTCTCAATCCCAATTGAAATACGGGAAAGACAGTTTAAAAAATCCGGTATTCCGCAATTATCTGACTGCGGAAATCGATAAAAAGAAAAAATATTCCGAAAACGAAATGACATACGAAAACCGTTCGCGGCTTTTATCGGATATAGCTTTTATGGAAGGAGTGCTTAACGGTGAAACTGATTGAATTTTTAAAACGGCTTGAAAAGATTGCGCCCGTTTCGCTTTCGGACGACTTTTGTAAAAAGTACGGTATGTACGACAACAGCGGAATTATAATAAACTCAGAAGAAACGGTGAACGGCGCGCTATTCTCTCTCGATTTATCTTTGGAAGCAGTAAGAAAAGCAAGGCTTTGCGGTTATAATCTTATCGTTACGCACCATCCTGCGATTTATGGCGGAATTTCGAGGATAAGCTCTGCCGACCCCGTCGCGCAGTGCTTAAAATCGGGTATTTCAGTAATTTCGATGCACCTCAATTTCGACGTTGCGCCCGAGGGCATCGATTATCACCTTATGCGCGGTCTCGGCGGGAAAGATGCAAAAATTCTCGCTGACGTTGAAAACGGCGGATATGGCAGAGTCTACGGGATAAGTCGGGCTGAATTCAAAGACTATATAGAAAGTATTAAAAAAGAATTTTCGACGGATAAGATTATAGGCTACGGTGATGAAGAACGAGAAGTGAAAAAAGTCGCTTCGTTCTGCGGAGCGGGGTGTGACGAAAAGGCTATATCTTTCGCTGTTTCGAACGGCGCCGACGTTTTTGTTTCGTCGGATATGAAACACCACGAAATATGCGCACTTTTGGAAAGAGGAGTAAACGTAATTCATTTGACGCATTATTCTGCGGAGAATTACGGTTTCAATAAAATATATTTAAAAATCAGGAAAGATTTATCCGTTCCTTCGGATTATTTTGCGGACGGCAATCTTTTGTAAAAGGAGTTATAGATTATGGCTAAAATAGAAAAACTTTTGAAGTATCAAGCAGAGGATTCAAAACTTTTAGGTATTGAGAGAGAAGCGGCGAATTCGGAACAATGGAAAAACTATTCACAGGCGAAAAGCTTTTTGACTAAAGCGCCGGAAAAACTCGACGCAATGGACGCTAAGGCTTTGGAACTCAATTCCATACTTGAAAAGCTTAATAAAAAATACGAAGAAATAGCTGAAACGCTCAAAGATTTCGAAAATCTTGATGAACTCGTCGAAGAAGGCGCGGACATTTCGTTCTATAAAAAGAACGCGACGCAGATTACGGAAAGACTTAAATCAATTAAGTCGGAAATAAACGCGCTTGTCAAAACAATAAAGGAAGCGGACGAGGATTATAAAGCTTTAAAGAAGAAAACTATCTCTGTCCAGAAACAGTATACTGAATATTCCGCGGCATACTCGGAATACAAAAAAGGCAAACTCGAAGAAATGGATGCGGTAAAAGCCGAACTCAAAAAATTGGCAAAGGACTTGGACGCAGAAGTTTTAAAGCGTTACGAAATGAAACGAAGCGAAAGAATATTCCCCATTATCTGCGCAGTTAAAAACGACAGATGTTCTAAGTGCGGAATGGAACTTTCAATAGTCGGAAAGGAAAAAATAGCGGGCGGCGAAGTCACCGAATGCGAAAACTGCCACAGATTTTTGTATAAAGAATAAATATTTGTGCAGATTGCACAAATATTTATTGAAAACGTTGACAAAGTATATTTTATATGTTATTGTGTAATAACTTAAATGTGACTATTTCACGCGGCGGAAAAGCTGCAATTTAATAGGATAAGGGGAAGGGTCGGATTAATTCTAACCCTTCTTTTTTTTATAACGGGAGATAAAAATGAAAGTATTGATGATTAACGGAAGCCCGCACAAAGACGGCTGTACGCATATGGCTTTGAATATCATAGCGGACGAACTTAAAAAGCATGGTGCAGAAAGCGAAATTATATGGCTTGGGAACGAACCTGTGCGCGGCTGTATAGGTTGCGGCGGCTGTAAAAAAGACAACGCAGACGGTTGCGTATTCGGCGATGACGCAATAAACGCAGTCGGCGAAAAAATTAAATATGCCGACGGATATATTTTCGGCGCGCCCGTGCATTATGCTTCGCCGAACGGAGCAATTATTTGCGCGATGGACAGACTGTTTTACGCTTTCGGAAAATATATGCAGTTCAAGCCTGCTGCAAGCATAGTTTCAGCGCGTAGGGCGGGAACAACGGCTTCTTACGATGTTCTCAATAAATACATAGGTATAAATAATATGATACAGGTTCCGTCGAATTATTGGAATATGGTTCACGGCAACAAAGCGGAAGACGTGTTAAAAGACGAAGAAGGCGTTTGCATTATGCGTGCCTTAGGCAGTAATATGGCTTGGCTTCTGAAACTGCTTGAAAATGCAAAAGGCACGGAATTCGAAAAACCGACAGTTATAAATAAAGTAAAAACAAACTTTATACGTTAAAAAGAGAGCGGACAAAAAGTCCGCTCTCTTTTTATATTAACGTTTAACTAAATCGGATTTAGGTAGATTTAGGGTGAAACTCTGTTTATATCTCTGGGGAACATAGCTGCATACCTGACGTTTTTAAAACCGAGGAGGTGCATAGTCAGTCGTTCGAGTCCCAGTCCGAGCCCGCCGTGAGGCGGCGCGCCGTATTTGTGGAGCATAAGATATGTTTCGAATTCTTCGGGGTTCATACCGAGTTTTTTCATCTTTGCGACTTGTTCGTTGTAATCGTGTATACGCTGTCCTCCCGAGGTGATTTCTATCCCTCTGAACAAAAGGTCGAACGACAACGTTACTTCGGGGTCGGTCGGGTCATCCATAGTATAGAAAGGACGTTTTTTCGAGAGATAATGCGTTACGAACAAGAAATCGGAATTGTATTGCTGTTTCGCCCATTTTCCGAGGAACGCTTCTTCTTCTGGTTCGAAATCTTTCATATCTGTAATGTTTTTAAGTTTCTTGACGCAGAGCTCTTTCGCGTCCTTAAAACGTATACAGGGTATGGAACCGATTTCGGGAATATCGATTTTCAATAACTCGGTTTCGGGTGCGTATTCGGTCTTTAAAAGATTCATTATATATTTGAGAACACCCGTTTCCATATTCATAATATCTTCGAAACCGTCGATAAATCCAATTTCGAAGTCCATAGAGATGTACTCGTTGAGATGCCTAGAAGTATCGTGGTGCTCTGCGCGGAATACGGGCGCAATCTCGAACACTCGTTCGTATACAGGTACGAGCGCCTGTTTATATAATTGAGGGCTTTGTGCAAGATAAACCGTCTTGCCGAAGTAGTCAAGCTTGAACACGTTCGTTCCGCCTTCCGCTCCCGCAAAATTAATTTTAGGCGAGTGAATTTCCGTAAAATTCTGGCTTGTAAGATATTCTCTGAAACCGCGCTGAATACCTTCCTGAATTTTGAACACTGCGCGTTCTTTAGGGTTTCTCAGCGTAACGGGACGATTGTCTAAATTTACGTTAAGGTCACATACCACCTGTTTTTTGGAAATAACGACGGGAGGAATATCTGCGGGTGTAGACAGTATTTCGATATCGTGAATTTGCAATTCGTATCTTTCGCTTCCGTCCCGCGTTTCGCTTTTAACGACTTTTCCCGTAATTTTTGCGGAACACTGCTCGACTACGTTTTCGCTTAGACGATAGTCGGAAAATTCCGGCGAATAAACGCACTGTATCAGTTCGCGCGCTGTGCGCACTATAATAAAAGCAAAGTCCGACATATCTCTGATATTGTGAATTGCTCCTTTAATCGTAACTACTTTACCGATATTGTTTTTAAATTCGGAGTAGGGAGTAGCGGTAGGAGTTATAACACCTGTAATCTCTTGCATATATTAAGCCTCGTAAACTGTTTTTTATAATATTAAGTCTTTTGAAAACAAAAATCAAGTAAATATAAATGCAGTTGACAAAATTTACTTGTTGCCTTTTGCGTTTTAATGGTATATAATAATAAAGAAAGCAATTAAGCGGTCTGCGGTGTTCGTGGTATGGGAAATTCGTAATCCACAAAGTTTTTACGGGAGCGGTATGTTTGCGGAAATAGGCGAGGTCTGCGAAAGCGGAAAGTCCGAGGTTTCGTTTCGCCGCACCCACCTGCGAGATGCGGGTTAACACTTTTTCATATCACGGCACAGGCGGATTACGACAACCGCTTTCAGCGGTTGTCGTAATCCGCTTTAACAATAAAAAACATATACTAAAAGAGGGCGAAATTCTCGCCCTCTTTTAGTAAAAAAATTTACTCCCCGTGCATATTGCACGGGGAGTATTTAGTTTAATTTCAAAAACCTAAACGGATAAGCGGAAAATTATTCCTTGCCCGCAAGTTTCTTATAGCTTTCGAGTCTTGCCTTTGCCGATTCTTCCGTCTGTTTGAACAGCTCGTTCGCTACTTCCGCGCCCTGCGTTTTAGCAAGGGAAGCGTATCTCGTTTCGCCTGCAAGGAACGCCTGATAATCGCCTGTCGGATCTTTGGAATCGAGAGTAAACTGTTCGGTTTCGGGATTGTATCTGTAAAGCTGCCAATAACCGCAGTCGACAGCCGCCTTTTCTTCAAGCTGGCTCTTAGTCATATTAATACCGTGGTTAATGCAAGGCGCATAAGCAATGATAAGCGAAGGTCCGTGGTAAGCTTCAGCCTCGGTTAACGCTTTGAGAAGCTGTGCAGGGTTTGAACCCATTGCAACCTGGGCTACATATACATATCCGTAAGATTTAGCTATCATACCCAAATCTTTTTTCTTGACTCTCTTGCCTGCGGAAGCGAATTTAGCGACAGCGCCTATATTCGTCGATTTGCTTGCCTGTCCGCCGGTATTGGAGTAAACTTCGGTGTCGAGTACAAGTACGTTTACGTCTTCGCCGGATGCAAGAACGTGGTCGAGTCCACCGTATCCTATATCGTAAGCCCAGCCGTCGCCGCCGAATATCCAAATTGATTTCTTTGCAAGGCAGTCCTTAGCATCGAGAATATCTTTAATGAGGGAGTAGGTTTCGATTGCTTTGACGAACGATTCGCTCGCTTCCTGACCGTCGGAATAGTTTGTCCAGGTCTTGGCAAGCTTAGCGACCTTCGATTTAACGGAAAGAATGTCTTTTAAAAGCGCCGCTGTTTCGCTGTTGCTGTCAAGATGAGCCTGTAAGTAATCAACGAGTTCGGAGGAAGCTTTTTTGGAAGGTTCTCTGTCGTTGAACGCGTCGAGATAGGCGTTGCAGACTTTTTTGCCTTCTTCGTTGTCCCAGATTTCAGCAAGTTTCGCTACTTTAGATTTAACCGCGTTTCTTCTTGCGTCGTAAGCAAGATTCATACCGTAACCGAATTCCGCGTTGTCTTCGAACAGCGAGTTTGCCCACGCGGGTCCGTGACCATTTTTATTGGTCGTATAAGGACAGGTGGGAGAGGAACCGCCGTATATCGACGAACAGCCCGTTGCGTTGGCGATAATCATATCTTCGCCAAACAGCTGTGTTACGACTTTTACATAAGGCGTTTCGCCGCAGCCCGCGCACGCGCCGGAGAACTCGAAGAGGGGAGTTGCAAACTGACAGCCTTTAACGGTGTTGGTTTTAAATTTGGAAGTATCTACTTCGGGAAGTTCGACTGTGTATTCCCAGTTCTTGTCTTCGCCGTTTGCGAGAGCCTGAGCGAGAGGAATCATCTTGATTGCTCCGCCGTCCTTCACGGGGCATACGGTAGCGCACACTCCGCAACCCATACAGTCGAGAGGGGAAACCTGCATTTTGTATTCATAGCCTGCAAGTCCGACAGCCGCTTTGGTTTCGAGTGTCTTGGGTTTCTTGCTACCCTCGGCAATAAGCGCGGGGCGCAAGCAGGCGTGGGGGCATACGAAAGAGCATGTACCGCACTGGATACATTTCTCGGTAATGATTTGAGGAACGAGAACGGCAACGCCGCGCTTTTCGTACTTGGTCGTACCGGTGGGTACGTGTCCGTCAGCGTTGAACTGGGAAGATTTAAGCTTATCGCCTTCGAGATAGAGGATAGGCTTGATAATCTCCTGATAATAGTCGTTGTTAGCGCCTTTAACCATTTCCGCGCCTTTCGTGGTTTTAGACCAGTTTTCGGGTACGTCGATTTTAATAAGGTTATCGCCTGCCGCGGCGTCAATAGCGTTGTAGTTCATCTGAACGACTTCTTCGCCCTTTCTGCCGAACGACTTCTTCGCCATATACTTCATATATTCTATAGCTTTATCGTAAGGCATAATCTGAGGGTTGACGCGGAAGAATGCGGATTGTAAGATTGTATTCGTTCTTCCGCGCAGACCGAGCTCTGCCGCAATCTTTATTGCATCTATAACGTACAGATTGATATGTTTGTTCGCAATATCTTGCTTAACTTTCGCGGGCAGGAAACTTTCGAGTTCCTTCACGGTCGTTGCGTTGGTGTTGATAAGGAACGTACCGCCGTCTTTGATGTCGCCGGTCATATCGTAGCGCGTAACGTACGAGGGGTTGGAGCACTGAACGAAGTCTGCGGAATCGATGAGATACTCGGACTGTATAGGCGAATCGCCGAAACGGAGGTGCGAAACGGTTATGCCGCCCGACTTCTTCGAATCGTAGAAGAAATAAGCTTGCGCGTGCTTGTCCGTATGGTCGCCGATAATTTTAATGGAGTTTTTATTCGCGCCGACAGTTCCGTCCGAACCGAGACCGTAGAATTTACAGCTTGTAGAACCTGCGGGAGCGGCGTCGAACTTCTCGGAGAAGTCGAGGGATGTATTTGTAACGTCTTCGTAAATACCGATTGTGAAATGATTCTTGGGCTGAGCCTGTTCGAGATTTTTATAAACCGCGAGAACCATAGAGGGGGTGAACTCTTTCGAGCCTAAACCGTATCTGCCGCCGACGACTTTGATGTTCGTTACGCCCTTTTCCAAAAGCGCCGAGCAAACATCGAGGTATAAAGGTTCGCCGAGCGAGCCGGGTTCCTTCGTTCTGTCAAGTACGGCAAGTTTTTTAACGGTTCTGGGAAGAGCCGCAATGAACGCATCGGCAACGAAAGGTCTGTAAAGACGTACTTTTACAAGTCCGTATTTTTTGCCGGAAGCATTGAGCTTGTTTATTGATTCTTCGATGGTTTCGCAGCCTGAACCCATACATACTATAACTTCTTTTGCATCCTGTGCGCCGACGTAATCGAATAAGTGGTAATGTCTACCGCACTTAGCCGAAACAACGTCCATCATTTTCTGCACGATAGCAGGAGCGGCTTCGTAATAGCTGTTAGCCGTTTCTCTGTTCTGGAAATATGTATCGCCGTTCTGCGCGGTACCTTTCTGAATAGGATGTTCGGGATTGAGCGCACGGGACTTGAAGTCCGCAATATCAGCGGCAAGTCCGACTTTTTCGCAGATGGTTCTGATTTCTGCGTAATCGTCCGCGTCGTCCCAGACGTCGATTTTGGAAACTTCGTGCGAGGTTCTGAAACCGTCGAAGAAGTTAATGAAAGGAACTCTCGATTTAAGGGTCGACAGATGCGCAACCAATCCTAAGTCCATAACTTCCTGAACCGAGGAGTTGCACAGCATAGCAAAGCCCGTTTGACGGCAAGCCATAACGTCCGCATGGTCGCCGAATATGTTCAAAGAATGAGCCGCCAGCGCACGCGCAGAAACGTGCATAACCATAGGCATAAGCTCGCCTGAAATTTTGTACATATTGGGAATCATCAGAAGAAGTCCCTGGGAAGCGGTGTAAGTCGTAGTCAGCGCGCCCGCACAAAGCGAACCGTGAACAGCGCCCGCGGCTCCGCCTTCGGACTGCATCTCCGCAATCTTAACTTTCTGCCCCCACATATTGGTTCTGCCCGCGGTCGCCCATTCGTCCGCAACTTCCGCCATAGGCGAAGAGGGAGTAATGGGGTAAATTGCCGCAACTTCCGAAAAGGCATAGGCAACATGGCTTGCGGCGGTATTACCGTCGATAGTCAATTTTTTCATTAAAAAAAACCTCCGATTTTGTTTTTTAATTAATACCGTATTATTATAATTCAACACGGAAGAAAAGTCAATATTAGTTATCGGTAATTTTTTACTAATTTCACAAAATTCTCACGCAATTTGTTGTTAAAAATTTTTTTTAATGCTATAATTTTTTTATGACGGAACAGAGTAAAAACGTAATTATTTTTGAAAAAGTAAAATTTGCATATCCCGCATCCGACGGCGTATTTGCCGTAAACGGAGTAGACCTTGAAATAAAGCGCGGAGAGTTTCTTTCCGTAATAGGTCATAACGGAAGCGGAAAATCTACTCTCGCCCGTTTAATTAATGGACTGTTGGAAGCGGACGAGGGTAAAATCAACGTTCTCGGGCTCGATGTTTCCGAGGGTAAAAATTCAATCGAAATAAGAAAAAGCGTCGGCATAGTTTTCCAAAATCCCGATAACCAGATGGTTGCGTCAATCGTTGAGGACGACGTTGCTTTCGGACCGGAAAATATCGGAGTCAAACGCGAAGAAATCGGAGAGAGAATAGACTGGGCCTTAAAAGCCGTGGGAATGGAAGAGTTCCGCCGTTCAACCCCGACAAGACTTTCCGGCGGTCAGAAACAGCGTATAGCCGTCGCGGGTGCTCTTGCCGTTAAACCCGAAATTTTAATACTCGACGAATCGACCGCAATGCTCGACCCAAAAGGCAGACGCGAGGTGATAGAGGTCGTGGAGCGGCTTAATAAAGAAGAGGGTATGACAGTCATACTCATTACACATTTTATGGAAGAAGCATTGCTCGCCGACCGTACAATAGTAATGAACAGGGGTGAAATCGTGCTTTCGGGTACGCCCGAAGAAATTTTCGAAAACGGCGAAAAGCTCGAAATTTACAACCTTTGTCTGCCTAGGATAACCGAAATTATAAACACGCTTAACTGCGCGGGGCTCAATCTTAAAAATGTTTTGCGTCCGGAAGAGCTTTCGGTGCAACTTTTGAACCGTTTTTCTGAAAAGGGAATATGTTCCGCGCAATCGTCGCCGGCTTCGGATACCGAGATAATATCCGCTCCCGAATGGGATATCGATATAAAAAATTTAACTTTCACTTATTCCAGAAAATCTCCGTTTGCGACCAAGGCTTTAAAGGGCATAAATCTTCATATAGACGGCGGAGAATTTTTTGGGATAATAGGTCATACGGGAAGCGGAAAATCGACGCTCGTCCAGCATCTGAACGCGCTTATAAAACTTCCGCAGGCCGAAAAAAAATACCGTGCAAAACGCATAAAAAAAGGTCGGACGCCTCCCGTAATGCCTGAAATTTCCGTCGGTCGGTTCAATCTTGCTGATAAAAAGACTGACTTTAAAGCGCTCCGTGCGAGCGTAGGTATGGTATTCCAGTATCCCGAATATCAGTTGTTCGCGGAAACGGTTTTTTCAGACGTTGCGTTCGGGCTTAAAAATTTTAAAAAAGATTTAAAACCCGAAGAGATTGAGAAAGCAGTTAAAGAAAGCATAGAGATAGTAGGACTTAACTATAACGAGGTAAAAGATAAATCCCCGTTCGATTTATCTGGCGGTCAGAAAAGAAGAGTCGCCATAGCCGGAGTAATAGTTACGAAACCTCAGGTACTCATACTCGACGAACCGGCGGCGGGACTTGATCCGCTCGGCAAAAAAGAAATCATGGAACTTTTGCATAAACTCCACCGCGAGTGGTGCAAGACCGTAATTATAGTATCTCACGATATGGACGAGGTTGCGGAAAATTGCACGAGAGCTGCTGTTATAGCCGACGGCGAAACCGTTTTCTGTGACGTTCCCTCCAAGCTGTTTTCGAGAGAAGACGAACTTTTATCGCTCGGGCTCGATATACCTTTGACTTCGAAAATATCCGCAGAATTAAAGAAAAACGGAATTATAATAGAGAGCGACTGTACTGCCGACGGTTTTGCTCGGAAAGTCATCGAGGTTTACGAAGGGGGCGCGAATGCTTAACGACGTAACTTTCGGGCAATATTATCCCGCAAAATCATTTATGCACAGAGCGGACCCGCGGATAAAACTACTCGCTTTGATTGCATATATAGTAGCGCTGTTTTTAGCGAGAAATTTTTATGCTATGGCGGTTTGCGTCGTCGTGTTGATTGCGGCTTTGATATCTTCGCGCGTTCCGTTCGGAAGCGTGCTTCGCTCCGTAAAAGCGATAATATTTCTGCTTATATTCACCGCTGTACTAAACTTGTTTTTTCACGGCGGCGAACATATATACTGGCAGTACGGCATAATCAAAATCTCCAGAGAAGGAATAATTTTCACGGTATTTTTTGTTTTAAGACTGTTTTTTCTCGTAATGGGTTCGGCTCTTTTAACGCTTACGACCACGCCCGTAGAACTGACGGACGGTATAGAAAGTCTTTTGACGCCGTTGAAATGGGTACGTTTTCCCGTTCACGAACTCGCGCTTATAATGTCCATAGCTTTGAGGTTTATTCCGACGCTTATTGACGAAACCAACCGCATAATTTCCGCTCAGAAAGCGAGAGGCGCGGATTTTGAAAGCGGGAATATTTTCAAGCGCATAAAAGCCGTTATACCGATACTTATACCGCTTCTGATAAGCGCGTTCCGACGCGCGGAGGAGCTCGGCGACGCAATGGACGCACGCTGTTATTCCGGCTCAAAAAACAGAACGAAATATAAAAAACTCAAATTCGGCTGGCGCGATTTGATTGTGTTCCTCGTATTCGGCGCAATGATTGCGGGTACGGTGCTTCTCAATATTTACGGCGAAAGAATATTCCCCGAAATCTATGAATTTATAAGGTTGAGTTGATGAGATACGCATTGCTTGTTTCCTACGACGGAACCGCTTACGGCGGCTGGCAGATACAGAAAAACGCCGTGACCGTACAGGAAAAACTTTCGAAAGCTCTTTTTGAAACGCTAGGTTTTCCCGTTACGGTTACCGCGAGCGGAAGAACGGACAGCGGAGTGCATGCCGCCGCGCAGGTATGCCATTTCGACGCGGAAACCACGGTTCCCGCGGAAAGAATGGCGGATGCGCTCAATTTCAGACTTCCCGACGACATAAGCGTTTTAAAATCGGTTGCTGCGCCGGAGGGCTTCGACGCGACCGCAAGCGCGAAAAAAAAGACTTACTGTTACAGATTTTATCTCTCTCAGCGTAGAAGTCCGCTCAAAGACAGATATGCCGTCCAGATTAAATATCCGATAGATATACAAAAACTTAAAGACGCGGGAAAAATGTTCGAGGGCGAACACGATTTCAAAGCCTATTGCGCGGCGGGTTCGCAGGTAAAAACCACCGTAAGAAAAATATTTTCCGTTAATGTCGAAGTCAAAGAAACGCGCGGAAGTTATGACGTCGGAATATTTGTAACGGGCAACGGTTTTCTGTATAATATGGTCCGCACTCTTGCAGGAACGATGCTGTACTATTCCGCAGGCAGAATAAGCGCCGAGGATATAACGCGTTCGCTTACGCTGTGCGACAGAAATTACGTCGGTAAAACTATGCCTGCCAAAGGTTTAACATTGGAAAACGTGGATTACGGAATAAATCTTTTTTTACAATAATTTCACATATTGATTTTATTTTTTACATTTACGGATAATAAAATATAAGGTACGATAGATATAAAAGGGGAATATGTAACAAATATGGACTTTTTTGAATACGCCTCTATTGCGATGAATTTTACGGACGTTTACTGGGTGCCGTTTCTTGTCGGAGGACTGTGCTTTGCCGTTGTATTCGTATTCGAAGCAATCGCGCTGTTCGTTATCGCTTCGCGCGAAGGTTATAAAAACAAGTGGATGGCTTTCGTCCCGTTTTTGAATACTTACTACATCGGAGTATGCGCGCAGAAGAACAGCTTTTACAATCTCGATTCGAAAAAACTCGGTGTTGCGGCGGCTGTATTCGAGTTTGTGCTTTTCGCGCTTTGGGTGGTTTTTTTCGTCGCGCAGAGTCTGATATTAAACAGCGGTATCGCTCCCACTATGACGACGAACTGGATCGGTCTGGAAAGTTATTTCTACCAGCTTGATTCCGTGCCTGCGAACCTCAGATGGGCGGCTTGGATGTTTAACTATATGTCCGAATATATTTTAAGCGTTTTAGGACTTTTATTCATTCTTATGAGGGTCAGCCTTTTAATAAGCTTTTACCAGACCTATGCTTGCAGAAGATACGTTCTTTTTACGATAACGAGCATTCTGTTTCCAATACAGGGCATACTGTTTTTCGTCGTACGCAACAACAAAGGCGTAAATTACAGGGAGTTTTTAAAGGCGGAACAGGCAAGGCAGTACCGTATGTATCAGCAGTATTATCAGCAGAACAATATGAACGGCAACCCTTACGAAGGCAATCCTTACAACAATCCGCATCAAAACGGCGGAACAGGCGGTTCGCCTCACGCTTCTGCTCCCGACGACCCGTTCGGCGGTCTCGGCGGCAACGGCGGAAATTCGTCGCCTTTCGACGATTTCGATAAAAATTAAAGAGGGTACGGCAAATGCCGTACTTTTTTGTTGCGCAAAAATAACGTTGGTGGTATACTTGATTTAAATAAGTATAAGTAAGAGTTATGGATAATGAAAGATATCATTTCGGCAATTTCCACTGCGCCGGGTGTCGGTGGAGTGGCAATAATCAGAATGAGCGGGGACGGGTGTCTTGAACTTGCTCAAAAAATGTTCGCGCCGTCGGGCGGGGAAAAGATTTGCGTTTTCGCTCCTAATACTATGTATGCCGGTAAAATAGACGGGGACGGTTTCCAAGACTTCGGATTTTTAGTATATTTCAAAGCTCCGAAAACGTTCACGGGCGAAGACGTGGTGGAGTTTCACTGCCATGGCGGTATACAGATTTCCCGCGGTATACTTTCGAAAACTTTTTCGCTCGGCGCGCGCGCTGCGGAAAAGGGCGAATTCACCAAACGGGCTTTTATAAACGGCAAACTCTCGCTTTCTTCCGCCGAGGGAATGATAGATATGATAACCGCGGAAAGTCTTGCTTCGCTCCGCGCGGGCAGTATGCTTTATAACGAAAAGCTTAATGCAGAGATAAAACTGCTCCAAAAAGATTTGACGGAAATCCTTGCAGAGATAGCGGCGGACATAGATTATCCCGAAGAAGATCTTGACGGACTTAATTCGGAAAAAATAAGCCGAAAAATTTCCGCGCTTTCTGATAAGCTTTCAGCGCTCGCTTCGTCGTATTCGAGCGGAAAAAAAATAAAAGACGGCGTTACAGTCGCTATATGCGGAAAACCGAATACGGGTAAAAGTTCGCTTTTAAACGCGCTTTTGGGTTATGATAAGGCGATAGTTTCCTCAGAGGAAGGAACTACCCGCGACGCTGTCGAGGGAACTGTACAGATTGACGGCGTCAACTATAATCTTATTGATACCGCGGGAATACGCGAAACATCGGGCACAGTAGAAAGCATAGGTATCGAGCGCGCGAAAAAAATAATATCTTCCGCGGACGCGGTTCTCTCGGTTACGGACGGCGGAGGCGAGGCCGGAAATTTCGAATTGAACGGAGCATTGATAAAAGTTTTCAATAAATGCGATATTGCTGTCCCTCGGGAAGACTGCGACGTTGCGGTGTCGGCGAAAACGGGTGAAGGGCTCGATAAACTCAAACGGCTTATTTCCGAAAAGTGCATCGGTGAAATATCCTCTGACAAAGCCTATATAATCGAAAGAAGGCACTATTCCGCGCTTTTGCGCGCTGCGGAATCTCTGCGTTCGGCATTGTCAAATATGGATGTATGTTCGACAGATATAATTGCAATCGATTTGAAAGATGCGTGGGACTCTCTCGGCGAAATAACGGGGGAAACCGCGAACGAGCAAATTATAAATACGGTATTCGAAAAATTCTGCGTGGGGAAATAACGCGTTATTATGGTAAATCTCGAACTTTATAAAGTATTTTATACGGTGGCGAAAAGCGGTTCATTAACCAAAGCAGCGCAGGAACTGTATATATCCCAGCCGGCTGTTTCCCAGTCGGTAAAACAGCTTGAAAGCCTTTTCGGAATTTCTCTGTTTAACCGTACGCATAAGGGAATGGAACTTACAGCTGCGGGAGGAAAACTAATTTTCAAAAGAGTGGAAGAGGCGTTAAAGTTAATCGAGGAAGCCGAAAACAGTATTTCGGTATTAAAAACCTCGGCGTCCGGAACAATCAGGATAGGTGCGACGGATTCTATATTCTCGCATCTTCTCTCGGATAAAATAGCTTTATTCAACGAAAAATATCCTGCTGTGAAGTTAGAACTCATATCTTCAACTTCGCCTGAAATTCTTTGCAAACTTAAAGACGGCGGTTGCGACGTTGCATTCGTCAATCTGCCCGCGGAGGATAAGGACGTAAAATTTCTCGATACGGTCAGTCATTTAAGCGATATTTTCGTCGCAGGCGGAAAATTCGCGAATCTTAAAGGCGAAGTAATTCCTCTAAAACGATTACAGGAATTTCCGCTGTTAATGATTGAGCAAAACACGATTTTCCGCCAAGCTCTCACAAGGTTTTTGCAGACACAGGGCGTGAATCTCTATCCCGATACTGAAGTTGCGAACTGGGATTTTATGCTCAAACTCGTTTCGAAAGGAATGGGAGTAGGCTGTGTTCCGCGAGAGTATTGCGGAAAAGAACTTGCAAGCGGAGAATTGTTCGAACTTAACGTATTTCCCGCACTGCCCGTAAGGGGAGTGGGCATAGCCGTGCCTAAGCAGGTTTCCGCGTCTTACGCGCTTAAACAGTTTATTTCGCTGTTCGGTCAGGGGGCATGTTTATGAAATTCACGGAACTTAAAAACGATATCAAAGAAGGCGCGAAAAGCATTTACCTGTTTGAGGGCGACGACGCCTATTTTAGAATGAAAGGCGAAGAAATGATTAGGTCCGCGTTCGTGCAGATGCCTGAACTCAATTTTTCTACTTTCGACGGTGAAACGTTGAAAGGCGGCGCGATAACCTCGCTTTTATCCGCGCTCGAATGTTTTCCTTTAATGTCCGAAAAGCGGGCGGTAAAGGTAACTTCGTTTTATCCTTCGGAAACCGAGTACGAAAAGTATCTTAAAAAACTTTTTGAAAACTTCCCTCCGGATTCCATACTTTTGATAGTCAATGCCGAAAGTAAAAAGGGAATCGATTTAAAACGCAAATCACGCGTAACTTATGTCGACTGCAACAGAGCAGACGAGGAAACGGTTGCAAAATGGGCATACCTCACTTTCAGGCGCGCAAATATCAGCGCATCCGCGGAAGTATGCGGCGCGATTGCGGGATACTGTCTTTGCAATATGTCGCGCGTTGCGCTGGAAGTGGAGAAACTGATAGACTATAAAAAGGGCGGAACGCTCACACGAGAGGACGTGGACGAACTCGTTTTCAAGGACGCGGATTACAGAATTTACGAAATGACTAATGCTGTTTCGCGCAGGGACTCCGGGAAATTTATCGATATCCAGTCCGAACTCTGCCGTAAAAACGGAGACGAAACCAATCTGCTTTCGGGACTGTTTTCGTATTTTAAAAATCTTCTTACGATACTCGTTTCGCACGGCGGCGATGCGGAGCTTGCAAAGCTTTTGAAAATGAAAGAGTACGGTGTGAAAAAGAGCCGCGAACAGGCTCGCGCGATAGGCGAAGCTTCGCTTAAAAAATATGTTGCTGTTATATATGCCGCACTGGCGGATATTAAGAGCGGTTTATGCGTTCCGCAAAGCGCGCTACAAAATGTAAACAACCAAATATTTTTTGGGTAAAGTTAAATAAAGCGGGTCAAACGCTTTATTTTTTTTTCAATTGCTTATATAATAGTTACAGACACAAATTCGGAGAACTTTAATGCACAGTTGGTCGCAATTTATAGAAAACGTCAAAAAATTCGGTAAAGGTTTTACCGGTTCCTGGTTGAGCTATGTACTTCAATTAATACTGCTCACTATTCTCTTTTATCTGATGTTTAAAGTACTTAAAAACAATAAAGCCGAAAAATTCATAGCAATAATAATATTTTTTATAATTTTCACAGGTTTGGCTCTTGCGTTCTCGTCCGAGATAGATTCCGGCTTCCTGTTTATAGTAGTTGCTATGGTTGCGCTTTTGGTATTCACTATGTTCCATACGGAAATTAAGCGTTCGCTTCTGGATTCGGGCACCAAAAAGAGCAAAGTAGAACCCGTTACTGTTACCGGCGTCGAACTGATTATGGACGAAATAGTCCGTGCAGTACAGAATATGTCCAAAAACGACATAGGCGCTCTTATAGTTCTCTCAAACGATAATCTTCCCGAAGGTATTATAGAGAGCGGTACGGTAATAAACGCACAGATAACTTCGCAGATGGTAGAGGCTGTGTTCTATCCCAAAGCTCCGCTTCACGACGGAGCGCTCGTAATAGAGGGTAACAAGCTCTATGCCGCAGGCTGTTTTCTACCTCTTGCGCAGGATGAAAAACTTCCCAAAGAGATGGGCAGCCGTCACCGCGCGGCGCTCGGAGTTACTATGGTTGCAAGCGTAACGGCAATCGTTGTTTCAGAAGAAACGGGAATTATTTCGATAGTGAAGAACGGCGTAATCAAGAAAAAATATGCAGACGCGACCGATATAAAAGAGGCTTTGAGCGATTATTATTGGTCCGATTTAACAGCGGAAGCATAACGGAGTGTGAAATGAAAAAGTTCGGTAAAATATTAAAAGATTTTTTTACTAAGAATATAGGCGTGAAATTTCTTGCTTTGGCTGTTGCCGCTGTCACGGTTTTTCTGTTGAACATATAATGATTATGAAAACAATTTATACGCCCGAAATATTATTGCCTGAATCCGCCGATATGACGGCTTGGGCGGTAAACGCTTGCGACCAGTATACATCCGATTATGCTTACTGGAAACGCGTCGAAAAACTCGTCGGGGACAAGGAGAGTACTTTTAATCTCGTTTTTCCCGAAATATATCTTAACGATAATCCCGAAGTCCGCATCGAAAAAATAAATAAAACGATGCGGTCATATATTAATAACGGCGTATTCAAAACCGTTTCGGGCGGGTTCGTGCTCGTCGAACGCACAACGGTTTCGGGTAAGCGAACGGGAATAGTTTTAGCCATAGACCTGGAAGACTACTCGTATGAGCCCGGCGCAAAGACGCCCGTCCGCTCAACGGAAGCTACGATTATGGAACGTATCCCGCCGCGTGTAATGATTCGCAGAAACGCGCCGATCGAACTGCCGCACGTTATGCTGTTGTACGATGACAGGGATAATACGGTTTTAAACAGTGTTAAACTCGGCGGAACGTTGTACGATTTTAATTTAAATATGGACGGCGGGCGCGTAAAGGGTACGTTTATCGGAAATGCGGAAGAAGTCAAAAACGCGTTTTATGCGCTTGCCGACGGAAAACGCGAACCTATGTTGTTTGCGGTAGGCGACGGAAATCATTCTCTCGCAACGGCAAAAAACTGTTGGGAAGAGATTAAAAAAACTCTTCCAGAAACCGAACAGGCAGAACACCCTGCACGCTACGCGCTATGCGAAGCTGTCAACATATACGATAGCGCTCTTCGTTTCGAACCTATCCATAGGCTTATAAAAACCGACAAAGCGGAGTTGTTTGCAAAAGGTCTGAAAACCGGCGGAAGCGGTAAGGCGCTGTTAGCGGTAAACGGAAAAACTTCGGAAATAGCGTTTGATGAGGATATTCCGTCGGGTATAAGAAAACTCGACGCATATATTTCGGATTTTATAGAAACCTACGGCGGAGAAGTCGACTATATACACGGCGAAAACGAACTTAAATCTTTCACGGAAAACAGCGGTGCGGGCGTGGTGTTGCCCGCGATAAGAAAAGAAGATTTCTTCCGTCTTATAATTACGGGAGGCAATCTTCCGAGAAAAACTTTCTCGTTGGGCGAGGGAAACGAAAAGCGTTATTATATTGAGGCAAAGAGAATAAAATAATGGCAGTTAAAGTATGTAAATTCGGCGGAACGTCTATGGCGGACGGCAACGTCATAGCAAACGTAAAAAAAATAATAGACAGCGATAAAGAGCGTAGGTTCGTAGTCGTTTCGGCGCCAGGCAAAAGATATTCGGACGATATAAAAGTCACGGACTTACTTTATGCGTGTTACGAAGAACTTAAAAACACGGGTTCCTGCGCCGAAGCTTTCAAAGCAGTGCGCGCACGTTTTACCGACATTGCGTTACAGCTCGGCTTAAAGCTCGATATAAACTCCGTTCTTAACGAAACGCAAAAGCGGATTGACGAAGAAAAAAGCGAAGACTTTACGGCTTCGCGCGGAGAGTATCTTTCCGCGCGCGTGGTTGCGGAATATCTGGGTGCGAAATTTATCGACGCCGAAGAAGTAATTTTTTTCAACGAAGACGGTTCGTTGAACGGCGAAAAGTCATATAAAGTGATATCATCTAAAACGGACGGAATAAGAAAAGCGGTTTTTCCGGGTTTCTACGGCGCAGGAGCGGACGGCAGGGTAAAAACTTTTTCCCGCGGCGGTTCTGATATTTCGGGAGCCGTGGTTGCGCGCGCGGTAAATGCATCGCTTTACGAAAACTGGACGGATGTTTCGGGTTTTCTCGCTTGCGACCCGAGGATAGTAGACAGCCCCAAGAGCATAAGACAGCTTTCGTACAAGGAACTCAGGGAACTTAGCTATATGGGGGCGAACGTTCTTCACAGCGAATCAATCTTCCCCGTGCGCAAAGCGAATATCCCCATACAGATAAAAAATACGTTCCGTCCCGAAGACGAGGGAACGACGATTGTTCCCACTTCGAGATATGTTCCGAGCGGAAGCACCGTAACCGGTATCGCGGGCAAAAAGAATTTTACGGTAATATTCATTGAAAAATCGCTTATGAACGCCGAAATCGGTTTCGTAAGAAAAGTACTTTCGGTAATTGAAGAAGAGAACGTACCGGTTGAGCATATTCCGTCTGGTATAGACACTATGTCGCTCGTGATTGAAAGCGCTTCGCTTGCACAGTATAAGCTTGAAAGAATACTCGAAGGTATAAAAAACGCGGTTGAACCCGATATAATAAGGGTAATAGAAAATATCGCGCTGATTGCGACTGTCGGACACGGAATGTCGTCGCTTGTCGGAACTTCCGCTCGTCTTTTCAACGCAATTGCTTCTGCGGATATAAACATCAAAATGATTGACCAGGGTTCGAGTGAACTCAATATAGTAGTCGGAGTAAAAAACGACGATTATGAAAAATGTATAAAAGCCATCTATGCGGAATTTTTCGGAAAATAATCAAAAAGAGGGGTTGAAGTGTTTTTACTTGCAGACAGCGCTGTTTCTGGGAACGTGATAACGGTCATAATACTTTGCATAGCAATAGTTGTTTTTTTGCTCGTCAACGTTATTCTCGTGGTTTCGCTTCATAAATCCAATAAAAGACTTGTAAATAAAAAAGAACTATGCGAACCAGAAGAAATTCCGGAAAATACCGACGTTAAAGAAAACGAAACTTAAAATACCGTCCGCGAAATTTAGCGCGGGCGGTATTAAAAACACAATATATAGTATTCAATAAAAAAATAGCAATACAATATTTAGTGTTTTTCTGTTGACAAACGAATTTTTGTTTGATATAATCTAATTACAATTCAAAGGCAGGCGGCGACTGACGAGTTTGCGGAATTACCGCAAGGGAGCCGTTATGCGTATAATGTCGTTCGTCTGGGCTGTTTTTAAAAAATGGTCCTTTTTTTAATCTTGATATGACAGGAAATATTCATTCGTTTGAATCTCTCGGCACGGTCGACGGACCGGGAATACGTTTCGTTGTATTTTTGCAGGGTTGTCCTATGCGCTGCAAATATTGCCACAATCCCGATTCATGGGATTTCGGCGGTGGAACGCGGTATTCCGCGGAAGACGTCGCTTCCCGTGCTCTAAGATATAAAAACTATATAAAAAACGGAGGCGGAGTTACCGTTTCGGGCGGTGAACCGCTTATGCAGACAGAGTTCGTTACAGAACTTTTCAAAATACTGAAATCGAACGGAATTCACACGGCTGTCGATACTTCGGGTATAACTTTCAATCGCGGAGATTGCGAAAAGATAAAAGCGCTTTTAAAGTATACCGACCTCGTTCTTCTCGATATAAAACATATAGACGATAAAGAACACAAAGCTTTAACGGGTTTCGGCAATAAAAACGTTTTGGAATTCGCAAAGTTTTTATCCGATAACGGCAAGGATATATGGCTTCGCCACGTTCTTGTGGACGGTATAACCGACAAAGACGAATATTTGACCGAACTCGGAAAATTCATCAACAAACTGAAAACGGTTAAAAAAATCGAAGTACTGCCCTATCATAATATGGGCGAAGTTAAGTATGAAAAACTTGGTATACCTTATCCATTAAAAGGAATGTACCCGCCCGAAAGTGAACGGATAGAAAACGCGGTAAGAATACTAAACTTAAATAGAAGACATAATACTTAAAAAAGAGGTGTTAATATGCAAACGAAAGCTTGGGAAGGATTTAAACTTGCAAAATGGAGCGAACACGGAGAAGTCAACGTAAGAGACTTCATACAGAACAACTATACGCCGTACGAGGGCGGTGACGAATTTCTCGCGCCTCCCACAAAAGCGACGCTCGAACTTTGGGATGAAATTTTAAAACTTTCCGAAGCCGAGAGAAAAGCTGGCGGAGTTCTCGACGCGGACACCAAAACGGTTTCCACGCTCACTTCACACCCCGCGGGGTATATAGATAAAAAGCTTGAAAAAATAGTCGGTTTGCAGACGGACAAGCCCTTTAAACGCGCTTTGCAGCCTTTCGGCGGTATTAAGATGGCCGAACAGGCTCTCAGTATGTACGGCTACGAAATCGACCCCGAAGTTAAAAACATCTTCACCAATTACCGTAAATCGCATAACGACGGAGTATACGACGCGTATACTCTCGAAATGCGCCGTGCGCGCAGAGCGCATATTTTAACGGGGCTTCCCGATACCTACGGCAGGGGCAGAATAGTCGGTGATTACCGCCGCGTCGCTCTTTACGGCGTAGATTATCTTATTGAGTGCAAGGAAAACGATAAAACGCTCAAAGACGGAGATATGACGCCCGAAAAAATACGCGACAGAGAGGAGCTTTCCGAACAGATTAAAGCGCTTAAAGCTTTGAAAAAACTTGCTGAAATTTACGGTTGCGATATTTCAAAACCCGCAGAGAACGCGCACGACGCTATTCAGGCTCTGTATTTCGGATACTTGGCCGCAGTAAAGGACCAGAACGGCGCGGCGATGTCGATAGGCAGAAACTCCACGTTCCTCGATATTTATATCCAGCGCGACTTAGAGCGCGGATTACTCACCGAAGAATGCGCGCAGGAACTTATAGACCAGTTCGTAATGAAACTGAGAATTATCAAGTTTATGCGCATAAAGGAGTACAACGAGCTTTTCTCGGGCGACCCTACCTGGGTAACCGAGTCGATAGGCGGAATGGGCGTAGACGGCAGAACGCTCGTTACAAAATCTTCGTTCAGAATTCTGCACACGCTCACAAACCTCGGTCCTGCGCCCGAACCCAACCTTACGGTGCTGTGGTCGGTTTCTCTGCCGGAAAAGTTTAAAAAATTCTGCGCAGACCTTTCTATCAAGACCTCTGCTATACAGTACGAGAGCGACGATTTAATGCGTCCCGAAATGGGCGACGACTACTGCATTGCCTGCTGCGTAAGCTGTATGCGTGTGGGCAAGGATATGCAGTTCTTCGGTGCGAGGGCAAACCTTGCCAAATGTCTTCTTTACGCAATCAACGGAGGAAAGGACGAGCTTATGCTCGATAAGAATACAGGCAAACCTTTTCAGGTCGCGCCCGAATTCGCTCCCGTCGAGGGTAACGGCCCGCTTAATTATGAGGAAGTGGAGGAAAAATACGTTCAGATGATGGACTGGCTTGCGCGCCTTTACGTCAACGTGTTGAACCTTATCCACTATATGCACGACAAATACAGTTACGAAGCTCTCGAAATGGCGCTCCACGATACGGACGTGAGAAGATTTTTCGCAACGGGCATAGCGGGACTTTCCTGCGCCGTAGATTCGCTTTCGGCAATTAAATATGCAAAAGTTTATCCTGTCCGCAACAGTGAAGGCGTAGTCGTAGACTTTAAAATAGAAGGCGACTTCCCCAAATACGGCAACAACGACGACAGGGCTGACGATATAGCGGTGTGGTTGTTAAAGACCTTTATGGGCAAAATCAAGAGCAATTTCACCTACCGAGAAAGCGTTCCCACGACTTCCGTACTAACTATAACTTCGAACGTCGTTTACGGTAAACATACGGGAAATACTCCCGACGGCAGGCGCGCAGGCGAGCCCTTGGCTCCTGGTGCCAACCCTATGCACGGCAGGGACACGAACGGCGCTCTTGCTTCTCTCGAATCGGTCGCAAAACTTCCGTACGAGTATGCGAGAGACGGTATATCGAATACGTTCTCGATAACTCCCGAATCATTGGGCAAAGACGAAGAAACCAGAAAGTCAAATCTCGTGACTATGCTCGACGGTTACGTAACGGACGGAGGACATCATCTGAACGTAAACGTTTTCAACCGCGAAACGCTTTTGGACGCGCAAGCTCATCCCGAGAAATATCCCCAACTAACTATCCGCGTTTCGGGCTATGCGGTAAACTTCAATAAGCTTACCCGCGAACAGCAAAACGACGTAATCTCGCGTACGATTCACCAATCATTCTGAATTATAAAAAATCTCCCCGTCGGGGAGATTTTTTTATTTATAAAGAAGAAAACTTTTGTTAAAAAATCAAGTATATATAATAGAAGAAGTAATGAAAGGGGGCGGTGCAATTATGGTTTAAAACCGAAAATACTTAAACAAAATTTATAAGGAGGAAATTTATGAAGAATTCAAAGAAAAATATTTTTGCGGTAATCAAGGACAAAAAATTTATTACGCTGATTTTAACTTTATTTTTTGCTGTAATTATCGCGGCAAGTCTGAGCCCTTTATCTGCTTTTGCGGAAACTTCGGGTAAAGAATTAAGCGATACTGTTTCAATTGAAGAATGCGAAGAGGTTGCAAAAATTTGGATAAGCCGTAATTATACGGACGATACTCAGACCGACGACATAATACCGATTATGGCGGGCGATAAAGTTATGTCGTACTGCGTAAATTTCAAAAACAGCAGCGGACCTAACGGTTACGTCGTTTTCGACGCTTACAGGTATACCACGGAAATAGTTTCCGAATTCGCGCTTTCGGGTAAAGGTATTTACGATACCTTATACGAAAACGCAGGAATAACCGAGGTCACTCCGTATAATTCCGGAACAAGTACCGCTAATGTCGAGAAAGTAATTTATTCCTTGGGTGCATACGAGTATGCTGTTTCTGAAAATAACAGCGGAAGCAAATTTTACACCTCTTACGGTACAAGCATAAGCAGAACAGACATCAATGAAATAGGTGAAGAAGTTAAAGCGGTAAAGGAAATGAAGTCCGAAACAGATAGTTTAGTACCTTATTCAGGATATACCGACGCATTAATATGGGGTAGTCAACTCCCTGGAAATAATGATAATTGTTTAATTTATAACATTGGTAATTCGCCTGATTTTATTCCTTCAACGGCAGCTAATTTAAGAAACGGAAGTAATCAGAACAATTATGTTCCCACGGCGGGTGCTAATATATTAAGTTTTTACAGCGAAAAAAGAGGATTCAATAAATTAGGTTCAAATAGACAAACTATTTATGGGAATATCGTTAATAAATCAGGTTGGGCATATAATGGTAGCGGTGAAATGTCCAATAGTAAACTCAAAGACGCAATGAAAAGCGTAGTTAAATCGGCTGGATACACGCTATCGATTGATACATATACGTGGGATAGATGGTCTTCTTGGACAAGAGATTTGCGTGCGGGGCATACTGTTTATACTGTGTTTTACGGATATACAGCCGAAGGTATAAATAATAAAAAAGAGGGGCACGCATTAGTTGCGGTAGGTTTTAGAGAATATAATAGCGGACATCAATATTTGCGTGTTTACGACGGTTGGAACGCTTCCAGTGACAGATATTTGTTGTTTAATTCTGATGTTATAACCGATAAAGACGGCGCGTGTATTTACGTTAAATAATTTTTTTAAGGAGTATTATTATGAACAAAGACAATGTCTTTATAAAATTAATTTTGCCTGTAATCACCTGTTTTCTATCAATAATTTCGGTTGTAATCGGTATAGTTGCTTTAACAAAAGCATACAAAAGTCCTCAAATTACAGGTATTGGAAATTTATCGGATAAAATGTACGATACTGTTGCGGATTATATAAGTGTGTATACATACGGGAAGGGGCATCAAATTACCGATAAAGAGGTTATAGAAGAGATACAAAATGATATAGTAAATATTTTACAATATGCTGCGTGTACGCCTGCAAATAATAAAAGCTTCGATTCAAGGTTTGAATCTATTACTTTCGGGTGGTATACCGGAACAGGAAATCCTGCAACAGAAGACGGTTATTATTCTGAAGGTTTTCAAATAGCAGTTATGGAGGATTCGAGATTATGCTTTGCGAATACAATCGGAGGTTCGAAAGACAGTAATAAATTTTTCTATTACTCTGATTGTATAGTTGAGTTACACGCGGCGGTACGAAGCACTATAAATTTAGCGTTTGGCGATGAAATAATTGTATGATAATTTAATAAAACAATTTAAAGGCGGAAATTTTTCCGCCTTTATTTTAAAAAAACAAAAAATCAGCGGGACAAACCGTCTTTAAAAATCGTTTTAAATATAAATAAAACAATAGGAGGCGCTCGCTATGAAAACAATTTATAAAATTATTTTACCGATTTTAACGTTAGTACTTACGGTTGCGGCAGTGATAATAGGTTCGGTTTCAATTGCTAAGGCTTACAAAGAACCTGAGATTAATATTGCCGAAGCTATCGGTTTGTCTGAATTTCTTGAAAATGAGGCTACCGAATTATACGTTGAATCGAACCAATATGCGCGTGGGGTGTATGATGATAAGGATTATTTGTTGAAAGTGCAAAATAGCTTGCGTGAAGTATTGAAGGCTAATGTTTATGAAAAAACGGACGGTCCGAAACACGGAGATAATGCTTATATTTCTTTCACCGTTAATAATAATAAGTACAGCTTTTCCGTAGGACAAAATTATAAACTTAGAGTTGTTATTAATAAGAAAATAAATTATTACCGTACCGATTGTTCATTAAAAATAAAAAACATTATAAGAACCGTGGTTGATGATTTTGTTGAATATTATAAAAGCATAGAAGATTATAACAACGGGTTATTAGAGAATCTGCCGACAAAGCCGTTACCTAAGACAAATTGAGCAGTATTGAAGAATTGAAAATATATTATTATCATAAAATTAGAGGCGGAAATTATTTTCCGCCTTTATTTTTAAAAAACAAAAAAATAGCGGGACAAACCGTATTTATAAATCGTTTTAAATATGAATAAAACAAATAGGAGGAGCCCGCTATGAAAAACAATTTATAAAATTATTTTACCTATTTTAACTTTGATACTTACAATCTCGGCGGTTGTAATAGGTTCGGTTGCTGTTGCAAAGGCATACAAAGAGCCTGAGATTAATAGCGCTTATGCAATCGGATTGGCTAAATTCTTTGAGTATGACGCAACTGAAATGTTTGTCGACGGACCGTGGCCGACCGATTATATTAAAAGAGAAGTTGAGGATAAAGATTTAATTGACAGTGTGCAAAAATCGTTACGCGACATAATTGAAGAAGAAGTCTTTGTTACAACAAGTGAGTTTAAATATAATCCTAAAAAAGCCGGTTCGGGCTGGCGCTCTGTTCTGACTTTTACGATTAATAATATCAATTATGGATTTTCCGTTTATGGGTATAAATTAAAAGTCAGTATCGACGGTAAAGATTCGTATTATTATACTGATTGTATAATGAAAATAAATAGTTTGATTAACGAAACGGTGGACTATTTATCGCCGGAACAAACCTGAGACGAAACTAAATAGTACAAAGACAGAGGCGGAAATTTTTCCGCCTCTTTTTATATATGTTAACGGCAGGCTTTAAAGCCTGCCGCCGTCTTACGATTAACGCATTAGTTCTTTAAAAATTTGTTCAAACCGTTTTTTATCCCAAAGTTCTGGGACGGGGTATAAAGGGTTGCTTTCCGAATAAGCGCGTTCGGCAAGCAGGGGTATATCTTCTGCGCGTATTTCCTTAAAGCCGTCGGGGATATTCATACTTTCGTTTAATTCGCGTATGCGCCCGATAAATTTTTCAGCCGCGTAACAGTCTTTATCGGAAACGTCCGCTATATCGCATTCACGCGCGAGATAAGCGAGTTTTTTATTCGCCTTTTTTCCGTACGATATTAAAACTTTCGGAAGCAGTACTGCGTTTGCGAGTCCGTGACTTATCCCGTATTTTCCGCCGAGCGCGTGCGCTAATGCGTGTACGTAACCAACGTAACTTTTAGTAAACGCTATACCCGCATAGTGTGAGGCGTAAAGCATATTTTTTCTTGCGGTTTCGTTTTCGGGTTCGTCATAGCATTTCTTTAAATTCGTGTCGATTAATTTTACTGCTTCAAGGGCGTATCTGCGCGTTTCGCGCGTTGTTGAACGACCGATAAACGCTTCGACGGCGTGAGTTAATGCGTCCATACCCGTCTGAGCCGTAAGACGGGCGCTGACACCGAGCGTAAAAGCGTAATCGAGTACAGCGTAATCGGGTATAAGCGAAAAATCGTTTATAGCGTACTTGACTTGCGTACAGTTGTCGCGTATGACTGCCGCCAACGTGGTTTCGCTGCCCGAACCCGCGGTTGTGGGAACTGCGAAAAACGGAGGGAGTTTCTTTCTGACGCGGAGAAGCCCGCAAAGATTTTCCACGCTTTTTTCAGGTCTTACAACTCTTGCTCCGCACGCTTTCGCCAAATCGAGCGCGCTTCCTCCGCCGATAGCGACGATTGCGTCGCAACCGTTTTTACGGTAAATTTCAAGCGCCGTTTCCACTGCGTCAATGTCGGGGTCGGGTGTGGCTTTATCGAAAACGACTGCGTCAGGAAGACTTAGTATGAATTTCTGTGTGATTTCGTGTTTGGATACCGTCGGTGTTGTAACGATAAACACCCGTCCGCAATTATTGCGTTCGAGAATTTCCTTGATTTCAAAGACCGATTTTAAGATTTTCGGTTTGCGGTACGGCAGAAAAGGAATAGCTAATCTCATCGCGCACTGAAAAATACGGCAGTAAGCTTTTTTGAATATATTCATAATCTGATTATAGATATAAAAACGCGCGTTGTCAAACTATAAAACGGGCGGACTTTGCGCCGCAGTGAAATTACCGCACAGGCGGTTATTCGGTTGACTTAAACGCCATTTAAGTGGTAAAATAAACTTATGAAATCACGTATAACCGTAGTCGGCGCCGCGATAGTTAAGGAAGGCAGATTGCTTGCCTTGCGTCGTGCCGACGGTAACGATGAAGTAATTCACAAGTTTGAATTCGTAGGCGGAAAAGTCGAAGACGGGGAAACGCCCGAAGAAGCGTTAAAGCGCGAGTGCAGTGAGGAGCTTTCTCTCGAAGTCGAAGTCGGTGATTTGCTCAATACTATTGAATACGATTATCCGAACACATCGGTATGTCTTTCGGTGTATTTTGTAAAACCTCTGTCTGACTACAAGCTTAATGTACACGAAGAGGAGCGGTGGTTCGACTGCGCAAAACTCGATACCGCTGACTGGGCTCCCGCGGATAAAGCTTTTCTCAACACGCTTAAAACAGGCTATTCAAAAACTTTAACTGCAAGCGGTGACGAAGATTATAAAATAATTCAAGCGCTCGCCTCGGAAATTATGCGTGAAACTTACGAACATATTTCTCCCGATGGGCTTATCGATTATATTCTCGGCGCGTATCTTACTCCCGAAAAGATTAAAAACAGCATATCTGAGAACGGTTATACTTTTAAAATTCTGTATTTGAACGGCGAAGCGGTGGGGTTTTATTCTTATTGCCCCGCAAAAAATTACCGAGGGGATTTGTGTGAAGGCACATATCTTTCAAAACTTTACATAAAGAAATTTGCGCGGGGAAAGAGGTTTGCTTCCAAAATTTTTGTGAGTTTGGCAAGACCTTTGTATCTTACGGTGAAGCGCGACAACGTTCACGCAATCAATATTTATAAACATTGCGGTTTTAAAATTCTCGAAAACGTAAAAACAGACATAGGAAACGGCTATTTTTCAGACGATTTCCTTATGGTTTTAGGTAAATAAATTTATTGACTGCGGAAATTTTTCGCAGTCAATTTAAAAAGGAGCAAAAATGAGCAGAGCGGATGAAATTTTTATTTCGAATATGCGCGATATTTTGGATAACGGAGTTTGGGACACCGAACTTGATGTTCGTCCTAAATGGAGCGACGGTACTCCCGCGCATACCGTTAAAAAGTTCGGAATAGTAAATAGGTACAATTTGCAGGAAGAGTTTCCGATACTCACAGTAAGGCGCACTTTTTTCAAGTCGTGCATAGACGAGCTTTTATGGATATGGCAAAAAAAGAGCAATAATATAAAGGACCTCAATTCTAAAATATGGAACCAGTGGGCGGACGCAAACGGTTCTATCGGCAAGGCTTACGGTTATCAGCTCGGCGTAAAGCACAAGTATAAAGAGGGTGACTTCGATCAGGTAGACAGGGTGCTTTTCGACCTGAAAAACAATACCGCAAGCCGTAGAATTATGACCAACATTTATAATTTTGCCGACCTTCACGAAATGAATTTATACCCTTGCGCTTATTCTATGACTTTTAATGTTTCGGGGGATACGCTGAACGGAATTTTAAACCAGCGTTCGAACGATATGCTTACGGCGAATAATTGGAACGTCGTCCAGTACGCGGTGCTTTTGATAATGTTCGCGCAGGTTTCGGGTTTGAAAGCGGGCGAACTCGTCCATGTAATTGCCGACGCGCATATTTACGACAGACACGTTCCCATAGTGGAAGAGATATTGAAAATGCCCGTTCTGCCCGCGCCGAAACTCGAAATCGATAAGAGCATTAAAAACTTTTATGATTTCACGGTCGACAGTTTCAAACTTGAAGAATATAAATACAACAATAAAAAATACGATATTCCCGTGGCGGAATAACAGGAGTTTTATGAAAGCAATTTTACACGCGGACAGAGAATGGGGTATAGGTAAAAACAATTCGTTAATGTTTTCCATACCTGCCGATATGAAATTTTTCCGCGAAACGACAACGGGGAACGTCGTCGTAATGGGTTCGAATACTTTAAAGTCGTTCCCTAACGGCGCACCGCTTAAAAATCGTACGAACATAGTTCTTTATCCCGACGGCGAAGAAAGGAACGATTGTATAATCGTAAAATCTCTCCACTCTCTTTTCGAAGAGATAAAAAAATACGAACCCGACAGAGTTTTCGTAATCGGCGGGGCAATGATGTATAAAACGCTACTGCCCTATTGCAGTGAAGTGCTCGTAACGAAGGTAAACGCCGTCGGAGGAGCGGATACGTTTTTTGAAAACCTCGATAAAAACTCCGCCTTCGAACTTGTTTACGAAAGCGAACCGCAGGAAACCAACGGTTATGAAATACGGTTTACAACCTATAAAAATAATGCCGTAAAGACGTATTGATTTTGTAAAATGAAATTTCGCTTTAAAATCGCTCTGTTTGCCGTAAACGTTATTATGTGCGTTTTGATAATACTTTCGACGGTATTTTTTATGAACGGTTGGAGCGTGCCCGTTAAAATTATATGTTACTCCATAGCGGGAGTCGGTTTGATTTTCGGAACGGTAACTTTTGCACTCAAAAAGGACGCGCTGTTTAAAAGCGGTTTCGTGCTCGTTTGCTGTGCTTTCGCGGTTACGGCTTCGATTGCGCTTGTGAGCAGGTTCGCAAATCTTAACGATTATAAGACAGACGAAGAGAAAATACAAAAGCTTGCGGAGCTGATAAAAAACACCGGCGGCTGGGGAATGGTAATGTACGTTATTTTCCAAATTTTGCAGGTGGTAATACTGCCTGTTCCCGCGGCGGTCTGTTATATTCCGGGAAGTCTTATATGGGGACCGCTTACCGCAACTTTTTTAGCGTCGCTCGGCGTTATCATGGGTTCTGTTACCGCTTACGCAATAGGCAGATTTTTCGGTAAAAGAGTAGTGGTTTGGATAGCCGGAGAAAAATCGGTCGAAAAGTATTCGAAAGTAATCGGCAAAAAGGGAAAAGTTATATTTTTGCTTATGCAGATACTGCCGTTTTTTCCCGATGATATTCTGTGTATGATAGCTGGAATGGCTTCTATGAATTTTCTGTTTTTCCTGATTACGCTTATTGTCGTCCGTCCGTTGGTTATAGCGGCGTATTGCTATCTCGGAAGTGGAACTGTAATTCCTTTCAGCGGCTGGGGAATTCCGGTATGGATAGCGATTTTTGCCGTGTGTGTTGTTCTTGTGCTATTATCGTTAAAATATCAGGACAGATTCGAAAACTGGCTTGTATCGAAATTCCGAAAAAATAAAGAAGAAAAACAGGAAGAAAAAGGAGAGGATAATTAACCTCTCCTTTTTTAACAGTTTAACGTTAAAATTTCATAATATGTAGTAACTGTAATTTTAAAATTACAATTATTTAAGGTTGGTACATAGGAGAAATTTTAGTGGAATGGTTTTATAACTTATCAGGCTGGCAGCAAACGCTATTGGCTACGTCGTTTACTTGGATAATGACGGCGTTGGGCGCTCTGCCTGTCTTTTTTTGTAAAAGCGTAGGTAAAACCGCATTTTCGTTTATGATGAGCAGTGCGGCAGGCATAATGCTTGCTTCGACCTTTTTCTCGCTGCTTATGCCGGCTTTGGAAACAGCCGAAAAATTTTCGTTTCTGATACTTACGTGCGGTTTTGTACTCGGTGGATTGCTGATTATAATCACCGATATAATCACAGGCAAACTCCATCTGTTTTCGGACAATGCAAAAAAGCGCAGCTGTGCTGTAATGTGCATTGCCGTCACTATTCATAACATACCCGAGGGAATGGCAATCGGCGTTGCGTTCGGCGCGCTTGCCGCAGGCAACGGTATGGCGGGAGTCGCCGCTATAATGCTTGCCGTCGGAATCGGCATACAGAATTTTCCCGAAGGAATGTGCGTCGCGTTTCCGCTCCGCGCAAACGGTATGGGCAGGTTTAAAAGTTTTTTTATAGGACAGCTTTCTGGTGCGGTTGAAATAGTCGCTGGGGTTATAGGCGCGCTAACGGTCACTTTCGCAAGCGGAATTCTTCCGTGGGCGCTGTCGTTTTCGGCGGGCGCAATGATTGCGGTCGTATGTTCCGAACTTATACCCGAATCTTTTTCGCAGGGTAAAATAAAAGCCACGATAGGCGTAATATCGGGTTTCGCGCTGATGATGATTCTTGATATAGCTTTTGGATGATTTTGCATAAAATTTTCATTTTTTCCGCAATATAGGAATATGGAAAAATACAATAAAACCGCAGTCATTGTAGGCGGAAGTTCGGGTATCGGTTGCGAAACCTGCGCAAGGCTTGCGCGCAAAAGCTGGAACGTCGTCAATATATCGCGTACTCCCTGTAAAATAGACAAAGTAAATAATGTAATTGCCGACGTCGTTGCGGGCAGTACTTTTACAGACGCTATAAAAAACATAGGCGAGCATAGTCGTATAGACGCGCTTGTATACTGCGCGGGCTGTTCGATGGCCGCGCCGATAGAACACGCAAAAGAAAGCGATTACCGTTATCTTTTCGACGTGAATTTCTTCGGCGCGCTTAAAGCCGTTCAGGCGGTGATACCTTTTATGAAATCGGGAGGAGGCAGAATAATTCTCGTCGGTTCGATAGGAGGTGATTTGCCTATAATTTACGACTCGTTTTATTCTGCTTCCAAAGCCGCTTTGGAAATGCTTGCAAGGGAAGCGTACTGCGAACTTAAACCCTATAACATAAAAGTGAGCGCGTTGCTTCCGGGCGGTACTGCAACTGGCTTTACTTTCAAAAGAAAAGTCTACACTGACGATGAGAACAAAGCTTACGCGCAGAGTGTAAGCCGTGCGGTTTCGGCGCTTGCGAGAATGGAGCAAGGCGGCATGTCTCCCGCGGTAGTAGCGGAAGATATTTACGGGCTTCTTATTTCGGACAAGCCTCCGGTGGTAAAGGCGTGCGGTTTTAAAAATTCCGCATACCGCATAGCGGCTCACGTTATGCCCGAAAAAGTAACATTGTATTTTAACGAAAGGACGTACAGACAATGAGAAAGGAATTCGATTTATCGCGCCGCGACGAGCGCGAAAGTTTTATAAAAAGCGGCAAAGCCGACGGGGGAATAAAAAATGACAGGAAAAGTTAAGGGCAATGTAAACGAAAATTATCTTAACTATGTAAAGACACAGGACCCGCCGACTAAGCACTTTAAAAATTGCGCGGCGGCATTCGGTGTGGGCGGACTTATCTGTTGCATAGGTCAGTTTATAAGATTTATGCTCGAATATGCGGGGCTCTCGGGCGACGAACTCGCAGGCGCGACGTCGGTAATATTGATATTTCTCGGTTGTTTTTTAACGGGCTTGGGAGTATACGACAGAATAGGCAGATACGCGGGCGCAGGCTCGATAGTTCCGATTACGGGTTTCGCAAACAGCGTTACGTCACCGGCAATCGAATTTAAAACGGAGGGGTGGATTTACGGTATGGCTGCGAAGATGTTTACCGTCGCCGGCGCGATAATCGTATTCGGAGTTTTTTCGGGCGTACTCGTAGGTCTTGTTTATTACTTTATATAATGAAAAATTTAATGAAGAAAGGTAATACGATTTTTTTTAAAAATTCTCCGCACATAACGTCATATGCGGCAATATGCGGCTCGAAGGAAAAAATAGGCGTAATAGGCGGATTTGCCGATGTAACGCTCGACGACGATATGTACGGCGAAACTACTTATGAAAAAGCCGAATGCAAAATGCTCGCTAACACAATTGCGCTTGCAATAGAAAAGGGCGGTTATAAGGAGGACGACATTGATGTGCTGCTATCGGGCGACCTGCTTAACCAGATAATTTCCGCATCGTTTGCCGCAAGAAAATTCAATTTCCCGTTTCTCGGTGTATATAACGCGTGTTCGACTATGAGCGAAAGTATGATGCTTGGCGCAATGATGGTCGATGCAGGTTATGTAAAACGCGCCGTTGCCGCTACGGGTTCGCATTTCGCTTCCGCGGAAAGACAATACCGTTATCCTTTGGAATTAGGCTGTACGCGTCCTCCGCAGTCGCAGTGGACCGTGACGGGCGCGGGTGGTTGCGTCATCTCCGCCGTGGGCGAGGGTATGAAGATAACCAGTGCCACTATGGGCAGGGTCTGCGACTACGGCGTAACTGACGTAAACAATATGGGTGCGGCGATGGCGCCCGCCGCGGCGGCAACAATTATCCAGCATCTTAAAGACACGGGAACACAGCCGACCGATTACGATATGATTTTAACGGGAGATTTGGGTGCGCTCGGAAGCCGTATAGTAAAAGATTTAACTTGGGAAAAGGGTTTCGATATATCTGCCCGTCACGTCGACTGCGGCGAGATAATTTATAATGTTATCGAAAGCGAGTTTCAGGGCGGTAGCGGAGCAGGCTGTTCCGCTGTAGTGCTTAATTCTTACGTTTTAACGAAAATGAGCTCGGGACTTTATAAGCGTATACTGTTTGCGGCGACCGGCGCGCTGTTGTCAACCGTATCTTCCGGGCAAGGCGAAAGTATACCTTGTATAAGTCACGCTGTGGAATTGGAGTATTGATTATGGGACAGGAAATGTTGGAAATATTTTTAGCGTTCGTAAAGGCTTTTGCCGTCGGAGGCAGTATCTGTCTGATAGCGCAGATTATAATAAATTTTACCGATTTGACGGCGGGCAAAATTCTTGTGTATTTTATGCTTGCGGGAGTAGTTCTTACGGCGATAGGGGTGTATCAGCCGTTAGTCGAATTCGCAGGCGCAGGTGCAACCGTTCCCATTTCGGGCTTCGGATATCTTCTGGCAAGCGGCGCGATGAAGGGCGCGGAGAAAGGTTTTTTCTACGCCGTAACTGGCGCGCTCTCTGCGGCGAGCGCCGGCGTAACTGCGGCAGTTGTGTTCGCTTTCATTATGGCTCTTATTTTCAAATCGAGAACGAAACGTAATTAATAATAGTCGGCAGGCAAGCTTTGAGCTTGCCTGCCTTAATAATTAATAAACGAACGGTTAATAAACCGTGCTCGCGTACAATACAATATTGTATGGCGGCAAAAAACAGAAAATTTAAACGTTTCAAAATTTTAATCGTGTTTATTTGTCTATTTGCGGTTGCCACGCTCATTTATTTTCAGCGCAATGTCACGCGTGTGCTTATTTCGATAAGCGAGGCAACGATTCGTTCTATTACGACCGTCGCCGTCAACGACGCTATTTATTACACTTTAAACGATGCTTTGAGATACGAAGATTTAATAACTATCGAGCGCGATGAGGGCGGCGGCGTTACGTCAATTACTACCGACAGTCTTAAAATAAACAGAATAGCGCGAGATACGGCATATCTTTCGCAGGAAAATCTGAATAAAATGAGCGCGGAGGGGATAATGGTTCCGATAGGCGCGCTCACGGGTATAGAAGCCTTAGCCGGTTTCGGACAAAAGATTAATATAAAGATAATCCCGATAAGCAACGTGGAATGTCGTTTCGTTTCGAAGTTTTTAGAAGCAGGCATAAACCAGACTCTGCATTCTCTGTATCTCGAAATCGTATCTGATATTTCCATTATTATGCCTTCAAAGTCAACCAATCTTGCCTCGACTATTGAAGTGCTCATATGCGAAAGCGTTATAACTGGTAAAATTCCGGATACTTATCTGCAAGCCACGCTTGCGGGTTCGGGCAATGCACTCGTACCCGACGTAAAAAAATAAATACTAAACGGCGCGGCGTCAGTATTTTAATCTTCCCTGTATTCTAAAATATCCGCGGGTTGGCACTCTAAAACTTTACAGATTTTATCCGGAGTTTCAAACCTTATGCCCCGCGCTTTACCTGTTTTAAGATTTGAAATATTAGCAATGGTAATCCCGACCTGTTCCGAAAGCTTGGTATAAATAAAGACGGGGGAGGACCCCTCGGGAAATTCCATTTCCCATAACTCATTAAAATCGAATACTACGCTGCTGTGTCTGGTTGATACCTTTGTTTTTTTTCTCCGAAAATTATACTGCACGAAGAGCAGAAAATGGGAATAATGCCTGTCATTAATGCAAGAATCAAATTAAGCAATTTTTTCATTACTTCACCTTCAATTCAAGTTTAACTGCATATATATCGTTTGTTAATTAATGCTTTTATCGTTTTACGATAAAAGCATTAATAAAAAAGCGGCGACTCGGTTAAGCG
>CAJTNY010000008.1 GCA_910577875.1 uncultured Christensenella sp.
CCTCCCGTCAATACTGTTGCAGCTATAGCTCCCGCTATCAAACCCACAGCGATAATGCCCGCTATAAGCCACTCCCACCATTTGGTAGTCCCGTTCGGGTCCGTAAACATTACAGGGTTATTCCCGCAATAAGCATACAGGTTAAGTCCGTTTATGCTATTAGGGTCGAGGTAACTTACGTCGTCCTGCGAGATAAATCTGCCGACTTCGGGGTCGTAGTATCGGGTTTTTAAATAATATAATCCAGTTTCTACGTCATAGTAATATCCGCGGTATCTGTAAGGGTTGACTTCAGCTATTCCCGCAGTGTCCTTTACTATCGTGCAATTTCCCCAAGCGTCGTATGCGTACTCCGCTACTACGTTTCCGTTCATATCGAGTATATGCGTTATGTCGCCCTGCGCGTTCTTTCGGTAGATATATTCCGTTCCGTTATACTTTATTCCCGCTATTCCGTTTACGTCGTATACGAACTCTATTCCGTTACTCTGCTTTATCAGTCTTCCTTCATTATCGTAAGTAAAAGTTGTTTCGCCTTTACTTATTCTTCTGCCGAGTCCGTCGTATCCGAACGTCTTTTCTCCGTACTTTTTCAGTCTCTTGCCGTACTCCCATTCAAGCGTTTCTCCCTTATATTTTATGGGTGTGCCGTACGTTTCGTAAGAGATTATTTCTTCGTTATATTCCTGTAATTTATCTCCATCATACCTATAATTTCTATCCGTGCTCTCGAGTTCTTCGAGTTGTTCCCCACCCCTCAGCGTAAATACAAACTCCCGCTTGCACGTTATATTTCCGCAGTTGTCGTACGTATATACCCACGTCTTGCCGAACTTTTTGTTATCTTCCCTTACGAGTCTGTTTAAACCGTCGTACTCATACCTTGCCGTCAGTTTTCCGTTTTCACTTATCTCCGTGATATTTCCGCACGAATCGTACTTATACTTTATATTTTCCTTAATTGCGGTTCCGTTCGCGTACCATACCGCGCTCGGCATATTCGTCGCGTGGTCACCCACTTTTACGTAACTTATATACTCGCCGTAGACCCTGTTGCCGTTAACGTCTTTGAGTTCTTTTCCCGTATTTCTGCCATTCAAGTCTTTCAAAGGATAACTCTTTATTCCGTTCGGCATTTCTATATATTCTATTTCTCTCGCCGCGTTATTCTTGTATGTATAGCCGTATTCCTGCGTTATTGCTCCGCCATAAGTTTTGCTTATGATTTCGTTTCGGTCGTTATATTTATAACTTTCCGTTAGTTCCGCGTTGCTTATCTTCGAAACTGTCTTATTTGTGTTATATTCGTAATTCGAGATTTCTCCCGTTACTTTATCTTCAAACCTCTTTAACAGTCCGTCTTCGTATACGTATTCCGTCTGTACGTTACCGTCGATTTCCGTTCTTATTACGTTGCCGTCTTCATCTTTATACGTTTTATATTCCGTACCCGCAAACGTTACCGTTGTTTTGTCGTCCCTATCGTCGTATGCGTACGTCGTTTCCGTGCCGTTGACTCTTACTTTCTTTAATCTGCGTTTATAATCGTACTCATAGTATACCACGTTATTTCCGCTTGTCAAGCGCGTCGGCAAGCCCAACGTATACTTTATACTCGTACTGTTCCCCTCGCCGCTCTCCGTGCTCTGCGTTATTCCCGTTACTCTTCCGCTTTCGTCGTACGAATAGCTTACTTTGCTTCCGTTCGGAAGTATACGCATTTTTACTCTGTCTCCGACGATTTTATTCTCTGTTTTTTTATTCATATTTTCCTCCAAATTTGCTTTCGGCAACTATTTTATCACCCCTTTTTTTATTTATTAAACATTTGTTTATATTTTTAGTAAAAATACAACGCGTTCGCTTTTTTGAAGCTCACGCGCTGTTATATTTACGATTTTATTTTTTATTCTTCTTTTGCACCGCTGTTGCCGAGGAAAGTGCCGAAATAAATTTCTTTCTTACCGCGTTTGGCTCCGCCGTTACCGCCCGTAGGACGACCGCCTCTGCCTGCGCGTCTGTCGAAGTTTTTTTCACCGCGGACTTCTCTGCGCCTGTTGTCGTTCCTTGCGCCGAACGGCTTCTTTTCGCCGTATCTTATTCCTTTATCGTAAGGCTTTGCGTTGTTGGGTATAACCGCAATGTATCTGTTCGGTTCTTTGCCTTCCGACACAGTCTTAACTTCCGTATTGTTCGCAAGTGCGGAGTGGATGATGCGCCTTTCATAAGGGTTCATAGGTTCGAGAGTCATTTTTCTGCCCTTTTCAACCGCTTTTTTAGCAAGTTTTTCCGCAAGTTCTTTGAGCGTTTCTTCGCGCTGAGAACGGTAATTCTCGCAATCGACAACTACCTTTTTATATTCGTTTCTTCCGATATTCGCAACCGCTCCCGCAATACACTGAATTGCGTCGAGTACGTCGCCCCTCTTTCCTATTACTTTTGCCGAATCGGTCGTCTTAATATCTATTACTATATTATCCCCTGACTCCTGAATTTCGCTTACTGCGGAGAGTTTGAGAATTTCCATAAGTCCGTCAATGAAGTCTGCCGCGCGCTTTGCGTCGGAAGCTCTTTTTTCAACCTTTACTTTTGCTTTTACCGAACCGAAAAGTTTTTTCTTTCCCTCTTCCAATACGACAATTTCAGCTTCTTCGCGCGTAATTCCGAGCATGGCAAGGCCCGCGTCGATAGCTTCGTCTACCGTTTTACCGGTAAATACGTTCATCTCTTCCATTACTTTAACCTCTTTCTGTTATTCTGATTTTTTAATTTACGCTTTGCGTTATACCCGCCGTTCGCTTCCTGTTTCGCGAAGCTTACATCCATAGCTTTATTTATTATAACCGTGGTAATTAAACCGTAAATTGTGTTAGTTATCATATAAATCGAGAATGCCGCGCTGTAAAAGAACGAGAATACGCCGTAAATTATCGGCATCATAATAAGCATCCATTTATTTTGTTTCGCTCCCGAACCGTCAACCGTAGTCAATTCGTTTGCGTCTTTTTGAGAACGCATAGAAATAAACTGTTGCAGGAACATTAATCCTATCGCCAGCAAAATAAGAATAAAATATCCGTTTGCCTTTTTGCCTTCAAGAGTTTTAACAGGGTTTTCAGGGTCTGCGTTCCTGAGATAGTACGTAACTTCGTCATAAGATTCTTCGTATGAATAATCGACTCCCGACCCCATAGCGCGGGAAATAGAAGAACTGAACTTACCGAAATCTGGAACCTCTTTGTTAAAAGGCGAATCGGGATACCAGACGTTTTTTACCCAGAGAAAATTATCTCTGTTATCTCTATAATATTTTGCTGCGGCTCTTCTGCCGTTCTCTTTTACGAAATTCCTTACTATAACCATTTTTTCTGATTCCGTTTTATTGTCGAAATCTTCGGAAACGTTATAGACTTTCTTAAAAGCTTCGAAATCAACGCGGTATGCTGTTTCGTTTATGGATTCGTCTCTTTTCGCTATTAAAAATCCGTTCTCGTTAACTTTGTTTCCGTCTATGTCAATTAAAATGTAAGCTTGTACGCTCTCGTTATATTTTCCGACCATATTGTTATAAGTGGAAAGGTTTGCGTACTGCGAATATGTCGAAAATGCGCCGAACACAACCATAAATATGACGAGAGTAATTATCATAGGCAGACATGCGCCGAACATCGAAATTCCGTTCTGCTTCTGCAACTCCATTACTTTTTGGCTGTACATATTCTTGTCGTTTGCGTACTGCTGTTGAAGTTTTTCCATCTCGGGACGCATACTCTTCATTACAAGTGACTGCTTTTTCATCTTGATGCGCGAATAAACATCCAAAGGAAGAACAACCGTTTTGAGAATTAGCGTAAACAAAATAACGCCTAAGCCGACTATGCCTACGCCGTTAATAAGCCATTGGACGATTTTACCTATCCAGTTAAGGTCTATCATACCGATTTTTTCTACCGCAAAATCGATAAAATTGGTCGATACGTCAAGTATGTTAAAAGACATTTATATAACCCATTTAAGTTTGAAATAATTTTCCGATACGGGGTCGTAACCACCCTTTGAAAAAGGATTGCACCTCATAAGCCGCCAACAGCCTTTTAAAATTCCCAAAATTACGCCGTGGTTGTTTATGGAACGGAGCATATACTCCGAACAGGTCGGACTGTACAGACAGGTATGTTTCGAAAAGTGCTTCTGATAAACTATAATCAATCTCATTAACACAATTTTGATTACTGGTTTAAAAATATTTCGCCGCAAAAACTTAAAAAACTTTCTCAGTTTTTTTCGCATTCGTTTACCTTCTTAAAACATGATAAAAAACTTTTCTCGAAAGATGCGAACGAATATTCTTCCGCAACCCGCGGAAGCACTATAATACTGTAATTTCTTTCGAGATTTCCGCACGTCTTTGAAAAAGATTCGCGCACGAGTCTTTTAATTCTGTTTCTCTTTACGGCTTTACCGTGTTTTTTTGAAACCGCTATTCCCATCGACAGTCTTTTCGACGGAAAATATAATAAAGTAATACAGGGGGAAAATACTCTTTTTCCCCTGTTAAAAAGCTTTTGAAAGTCCGTATTTTTTTTAATTTTTAAATATTTCACGCTTTTTTATGCGGAAAGCTTTTTTCTGCCTTTATTTCTTCTGCGTTTCAATACGTTTCTGCCTGCTTTGGAAGCCATTCTTTTTCTGAATCCGTGAACCTTGCTTCTCTGTCTCTTTTTAGGTTGGTAAGTTCTTTTCATAAATTTATATTCCTTTTTTTGATTGTTATCTTAATTAAAATACATTAACGCAAAATGTCTGTCAAGCATTTTTTTATCTGACCTACAATTAATAATTATTGAATTTAAACCGCATTGCTCGTGCGCACGGGAAGAATTAAATAGAGCCTGTTCTTTTCCTTCTCGTTTTCGCATATAAACGGCTGTATCTGACTGTTGAATGACAGAATTATTTTCTCTTCGCTCAATGCCGATACCGCATCGATTATAAACTTAGAGTTCATAGCGATTCTGACGTCTTTACCTTCAATTTCAGCTTTAACCGGTTCCTGAACGTTGCCTATTTCGGAATTAGACGAAATTTCTATGGTATCTCCGTTAATATCGAATATTATAAGACTGTTTTTATCGCTTCTTACTAAAATTGCCGCTCTTTCTATACTTGCTTTTAAGCTTGCCTTATCAACTTTTACTACGGTCGTAAAATCTTTGGGTATAATGTTTTCTTTCTTTATAAAATCTCCGTTATATAACCTCGAAGTTAAAACCGTATTTTCCGAAGAAACCAAAATCATTCCGCGCTGAACGAAAATCTGTGTTTCTCCTTCTCCGTCAGGTATCATTTTTTCTATTTCATTAAGTGTTCGCGCAGGACATACTATTTCCATATCTCCCGTCGACGCAATGACTTTTCCCGATACGGTTGCTAGTCTGAAACCGTCGAGAGACGTCACGCAAATATCGAAACCTCTGATAATGAACTGACATCCTTTTAAAATGGGTCTTGAATCATCGGCGGCGCAACAAAAAGAAGTTGCGGAAATGAATTTTTTCAAATCCTCCGTTTTAAGAGTGAAACTATTCTCGTTTATATCCAAGTCTATTTTAGGAAACTCGTCAGCTGGCAGTACTTGCATATCTGTCTGACTGTCAGCATAAATGATTTTCATTTTTTTATCTTCCGCAGAAAGAGTTATCTGAACTCCTTCGAGCTTTTTGATAAAATCTGAAAAATATCTTCCGGGAACGCAAACTTCTCCTTCTTCGTAAACCTCAGCTTTAATTGTTTTCTGTATAGAAATTTCTCCGTCGGCAGCCGTTAAAATAAGTTTATCGTTTTTTGCCGAAATTTTAATACATTCCAAAACGGGAGTAACAGTTTTCGTTGCACAAGCTTTTACGACTTTTAATACCGCATCGGATAAATCGATACCTTCACAAACGCATTTCATTTTGCTTTTCCTTAAAAGATAGTTATTTTATATTTTATTATAAATTATTATATTAAAATTAGTATTATAGGCGGTGGAATTGTGAATATCTTTCCGCTTTTTATATAATACATTATTATAATAACAAAAAACGCGCTAAAATGCAACAAAATTGAGATTAATAAACTGTGGAAAAACGTTAAATTTATTGTTAATATCAATGTTTAAGGTTTGTGGAAGTGTGGAAGATTTTTAATGGAAGTAAAATAAATTGAAGGGTTAAAACGATAAAGAACAGTCGTAAAAACGGTTATTAACCGAAAATTGTGAATTGTGGAATTTTATTGCGGTTGATAAAAAAATATGTTATAATCCCGGTATGGACGTTGAAAAGTATTTATATTTGATAAATTTCGAATTTTCGGAAAGGTTCGGCGAGTTTAAAAAAATTCTGTTAGAGCAAAACAAAATATGTAATCTAACCTCCGTATGCGACGATAAAGGAGTTTTTTATAAACATTTTTTCGACAGCATTGCAGGGGAATTCCTTTTTCCTAATGGGGCGCATGTTGTAGAAATAGGTTCCGGCGGCGGATTTCCTTCTATTCCGCTTAAAATAATAAGAGAAGATTTAATCTTTGATTTAATTGAAAGTACGGGTAAAAAATGCACATATCTTAAACAAGTTGTTGACAAACTCGGCTTAAATTGTGTACAGGTTTTAAATATAAGAGCCGAAGACGGCGCAAGAGATAAAAATTTACGAGAAAAGTTCGATATTTCCTGCGCCAGAGCGGTTGCAAGACTCAATACTCTTGCCGAATACTGTATGCCTTTCGTGAAAGTCGGCGGTTCGTTTATAGCTTATAAAGGAGACTGTTATGATGAAATTAAGGAAGCCGAACGTGCCGTCAAAATTCTTGGCGGCGAGATTTCACAAGTTTTAACTTATGATTTGCCGGAAAACTGCGGAAAAAGAACATTGGTAAATATAAAAAAGGTTAAGTCTACACCTTTGATTTATCCGCGCGGGCGAGGATTGGAAAGAAAAAAACCGTTATAATCAATTAAATTTATTTTTAATATTATCATAAAATAAATCGGGTGAATCAATTCACCCGATTTTGTATTATTTTAAGTTATTATGTCAGATAAAATTTGTGTTTGCGCTATAATTTTCGATAAAGCGCAAACACAAAACTGCGTCTCAATGTAAGGCAGGCGCGCGAATTAAAGAAAGTTTTTAAATGCGGACGCGTAAGCTTCTTTTATTCCTGTATTCTGAATATAGTCTAAAATAAAAGAAGTAATTCCTTCCGCTATTATTTCCGACATTTTATAAATTACGTTTAATCTCGTTGCCGAAAAAAGCGAGTAATTGAATACGGACTGCTCCGCTATTATGCCCATAATTGAAACGTCTCCCACTTTGGCAAGTTTTTTATTTGCTCCGCTCCCAGGTTTAAGTCCGCGGTGAGCGACTTTTATCAGACCTATATCTCCCGCAAGCCCGACGGCTGCATCTACGGCGATTATAGGACTATCGGGATGAGTGCTTTTTAAAAAATCGTTCATATATTTGACTTCGTGAGCCGTAATCGGTTTGGATAGAGTTCCGTAAACATAACAGTTAAGCCCTGCAAGCATTTGTTTAAGTTTAGTTCCGGTTACCGGTCCCAAACTGTCTCCGACAGACAGGTCGCTTCCAATACAAAGAATTACGGGTGCGCCTTTATCGGAAGGAACTACTTTTTTAAGTGCAAGACATACGCCGTTAGACGCAAGCGAATTATATAAATTAAACGAATAGTCCATAATTTAACCTCTCGAAGGTTATTGACCTGTTTTTATTAAAATATAATATTTTTCAAAAAATTGTTAATTAAATTAATGTAAATTATGATTTTAAATTATTATCAAAAATTTTATCCACCAAATTTCCACAATTAAACAGCTAATTGAACAGTAAATACTTTAATTTCAGGCATTTTAACTTATTTATTACACAAAATATATAATATACGGGAAATAATTCAAGGTTGTTTTCATTATGTAAAGGGTAAATTATATATAAAACACAAAAACAGTAAAAATTATCCACAATTCAAGAAAAATGGCAAAAATAAGCACTATACGTTTCACGTGAAACAATAAAAAAGTATAAAAATTTGGTTGAATGTTCCACGTTAAACATTTTTTTAAATAAATATATTATAGCGCAGAGAAAATTATATAATAAAATATAAAAATTCAATCAAAAAATATGTATATTGCCGAGTGAAAAACATATAAAAATTAAGTGATATATTGATTTTTTTAATTCAAATACTTGAAAACCCCGATATTATATGATAAAATAGCTAAGATAATTTAACAAGGAGATTTATTTTGAGCAAAAAAGGCAGAATTATATCTTGGGTCATTATCGCCGTGCTTTTGGTTTCCGTGGCGGTTGTAGTCGCTACCCAGCTAATGAATGGCGGCGCGAAAAAGATTGACCGAACGCAGTTTAAACAATACGTTGAAAACGCGCGATATTATGTAGACGGCGATAAAATTAATAAACTAATTTTGAAACAAGACGAGGAAGGAAATTATTATCTTCCAGACAGAGATTCCGAAGATTTCGACCCTGCAAGCGATGTGGTAACGGACGTTAAAATCGAAGGGTATACCGTAAAGGATGGTAAAATCGTTACAGTAGAGATTAAGGACGATAACGGCAAAGTAACGCAAAAAGCCGGCGAAAGTCTTCCCGTAATCACTAAAATATCCATAAGCGGATACGAATATTCCGGATATATCGACGGCGCAAACGGTAAAAAAATACGCGCTTTCTTCTGCTATGGACCGTCAGCATACGGCAGCGAAATATGGGATTCCACTACATTTAATAAATGGGAAGCGCTTGGGGTAGTATTTGACCCGTCTGACCCGAATGCGGGAAGCTGGGTTTCGACAGCGTTTTCTGTTCTGATGCTAGTCATCGTATGCGTCGTATTTTTCCTTATTATACGCTCGTCAATGGGCGGAGCAGGAAAAGTAATGAGCTTCGCCAAGACGAAAGCCCGCGTGTCTACAAATATCAAGGTGCGCTTTGACGACGTGGCTGGCGCGGAAGAAGAAAAAGTCGAGCTTGCCGAAATAGTCGAGTTCCTGCGCCAGCCTAGAAAATTCTCTGACTTGGGGGCGCGTATTCCGAAAGGCGTGCTTTTAGTCGGCCCTCCGGGAACAGGTAAGACGCTGTTTGCCAAAGCTGTGGCGGGTGAAGCGGGAGTACCGTTCTTCTCGGTTTCGGGTTCCGATTTCGTCGAAATGTACGTCGGCGTCGGCGCTTCGCGTGTGCGCGACCTATTTGAGATGGCTAAAAAGAATCAGCCTTGTATTATATTCGTCGATGAAATCGACGCTGTCGGCAGACACCGCGGAGCGGGACTCGGCGGAGGAAACGATGAGCGCGAACAGACGCTTAACCAGATTCTCGTTCAGATGGACGGTTTCGAGGCGAGCGAGGGGGTTATTGTTATAGCAGCTACTAACCGTGCGGATATTCTTGACCCTGCATTGACCCGTCCCGGCAGATTTGACAGGCAGGTTTATGTAAATCTTCCTGACGTTAAAGGCAGGGAGCAGATATTGAAAGTACACGCGCGAAACAAACCGCTTTCGCCTGATGTGAATTTAAGAAATGTTGCACGATTGAGTGCAGGATTTTCCGGTGCAGATCTTGCCAATCTTTTAAACGAAGCGGCTATACTTGCCGCACGCGCAGATAAGAAGTTTATTGGTAACGCTGAGCTTTATGAAGCGTTCGACAAGGTTGCAATGGGTCCCGCAAAAAAGAGCAAGGTAATTACCGAACAGGATAAACGTCTTACAGCGTTCCATGAAGCAGGACACGCAATACTTGCAAAACTTTGTACGAATTGCGACCCTGTTCACGAAGTAACTATAATTCCCCGCGGAGCTGCGGGCGGCTTTACCATGATGAGACCCGAAACAGACAGAATGTTCTATTCCAAGAGCTTTATGCTTGACGATATATGTATGGGGCTCGGCGGTCGTGCGGCTGAGGAGATTGTAATTAAAGAAATCGATTCGGGTGCGTCGAATGATATCAAACAGGCGACGAAATTTGCCAGAGCGATGGTTACGGAGTTCGGTATGAGCGAAAAGCTCGGTCTGATATGTTACAGCGACGATTCGCAGCCGATGTTCTTGGGAAGAGATATGGCCACCCATAACAGCTATTCCGAAGAAACTGCGAGAATGATTGACGAAGAAGTACGAAATATAGTTGCAACGCAGCACGAAAGAGCATTGAAACTGCTCACCGAGAACCGCTCTATTCTAGATAATATGGCAAGAGTTCTTATTGAACGCGAAACGATTTATACGGAAGAAGTCGATTTACTTATGGAAGGCAAATCTTACGAAGAAGTTTTAAATTATATGGACGAACACGAAAACGACCGTGCCGATACTCGCTTCAAGAAATACGAAAGCTGACACGTTCCACGTGAAACCAAATTGAAAAAATTTAAAAATCGGTGGAGAATATGGGAAAAATCATAGCATTTACGAATAAGAAAGGCGGAGTGGGTAAAACCACTACCGCCGTGAATATGGCGGCTTATTGTGCGGAGTTCGGGAAAAAGACGCTTCTCGTCGATATTGACTCGCAAGGGAACGCGACCACTGCGCTTGGTTTTTCAAAGAGCGCATTAAAAAAATCCGTATATAACGTGCTAATAGAGGATGACGGAGCGGCGGCGAATATTTTGCCTACACAGGTAAAACTGCTCGATATTCTGCCCGCGAACGTTGATTTGACGGGAGCCGAGGTGGATTTGGTATATAAACGCGAACGCGAACGAATTTTAAAGAATGCTCTCGAAAAAGTACGTTCTGAATACGATTACATATTTATCGATTGTCCGCCTTCTTTAGGGCTTTTGACTATAAATGCGTGGGTTGCTTCCGATTCGGTTATAATACCGCTTCAAGCCGAATATTTCGCTTTGGAGGGAGTCAGCCAGCTTATGAACACAATCGCACTCGTAAAACAGCATCTTAACCCTAATTTGCAGATAGAGGGAGTAATCATTACGATGTACGACGGCAGAGCATTGATTTCCAAACAGATTACCGCGGAAATCAAGAAGTTTTTCAAAAAGAAACTTTACGAGATAATAATTCCGAGAAATGTTCGCCTTGCCGAAGCACCGAGCCACGGCAAGCCCGTAATGCTTTACGATCCGAAATGTGTCGGTGCGCGAGCTTACAAAGCGCTGACGGAAGAATTTTTATCAAAACAAAAGTAATATCAATTCAAACAATACAAATTATATACGTTATCCGCGGGCGGTGTCTGCGGTAAGGAGGTAAGAGATATATGGCGAAAGGTTTAGGCAAGGGACTAGAAGATTTATTTAAAGACACCGGTGCGGCATACGAACAAGTGTTCGAACACAAGAGCGCGTTCGGGTATACGGAGGAAGAACGGAAAAATGCCGAGGATATGAGTCTTGACAAGATTACCGCAAACCCCAACCAGCCGAGAAAGAATTTCGACGAGCAGGCATTGAGGGAGCTTGCCGAATCGATAAAGAAACACGGCGTAATTATGCCGATAGTCGTAAACGACAACGGTGACGGTTCGTATATGATTATCGCGGGCGAGCGGCGTTTCCGTGCGAGTAAGCTTGCAGGGAAAAACACTATACCCGTAGTTATAAGAAACTATTCAGACAGGGAAATCAAAGAAATCTCTCTTATAGAAAACTTACAGCGAGAAGACCTTAATCCTATCGAAGCGGCTACCGCAATGAAACAGCTTATGATAGATTATAAGCTTACGCAAGACGAGCTCGCCGAGAGAATAGGCAAATCGCGTCCCGCTATAGCAAACACTTTAAGACTTTTGCATCTCTGTCCCGAAGTTATGTCGCTCGTTTCGGAAGGCAAGCTTTCGGCGGGACATGCAAGAACAATTGTTTTACTGCCCGCCGAAGAACAGATAATGTTTGCAAACGATGCGGTAAGGAGTCAGACTTCGGTAAGAGAGCTTGAAAAAAAGGTAAGGGCGCACACGATGTCTCCCGAGTTGCTCGAAGCGAAAAAGCAAAAGAAACGCGCGCTCGCGTCGGTGGAGCTTAAACAGCTTATAGAACGTATGAGGTTTGCTTTCAGAACCAAGGTCAGCCTTATCGGAAGCGATAAAAAGGGCAGAATTTATATAGATTATTATTCGCGCGACGATTTGGAGAGAATTTCGGAAATACTCGATATAATCGACAAACAGTGATCGCATATGTAGTCAAATTATTTATAGCGCATACTGTGGAACAAATGAAAAATAAGGTGATAAAAATTTGAAAAGAATAAAAAAATCGACGGTTTTGTCCGTCGGTTCTTTATTGCTTTTGATATTTACGGCATCGGCAATTGCAGGGTGTGTCGGAAGCAACGGAACGAAGATTAAAAATATTTCGGTTAATTCGACCCAAGCAAAGACCGTGTATTATTACGGAGAAGAGTTCGACCCGAACGGTTTGGTCGTAACTGCGAATTTGCGCGACGGCACTTCTTACGAAGTTGATTTAAACGAGTGCGTATTTGAAGGATTTTCTTCCTTTTATGCTATTGACGGGCTGCCCGTTACGGTTAATTATCAGGGCAGCGTCGCGGAATACGGAATAACTGTAATAGTCACGAAAGAAGATTTATTGGACGGACTTGAAAAAGACAAGACGCTTGCGTCTAACTTTTTGCAAGAAGGTCGCAGCATAATCGATAAATACGGTACGGAACGTATCAACGAAGTTGTTTTTTACGGAGCTTCAAACTTTGCGTATTGGAAAGATGCTATGGAAGAAGATTTAATGCCGTATAAAGTACAGAACCACGCTTTCGGCGGTTCGTCGGATAAAGATTTGGTGGCGTACGCGCCCTATCTTTTGTATCCGTACAATCCTTCGTTCGTATTTTTCCAGACAGGTTCCAACGATTATATTCAGAGCAGTAAACCCACAGACGCAGAAAAAATAAAGGAAGCGATGGACTATAAAAAACAAATGTTCTCGGATTTTCACGAACAAATGCCCGACGCGACTTTTATCGTAATGGCGGGAATTTTACTGCCCGGCAGAGCTGAATACCTCGATATGACAATAGAAATCAACAGACAGCTGAAAGAATACTGCGATTCTACGGACTATATGAGGTTTGTAGATTCCGAAGCAATGACTTATGATATAAACACGGGCTTTAAAGAGAATTTATTTTTAAGCGATAAAATTCATCTTACTCCCGCAGCGCGTATTCAATGGGCTGAACAGTATATTTTGCCCGAACTGGAAGCGACAGGCGCGCCTTGTTACGAGTAAAAATACGCATAAGACTGATACGGATATCTATTTATGAGCCGAGATTAATGACACGGCTCATAATTTTTGTTGACAGATTGACAAATCAAACACAGTTGGTATAAAATAAATGCGTAGTTTATACCGCATAATAAAAGGAGGATATGATGTTATCGGTAAAAAATCTCGTCAAGGTCTATAAAACCAAAGGCGGAACGGAAGTCAGGGCGCTCGACGGCGTAACGGTCGAGTTTCCCGAAACGGGAATGGTGTTCCTGCTCGGCAGGAGCGGTTCGGGCAAGTCGACGCTGTTAAACGTCGCAGGCGGGCTCGATAAACCGGACAGCGGCGAAGTAATCGTCAAAGGCAAAAGCAGTAAAGATTTTACAGGCTCGGACTTTGACAGTTACCGAAATACGTTCGTCGGTTTTGTATTTCAGGAATACAATATTTTAAATGAGTTCAATATCGAACAGAATATTGCGTTAGCTCTTCAACTTCAAGGCAAGAAGAACGACAAAGAAGCTGTCAACGCAATTTTGGAACAGGTCGACCTTGCCGGTATGGGTAAGCGTAAACCGAACACTCTTTCGGGCGGACAGAAACAGAGAGTTGCAATTGCGAGGGCGTTAATCAAGGAACCCGAGATAATTATGGCGGACGAGCCTACGGGCGCGCTCGACTCGAATACGGGCAAGCAGGTTCTCGACACGCTTAAAAAACTTTCCGAAAAAAAACTCGTAATTATAGTTTCTCACGACAGGGAATTTGCGGAACAGTACGGCGACAGAGTTATAGAACTCAAAGACGGTCAGATTCTTTCTGATACCACCAAGGCATACGCAGAGCCTACCGACGTAAGCTCTAACGTCGCCACCGTCGGCGGCGACACTGTTCACATAAAAGATGTGAGCAAGCTCACGAAAGCGGAATTCGACAATATTTTCAATATGCTCAAAGGCAAGGACGGAGAGGTAATAATTTCGTCTTCGGAGTCCGATATTCCCGCAGTCAAACGCGCTTGCAGAATCACGGACGACGGTTCGCGCGAATTTTTCAAAGACACCGCGCCCGAAAGCATAAAAATAAATTCTTACGACGGCGCGCAGACAAAGTTTATCAAATCGCGCCTGCCGATTGGTCACGCAATCAAAATGGGTGCGAGCGGACTTAAAACAAAACCCGTGCGGTTGTTTTTCACGATACTTATTTCCGTAATTTCGTTTACGCTGTTCGGAGTGCTGCTCACAATGATGATGTACAATTCCGTATTTTCTATTTCCGAAGCGTTAAAGAAAACGGGCTATACCACGGCGCTTCTCGAAAAGACTTATTCCGCCGAACGCAATGAGTACAGAATCGATGCGGACGGAAACCGTAAACTCGAATATTCGTACGAATCGCAAGAAACCGACCGTATCGGTTTAAAAGAACTTGCGGAAATGAACAAGAACAATAAGAACATTAAATTCGCGGGCGTTTACGGCAGAGGAAATCACGAATACGCTAACTGGCTCGGAAGTTTGTCTGGGAGTGCGAACGACGGGACGAAAGTCACGTATCCGACATCCGCTTTCTGCGGTTTTTCGGACTGCGGCGAAAAATTTTTGACCGATAACGGCTTTGTAAAAGTCGCGGGCAAATACCCTGCGGAAGCGAACGAAATCGCGGTTTCCGAATATGTATACAATCAATTCAAAGACAAAGGTTTCAGAGGTTCGTCCTCAACGGAAAAAATATCCGCTCCCGAGGATTTAATCGGTAAAGAAATAGGCGTTCTTGAAAATCAGGCTTACGGCAAAAAACCGCTTAAAATAGTCGGTATCTACAACGTCGGAGATTATCTCGGAAAATACGGAGATATTTTAAAGGGTACTACGGTAGATAAACAGTCGAAAGATTATCAAGCAAAAAAAACCGAATGCGAGGACGAAATTCAATACGGATACCAATCAATTGCTTTCGTATCGGATAAATTTTATGATGAATATAAATCAGCGTTCAACGGCGAATCGTCTGATTTTATCCAGTCTCACTATCTCTACGGCGCACGTTTGAATGTTCAGAAAGACGACTGGTTCGATAAGCCTATACAAGAATATGACAGTGTTCCGTATTATTCCGAAGACACAATCAAAAACAACTCGGAAAGGTTCAATATTTATTCGCTTGACGGCAGCAAAACAGACAATTCGAAATTTTCGATAGAAGAAGACGAAGCTTACGTCGAACTTCGATATCTTACGAATCCGGCGTATGCACTGCTTGAATCGTCGAAGTTAATGGAGATATTTTACGATTCGGACGGAAACGTTTTTTATAATAAACGCGCAGGCTGGACTAAACAGGAACAATTCTGGACCGATTACGAAGGCAACGTTTCTTTTGAAGAAAAACCGAATTACGCACTGTTCGAATACGGCGAAAGCAAATATATTCACAAAAACGGACAGAGCGCAATAGACGAAGATATATACAGTATGTACGAGATTACAGACTGTTACGCCGATACGGACGGAAATCTGACAAGCGTTCGTCCAGACGACAGCAATATACTCGAAGTCCGCAGCGGGTTTTATTTTACCGACGGCAACGGAAATTATTCATTAGAGGAAAAAGAAGGTTGGACGCAAGAATACGGCGAATATTATTATTCGGAAACGGACGGAGCTATATTCCTTTCGATTCCGGAGGGGTATTACGTATGGGCGGGAACGTATTATGTGAACGTGAACGACCCGTCCGAGATAGTCGAAAACATGCTTGAAAACTGGCGCAGGGTCGACGGTTATTACTCGTTCTCCGACGGAAGTATGAGTTCCGTGCTTCCGGAAGGATACGGTACGAGAGAAAACTTTTACTTCAACAGGGAAACGGGCGAGCTGTCATTAGCGTATAAAGACGGATTCGAATACGCCGACGGTTTCTATATAGATTCCGAAGGAAACGCCGCGGTGAACCACGAAACGGGTTACGATACCAAGGTTTACGGCATATACATCAATGCGGAAGGAAAACTTTCTCTGACGAAAAAAGACGGGTACGTTTTCCGTTCGCAATGGGTTTACAACGATGTAGAACAAAAAGTTATTTTTGCAAACAAACATACCGGTTACTATACAAACGACGAAGGAGAAAAAGTTTCCGACCCAGCGTCAGAATACACAACTTCGTTGACCGACAATACGATATGGATACGGTACGGCGAACTAAATAAAGAATTTGCGGAAGCTTACGAAAGACTGGCACGTGCGGCGGGACATTACGGAGAAGCACTCGGGGACGCAGTGAATACCGAAGACATCGCGCTCGTGCTCGACTGCATAAAACGCGACTGCGCCGATTGGTTGGAGAGCGGTTATGAAGATAGGGGCAAAGTGCCCGAAACGCTCTACGCGCGCAACAGAAACAATGAAGAAAGAGAGCTGAAAATCAAAGGTTTCTACGTTTTGTCAAACAACGGAGACGTACCGATTATTTCTTCCGCGTTTGCAAAGGCGTTTGCCGTCGCTCCTGCCGAAGGGTATTCGGAATGGGTGACCGAGTATAAAACCGATTATGTCGCCCCCGACGATGTGAGATACAATTACATTATAGCGAAAACGGATTCGCTCAGCTCAGACGTTTATTTTATGCTCGAAGACAAGGCCAATTCGGTAAGATATAAAATGTACGGCAATTCGATTTACGACGGCGCTAGTATGGCGATTGAAATGATAGAATTGCTTTCGCTTGTTTTCCTTATAGTCGGCTTGGTAATGGCGGTACTGTCCGCGCTGATGCTTTTCAACTTCATCTCCGCCTCGATTTCGGCGAAACGCAAAGAAATAGGCGTTTTGCGTGCGGTCGGTGCGAGAGGAACGGACGTGTTCAAAATTTTCTTTGCCGAAGCTTTTATAATAGCAATGATCTGTTTCGTTGTATCCGCAATCGTGGGCGGAGTGCTTTGTTTCGTTCTTAACGGTGTTTTTGCGGGAGCGATAAACATCACCGTTCTGAATTACGGTATAATTGAAATACTGCTGATTTTGGGAGTTTCCGTGGTGGTTGCGGTTCTCGCTACTATTCTGCCCGTGTACTTTGCCGCGAAGAAACCTCCCGTGGAATCTATCCGCGCTTTATAAAAATTAATAGAAAAAGACGCGTTTCAGCGTCTTTTTTTCTTGTTACCGCCACTTCTTAAAATTGTTTTGAATTTGCAATAATTATTTGCTGAATTTGCAATTTACAAAAACTGCAAATAATCTTATACTGAAAGTATTAGTACTTAGTTTTATCGCGGAGGAGGAAATAGTGAAAGAAAAAATAAAAGAATTTATCAAGACCCGCACCGCGGCATTTTATGTTGCCGCCGCGGCGGCTTTGCTTTCGGTAATTTTATCGATAGTTTATGCTTGCTGTTACGGTAAATCGGTTTATATGTCCTGGTTTGCGTTCGCGCTTACGCTTATTGCGGGTTTGTCATTTTTCGCGCTCGCGGCGTTCAGGCAGACGGAAGCGTTCGCGGCGGCGGCAACGGGGCTGCTTGATTTTGTCGGGTTTCTACTTTTTATCCGTGCTGCATACTGGTATCTGAGCGACGTATTTTACGGAGGATTTAAAGCGAATTTGCTCGGCGAGGTCGCCCCTGCATTTTACGCAGTAACGGTGCTTTATGTCGTAACGATTGTCGCAAGCAACGTATGCGTATATCTGAGAAAAACTAAAAAAGAAAAAACGGAAGAAATACAAACTGAACAGGAGGCGGAACAGATATGAGAAAAAAATTCACTTTAACGGCGAAAATTACAGCAAACGTTCTCGTTATCGTGTTCGGTATTCTTGTTTTGGCTAACGTAATTATGAAAGGGAACGCTCCGCAGATAAGTTCCTTTCTCGGCGCAACGACGCAGAGGATAGAATACAGCAAAGAGGACGAGGAAAAACTCAAAGGAAATTATCTTGCGTTCGAATACTTTCCGTCCGAATATGATAGCGTAGAGGAATTAAAGCAGGCGAGCACCGCTATCGTCGAGGAAGTTATGGGAGAGGGCGCGACCCTTCTTAAAAATGACAGAGACGTTCTTCCGCTCGATAAAAACTCGGCGGTCAGCCTTTATTCGGTATCGTCGGTTAACCTCGTTCACGCGGGTTCGGGTTCGAGCGGTACGAATACCGAGGGCAAAGTAAATTTAAAAGCCGCTCTGGAAAAGGACGGGGTAAACCTTAAAATAAATAACGACCTCTGGACCTGGTATATCAACAACACCCGCGCCAACAAAGGCGGAAGCAACAGTTACGGTGCGGACGCGGCGACGGGTCAGGTCGGTAAACTTTATGACATCAACGAGGCGCCTTGGAACGTTCTGCCCGACGCAAAGAACAATAACGCGGGCGCGGCTATTTTTGTGCTTTCGAGAAACGGCGGAGAGAACGCCGACGTTAAAATCAACAACGGTTCGGGCGACTATACGAATAAAAACTATCTCGAACTTTCACCCAACGAGAAAGATGTTTTAAGAAATTTAAAAGAGTTAAAGGGTAAAGGTATCGACAGCATAATCGTAATTATGAATACCGCGAACCCCGTGCAATGCGATTTCGTCGACGACGAACAGTACGGTGTCGACGCACTGCTCTGGTGCGGCGACCTCGGTGCGAACGGCGCAAACGCGGTTGCGGATATCTTAGTCGGAAATATAAATCCTTCGGGAAAACTTTCGGACACGTTCTGGAAAAACCATAACTACAATCCCGTATATGCGAACTGGGGGCCGACGACCTATTCGGGAACGAGCGCGGGAAGCGGCAACGACAATACTTACGTAGTTTATCAGGAAGGCATTTACAACGGTTACCGCTATGCGGAAACGAGATACGAGGATGTAGTGCTAGAACAGGGTCACGCGGGCGACTGGAAATATCAGGACGCGATTTCTTATCCTTTCGGTTACGGACTTTCGTATACGACTTTTAGTTATTCCGATTTTAAAGTCGAAGCTCCCAAAATGGGAAACGATTACTATACGCTTTCGGTAAAAGTAAAGAATACCGGTGCGGTAGCGGGTAAAGAGGCGGTTGCTTTCTATCTGCAAAAACCTTACACTTCTTACGATATTGAAAATCAAGTCGAAAAAGCTTCTGTGGAAATCGTAGGTTTCGGAAAAACGGGTATGCTTGCGGAGGGCGCGAGCGAAACCGTAACCGTCGAAGTTCCCGCAAAATATTTTGCTTCTTACGACGCTTACGGCAAAGGCACGTATATAGTCGACGAAGGCGATTATTATTTTGCAACGGGCAACGGCGCGCACGAAGCGTTAAACAACATACTCGCGCTGAAAGGTAAGTCGGTTGCGAACAGCGACGCGATGACCGCTGACGGCGAACGTTCATTGGCGCGTCTTGTATCCGATGTGGATTTCGATGCCAAAAAATATTCTACCGCGACGATAGCAAAAGAACGCGGAATCAAAGAAGATATAACCGAAATAGTTAACAGGTTTAACGATACCGACATTAATCTCTACGAGGGCAGGGGCGACAATTCCGTCACGTATATAACGAGAAGTGATTGGGAAGGAACCGTAAAACTCGGTTATTCTCTCGACCACGCAACAAAGCTAAATAATCAGGTCGTTTTAAAAGGCACCGAACAAATGAAAGCGGATATGAATCCGCAGGTTGCAAAAGATGACCGCGGGTATCCCGAGTACGGAGCACAGAACGGGCTTACGCTAGCTTCGCTTCGCGCTTACGATGATAAAGACGGCGACGTAACCAACGATAAACCGATAGAATACGACAACGAACTTTGGGATAAGCTTTTGGACCAGCTCACCTGGGAAGATACGGTAACTCTGCTCGAAGACGGTTACCGCAGAACCGTAGCGTTAAAATCCATAAGCAAACCGGAAACAATCGACCACAACGGCGCGACGGGCCCCGTAGAGGCTTACGGCGCGAACGGCAATGTTGACGATATAAACAATTCTACCAATCAGGGACTTGCCGTAAGAACTGTTGCAAACGAACTCAAAACAGACGCAAACGCTGATAAATCATCTCTAAAAGTTAAACCCGTGGTTTATCCGTCTAACGGAATTTGCGCGTCTACCTTCAATGAAGAATTGATTGAGAGATACGGCAAAATCTGGGGCGAGGACTGCCTTTGGGCCGGATACAACGGACTGTACGGGCCCGGGCTCAATATCCACCGCGGCGCATACGGCGGACGTGCGTTCGAATATTACAGCGAGGACGGACTCCTTACGGGTAAAATAGCTTCCGCTATGACAAAAGGAATGGCAGCGAAAGGCGCTTACGTCTATCTCAAACACTGCGTTTTAAACGACCAGGAACAGAACAGGGAAGGTATTTGCACTTGGGCGAACGAGCAGAGTATAAGGGAAATTTATCTCCGCGGTTTTCAGATAGCGATAGAAGAGGGCGGAGCTCAGTGCGTAATGACAGGGTTCAACAGATTAGGCGCGAAATGGACGGGACATCAGGGCTTCCTCAATAAAGTGTTACACGACGAATTCGGAATGACGGGTTTTGCGGTATCAGATTATTATAAATCGTATATGACATTGCCCGCAGGCATACTCAACGGTAACGACCTGCCCGACGGACCCAACGACTGGGGGAACTCCAAAGGCCAGCTCGACAAGTATAAGCCCGATTCGAACGGTAACGGCGATTACGGCGAACTCGCCTGGGCGATGAGAGAGTCCGCGCACAGAATTCTTTACACTGTCGTGCAGAGCAACGCAATGAACGGAAAGACGGCAAGCACAAAAATTATTCCGGTTACACCGGAGTGGATAAAAGCGATAGACGGCGTTACAATCGCAGTCGGCGTATTGTTCGGTTTGAGCGCGGCAGGATTGGTTACGATGCTGTGCCTGAACAAGTTCAAACCGTCCGACAACGCCTGAGTTAGAATATATAAAGATATTAAGGACTTACTTACGGAGAAAAAACGAAACAAAAAGCGGAGGCAATGAAAGTTGCCTCCGCTTTTTAATATGTGATTAAAATATGTGAGTAAAAGTAATAAATACGCGGTTAAGCGGAACGCTTAAGTTTGATTAGAGTTCGGTTTGGTTTTAGAAACTGCAATAAAGATACGCGGTTAAGCGGAACGCTTAAGTTTGGTTAGAGTTCGGTTTGGTTTTAGGAACTGCAATAAAGATACGCGGTTAAGCGGAACGCTTAAGTTTGATTAGAGTTCGGTTTGGTTTTAGGAACTGCAATAAAGATACGCGGTTAAGCGGAACGTTTAAGTTTGATTAGAGTTCGGTTTGGTTTTAGGAACTGCAATAAAGATGCGCGGTTAAGCGGAACGCTTATTTTTGCCAGCTTTGAGTTTCTGATTTAACGTGTAACTTATAATTGTAATCTGGCTTTTTTACTCTGTTAATAACGCACTCGTCAAAGACTTCACCGCACTCCGCGCGGATAATATTTTTATCTTCAAGTTTAATCTTGAATACGAAAGTACGTTTATCGGCTTTTTTTCCTTTTACCGATTTACCGTTGCAGACGAGCGAAACGTTATCGCAGTTGCTCATAACCGTAATTTTCGCCGTTTTGCCTGTACGGTTTACAAATCTTTTTCCGCAGATGTAGACGAGCGGTTCGTTGTTCCAGTAAGCTTTGTAAGCGTAAAAACTGTCCTTTTTGATTTTTCTGTCAAAGGTGACAAGTCCTTTATGGTTCATTCCGGGTTCGCCGCCCTGATTTCTCGCATCCGCGGCGAAATCGAACATATTCCAGACGTGCGTCGCCCAAAGATAAGAATGCCTTTCGAAAAACGCAAGCATATATCTGTGATAATCAAGCTGGTATTCTTCGGAATTATCGCCCCTGAGCGGATGCTTCGAGTGCAGGTTAGGCATACACTCCGCGCCGTATTCGGAAAGACCGATACAGCGTTTCGGATAAAACAAACGGAAAAAAGCAAACCAAATATCGTTCAGGAACTTTCCGGGCACGTACCAGCCGAGATATAAATTCCATGAAACGAGGTCGGTTATGTGCGCGGATTTGTTAAACGGGGAACACATAGCAAAACACGCCAGTGTGGTTAACCTCGCAGGGTCGATTTCGTTGCACAGCGCGTTTAGTTCCCTATGCAAAGAGAGCATATCTTTTTTGTGTTTGCGGTACATAGTAATTTCGTTCGAAATACCCCAGACGCAAATACTCGCATGATGGTATTGTTGGTAAATAAGTTCTTTCATCTGCTCGACGGCGTTTGAATTCGCTTCGGGCATATGCCGCGAAATATACGGAATTTCCGCCCAGACCACAAACCCGTATTTGTCGCATAAATCGTAGAAATAATCGTCGTGCTGATAATGTGCAAGCCTTACCGTATTCGCTCCGATTTCTTTTATAAGTTCCGCGTCTTGTTCGTGTTCCGCTTTGCCGATAGCGTTTCCGGAATTTTTTCTGTCCTGATGGCGGCAGACACCTCTTAAAGGATATGGCTTGCCGTTAAGAAAGAACCCTTTTTTCGGGTCGGCGTGAAAAGTCCTGAACCCGAAATTAAGTCTTACTTCGTCTGCGGCTTCGCCGTTTATAAAAAGAACGGCTTTTGCACAGTAAAGATAAGGGTCTTTAACTCCGTTCCACAGCCTGGCGTCTTCTATCTTTATAGGATTTTTACTTTCGCCTCTGCCGACGCAATTTCCTTCCGAGTCGAGTATCTCGATCTCGACTCGTCCCTTGCCGGTAACGTAGGCGGTTACGGTGACCTGTCCGTCTTGTCCGTTTACAGCCGAATCTATTTTAACGCCGCTGCTTCCGTAAAAATCAAGATCGAAATGATTTTCGCCGACAACAATCAAATTAACGTCGCGGTAAATTCCGCCGTAAAAAGTAAAGTCCGCCGTCTGCGGATATACTTTTTCGGTCTTGGAATTGTCCACGCGTACGACGAGTACGTTTTCGTCTTTCAGGCAAGCTGTAATGTCGGCGCGGAAAGTCGAGTATCCACCGTCGTGCTCCGCTTTTTTTATTCCGTTAATCCATACAGTTGCGGAAGAGTTCACTCCTTTGAATTCTATATAGACCCGTTCATTTTCGGCGGTTTCGGGTCTTGGGAACTTTTTAATGAAAACGTAAGCCGCGCGAACGTAATCGTTTCCTCCGTCCTGACCGTCGATATTGTTCCAGGTGAAAGGTATGTTAATTGTTTCGCCCTTTGCGATTTCCGCTTCTTCGGGCATCAAATCTTTTTTAACAAATATCCAATCTTCATTGATATTGATGATTTTTCTCATTGATTTTCCTTTTTATTTTATTGACTTTATGTTATCTTATAAAAAGAAATAATTCAATAGCAATTTTTATACAAAAACATTGCATTATTCGTTCGCTGTATCGTGCGAGAGGATAAGTTGATTATAGGCGCGGTAAAAAGTGGAATATGTTTCGAAACCGAACATTTCCGCAACCTCCGTTTTTTTTGCTCCGCTCAGTATCATATGGTGCGCAGCCATAATTTTTTTGGAACGGACGTACTGCATAATCGGTATTTTCATATGCTTTTTGAACTCGATACTGATAAAAGATTTCGAATACATAAACTCGTCGGCGAGAGTCTGCATTGTTATAGCTTTCGTAATGTTTGCGTCTACGAAGTCGATTATGGTTTTAATGAACTCGTTGTTTTTCCCCGCCGGCGAGGGCGAAACTTCGTGACACAGAAATATCGTAAGTTTAGCTGCGTCGCAAAGGAACAGCGTGTAAAGTTCGTCTTCCGAATACTGATTGAAATAATCGTCGAAACGGCTGAACATACCTCCGAATTTTTTGCAGTTACAGTAAAACGAGCTTTCTTGGGCAAGCTTTTCGCGCACGCAGTCGGGTATAACCGATTCGGGGAATTTGAGGACGTAGCGTTCGTAAGGCACGCTTGAATCGACCGCCGCGAAATGATATTTTCCCGGCGGAATAACGACAATGTCGCCTTCGGTCAATTTCCGCGTTTCCGATTCCACCGTATAATTAACATTTCCCCTTATAAAAAATATTATTTCATAGAAATAATGTATATGTTTAAAATACTCCTCGGCTGGAGAACTCGGCTTATCAAGTTTGTGCGCAAAATCAACTGAATTGTGTTCGTAGTTAAACATACTAAAATTATACCATAAAAAAATTAAATTGCAATCATTTTAGGAAAAATTTGCAATTGAGTATTGCGAAAAACGGGTGTATAATAATTTTACAGAATAAAATTTCTTAAAACCGACTAAATAAGAAGGGAAGATATGGAAACCACGCAGACGCTCGGACATAACCGCGCAAAACCATGGCAGATAGCGCTGTTCCCGTTCAATAACGCGGCGACTAACGTATATTTTGCATTTTACACTTATTTTACATATTTTGCTATGCTGTTTTTGACGGGCAGTACGGCAAAGTCTATGGCGGGCGCAATAGTTTCGGGCGGATTGGTGCTAATCGTAACCAACTTCAATATGCTGTTCGCGCCGCTTATGCGTATATTCGACGGACTGACAGACCCCGTTCTCGGCGGCTTGATGGATAAAACAAGAACTCGGATAGGAAAATTCCGTCCGTTTATGATTATAGGTAACATATTGCTTGCGCTGTCCTTGGTTCTTATGATGGTCGTGTTCCGCGGAGCCGGCGACAATCTTTCTTGGCTTCGATGGACGGCGTACATAGTAAGTTATATAATTTACGTTCTCGGTTACACCTGCCAGTGCGCGGTTACGAAAGCGGGTCAAACGTGTTTAACGAACGACCCCAAGCAGCGTTCGCAGTTCGTTATATGGAATATGATAGGCATGATTGGTTCTATCGTGCTAGTGAACGTAATGGCGGGAGGAGTGCTCACAAACGAGGCTGTTTGTCCCAAAGGGCTCATCATACACGAGGTGTCCGGTAGCGGGCTGTCTGTCGAGGCGTTGCTTGCCGAGCTGACGGCAAAAGGCATAGATATTTCGGGAATCGATGTTTCGGCTCTGACGGGCTCGAGTTATACTTATATGTACGGCGCGTCATACGGTATACAGTTCTATAATATAATGGTGCCGTTCGTAATCATAATTTCCGCCGTCTATACGGCTATGGCGGTTGCGGCAATATGGCAGAAAGACAAACCTCAGTTCTGGGGAGTTTCGGAAAAACCCGCCAAAATCAAAGATTACGTCGGTATAATAAAGGGCAATAAAGAAATCCGCTGGCTGGTTTTGTCTTCGGGCTTGAATAAACTTGCTTCGACGGTTGCGACTTCGGGTACTGTTGCGTTTCTCGTTTACGGCTGTCTTATGGGCGATTACAATGGTCTGTTTATTCCGTTCTACGCTCTTTGTTTCGTGTTTATGGGGGTTTTCTTTTTATGGGGCTCAAACACGGCGGGAAGAAAAGGGCAGAAGCGCGGCGTCGCGCAGTTTACGGCATTTGCGTTTATTTTCTATATAGGAATTTTGATACTGTTATGTATTTACGACCGCGACAACACATCGACCTGGCTTTCGCTTTATAAAATAGACGAGAGCGGTTTTCACTTCACGATAAACGCTTATACGGTGTTTTTCATAATTTTTTACGGCTGCGGTTACGGCGCGTTCAACTGCTGCGACAATCTGACAATACCTATGGTTGCGGACTGCACGGATTACGAAACTTATCGTTCGGGCAATTACGTTCCGGGGATTATGGGAACAATTTTTTCGCTCGTGGACAAAGTAATCTCGTCGTTGCAAACCGTTCTATTGACACTGTTCATCTGTACTATAAATCCAAACGTCGACGCGCTTCCCGCGGAGGGTTCGCCTTACGTCGAGGGAATGCAGGTTTCAGCGATAATATGTTTCTGCGTTCTGCCTATGCTCGCTTGGCTCGTTACTACTTTCTGTATGACGAGATACGGTTTGTCGGGTAAGAAGTTGCAGGAAATTCAGGCGGTGAACGCGGTCAGAAAAGCTGCGGTTCAAGGCGGAATGTCGATGGAACAGGCTATGCAAACCTGGCAGACGATAGATCAGGTGCCTGCGGCTTTTATACCGGTCAAAAAACCGAGAATAAATAAAAAGAGCGGAGAAATTATCGAAGAGAAAGAAAATTTCCTCGATAAAATTTACAATAAAATATTTACGCGGCGTGAAAAAGTAACATCCGCTCAGCCTTCTTCTAACGCTGTGGAAATACCCGACGAGTATCTGACGGACGAAGTTCGTCAAAGCATTTCCGAATTTAAAAACCAATCGGCTGAAATAAAAGAGGACAACAATGAAACTGACGTTTAGATGGTACGGTGAAAAGGACGCGATTCCTCTCGGATACATAAAACAGATTCCCAATATGAGCGGAGTGGTTACCGCCGTATACGGTACGCCCGTAGGCGAAGTCTGGGAAAAAGAGAAAATTCAGAAGTTAAAAGCTATGTGCGACGCGCAAGGGCTTGAAATGCAGGTGATAGAATCAGTGCCGGTGCACGAGGATATTAAACTCGGAAAACCAACTCGCGACGCATTGATTGCTAATTACGCCCGAACGATTTACAATCTCGGAGAAGCAGGTGTAAAATGTATATGCTATAACTTTATGCCTGTTTTCGACTGGCTTCGCACGGATTTAAAGAAGAAAGCCGATGACGGCAGCACTTCGCTTTCGTACCGACACGAAACATTAATGAAACTCGACGTTAAGAATTTGCATCTGCCCGGTTGGGACGAAAGCTACACTGCGGAAGAAATCAGCGGGTTGATTGAAGAATACGGCAAAATTACGCACGATAAACTTTTCGATAATCTTGTTTATTTCTTAAAAGAAATTATGCCCGCCTGCGACGCGACGGGAATAAATATGGCAATACATCCCGACGACCCGCCTTGGGATATGTTCGGACTTCCGAGAATTATAACGGGAGCTGAAAGCTACGATAAAATGATTGAAGCCGTGCCCGATAAGCATAACGGATTTACTTTTTGTACAGGTTCGCTCGGCGCGGAACGTAGCAATGATTTGCCGGCTATCGCGGGAAAGTACGCCGAACGCATTTATTTCGCTCATATACGTCAGTTAAAATACGATAACGAAACCGATTTTACGGAAGCCGGGCATCTGACGGGTGCAGGCAATCTCGATATTTACGCAATCGTAAAAGCTTTGGTAAAAGGCGGGTTCGACGGATATGTTCGTCCCGACCACGGCAGAAATATCTGGGGAGAGGACGGCAAGCCCGGGTACGGTTTATATGACCGCGCTTTGGGAGCGTGCTATCTGAACGGTTTATTCGAAGCGATAGAAAAGGAGTAAAAATGAAAAATCCTATAAATACAGATTTAAGAAATAAAGTCGCGGTTGTTACGGGTGCAGGCGGGATTATTTGTTCTATGCTCGCAAAATCTTTGGCGACGGCGGGTGCAAAAGTAGCCTTGATAGATTTGAACGAACAGGCGGCGAAAAATTATGCGGAAGAAATCTTAGCCGGAGGCGGTATCGCAAAGGGTTACAAAGCGAACGTTCTCGACAAAAAGAACCTTGCCGAATGCCATAAACAGATACTCGCGGATTTCGGGAAATGCGATATTTTAATAAACGGCGCGGGCGGAAACAATCCCAAAGCCACAACCGATAAAGAGTATTTCGAACAGGGCGACATAGACGCGGACACGAAGTCGTTTTTTGATTTGGAGCAAAGCGGAGTCGAGTTCGTGTTCAATCTTAATTTCTTAGGCACGCTTCTTCCCACGCAGGAGTTTGCACGGGATATGGTTGACAGGCAAGACTGCAATATTTTGAATATTTCGTCGATGAACGCATATACGCCTCTTACGAAGATACCCGCGTATTCGGGCGCGAAAGCGGCTGTAAGCAATTTTACTCAGTGGCTTGCCGTGCACTTTTCAAAGACGGGAATAAGAGTAAACGCAATCGCACCGGGGTTCTTCTCGACAGCGCAGAATAAAAAACTTTTATGGAATGACGACGGCTCGCCTACCGCGAGAACGGGAAAAATACTCGCCGCGACGCCTATGGGCAGATTCGGAGAGATGGAAGAACTCGTAGGTGCGGTGCTGTTTTTACTGGATAAAAAATGTTCGAGTTTTATAACAGGCGCGGTTATTCCGATTGACGGCGGATTTTCGGCGTATTCCGGAGTTTAAAATAAACAAGCCGTCTTACGGCAGAGGCGTAATATGAGTTATATTAAAGATAATTTTTTACTGGAAACAAGAAAAGCGGAAAAACTATATAACGTCTATGCAAAGGACGCGCCGATTTTCGATTATCACTGTCATTTATCCGAGAGGCAGATACTCGAAAACAAGCCCTTTGAAAATATTTACGAAATCTGGCTTGCGGGCGACCATTACAAATGGCGGCTTATGCGAAGTTACGGAATTTCCGAAGAATATATATCAGGCGACAAGAGTAGTAAGGAAAAGTTTAAAGCTTATTGTACGGCGCTCGGAACCGCTTTCGGAAATCCGTTGTACCATTGGTCGCAGGTTGAACTGAAAGAATTTTTCGGATGCGAATCGGAGATAAACGAAAATAACGCGGAAGAAATATGGGATTTCTGTAACGCTTACATAAAATGCAACCGTATAACTCCGCAGAGCCTTATAGAAAAGAGCGGCGTTACCCATCTTTTCACTACGAACGAAATATTCGATGATTTGTCCGTGTTCGGAAAAATCGCAGAGAAGAATTATAAGTTCAAAGTTGCGCCCGCTTTCCGCGCAGATAAAATTATGAACATCGAAGCGGAGCTTTATAAAGAGTATTTGAAACGGCTCGGCGAAATCGGGAACCTTGACGCGCTCGAACAAATACTGGAAAAACGCCTCAAAGATTTTATTTCGGCGGGTTGCAAAGCAAGCGATATTTCGGTTCAGGGCATATATCCCGTTGCGGACAGAAGCGCCGCTTCCGCGGTCTTTGAAAAGAAACTGAACGGCGGTGAAGTTACTGAAGCAGACGCAAAAATTTTTAAAGGCTATCTTACGTATTTTCTTATGAAACTGGACGCCGGATACGGCGTTGTAACGGAGTTGCATATAGGCGCTATGCGCAACAACAACACTTCGGCGTATAAAAAACTCGGAGCGGATACAGGTTACGACAGTATAGCGGAAGATAACAGCATAAATAATCTTTCGAGACTGTTCGACAGGCTTGAAACGGAAAACGCTTTGCCTAAGACGATTGTTTTTAATCTCAATCCTAAAATGAACGTTGAAATTATGACGCTTTTAGGTTGTTTCCAGTCGGACGAGGCAAAGGGCAAAATGCAATACGGCCCTGCGTGGTGGTTTCTTGACAATAAAACGGGAATTGAAAAGCATTTGCAGGATTTAACCGCAACGGGTCACATCGCTGTATTTACGGGAATGCTTACGGACAGCCGTTCGTTTTTGTCTTATCCGCGCCATCATTATTTCCGCAGGATACTTTGCAATTATTTAACAAACCTTATGGAAAAAGGCGAAATGACGGCGGACGAAAATTTTGTAGGCGAAGTCGTAAGAGATATATGTTACGGCAATGCGGTAAAATATTTCGGGGTTTAACGAGGAGAATATTAATGGATAAATTAATTCCGGTAGTAGTAATAAAGACTTTAGCCGAAACAGAAAAGATTATGAATGCGCTTAAAAGCGACGGTATAAACTGTGCGGAAATCACTTTCCGCACAGACTGTGCTGCGGAGGCAATCGCGCTTGCTGTAAAAAAATTCCCCGAAATGAATATCGGCGCGGGTACGGTTATAAATGCGGAACAGTGCGAAACGGCTTTAAAGGCAGGTGCGAAATTTATCGTTTCCCCGGGGCTGAGCGAGGACGTCGCTGAAATATGCAAAGCGAGCGGCGCAGATTATTTTCCCGGTTGCGTTACTCCGACGGATATTATGCGTGCTCTCGAATTGGGAATAACGACGGTGAAGTTTTTTCCTGCGAACGTCTACGGCGGACTAAAAGCGCTAAAAGCGCTGAGCGCGCCGTTTCCACAGGTTAAATTTATACCTACGGGCGGTGTAAACCGAGAAAATTTAGATGAATTTCTTGCTTTTGAAAAAATCGCGGCTGTCGGCGGAAGCTTTTTTGTCGAAGACGCTTTAAGAAAATTCTGCGGGGTAAAATAAGATGAAAAGAGTTGTGACTTTCGGCGAGCTTATGCTGAGGCTTGCTCCCGAAAATTATCTTCGGTTCGTACAGAGCGATAAATACGAGGCATCTTTCGGAGGCGCGGAGGCAAACGTTGCGGTAAGCCTTGCAAACTACGGGGCGGATGCGACTTTCGTTACTAAACTTCCGTCGCACGAGATAGGACAGGCGGCAGTGAACAGCCTGAGGAAATACGGTGTAGACGTTAGTAAAATAGTGCGCGGCGGCGAAAGAGTAGGTATTTACTATTGCGAAAAGGGCGCGAGCCAGCGTCCGAGCAAAGTTATATACGACAGAGCTTTTTCTTCGATTGCCAAGGCAAAGCGCGAGGATTTTAAATGGAATGAAATTTTCGAGGACACCGACTGGTTCCATTTTACGGGCATAACCCCTGCGCTTTCGGAAGAGGTCGCGAAAATCTGTCTCGACGCATTGAAGGAAGCGAAGAAAAGAGCAATTACCGTTTCCTGTGATTTGAATTACCGCAAGAAGCTTTGGAGCAAGGAACAGGCGGGAAGAACAATGGGCGAACTCTGCAAGTACGTTGATTATTGTATTGCCAATGAAGAAGACGCGAAAGACGTTTTCGGAATCGAAGCGGAAGGGAGCGATATCGACGGAGGTAAGCTCGATAAAAACGGCTATATTTCGGTGGCGAAAAAACTTGCCGAAAGATTTTCGTTCAAGGGCGTTGCGATTACTTTGCGCGAGAGCAAGAGTGCGAACGATAACGATTGGTCGGGTATGTTTTACGATGGCAAGAACGCTTATTTCAGCAAAAAATACAGTATGCACATAGTCGACCGCGTAGGCGGCGGAGACAGCTTCGGCGGCGGCCTTATATATTCGCTGTTAAACGGCAGCGAACCGCAGAAGGCAATTGAATTCGCGGTAGCGGCGAGCTGTTTAAAACACAGTATAGAGGGCGACTATAATCTCGTATCTCTTTCGGAAGTCGAAAATCTTGCGGGCGGAAACGCTTCGGGCAGAGTTCAGAGATAAAAAAATCGAAAAGCATAGGGGAGATAAACTTGAAAAATCGTAAACTCGGAATATTTTTATGGATTTCAGGCGGCATAATACTGTGCGCGGGCATAGTATGGCTTATCGCGAATTTTGCGGTTGCCTCGGAACCCGAAAAATAGCCGTCGGCGTTTATCGTTGAGTTTAAATATTGGACGGACAGGCAGATAGGCAATTTCGTAAACGGCGCGGCGTTTGAATACGAACCGCCGATAGAAGAACCGGAAACCGACGATGTTTTCGATTTATAAACAAATATACCCGAACGGCATTTTCCGTTCGGGTATATTTTTATTTGTGTTCTGTAAGCGGTTATAGATGATCCGCCTGCGGATTGATTTGCCGTCGGCTGGTGTCTTGATTGGTGAATAAGATACCCGACCGCGAACGCCGTCCGTTTACATTAAGGCTCTGCCCTGAGCGGTTCCGACAACGGTGAAGACTTCTATTTCTTCGCCGGTTTTAGCGTCGACGTAGATATAATAATCGTTGCCGCCGTAGCTTCCGTAGAACTCGTAAGCGAGCGTTTCCTGTTCGTCGAAAGGAATAACGGCAAGTCTCGAACCTTCGATTTCGAAATCGGGGTTGAGGTTGGCTTCCGCTTCGCTTTCGGAAACGGTTGCATCGTCCGCGCTTCTTTCAACGTGGTTGAGAACGTAAGCCATACCTTCCAAACCGGTTACAATTCCTCTTTCTTCGCAGACCTTGACTTTAATCATATCGGGATAGAAAATCACACCGTCCTGCTCGTAAGCAAAGTTAAGATTGCAAGTAGTTCCGTTTTCGCTCGTCCAGACCGCTTTCATATTATCGAAACCGAGCGCGCCGAGCAAATCCTGAGCAATGTCGGTACATCTTTCAACCGAGAAATTCTTGGTTGCACAGTCCTTGTAGCTGTCGAACATAACGACCTTGCCGCCCTTCTTGGAAATCTGTGCAAACATTTCTCCGTCGTTCGTCGTAAGACATACGTTAAAACATTCAATCTGCTCCGCAATGGTCTCGCCCGTGCAACGCGCACCGGTCAAGCCATATGCATTAAAGTATTCCTTTGCAAGTTCTTCGGCGCGGGTCGAACTGATTTCTTCCAAAGCTTCCAGGTTCTTAGCGGTAACTTTCTTGATGCTGTCGGAGAAAGGTCCGTCGTTTATTTCCTTTGGCGTTTCGATGGTGTTGTTATTGAGGTCGCCGAACGATTTGAACATAAGGCTGTTTTCTTTACCTTTCATAGCTTTGAGCATTTCTTTCTCGTTGGACGAAGAGGTAAGCTCGTTTATGATGCGCTTCATTTCGAGGTTAACTTCGTACATATATTTTATAGAAGCTTTCTGGCTGTCGGTAAGTTTTTCTCCGCGTGCGACCGCATAAAGCATAGACTGCGCACTGTCGCCCATTTTATTTACGAACGAAGTCATATTCTGGGTAAGCTGAGTTCCGACGGGAAGTCTTTCGAGTACGACTTCCGCCATTTCGCTTTCGATAGCTATATCGGATAAAATCCTTACCTGTTCGTTGGAAGAGTTCGAAACTCTCGCCTTGGCAAGATTTGTATCGAGGTTGTCTACAATTGAATTGAGTTCGTAGAGAGACTGCGTGTGTATGCCTGCCATATCTGCCTGCATTCCGTTCATATTCATCCAGCCGAACGTCGTCATTGTGCCGAGGGCAAGAGTGGTAACGCCGAGCGCGATAACCGCTGCAAGCCAGCCGCCGAAACCGGGTGCGTGCTTTCTTTCTTTTCTGTCCGCACGTTTTTCAGCGCGTACTTTTAAACGATGTTCGCGTTTAGCTTGTCTTTCCGCCGCGGCAGCTTCGCGCTTTGCCGTGCGGGCTTCGATTTTTGCTTCGCGTTCTTCGGCTCTGCGCTTGATACGCGCTTCCTTGCTTTCGTGTTTCAGCATATCTCTGCGTGCGCGTCTTTTTTCGCGCTGTTCGGCGCGTTTTTCTTTGAAAGCAGCAATTCTGTCAAGTCTTTTCTGTTTGTGTTCGAGCTGTTTTTCAAGACGTTTTTGTTTCTTTTCCGCTCTGATTTTTGCGGCGGCGAGCTTCTTTTCTTCGCGCGCCTGCTGTTTTTTCAGTTTCTTCTCGTTGATTTCTTTTTTAGCGGGCTTAACGGTTTTCTTTTTAGTACCGTTCTTTACCGTTTTGGATTTTGTATTTTTGCTCGCCTTAGCATTTGCGGGGCGGGAATTTTTCGTTTTAGTGGAATTATTGTTCTTGCGCGTCAACTGTTCAGCTTTTTCCGCGCCGCTTGAAACTTCTTTCTTCACTTACTGCCTCCTATATTGCGAAAATGTGTTTACCGATAGTGGTAACTGTCTTTCTGCTGAAAATCCAGGAACTTGTTGCCACCGCGGGGTTGTAATAATAAAGACAACCGTAAGTGGGGTCCCAGCCGTTCATAGCGTCGGAAGCGGCGTTCATAGCCGTCTTATCGGGTTCGAGATTGATTTGTCCGTCGGTAACCGCGGTAAACGCGCCCTTCTGATAAATGACGCCTGAAATGGTGTTGGGGAAACTCGATGATGCGACGCGGTTTAAAATTACCGCTCCGACGGCAACCTGTCCCGTATAGCTTTCGCCTCGCGCCTCCGCGTAAATACATTTAGCTAACATATACAAGTCCGAATTCGTGTAGTTGGAACCCGAATTGTTTTTGTCGCCTTCCAGAACTTTAACAGAATCGTTCATTCCTAGCGCCTTATATGTCGCTATGCCTGCAATACCGTCCGCAGTAAGACCGTTTTTCCTCTGGAACTTTTTGACCGCCTCGACTGTACCTTTTCCGTAAATACCGTCTACGGCTCCGTTGTAGTAGCCCCAGTTTTTAAGTCTGCGCTGCAATTCCTTTACTTCGCCGCCGGTGGCACCCTGCCTTAATACCGCAGTCTGCACGTAGGGCATAGAAAGGTAATCTTCGCTTGTTTGTGCCGTACCGAATACAGCCGTCGCACTGCCTACGGCGGCAACCGCCATTGCGACTAAGCCTATTCTAAGTGCTTTTTTCATTTTTCCTCCTTGCTCTCCTTACGGCGAGCGTTTAAACGTTAAACGCGGCGTAAATTTCCGCTGTTGCAATTATTATGAATAATCTCGAAAAAGTTATTCCAAGGCGAAAAAATTTTTTTAAACGCACTTTTTTTGTCTTTGGTAAATAAAATACTGTAAAAGAATTACAAAATTTTTAAATTTTTTTCATAAAAACACTTGAAATTTAGAAAAATGATAGTATAATATTTTTTGCGGCTAAGCAGAAAGACGCTTTATCGACCGCAAACAATATAAGCTATAAAAAACGGAGAGGATAAAAATTTGAATAATTATCGTAAATCTGATATTTTAAAGATTTTAACTAAGACGGTTGCGATTTTTATCGCCGTCTTTTCATTGGCCTTTTTCAGTGCGTGCGGATTTTTAAACGGCAACAATTCCGGAACGACGGAGGACGAAGTGACTATTTCTCAGTCCGAAGCGACGATAAAAATAGGCGAAAGCGTCACACTCGTCGCGGTATCTTCCGAAAAGAGGGAAATAAAATGGAGTTCGTCCGACGAGGAAATCGCTGAAGTTGACAACGGAGTCGTTACCGGTTTGCAAGAAGGCGTTGTAACAGTTACTGCGAGCGACGGCAAAAAAATGGCAAGCTGCGAAGTCACCGTAGTTGCTTTGCCTCCTGCGGTTACGATAGAAATATCTAATTCGAGAGCGGAAATAGAAGAGGGCGAAAGCATTACTCTCACCGCGAACGTTTCCGACGGCTCGGAAGTAAGCTGGTCTTCTTCCGATGAAACGGTTGCGACGGTCAGTGAAAACGGATTGGTTACCGCAATAAAAGCGGGTACGGCAAACATTACGGCTTCGGGCGGGGGAGTAAGCGCGAAATGCGTAGTTACCGTCGTTCCCGCAGGTACGGATATTCCTTCTGTTACGATAAAATTGTCTCAGACGAAAGCTGAAATTAAAGCGGGCGCGAGTATTACTCTTACCGCAACCGTTTCCGACGGCTCGGACGTGATTTGGGCTTCTTCGGATAGAAACATTGCGTCGGTAGACAGAAACGGCAAAGTTACGGGCATAAAAGCAGGTTTTGCGGATATTACCGCGTCCTGCGGAACCGTAAAAGCAGTTTGCAAAGTCACCGTTACGGCGGTTACCGAACCCGATCCCGATACACCTGTTAATCCCGATAAAAAACTCGTTTGGAGCGACGAATTCAACGGCGATGCTCTCGATATGTCTAAATGGGGTTATCAGACGGGGACCCAGGACCATTACGGTGAGTCGTGGGGTCCGTCGGACTGGGGCAACGACGAACAACAGTATTATACCGACGGCGCAAACGTAAAAGTTACGGACGGCGCGTTGCAGATAATAGCAAAGCGCGAGAATATGGGTAAAAAAGGCTTTACGTCTTCGAGAATTACGACGCGCGACAAGTTCAGCAGAACTTTCGGGTATATAGAAGCGAAGATAAAGACTCCCGCAATAGAGGGTATGTGGCCCGCGTTCTGGATGCTTCCTCAGCCTCCGAGCCCCTCCTCAAGCTTGACGGATTACGGCGGTTGGGCGGCTAACGGTGAAATCGATATTATGGAAGCCAAGGGCAGACTTTTGAATAAAGTCGATACTACGATACACTTCGGAGGCGAGTGGCCGAATAACACGTATCTTTCGCATGAAACGACGCTTAATTCGAATACCGACGAGTGGCATACTTACGCAGTCGATTGGCGGGCAGAGTACATTGCGTGGATAGTTGACGGGGAAGAAGTATACAGGCTCGATAATTCTAAGTATTGGAGTTCCGCTTCGAGTTCGGCGAGTGCGCCTTTCGATAAACCGTTCTATATTTTATTAAACCTTGCCGTTGGCGGGATGTACGACGGACATAGAAATCCGCCTGCCGATTTCGTTTCGGCTTCTATGTATATCGATTACGTGCGCGTTTACGAATAATTAAACCGACTTAAAATTAAATAATCGCAAAGGGGTACCCCTTTATGCGTTACCGTGTAACGCATAAAGGGGTACCCCTTTATGCGTTACCGTGTAACGCATAAATAAACTTGATTGTTTCAAACTTATTGCAAATCAAAACGGCTTTGCCGTTATGAATATTAAATTTTTTATTGGAGGAAAAAAATATGAGAAAGAAGTTTGCCATACTTTTGACGTTTGTTCTTGCTTTTGTTGTCGCGCTTGGCGTCTTGGCCGGCTGTAACAAAAAGAAAGAAGACGTTACCGTTGACATACTCAGAACCACGCTTAATCTCGAAACCGGCAAGTCGTTTACGTTAACCGCGACGGCTTCCGACGGTTCCGAAATCGTGTGGTCGACCAGCAGCGAGGCAGTTGCGACCGTTAACGAAAACGGTAAAGTTACGGGCGTGAGCGCGGGCAAAGCCACCGTTACGGCGAAAGTCAAAGACGGCGATGCAAGCGCTTCCTGCGAAGTTACCGTAAAAGACCCTATAACGTTTACTTTCAAAAACGAAGCGGGCGATACGATTACCGAAGCTACGGTCGACAGAAACGTCGGGCCCGTTCAGCTCAGCGCTGAGGCTTCCGACGGCGGAGCTATAATAAACTGGACTTCTTCGGACGAAAAAATCGCGACGGTTTCGGATAAGGGGCTTGTAACGGGTCTTCACGAAGGCGAGGCAAATATAACCGCAATCACTGCTAATGCTTCCGCAACGATTAAAGTAACGGTAATCGACTCGTTCGACGGGGTTCATTACGATATTAAAACCGCAGGAGAGACCGAAGCCGGCAATTGGTATTATCATTCCAACTCGACGAAAGGTCAGGTTATCAATATCAACCAGGCGGAAGTCCGCGGAGAGACGATTACTTTCGATTACGACGGTAACTGCAACTGGGACGTAGGCGACGTATTTATCGCCGTTAACAATGCCGATATAAGCGAAGGTTGGCACAAACTCAATATGACGATTAACTCCGACGTGGTTACGTCTATAACAGTCAACGGAACGCGCGTAAATCTTATCGAAGGCGATAATACCGTATCCGTAGCTTACGAACAGAAAGAAGGCGCGGCGGCGGCTCATATTATACTCGGCAACTCGGACGCGCAGACTACTCCCAAGGATATAAGACTCGTTATTAATAACGTAACTTGGGCGGACTTCACACCCGTAGACCTTGCGGTTCCTTCGTTTACGCTCGATGCGGACAACAACGTCGCAATAACCGATGAAACGAACACCGAAGGCGTTAAGCAGTATGAAATCGGCTTGTTCACCGAGGAGGGTACTCTCGTTCACAGACAGCCGCTCCTCAGCAAGAACGGTAAACTCGATACGGAAGCTGTTGAAACCAACGGCGAATTCATAGTTAAAATCAGAGCCATCGGAAACCTCGGTTACAACGATTCCGACTGGAGCGACGGCAACGATATAACAATCAAAATCGAAAACACGAACATTTCTTACGACCTCAACCCCGGACCCGACCAGAACCGCGGCGCAGGTGCGGCTACGGCGGTAACTTCCGGAAAATGGGAATATTATGCCGTTGTCGAAGAGGGCGCGGTTTGCAGTTCGGCTAAGTTCAGCGACGGAACCGTGACGTTTAAAGGCAGCAACGGTTGGTCCTGGTACAGCTTGCAGCTGTTCCGTCACTATGCACAGTTCGACGCAGGCGCTACTCTTCAAATCACGCTTACGATAGAGGCGGATAAATCCGGTAAAGTTACAATCGGCGGAGAAGTCGTCGAGCTTAAGGAAGGAGAGGCTAAGACCGTTACGGTTTACGTTACCCAGCCGAGCGACACGAGCACTCCCACATTAACGATTGTTTTGGCGGTAATTAAGTCGGGGCAGACCCCTACGGAAGACTCGCTTCCTACCTATACCGAAATGACGGTTAAAGTTTCAAATGTTCAGGTCAACGAATTCACGCCCGAACAGCTTAAAGCTCCTTCGATTTCCGTTGAAGGAAAAGAAATAATCATAACCGATACGAACGAAGAAGGCAGAGTAAACGGCTATGAAGTCGGCTTCTTCACCGAAGCAGGCGGAGAAACGCCCGTAAAGATTGCTACGATTAAAACAGCGGAAGAATTGAAAGCTACCAAACTCGACGCAGGTAATTATACTCTTAAAATAAGAGCTCTTCCCGCAAGTGTTCTGTACAGCAAGTCCGATTGGTCGGAAAACGGCGCGACGTTCTCTCCCGAAAGCCTCAGCGCTCCGACGCTTGCCGTTGAAGAAAAGGTAGTGACTATAACCGACACGAACAATGAAGCGGCTAACGTAGGCGGCTATCAGTTAGGCTGGTTCCTTGCCGACAGCGATACTCCCAAATATACGATGAATCTGGCAAACGGCGCGACGATTGACGACGGCAAAGTCGAAGCGGGAAGCTATACTCTCAAATTGAAAGCTCTTTCTTCGGGACTGTGGTACTGCGCGTCCGAATGGTCGGAGGGCGTTGCTTACGAAAAGACCGGCGGCATAGTTATGAATACCTACGAAGCTTCATACGAAACTGTAAAGAACGAAGGCGAAAACGACGGCGCCCCCAACGACAAGGATTATTGGAAATTATGGTGGGTTCAGGATGCCGGTTGGAATTGCGGTGATGTTGTTAATTTGACGCATAACATCGACAAGGATACCAAAACCCTTGAAATAACATATTCCGGAGGTTCGACAACCTGGTGTACTCAGCTCTTCTATAAAAACAGTAATCTTGAAGAGGATAAAAATTACAAAGTTACGTTAAATATCAACGTAACGGCGGCATGCAAAGTTAGCATAAACGGCAATGAGAAATCTCTTACCGCAGGCGATAATGCGATAGAGTTTGTTTGGGCGGCAAAAGGAACGTCGTTCTCTATGCAGATGGGTCAGTCTGCTTCCGATATTACGTTCAAAATCGCTAATGTTGCTTGGACGGAAGTAGAATAATAACTATACAGTAATTATAACGAGGCGCGGGCGAAAGCCCGCGCCGTTATTCTTGCAATTTTTTCTGCCGTGTGGTATAATGAATCCAGTAATCGCTAAATAGAGTCAAATGTATAATTTTGCATAATTTTAAAGTCTATATAATAAATAATTATAAAAAATTTTGAATTTTTATGCAAATTTGATTGACACGGGGAAACGTCGGGTAATATAATCTAAACACAATAAATCAATTTGAGGAAATATTGAAATGGATAAGAAAAACATAAAAAAAGTTGTGTTGGCGTATTCGGGCGGGCTCGACACTTCGATTATTATTCCCTGGCTTAAAGAGAATTACAATAACTGCGAAGTAATCGCCGTTGCGGGAAACGTCGGACAGGCGGACGAACTCGACGGACTCGAAGAGAAAGCGTTGAAGACGGGCGCGTCTAAACTGTACGTGCTCGACCTTACCGACGATTATGCGGATAATTACATAATACCCACCTTGAAAGCGGGGGCGCTTTACGAGGAGTATTATCTCGGAACGAGCCATGCGCGTCCCTGTATCGGCAAAGCTTTGGCGGAAGTCGCGCTTAAAGAAAAAGCGGATGCGATTGTTCACGGCTGTACGGGAAAGGGGAACGACCAGGTGCGTTTCGAACTTGCGATAAAGAGGTTTGCGCCCGATATGCCCGTAATCGCGCCTTGGCGCGAGTGGGACATCAAGTCTCGCGACGAAGAAATCGATTACGCGGAAGCGCACGGCATTCCGCTTAAAATCAACAGGGAAACGAATTATTCCAAGGATAAAAATCTTTGGCACCTTTCGCACGAGGGACTCGACCTCGAAGACACGGGCAACGAACCGCAGTATGAAAAAGAAGGTTTTCTCGAAATGGGAGTTTCTCCCTTGAACGCGCCCGATAAACCGGCTTATGTTGAAATAGAATTCGAAAAGGGCGTGCCGGTCGCGGTAGACGGCGAAAAGATGTCTGCAAAAAACATTATTTATAAGCTCAACAAACTCGGCGGCGATAACGGCGTAGGGCTTGTAGACATAGTAGAAAACCGTCTTGTAGGTATGAAATGCAGGGGCGTTTACGAAACTCCGGGCGGTGCGATATTGTACAAGGCGCATTCCTATCTCGAATCGCTTTGTCTTGACAAGCTTACTATGCACGAAAAACAGAAGCTTGCAATCACGTTCGGAGAACTCGTTTATAACGGTCAGTGGTTTACCCCGCTTCGCGAAGCTTTGAGCGCGTTTGTGGATAAAACGCAGGAAACCGTTACGGGTAAAGTGCGACTTAAACTCTATAAGGGAAATATAATAAACGCGGGTGCGTGGAGCTGTTATTCGCTTTACAGCGAAGAAATAGCCACGTTCGGCGAAAGCGATTATGACCAAAAGGACGCACAGGGCTTTATCAATCTTTACGGACTGCCCGTAAAAGTGCAGGCGATTGTCGAAAGCAAGAATAAATAACGGAGTTTGTCCTGCTTTACGGCGGGACAAAACGTTTTACGGAGTTAAAAAAATGGCTAAATTATGGGAGGGACGTAGCTCCGGCGATATAAGCAATACCGCAGACTGTTTCAATTCCTCAATTAAATTCGATAAAAGGTTATACAGGCAGGATATAGAGGGGAGCATAGCGCACGCGGGGATGCTCGGGGTGTGCGGGATAATTTCATCCGACGATGAGGAAAAGATAATAAACGGATTGCGCGGTATATTAAAAGATTTGGATAACGGTTCTCTTAAAATAGACGAAACCGCGGAGGATATTCATACTTTTATAGAACTCGTTCTGACCGAAAGAATCGGCGAAGCAGGGAAAAAGCTTCATACGGCAAGGAGCCGTAACGATCAGGTAGCGCTCGATTTGAGAATGTACGTAAGGAGCGAAATAGGCTCAATAATACAAAAGCTGAAAGCGCTTATATCCGCGGTAACAGATAAAGCGGAGCAGTACAAGTCCTGTATAATGCCTGCGTACACGCATTTGCAGCGCGCCCAGCCCGTAACTTTCGGTCACTATCTTCTTGCTTATTCGATGATGTTTTTAAGGGATATAGACAGACTTTCGGACTGTAAGAAACGACTTAACGCATCTCCGATAGGCTGTTGCGCTTTGGCGGGAACGACCTACGCTACGGACAGGAAATACGAGTCGGAGGTGCTCGGTTTCGATAAAATAGCGATGAACAGTCTGGACGGAGTGTCGGACAGGGATTTCTGCGTCGAATATTTAAACGCGCTATCGATTATTATGACGCATCTTTCGAGGTTCTCGGAAGAGATTATTCTCTGGTCATCCTGGGAGTTTAAATTTATAGAATTATCGGACGGGTTTACAACGGGTTCTTCCATTATGCCCCAAAAGAAAAATCCGGATATTGCGGAGCTCGTCCGCGGTAAGACGGGCAGGGTTTACGGAGATTTGCTTTCCGCGTTGACGATGCTTAAAGGTCTTCCGCTCGCCTATAATAAGGATATGCAGGAGGACAAAGAAGGTCTGTTTGACGCGTCGGATACGGTTTCGGCTTGTCTTGACGTATTTACGCCTATGATTTCGGAAATGCGGGCGAATACCGCAAATATGCGCAAAGCCGCGGAAGAAGGTTTCATAAACGCAACAGACCTTGCGGACTATTTAGTCAAAAAGGGTTTGCCGTTCAGAACGGCCTATAAAATCGCGGGACGAATCGTCGCGGAATGCGCGGAAATCGGCAAAACACTTGAAACGCTGAGTTTGCAGGAATATAAAAAGCACAGCGAATTATTCGATAACGATTTATATTCGGAAATTTCGCTCGAAACGTGCGTGAATAAGCGTATTTCCGATGGAGGACCGTCTTTGAAATCGGTAGAAAAACAGATTGAGTTCGTCATGGACGGTTTAAAAAATGTATAAAGTTTTTATTGACGGAAGTGCGGGGACTACGGGACTTCGAATATACGGCAGGCTGTCAGAGCGAGAGGACATAGAGCTATTAACGCTTCCGGATAATTTAAGAAAGGACGCGTCTGCGAGAGCGGAAAAATTAAATTCGGCGGACATCGTATTTTTATGCCTGCCCGACGACGCGGCGCGCGAAGCGGTCGCAATGCTCGAAAATCCGTCTGTCAAAGTCATAGATACGTCCACAGCACACAGGACTGCTTCGGACTGGGAATACGGTTTTCCCGAACTTTCGGGTCGGCTTGAAAAGATTGCTGCTTCAAAGCGTATAGCAAATCCCGGATGCCACGCGAGCGGGTTTATCGCGCTGATTGAACCGCTTGTCGGTGCGGGAATTTTAAACGCCGGCGCGCAGCTTTCGTGTTTTTCTATTACCGGTTACACGGGCGGGGGCAAAAAAATGATAGACGATTATGAAGGCGGTCGCCCCGCGCTGTATGACGCTCCGCGTCAATACGGACTGCCGCAGTCGCATAAACATCTGCCCGAAATGCAGAAGATTTGCAAACTCGAACACGCGCCTGCGTTTTGTCCGGTAGTCGCGCCGTATCCGTGCGGAATGGAAGTTACCGTTCCTCTGTTCGCGGATGATATAATCGGGAGCGCGGAAGATATAAAGGAAGTTTACCGTTCGGTCTATAATAACGGCGTTGTAAAGTTTGTTTCGGACGACGAAAACGGTTTTCTATCCGCAAACGCGTATTCGGGCAGCGATAGTATGGGCGTTTCGGTTTACGGCAACGAAGAGAGAATACTGCTCGTTTCGAGGTTCGACAATCTCGGAAAAGGCGCGAGCGGAGCGGCGATTCAGAATATGAATATTTTACTCGGCAAAGAGCAGACTAAAGGACTTGTTTTACAGGAGAAACTATGAAATTGATTTCAGGCGGAGTTTGCGCCGCAAAGGGTTTTAAAGCGGGCGGAGTGCATTGCGGTATTCGCAAGTCCCGCACAAAAAGAGATTTGGCTTTGATTTACAGCGAAAAAGAATGTAATGCGGCGGCGGTATATACGAATAACCTTGTAAAGGGCGCGCCTATTGCCGTTACGCGGAAAAATATATCGGACGGCAAAGCTCAGGCGGTGATTTGCAACAGCGGCAACGCTAATACCTGCAACTCAGGCGGCGAAGAAATCGCTTTGCAGACCTGCCGTATTCTTGCGGACGAACTCGGGATTGCGGCGGAGAACATAATCGTCGCTTCGACCGGCGTTATCGGTCAGCCTTTAAATATAGAACCGATAAAAAACGGTATCCACGCGCTCGTAAATTCGCTTTCGCAAAGCGGGAGCGCGTCAGCGTCCGAAGCGATTATGACTACCGATACGAAAACGAAAGAAATCGCCGTAGAGTTTTCTGCTGGCGGTAAACCCTGCCGTATAGGCGGTATCGCAAAGGGAAGCGGTATGATTCATCCCGACTTTGCCACAATGCTCGTGTTCATTACGACGGATTGCGCGATTTCTCAGAAAATGCTCGAAAAGGCTTTGAAAACGGACGTTAAAAATACTTTCAATATGCTCAGCATAGACGGCGACACTTCCACGAACGATATGGTTTGCGTGCTTGCGAACGGTCTTGCGGGGAATACCGAGATTGACTGCGACGGCGAAGATTTCGGCGCGTTTATGCAGGCTCTCAATACCGTGAACGTCGGACTTTGCAGAATGATTGCGGGCGACGGCGAGGGCGCGACAAAACTTTTGGAGTGTACCGTTAGCGGAGCGAAGACGGATGCGGACGCAAAGAAAATTGCAAAGAGTGTCGTTTGTTCATCGCTATTAAAAGCGGCTATGTTCGGGGAAGACGCGAACTGGGGCAGGGTGCTTTGCGCGATAGGATATTCTGGAGCGAACGTGAACGTAGATAAGGTTGACGTTGCTTTCGTATCGGAGAAGGGTAACATATCGGTTTGTAAAAACGGCAGGGGCATAGATTTTTCCGAGGAAAAAGCAAAGGAAGTGCTTACCGAAAACGAAATAGAAATAGTCGTTGAGCTTAACGACGGGGAGTATTCGGCGTCTGCGTGGGGATGCGACCTTACTTACGATTACGTTAAGATAAACGGAGATTACAGGACATAATTATGGATAACAATTTTTCAAACGCTCAGCGCGCCGAGGTTCTGACGCAGGCGCTTCCGTATATAAGGCGGTATAACGGTAAAGTTATAGTCGTGAAATACGGCGGGAACGCTATGGTAAATTCCGACTTGAAAGAACAGGTTATGGAAGATTTAGTTCTCCTTTGGCTTACGGGCGTCAAGGTGGTGCTTGTTCACGGCGGGGGTCCGGAAATTTCGGATATGATGACTAAGCTCGGTAAAAAAACTAAGTTCATAGACGGTCTTCGGGTTACCGATAAGGAAACCGTCGATATTGCGCAGATGGTGCTTTCGGGTAAAATAAATAAAACGCTTGTCAATCTTCTCCAGATGAAGGGCGGCAAAGCTATGGGAGTTTCGGGCATAGACGGCAGACTCATTGAAGCTAAGCCGAAAAACGAAAAACTCGGATACGTCGGTGAAATAGAGAATATAAATATCGCACCTGTTCTCGATTTATTAGAAAAGGGATATATACCTGTAATTTCGACAATCGGCTGCGACGGCTGCGGCAACGTTTTCAATATAAACGGCGATACCGCGGCCGCCAGCATAGCGGGCGCGCTCAAAGCCGAAAGAATGATAATGATGACCGATATAGCGGGCATTCTCAAAGACAAAGACAATCCGGAAACTCTAATTTCTAAAATAACTGTAAAAGAGGCGGAGCAGCTTTTCAAAGACGGGGTTATTTCGGGCGGAATGATACCCAAAGCGGACTGCTGTATCAAAGCTATTGAGTGCGGAGTTAAAAACGTGGTTATTATGGACGGCAGAATACCTCATTCAATACTTATGGAGCTTCTGACCGACGAGGGCGCGGGAACTATGGTAACGGGTTACGCAAATGACTGATATAACAAGTAAAGACAAGCAGTATATTGCCAATACTTATTCCCGTCTGCCGGTAGAGATTGCCTGCGGGAAGGGTTCGCTCGTTTACGATACCGAGGGCAGACGTTATATCGATTTAGGTTCGGGAATTGCGGTAAACACATTCGGAGTTTGCGACGAAGAGTGGATAAAGGCGGTTAACGCACAGATTAACGCCGTTCAGCATACTTCGAATATTTTTTATTCGGCGCCCTGCGTAGAACTTGCGGAAGTTCTTTGCACACGAACTGGAATGAAGAAGGTATTTTTTGCGAATTCGGGCGCGGAGGCAAACGAGTGCGCGATAAAGATTGCTCGCAAATACGGCGAAGAAAAACAGGGCAAAGATTGCTACACAATAATAACTTTAAAAAACAGTTTCCACGGCAGAACGCTCGCAACGCTTGCGGCAACGGGTCAGGACGCGTTTCACGAACATTTCTTTCCGTTTCCGTCGGGATTTGTGTATGCGGATGCGAACGATATCGAAAGCGTGAATAAGCTTTGCTCGGAAAACAAGGTCTGTGCCGTTATGTTCGAACCTGTTCAGGGCGAGGGTGGAGTAACGCCTCTTGACGGTGAATTCGTAAAGCATCTTTACGAATTCTGTAAAAAGAAAGATATTCTTTTAATCGCCGACGAAGTGCAGACGGGCAACGGTAGATGCGGGGAATTGTACGGTTATATGAATTACGGTATAACGCCCGACGTTGTAACGACGGCTAAGGGGCTTGGAGGCGGACTTCCTATCGGAGCCTGTATTATGGGAGAGAAGTGCAAAGGAATATTGTCTTACGGCGACCACGGTTCGACGTTCGGCGGAAATCCTGCCGCGGCGGCGGGCGCGCTTAGTATTATAAACCGTATAGACGATAAGTTATTAAACGGTGTAAAAGAAAGAAGCGAATATATTTTCAGAGAACTTTCTTCCGCTGTGGGAATAATTTCCATCAGCGGAATGGGGCTTATGATTGGAATAACAACGAAAAAACCCGTAAAAGAAGTTCAGAGCGAGTGTATAAAAAGAGGAGTGCTTTGCCTGACGGCAAAAGACAAATTAAGACTGCTTCCCGCGCTGAATATACCTTTCGAACTTCTTAAAGAAGCCGTATCGGTAATAAAAAGCGTCTGCGCGGAGAAATAAGGGAGAACTATGAACATTAAGGGCAAAAATTTTTTAAAACTTCTTGATTTCACTTCCGAAGAAATAGAGGGACTGATAGATTTAGCGGTTAAATTAAAGGCTGAGAAGAAAAACGGAATTCCGCATAAACTTTGCGAAGGCAAAAATATCGCGCTGATTTTCGAAAAGACGAGCACGCGCACGCGCTGTGCGTTCGAGGTTGCCGCCGCCGATTTGGGGATGCACGCGGTGTATCTCGATCCGACGGGTTCGCAGATAGGAAAAAAGGAAAGTATAGCGGACACCGCGCGCGTTCTCGGCAGGATGTTCGACGGAATCGAATATCGGGGTTACGGGCAGAGTGTCGTCGAAGAACTGGCGAAATACGCGGGCGTACCTGTCTGGAACGGACTTACCGATGAATTTCATCCAACTCAGATACTCGCCGATTTTATGACGGTTAAAGAGCGGTTCGGCTCTCTCAAGGGTAGAAAGCTCGTCTTTATGGGCGATGCCAGGTATAATATGGGTAACTCGCTTATGGTCGGCTGTGCGAAAGCCGGTATGCGTTTTGTTGCCTGTACAAACCCTAAGTATTTTCCCGACGCCAAACTCATAGAAGAATGCAGAAAAATATCCGAGGAGACGGGCGCGGTTCTCGAATTTATTTCTGACGTGGAAAAAGCGGTTTCGGGAGCGGAAATAATTTACACGGACGTTTGGGTTTCTATGGGCGAACCCGAGGAAGTGTGGGATGTGCGCATAAAAGATTTATCGCCTTACCGCGTTACGAAAGAGATTATGTCGAAGGCGGGTAAAAACTGCGTGTTTATGCACTGCCTGCCCGCGTTCCACGATTTAAAAACGACCGTCGGCAAAAGCATATATGATAAGTTCGGCATAGACTGTATGGAAGTTACGGACGAAGTTTTCGAAAGCGAACAGTCAGTCGTGTTCGAAGAAGCGGAGAACAGAATGCATACTATAAAAGCCGTAATGGCGGTTACATTGTAAATATTTTGATAATTTAACACCCTACAACGGCTTGCAAACCGTTGTAGGGTGTTATTTTTTCACAAAAATATTATAATAAAAAATAATTTGACAAAGACACGATGCGTATATATAATTTTTTTGTTTATTTTTATTAAACTTTTTGTTTATTTTCTCTAATCGTTTAATTAAATTAAACTGTTTGTTTAACGGTTTTCAAATGAAAAAACTTTTTTATCGGAGTGTAATATGGAGATAGGTAATAAGATAAAAAGACTGAGATTGCAGCTCAATTTATCGCAGGCAGAGCTTGCCGATAGGTGTGAACTGACAAAAGGTTATATTTCTCAGCTTGAAAACGATTTGACTTCGCCGTCGATTTCGACGCTATGCGATATACTCTCGGCTTTGGGCACGGACCTTGCGGAGTTTTTCAAGCGCGAGGACGATCAAAGGGTTGTTTTTTCGGATGAGGATTTTATTGAAAAGCACGAAAACGGAATGCTTTTAAAATGGATTATTCCAAACGCCCAGAAGAATGAAATGGAGCCCGTGCTCGTGGAACTTTTGCAAGGCGCGTCTACGTCGGACGATTTTCCGCACGAGGGCGAAGAGTTCGGATATGTGTTAGAGGGTAAAATCTGTATAAAACTCGGTAAAAACAGTTATGTCTGTAAAAAGGGAGAAACGTTTTACTACTCAGCCGATAAGGCGCACGGAATAACCAACAGCGGAAAAACCACGGCGAAATTTTTATGGATATCGACGCCGCCGAACTTTTAATCGATAATAAAGGAGAAAATAAAATGAGCCAAAGCAAAAACATAATAGAATTAATCGACGTAAAAAAGGTATTCGATAACGATACCGTAGCGGTTGACAGTTTCAATCTCGAAGTGAAAAAGGGCGAGTTCGTCACTTTTTTAGGACCTTCGGGCTGCGGCAAGACGACAACTTTAAGAATGATAGCGGGCTTCGAATTACCGACTTCGGGACAGATATTGTTGAACGGCGAGGATATAAGCAATCTTCCTCCCAACAAGCGTCCGGTAAACACGGTATTTCAAAAGTATGCACTTTTTCCTCATCTGAATATTTACGAAAACATCGCGTTCGGCCTGCGTCTTAAACGGGTTGAAAACACTTACGTAAACAAAAAGGGCGAAACGTACGTAAAAAAACAGAAACTGACCAAAGCCGAAATCGATAAAAAAGTTAAAAAAGCTCTCGAAATAGTCGATTTGGAAGGTTTTGAAAAACGCTCCGTTTCGACGCTTTCCGGCGGACAGCAACAGAGAATAGCCATTGCCCGCGCGATAGTGAACGAACCCGAGATACTTCTTTTGGACGAGCCTTTGGGCGCGCTCGATTTGAAAATGCGCAAAGAAATGCAGATTGAGCTTAAAAAAATGCACAAAAAGCTCGGCATAACTTTTATTTACGTAACGCACGACCAGGAAGAGGCGCTGACGCTTTCCGATAAAATCGTCGTTATAAACGACGGCGAAATTCAGCAGATTGGTACTCCCGACGAGATATACAACGAACCCGTAAATACTTTCGTTGCGGACTTTATAGGCGAAAGCAATATTTTCAACGGCACGGTAGTGGGCAAGTTAAAAGTAAAATTCTGCGGCGCTACTTTCGACTGTCTTGATGATTACGAGATAAATCAGTTAGTAGACGTCGTAGTCCGTCCAGAGGATATAAAAATATGCTCGCCCGCGGAAGGACAGCTTAAAGGAAAAGTTATTTCTTCGGTTTTCAAAGGAGTTCATTACGAAATAACCGTAGCGATAGGAAAGTTCGAAATCATCATACAAAGCACGTCTACGGCGCCCGTCGGCAGCGTTATCGGACTTAGAATAGAACCCGACGGAATACACCTTATGGAAAAGGTCTATACGGTCAACAGGTACGACGGAGTTATCACCAAGACGAACAAAGTCGAATTCGGCGACGGAGAATTCGAGTGCGACGTAACACAGCTTTATTTGGGTTCGACGCTCGATGAAGAAGGCTATCTTATAACTGCGCAAGGCGAAAAAATCGACCTTGCAGGTGTGGAAGTCAACGTCGAAGTGGATACGCACGATATTGTGATGACCGACGATATTTCGGCCGGCGGAGCGCAGGGTAACATTATATCGATGATTTATAAGGGCGACCATTACCGTTATATTGTAAGAACGGAAGAAAACGAGGAGGATTACGTTTTGTCCTGCCCCGATTTGTGGAATACGGGCGACTTGGTCGGTATTATAATTCCCAAGGAAAAAATCAAGATTTCTTTGAAACACGACGGAGAGAACGACAGATGAAAAAACTCCGTTTCAGCAGAAGCCAGTTATGTATTCCCTATGCGGCGTTTTTGATACTCTTCGTTATAGCGCCTTTGTTCGTCATAGTTTATTATGCGTTCACAAACGGTCAGGGGCAATTCACTTTCAATAATTTTTTAAATTTCTTTACGAGCACGAATACGCTCGGAACTCTTTTGTACAGTTTCACTTTGGCGGCGGTTACGACGCTCGTATGTCTTGCAATCGCTTATCCGACGGCTTATATTCTGGCGAGGAGCGGTTTAAAAAAGAAATACGTTCTTTTAATGCTGTTCGTTCTGCCTATGTGGATAAACTTTACTCTGAGAATTACGGCGCTTAAAGAAATTCTTTCGTTGATAGAGGGGAATATTTCGGCTTATCCTTTTTTAAATTCCGTAATAGGTATGACTTACGATTTTCTGCCGTTTATGATTCTGCCCTTATACACTTCGCTTTTAAAACTCGATAACAGTCTTTTAGAAGCGGCGGCGGATTTGGGCGCAAACAAATTCACTGTGTTTTTGAGAGTGACGCTCCCGTTGTCAGTCCCCGGAATTATCAGCGGAATGACGATGGTTTTACTGCCCTCTATGACGAACTACGTCGTTTTGGATATGCTCTATAACAGCACTTATATTATGGGCAGTCTTATAGGCAGTTATTTCAGCGCGTACGATTGGAACAACGGTTCGCTCATATCTCTCGTACTGCTCGTAATTATACTTATCGTAACGCTCGTTACGAACCGTTTCAGCGATAAGGATGCAAGTGCAAGGGGGGCAGTATTATGAAAAAAGCTTTAAATATTATTTGGCTCTCTATAGTTCTGATATTTATTTACGTTCCCATACTTGTGCTTGCCGTCTATTCGTTCACTGACGCAACTATGGTCGGCGGAGATATGGGCGGGTTTTCGTTTGAAAACTACTTAAACCTTTTCAAAAACGAAGAACTTCGCAATATGATTTTCGGAACTTTGATTCTTGCGGTAGTATGTGCCGTTATATCTACTCTTCTGGCTACTTTCGGCGCGATAGGCGCGTTTTATTCAAAGAGAGTTTCCAAAACGCTCTTAAATACCGCAAATCAGGTTCCCGTAGTCAACGCGGATATAGTTACGGGTTTTTCGATATGTATTCTTCTGATAGTAATATTGAGGGTAAGCAAGGATACGTTTATACCGCTCGGAATAGGACACGTGGTTCTGACCGCGCCGTTCGTGTATCTTTCTATACTGCCCAAACTCAAACAGATGGACAACAGTTTATACGAAGCCGCGCTCGATTTGGGCGCGACGCCTGCGCAGGCGCTCTTCAAAGTCGTTATCCCTCAGCTTGTTCCCGGAATTCTTTCGGGCTTTATGCTCGCGGTAACTTTGTCGCTTGACGATTATTTCATAACTACTTATACCAAACCTTCTACGTTCGATACTATAAGCACTTATGTCGTAAACGCGACGAAAGGCAGTCAGACCGAAGTCAAAACCGCGCTCTGGGCGCTCTCCACGCTGATATTTATTATAGTAATCGTCGCGGTAGTGTTAATGAACGTTTTGGGAAACAGGAGAAAGGAGGTGCGCAAATGAAAAAGTTTTTAAGCGTATTTGTTTCCGTTTTGTTTGCCTGCGCTTTGCCTTTAACGCTTGCGGGCTGTTCGGAAAGTGCGGAAACTGTGGTACTGAGGGTATGCAGTTGGGAAGAATATATCGACCTCGGCGGATGGAACGACGACGAATTGATAGAGATTGACAACCCTTTCGACGAGGAAGCGGGCGGTGTTATCGGAATAAATTCAATGGTTGACGACTTCACCGAATGGTTCAACTCTACGCACGATTTTAACGTGAAGGTCGAGTATTCGACTTTCGGTACTAACGAGGATTTGTATAACCGTTTGAGTCTCGGCGACGTGTACGATATAGTCTGTCCGTCCGATTATATGCTTATGAAGCTGATTGCGGAGAATAACTACGTGGAATACACGGACGGCTTTTGGGATACTGACGTAGAGGAGAATTACTATGCTAAGTTTGTAACGCCCTATATCGACGGAGCAGAAGGCGAGGGAATCTTTAACCGTCCCGAATATGATTGGCATATGAAGGCGGCTTGCTATATGTGGGGAACGTTGGGTCTTGTGTACAATCCCGAAAAGCTCAACGACGTTTCGGACGTGGCAACTTGGAAAATGCTGATGAACGACGACTACTTAAAACAGGTAACAATTAAGGACAACGTCCGAGATTCATACTTTGCGGCTCTCGGCATACTCAACAGCGAAAATTTTCTGTCAAAGCAGTTGGGCAGTGAAGAGTTGAGCAATTTTATGAATGCAACCGACGACGAAACTATTGCCCAAGCGGAAGATATTCTGAAGGCTATTAAAGAAGTAGTATATTCGTTTGAGACCGACAGCGGCAAGGCGGATATGGTCACTGGCAAAGTTATAGCCAACGAGCAGTGGTCGGGCGACGCCGTGTACATTATGGACGAAGCGGAGGGCGACGAGGAAAACTCTACCGAGCTTTGGTATTCCGTTCCTGAGGAATGTACTAATATCTGGTTTGACGGCTGGATAAAGCTAAAAAACGGCGTGGATTGGACGGACGAGAGACACCAGGCGGCGGAAGCTTTCGTAAACTTTTTATCCCGCCCGGATAATGCAGTGAGGAATATGTATTATATAGGATATTCTTCCGCAATAGCGGGCGACCTCGTATTTGACTATATGGACTACAACTACGGTGCAGAAGAGGATGCGGAACAGACATTCGAATACGATTTGAGCTATTTTTTCGGCGAGGGTTATGCAATCGAAGCGGATGCGTCAAATTTCGATTTTGACGAGAACGGCGAAGTCAACAGGGGTAGACAGCTTTTTGCGCAGTATCCTCCGAAGAACGTCATCAATAGAAGCGTAGTTATGCTTGATTTCGGTGACAGACTTGCGCAAATCAATCAAATGTGGATTAACGTGCGCTGTCTTGATTTGAAGGATATTTCACCCGTTGTAATAGGCGTTGCATGCGCTTTAATCGGAGTAATAACTATAGCGGCGCTGTTATATTCGTTCAGATATAAATTGTTTATTAAATATAAACCCAAAAAGGGTTACGAAAAGGCTGATAAATAAGATGTAAGACCCGCGTTTGAACGCGGGTCTTACGTATTTCTAATATATCACGCTGTCGATTACGCCTCCTCCGAGGCAGGCAGTGTCGTCGTAGAGGACTGCGTACTGACCTTCGGTTACGGCGCGCTGCGGGTTTTCGAATTCAACGTAAGCCGTATCTTTTTCAAAACGGACTTTTACTTTCTGTTCGGGCTGGCGGTAGCGGAATTTGGCGGAACATTCGAAACGTTCGGGGAGGGAACAGCCTATCAGATTAATTCCCGAAATACGGCAGGCTTTCGAATAAAGCGGACTTTCGTCGCCGTGCGAAACGTGAAGAATATTGTTTTTCAAATCTTTTCCGACTACGAACCATCTGCCTTCTTCGCCTCGTCGTCCGCCGAGGTTGAGTCCTTTGCGCTGACCTATAGTATAATACATAAGTCCTATATGTTCGCCTACGGTTCTGCCGTCTGCGTCGACTATTTTTCCTTTTTGAGCAGGCAGGTAATTTTGCAGAAATTTACGGAAATTTCTCTCGCCTATAAAACATATGCCTGTGGAATCTTTTTTTTCTGCGGTGGCGAGTCCGTTTTCCTCGGCTATTTTTCTCACTTCACTTTTCGATAAATCTGAAAGGGGGAAAAGCACGTTTTCAAGTTGGCTTTCTCTGACCTGGTTTAAAAAATAAGTCTGGTCTTTCCCCGTGTCTTTCGCTTTGAGGAGTCTGTGCCTTCCGTCTGCGGTATGTTCTATTCCGCAGTAATGACCGGTCGCGATATAGTCCGCGCCGATATTCAGCGCATATTCGAGGAACGGACCGAACTTTATTTCGCGGTTACATAAAACGTCTGGGTTGGGCGTTCTGCCCGCTTTGTATTCCGAAAGGAAGTATGAGAATACCCGTTCCTGATATTGTTTTGCAAAATTTACGCTGTAATAAGGAATACCGATAGCCGAGCAAACTCTTTGCACGTCGGCAAAGTCGTTGTCTGCGCTGCACACGCCGCGCGCGTCGGTTTCTTCCCAGTTCAGCATATAAAGTCCGATTACGTTGTAACCTTTGTTCTTTAGCAAAAGCGCGGCGGCGGAGGAATCTACGCCCCCGCTCATACCTACTACTACGGTTTTCATAATATAATTATAACACACCCCGTTATAGGTTTGCAATTAAAAACAAAACGTGATATAATAACGCGAGTAAATTATGATTCTTCCTACGGATAATTTTATTTTATTGTCGCTTATAAATACGAAACTGCGTGACGAATATTCCTCTTTGTCGGAACTTTGCGAAGAGGAAGACGTATCCGCGGAAGAAATAATTTTCCGCCTTTCGGCTATGGGATACGTCTACAACGAGGCGTATAATACGTTCAAGGCTGAATAATATCAAATAAAACGCATCCGTAGCTCAGTTGGATAGAGCAATAGCCTCCGACGCTATGTGCCGATGGTTCGAATCCATTCGGGTGCACCAATTTTGCAAATAAGACGGCTTTCGCTGTCTTATTTGCGTTACTAAATAATACAGATACACGCATAAAAAATACCGAGGAATAAATTAAATGGAAAATCTGTATCTCGAAAATTCTCCTATAGCCTATTATATAGACGACGGCTCAAATAAAGAGTGGCTTGTTTTTGTTCACGCCGCGTTCGCAGACCATAGAATGTTTGAAAAACAATTCGAATATTTTTCGGGCAAATACAATTTGCTGGCTATCGATATTTTAGGGCACGGAAATTCTGTCCGGGCACGTAAAGGCGACGGGGTTGAAAAAACGTCGGATTGGATAAACGCAATTTTTGAAAAACACAATATCAGCTCGGCTCATTTCGTCGGGGTTTCGTTGGGTTCGGTTTTTATTCAGGACTTTGCCAATAAATATGAAGAAAAAGTATTGTCGCTCGCTTGTTTCGGCGGATACGACGTAAACAATTTCGATATCAATAAGCAAAAGGACAATTCCAAAGCCCAGATGAAAATGATGCTGAAAGCTTTTATTTCCGTTAAATGGTTCGCGAAAGAAAATAAAAAAATTTCCGCTTACACGGACGATGCTCAAACAGCTTTTTACAATATGAATATCCGGTTCGGAAAGAGTTCTTTCAGATATCTTGCGGGGCTTAAAAACCTTGTAAACAAATATCCTAGGAAAGAACGGCGATATAATTTGTTGGTCGGCTGTGGCGAATACGATAATCCTACGGAAATCGAAATCGTGAACGAGTGGGCTGAATACGAAAATTGCGATAAAATAATTTTCAAAGGCGCAGGACATTGCGTGAATATGGATGCCCCGCGGGAATTTAATTTAATACTTGATTCGTTTCTGCGTAAAAACGGCGTAAACGGCTTTGCATAAAAGCAAAGCCGTTTTTATTTAATGCATAATGTAGTGAATCGTATTTATTTTTATGTTGAGTTCTTGTCCTGCTTTATAAGGAACCCGAGGACGTGCGCTAAGCATAAAACTCCCGCAGCAGCGGTAAAGACCCAAAACCAAACGTCTTGAAAATCCCCGGTTCCGAGTTCGGTTATAATGTTACCGCCGAAATCGAAACCTGCGTGAAGCAAGACACATAACCACAGGTTTTCGGTTTTAATCAATACGGCGGAAAGCATAGCGCCTATTAAGAAACTGTAACCGACCTGTAAAAAAGTCGCGCCGACATTCGCTCCCGCAAAGAGGTTGAAAAGATGTACAACCCCGAACGCCGCCGAAGTTAAAAGAACGGTAAATATTTGTCCGTGCGGTTTGTCTTTGAAAATCTGAAAAAAAGTATCCTGCAAAATTCCGCGAAAAAGAGTTTCTTCCATAAACCCGATAGCCAGACATTCCGCAATAAAAAGTGCGGTTAATTCGGGTCTAAGTATCTTTGCCGAATCCGTAATAAGTGCGGCGAAAGGGAAGTTTGCAAAAACGACCAAAAAACAAGGTATGCACCAGAGCAAATTTTTCGGCAAGCTTTTTATTTCCGGTTTGAGTATTTTTTTACAGCCTAAAAGAATTAAAACCGTAATTAAAGCCCCTCCCGCGGCGAAGCGTGGTATCGTTCCGTTTAACAGCGCGTTTAAAGTTTCGTCGTCCGTATATTTAAAATTGCAGACTTCGAAAACTATAAAAATTATGACCGACAAAATAATTAAAATAATCGGTATTGTATTAGTTAAATTTTTTTTCACGACCGTCGATTATATTTTAATTAAATAATCAAAAAAAATCAAGCGTACCGCAGTGTTAAGTTAAACGTATCCGAAAACTTGCACTGCGGTATATTTTTTTGTCCAATATTAAAACAAATGTTTAAATACTTTCAAAAGCGTTGATATAATATTTGCGCAATAATAAACAAATGTTTGTAAAATTAACGGAGGTGAAAAAATTAAGGTTTGCCAATTAAAATGCGGTTTACGGCATAAATAAAAAATTACGGAGGACGGCACGGCGCGCTTTTCAAATCGGCGCGCAAACAAACAATTATGAACAGAAGAAAAGAATTACTCAACGCGCTTTCGGCGCGTGAACCGTACAACGGTTTGATTTTGTCCGAAGAGGAAACGCAGACGTTATTTGAAAAATTAATATCGTATTACGAGCTTAACGATAAAGAAACGTCGGATAATCACGGCAGAATATTCAAATCTTTGTACATAGACGGCGGTTATAAAAATTACGGAAAAACAGCCGCGGAAAATTATATCAGCACATACACGCTTGACAGGTACAGACAAAGATATAATAAACTTGCCGAAAGCCTGTTGAAAGAAAATAAAAGGAGAAAATTATGAATTATATTTTGGGCAATCAACCTGCATCGAAAGAGGTTGAAAATAAGGAAAAAGAAATAATTTCCGAAAAAGAAGAAAAAGACATCGAACACGAAAAAGCAATGCAAATAAATAGCAGCTTTCTCTACGAGGACAAAACAAAACGCGAAACGAACGCAAAACACTACGTCCGCAACGACGGCACCGTCACGGCGGTATACAGCGCGAAAGCCGTGCATTTTATCGACGGCAACGAGTTAAAGGAGATAGACAACTCGCTTTGCGACAACGGCGAAACGCTCGAAACTAAATCGAACGCGTTTAAAACCCGTTTTAAAAAACGTTCGGCGGACGGCGAAATCTTCGAGGTCGCCGACGGCAAATGCAAAGTCGGATTAAAGTCGCGCGAACTATCCAAACACTGCGGATGCGATGCGGATAACTGTTTCTGCGAACACTCCGATTGCGCAGAAAGCAGTTTGATTTTTAAAGACGTAACGCCTAACGTCGACTTGCAGTATTCGGTGGATTCCGACAGGGTCAAAGAAAATATCATAATAAAAGAAAAATGCGACAACTACGAATACGATTTCGGAATGAATATCGAAAATCTCGAAACTTGCATATCGGACGACGGAAAAACGTTGCAGTTAAAAGATACGGACAGCGGAAAGGTAAAATTCTATATCCCCGCCCCCTTTATGATTGACGCGGCAGGCGCGAAAAGCGAACTCGTCTGTTATGAAATCGCCGACAAGTCCGCAGGCGCACTCGATTTAAAAGTCATCGCCGACAAAGATTGGATAAACGCGGAAGAACGTAAATTCCCCGTCACAATCGACCCTCAGATTGTCGCCGGCGATAGTTCGATTTTCAGTTACGAGTATTTCGAAGCCGAAGAAATGCACGGCTCCGGCGGAACGTATTTAAATTGGATTAAAACAGATTTGCCTGGTATAATATCGGTGCATAAAATGAGTAAGTTTATATTAAAAGTAAATTTTAGCTCGTATAAATTTTCAAAAAGAATAGTATCTTCAGTTAAATTGAATTTGCAATCGCTAAGAAGCACGAGTTGTTACTTGAATGTTGGGGACAATACGAAAGAATGGGATGGAAAAGAAATCGATATTACAGATATTTTTAAAAGAAATATAAAAGAATGTATTTTAACTTTCACAGGTAAAGATGAAAATTGTACAAACATAGTTATAGATAATAATTATGCTCCTCAGTTAATAATTGAATACATTGCAAACGAAAACGAAGCGGAAACCAAAACGTTTTCACTTGCGGGCGGCGTTACGGGTTTTATGGATTTGAAAACGGGCGCGTTTACGACTTCGTTTTCTGATATCGAAGCAGGAAGCTCGGCTCTTCCCCTGCAGATTGCGCATACACATTTAAAAAGCGACGACGAATTTAACTGCGGTGACGACTGGCGTCTGAACTTACATCAAAAGCTTATAAAATCGGGCGACGAATACGTTTATACCGACGGCTCGGGGCGCAAGCATATCGTCAAAGAAGTATATTATTACGTTAATAATTCCAAACGCATCGTTGTCGATAAGAACTTAGTTATTATAGAACCGAGCGGATTATTGACCTATAGCTTTGATGGTCCAACTTATGAGGTAACGCGCGAGCTTCATACCAACGAAGGCTTAAGATTGGTAACGCGGTTAGAGGGTATAAGCGATATTTCTTATATTAACCAAAAGCAGGATGAAGAAAAGCAGTTAGAAGATTACGTGGCTTCTTATGAAAAAAATCTTAAAGATTTAAGAGCGGTTAAGTCAGACGGTTCTATAATACGGAACGCCGATATTTCTTCACTTAGGAAATTTAGCAGTTTTTTAAATTACTGTGCGGGCAGATTATGTATGTCGGAATCGGAAGCTTTGCAGTATAAAAGCTTGCTTTTAAACCGTGATTCTATGCAGCATCAATATAACAATTATCCGACTACTAAAATAGAGGATAAAAAGGAAGTGGACGACCCGGTAGCAATAGAATCGAAAGAGCATTTAGGCAGGCAATTAGAAAGCTTACAATCCCAAATCGAATATTATCGGTCCTCTGCGCCCGAAAGGATAGTAAACGCAAAGAAACTCTATACCGAATACCTTTCCAAATCCGAGCAGTTAAAACAGCTTAAAAGACAACTTCCCACGGCGTATCTTATCGACGAAAGCGGAAAAATACTTTGCTTCAACTGTTTCGGCGACTTGTGTGCAATAACCGACAGATACGAAAATTATATAACCGTGGAACGTAGCGAAATAATAACTTCGGAGGGCAAAAAGGAAGTAATAACGGCGGTTTACGACGGCGAACACAAAACAACGTTCAGATACAACCGCGCGGGCAGACTCATTTCAATAACCGCCCCCGACGGCAAGCGGGCAGCGTATACCTATAGCGGTGACGCGCTTACAAAGGTTACGTTACCGGACGGAACAAAATACTATTTCACATATACATCGGGCAACGTTACCGGTGTGCGCAGTAACGACCTGACAATGTCGAAAATAAGTTACAGCGGTTATACGCCGGCAACCATAACCTTATACTCAATGATATCCGAAGTAACGGATAAAACAAAGACTGTAACCGAAAGCGATATGAATAAAACCGCCGAATCAGATATAATAAAGCTTAAGGCAATCAATATTTCGTATGAAACAAACTACGTAAGCATAGACGACGGAAAATCAACGGAATACACGCTGTTGGATGCAAATAAAAAGACCTGCGGCAGTTACACAGTTCAGAACGGCAAAGCGGACGGTTTAACGCTGTATTGTATAGCGGACAGATTGTACGAGTTTACCGTGATACCCAAAAAGACTGCGAATATCATAAATACCTCAGCAGGTACGTCGAGTACTATAATATCGTATCTCGGTACGCCGCCCGTAATATCAACTCTGCCCGGAATGACAGCGGACTATACAAACTATGCGGAGGCGGATTGGGAGCTTACGCTGTTAGACGATTTCAACCGCCCGAAAAGCGGAGAGACAAATTGGCGCCGCACTAATACAACAACAGGCAAAGCAGTATATACAAAGCAGAATGTAACGTACGAGTACGCGGCGGGCGAGCCGGATTACAACTGTCTGAAAAAGACCATAACGGAGTACGCCAACTACAACGGAACGGCAAGTACGAGCGGAGCGGAAAAGAAAGTATTCGTAGAAAAATTCAGCTATTGCGAACACGGCAATCTCGTAAAGACGGAAAGCTATGTCGAGGGAGAAGAAGGCACAAGCGGAATAAAAATAACGGAAAGAATCTGCGACGACAAGGGCAATATCGTAAAGGAATTTACGTATAACACCTTGGACAGCACAACGAAGTTTTATAAAGAAAGCGAAGTTGCAGAGGACGGCAAGGTAACCGCGGAGATAGACGAAACGGGCGAAAACAG
>CAJTNY010000009.1 GCA_910577875.1 uncultured Christensenella sp.
GTATGTGCTAAACTATTTGTGATGTTATTTTGCTCTGGCATTATAATTATCCTCCGTTTGATTTTTCTTTCTGCAACTGGCAGGTCGCAGTTTTATTTTAAATCAAACGGAGTTTTTTTGTCTTGTTTATCGGTTAACCTCTTTTGAACCACGCGACTATCGCGTGGTTTTCGTTATACAAGAAATAACGCCGTGTACATACACAGCGTTATTCTTTCGTTTGGATTAAGAATTGGATTCAGGCTGAGTCATAGACTCGGTCATCTGTTCCAGTTTTTCGAGCTTAGTGTCGATTAACTTTTCCGCTTTCTTCATTAAATCGTCCTGATTTTTCTTTACAAGATTGCGAAGCTTGCAGTTATTTGCGACCATAAGCGCACCGCCCGCCATACCGAGGGCGACACCTAAAATAAACTTCTCCACTTTTTTCTCCTTGTGTGAGAGGTGAAACCTCTTATTTACAGTATGGGAAAACAGATAAAAGTTTATGATTGTAAAAATCTGTAAAGCCTTACGCTTTGCGGCGTATCTTTATTACTTTACCGTAAAACAATATTCTTCACTAGTCAACTTAAAGCCTTACGCTTTGCAGAATACTTTTTTATTAAGATTAATATTTTTCTCTTTTTACATAGGTAGTATGCAGAAGTTCGTGTGCCTTATGGCTGTTAGGCGAGCCGAAGTATTCTTTGTAAAGGAGTCCGACCGCGGGGTTTTCGTGCGAGGTGCGTACTTTGCTGTCTGTATCGTAATCGTAAAGAGCCTGAGCACGGATGGCTTTCAAATCGATATTGTTTCGTACTTCGTCGTGAACGTAGGGTTGACCGCCACCGTTTATACAGCCGCCTCTGCAAGCCATAATTTCTATGAAAGTATAGTTCTTATCTCCGTTTTTTACCGCTTCGATGATTTTTCTCGCGTTACCGAGACCGCTTGCTACAGCTACACTGACGGTTGTTCCGCCGATGTTGTATTCGGCTTCCTTTATGCCGTCTGTTCCGCGCACTTCTTTAAACTCCAAAGGTGCGCCGCTTCCGCCCAGTTTATAAGCCGCCGTTCTTAAAGCCGCTTCCATAACTCCGCCAGTCGCGCCGAAAATCGCGCCTGCGCCGCTCGCGCCCTCGAACGGGGAATCAAACTTGCTGTCGGGCAAATTAACAAAATCGATTCCTGCTTCCTTAATCATTTTAGCAAGTTCACGAGTTGTTATAGCCGCGTCCGTATATCGTCCGAGCTCTTCGCGGGAAACCTCGAATTTCTTTGCCGTACAGGGAATTACCGATACGACGTAGAGATTATCGGGGTTTATTCCGTGTTTCTCGCAGTAGTAAGTTTTCAGAACAGCGGAGAACATTTCCTGCGGAGATTTGCAGGTTGAGAGATTAGGTAAAATTTCGGGGTAGTAATGTTCCGCAAACTTAATCCAGCCCGGGCAGCAGCTCGTGAACATAGGAGTTGCTCCGCCGTTTTTAAGCCGAGACAAAAGCTCGTTTGCCTCTTCCATTATGGTAAGATCGGCGGTAATGTCCATATTGAAGCATTTTACGTCTCCGAGCTGTTTGATTGCCGTGACCATTTTGCCCTCTGTATTAGTTCCTACGGGCAAACCGAACGCCTCGCCGAGAGTGGCTCTTACCGACGGCGCAGTATAGAAAACAACTTGTTTATCAGGATCGACTATAGCGCCCCATACGTCCGCAACAGAGCTTTTTTCGTAAAGCGCGCCTACGGGACATGCGACTATGCACTGACCGCAGTTTACGCAAGGGGTAAACGCGAGAGATACGTCGTAAGGCGAACCTATCTCTTTAGCGTAACCTCTGTTCTTAGGGCCTATCGCGCCGATAGTCTGCTGAGTACAAGCCGCTACGCAACGTGTGCACATAACGCATTTACTGTTATCCCTTACGACCGACGCGGAAAAATCGTCGATAGGTTTAAGGTCGTGGTCGGTGCCGAACGCGTCCTCTTCCGCGTTGTATTCTAGTGCGAGTTTCTGCAATTCGCAGTTCATAGAACGCACGCAGCTTAAACATTTCTTTTTATGAGTGGAAAGTATGAGTTCGAGCGTCATCTTTCTGGACTGTCTTACTTTGGGCGTATTCGTGCGTACTTCCATTCCCTCGGAAACAGGGTATACACACGCAGCCACAAGCCCCCTTGCGCCCGTAGCTTCTACAAGACACATACGGCAGGAACCGACGCACTGTACGTCTTTGAGATAGCAAAGGGTGGGAATTCTTATATTTGCGGCTTTTGCCGCCTGTAATATAGTCGAACCTTCGGGTACGCTCACGGGCATACCGTTAATCTTTAAATTAATCATCTCCGTTCACCTCACTTTTTCTCTATCGCGCCGAATTTACAATGCGCGATGCACTGCCCGCACTTTATGCACTTTGCAGTGTCTATGACGTGAGGGCTCTTTACTTCGCCCGAAATAGCGTTTACGGGACAGTTACGTTTGCAAAGCGTACAGCCGCGGCATTTATCGGGGTCTATATTATAGCTGAGCAGAGATTTACATACGCCCGAAGGACATTTCTTGGCGTAAATATGTTTCATATATTCGTCGCCGAAATGCTCCATTGCGGAAAGTATGGGATTGGGCGCGGACTGTCCGAGTGCGCAGAGCGACGAACTCTTCATATGCCTTGCGAGGCGTGAAATCTTATCTAAATCTTCGGGTTCGCCCTTACCCTCGGTTATCTTCGTCAAAAGGTCCAAAAGACGCTTTGTGCCGATACGGCAGGGAGCGCATTTACCGCAACTTTCGTCCGCCGTAAATTCGAGATAGAACTTTGCAATGTCGACCATACAGGTATTTTCGTCCATTACTATAAGTCCGCCCGAACCCATCATAGAGCCTATTGCGGTTAAATTGTCGAAATCCATTCCTATGTTTATATGCGTAGCGGGAATACAGCCGCCCGAAGGTCCGCCCGTTTGCGCGGCTTTGAATTTTTTACCTTCGGGGATACCTCCGCCTATATCGTAAATAATCGTTCTCAACGGAGTTCCCATAGGAACTTCCACAAGTCCGACGTTATGTATCTTTCCGCCGACTGCGAAAACTTTGGTCCCCTTGCTTTTTTCCGTACCTATCGAAGCGAACCATTGCGAGCCGTTCAAAATAATCGGCGCGATATTCGCCCAGGTTTCGACGTTATTGATTACGGTGGGTTTTGCGAAAACTCCGCTCTGTGCGGGGAAAGGAGGTTTGGGTCTGGGTTCGCCGCGCTTGCCCTCGATACTCGCTATTAGCGCGGTTTCCTCGCCGCAAACGAAAGCACCTGCGCCCAAGCGCACTTGAATATCGAAATCGAAACCGCTTCCGAGAATATTTTTTCCGAGTAGCCCCAACTTTCTTGCCTGTTCTATCGCTATATTCAGTCTGTCAACTGCAATAGGATATTCTGCGCGTACGTATATGTAACCTTCCTGCGCACCTATCGCATAACCCGCGATAGTCATAGCTTCCAGCACGGTATGCGGGTCGCCTTCGAGAACCGAACGGTCCATAAACGCGCCCGGATCGCCCTCGTCGGCATTACAGCAAACGTACTTGACATCTCCTTTCGCTTCGCGCGTGAACTGCCATTTCAGTCCCGTAGGGAAGCCCGCGCCGCCGCGTCCGCGGAGACCGGAAGCTTTAATCTCGTTTATAATCTCGTCTGGCGTCATTTCCGTAAGAACTTTTGCAAGTGCGGAATAATCTCCAGCGGCGATTGCCTCTTCTATACATTCCGCGGCTATAACTCCGCAGTTTCTGAGCGCGATACGCATCTGATATTTATAGAAAGGAATTTCCGCAAAGGGAATTACGCTTCCGTCCTCATGAACGGTTTCCGCATACAGGAGTTCTTTTACTATCTGCCCGCCTTTTATCAGATGTTTTTCCGCAACCGTCTTTGCGTGTTCGGGAGTCATCTGCGAGTAAAATGCGCCTTCGGGATAGACTATCATAATAGGTCCGAGCGCGCAAAGTCCAAAACAACCAGTCTTGACGATTAGAACGTCTTCAATGCCGAGTTCTTTAAAACTTTTTTCAAGCTGTTCTATTACTTGCAACGAGTGGGACGAAGTACAGCCCGTACCGCCGCAGACAAGCACCTGTTTTCTGTAAGCGGTGTTCAATGCAAGCTTTTCGGCCTGTTCTCTTACGATTTTTCTTACGTTTATCAAATCCGCTTTTTCAGCCGCCAATTTTTTAAGCTGTTCGCAAGTCATACTCTCTCCCCCTTAATCCTTTATATACTTGTCGAGAATACCCGCGACGTCTTTTGCAGTAAGCTTGCCGTAAACTTCGCCGTCGACAATCATAACGGGCGCAAGCCCGCAAGCACCTACGCAACGGCAACTTTCTATGGAAAATTTTCCGTCGGGCGTACTTTCCCCGCAGGAAATTCTGAGTTCTTTTTCAATTGCTTCCAACACCTTATCCGAACCTTTAACGTAACAAGCCGTACCCAAACATACGCTTATTCTGTGTTTGCCCTTAGGCGTCAGCGAAAATTGCGAATAAAAAGTCGCAACCCCGTAGACCTCCGCAAGCGGTATATTCAACCGCTCCGCGATAACGGTCTGTACTTCCGCGGGAAGATATCCGTAGATATTCTGCGCCTCGTGCAGAACGGGCATCAATGCGCCCGCTTCTCCGCTGTGAGCCCGAATGCAGTCAAGCAGTTCGTTCATCTGCTCCGCCGTTCCCTCAAATTTGTTCTTTGACATCATAAACTCCTGTTTTTATTGCGATTAATCGCTATTTTAATACTGATTATTTTATCATAAACACACGCAAAAATAAACTGTTTTCGACAAGTTTTTACAAATTAAATAAAGTAAATTTTTGGGATGAAACGACAAGTCCCCGACGTTAAACCGTCGGGGACTTGTATTTATGTTCAAAGACGTATTTCTTCTTCGATTTCGACTTTTTCACCGGGAACGCCGCTAAGAACGCCGTCTACCGTGTTGGAGTAAAGCGAGCCGCTCATATGCATTTCTACTTTGGTAAGCGCGCTGTTATAGCTCACGTTGGATTGCGGATTATCAACCGGTTCACGAGTCAGATATACTCTGTAATCGGTTTTCATCTGCCATACGTTGAGATATAATTTTAAATTAATAACGTCGACTACCTCGTATTCGTTTTTATCTATATTGAATTCAACACATTCGATATCGACAGTAAAACTGCCGTCTTCCGCAACTTCTATCAAAGAGTTATTCTCGTCGTAAAGATTTACGCCGGTAATTTCGCCGTCTACTATAATAAGCGCCGCGGAAACAATCGTTTCTCTTGCATTTTCGATTCCGAGATTGTCAGCAATAATATACATATTATTCAGACTGCCGTTATCTTCTTCGGTCCAATAATAATTGTAATAATTAACTTCGTTCGAGCCGATATCTTCTAGCGTATACGCAGAAGAAGCCAGTTTAAAGCCGCCGTTGACAACCACAGAGGACGAATATTCGAAGAAAGTCAGATTTTGGACTTCGACTTTTCCGAGTTCATCGTTAAAAATAGCATTGAAAGCAACACTCTGGCTAGTAGAAGAATATTCGCAACCGATTACTTTCATACCTTTCACCGTATAACCGTCAAGAGAATATTCGAGTTTGAAATTTTTAAGCGAATAAGTCGATGTCGTAGGAATGCCGATACGATAATCCATCATTACGAAATGCCCCAAATCCTTATCGAAACGAGAGACTTGGGTTTCAATGTCGGGCTTGGTTAACGATACATTAAACTCCGTCTGAGTTATATTCTCGGTGAGTTTTCCAAAAGACGTCTTTATATCTTTAACGGAAGAACCAGAATATTTCAAAAGAGTTTCTATTGTGGTTTTATCAAGAGTATTGTTCAAAGAAATTGTTACGGGGCTATTATTTCCCTCACATAAAGCCTTTAAGAACTTATTTATTAATTCTTTAAGTTCATTCGAACTTACTATTTTAACTATATAACCGTAAACTGTTGAATTCGCTTCGGGCTCAACAATATACGACAAGACGTCTATGCCCATTGCTTCGAGGATTTCCCCGACCGTCGCTCCGTCCTCTGTTTTCATAGAGGAAATCTCATCAATTGCTGTTTTGATTGATTCATATACATTCTCCGGCGTAGCCGTCGAAGTAAACGCTTCTATTAAAGACTTTATCGTTTTATTGGAAAGCACGTCGCCTATCGTAGTATTTTCGTCGATTACGTCAAGGAAACTCTTTATGCACCGAACTACATTGTAAACGGCTTTATTGAAGTCAACGGTAGCTTTGCCGTTTTCATACGTAACAGCGCCCAATGAGTCGGCTATGAGAATATTCGAAAAGCTCGTGGCGGGCACGAACAGATTCTGAACGGCGTCTTTGACATTAAATTCCAGCCCTGGATACATCTGCGTTACTTTTTCAATCAACGCATTTACAGCGTCTTTAATCGCTTCTGCGTTTCCGCCGTCTCCGACGAGTTTATCGAACGTTCCGATGAAATCTTCTTCTATGTTTCCGTCCCAGTTAAAAGTTATGCCGGAAAAATCGGTAATATTCGAATCCTCTCCGCTTCCGCTGTAAGTAAATACATTCCAATCGCGGAGAAACGCGTAAAAATGCTCTTGCGTCTTACTCTCGTCAGTTTCGGTTTTACCGTTTTTTGTCACGCTCTCGGACATATTAGTGTTTGCAGAATAAGAAAAATCGCCGTCGCCGTTTGTAACGTTCAATTTAGCGTCTGCGCCGATTTCATCGGTATTTTTACTAACGTACAAATATCCGTCGTCGAGTTTCCCGCCTTTTTCGTCAACGTGATAACTGTTGACGTTATCTTCACATTTAACAGATACGTCAAAGCTTGCGTATTCGGTTTTCTGCGTAAGAACTGAATTCAGCAACGCCATTACTTCCGCGCTGCCGCCGCCGAAATCAAAAGTCCAGTCTTTTAAAGCTTGATTCCCGGGTTTTCCCGGTGTTCCCGACTCTGAATTGTCGGGCGGAATTTTATTACCGTTTTCATCGCCGCAACCGGCAAAAGCCGCTATGGCGAATATCATAACGAAAGCAACCATTACAGACGCTAACGTTCTGAAAAGTTTTTTCATTTTTATTCTCCTTCGCCGAAAGTCAAAATTAATATAACAATTAATGCACGTTTAAAAACACTAAGAGGACATACCTCTATGTATTTCGGCTGTTTATACTGTCACTTTACTCTTTACTAACACATTTGTCAAGTGTTTGAATATGCATTAAATTTCCACGTACCCGAATTAAATTAAATAATATTTTTCAAATAAAGAAATTTTTTCTCTAAAAGCCGCCCCGTTTCACTGTTAATCCTACGGAACGGCTTTTAACAAGCAAGATTGAAATTAAGAATGCGAAAACCTTTTCCGTCTTAAACGCTGTTGTTTCCGCCGCATTTTCGGGCTTACAAAACCGCAAATTATGAAACCGGAAGCAAACACTATAATACTCAGCGCCCAGCCGAACACGGCTTGCATCCAGAGCGGATAACCGCCGTACAACCCGCCGTTTACGAATATGAGATGGTACACGCCCCACATCGTCAGACAGGACAGCGCGACGGGACTTAAATATTTAAGCGAGAACACGAGAGGTCTTGCCGGCATTTTGAATTTGCCGGTATAGCGGTTTATCTCTCCCGCAAGATTTACCGGCTTTGCGTACATTCCGAGAATAAAGCATTCCGCTATCCCTAAAATAAGAATATTGAAATAATTTGCAAAGTGGTCCGCTATATCCAACGCGCAAGCGGCGACGGGAGTCGCAAATACGATACATATTCCCGCGCCGACCGCGCTGAGTATACCGACGAGTTTTTTCTTATTCAAATCAAATTTATCTGACAGAGGATTCGCCACGGCTTCAATCATAGAAACCGAGGATTGCAACGCCATCATACCGAGCGATAGATAGAACAACACCCCGACTATCGAATTCAATACCACGTTGCCCTCGCCGAATACGAGCGCGATAGCCGCAGGATATACCATAAATGCGGTAACTATTCCCGACTGTGAAATTTCGCCTTGTAGTCCGCAGCCGTAAAGCGTAGTGAACAACACCACAGACGAAAGTATCGACACGAAAAAATCAGCAAACGCGATAATAAGACTATCGCGGAAAACGTTGGTTTTTTCAGGTAGATACGCGCCGTAAGCCGGCATTATACCCACGAGAACGGAGAGTGAGAAGAAAACCTGACCCACTGCGTTTATCCAGAGTTCCGCATCGCCCAAAGCCGTTAAATCGGGAACGAACAGCGCGTACAGCGCTTCCCCGCTGTTTTCATATAATAGACCTCTGCCCGCGAGAAAGAAAAGAAGAACCAACGGTATCAAAACAGTAAATTTAGCGGTACGAGAAAGAGAACCCGCCCCGCCTCTGAGACAAAGGTACATCAATACCCAAGCCAATATTATGCAAACTATAACGAGAGGCGACGTCTTTTCACCCAGAACCTGAGTAAAAAAGTATTCGCTTGTCTGTGTCTGAGTCATCGAAGAAGCGGATTTGCAAAGCGGTACGATTTTTATAACCATCGCGATAATCCAGCCTAAAATTCCCGCATAGAGCAGAGCAACAGCCAGAGAATTAAAGCACGAAGCCCAGCCGAGCGGTTCGGTTTTTTTGTTCAGGCTAGCCAGACATTTCGGAGAACCGCCGCGGAATTTTCTACCGAGCGCGATTTCGGCGTTCAAAACGGGTATACCGATGAGTATCATAGCGACGATATATATTAAAAGAAACGTACCTCCGCCGTACTTCGCGCAAAGCCCCGGGAAACGCAAACTGTCGCCGAGTCCAACCGCCGCGCCCACGCAAGCAAGTATAAAGCCTCCCCTCGATTTAAATCTTTCCTGTGCCATATGTCTAATATATTAAAACGGCTTCTTCCGTATACCTCGGGAGAAGCCGTCTTTATTTTGTTAAGCTCAATTAAGTTTTTTTAATTTGCCAAGATTGATTTTAGCGTACACAAACATTGCTACAAGCGCAATAAAGACAGCGGCTATCACTACGAGTATTACGATAAAGCCGATAAGCGAACCGTTCGTATCCTTAATTACCGTCAGCGCAAGTATACCGAAAACCAGCAGAACTCCCGCCAGCGCGCCCGCTACGGCAACAAGGCATTTGATTATCTTTACCGCTTTCTGCGCTTTCTTTATAAGTAGTTTAGAGTACTCTTCTTTGTTTAATTTCTCTTCCATAAATCTCTCCTGTATTATATCATACTTGACAAAATCGCAAGATTCGCCGCTACATCTATATGACGGACGATAATTCCGTCGGGGGCTTTAATCAAAACCGGGGCAAAGTTTAAAATTGCTTTTATACCGCTCTCGATAAGCAAATCGGAAACACTTTGCGCATACTGCGCGGGAACGCAGACGACCGCAAGCTCCGCTTTAAGACGGCGCACTTCCCTTTTAGCGTCGAGAATATCGAATACGGGTTTACCTGCGACGGCAGTTCCGATTTTTGCAGCGTCGCTGTCGAAAGCCGCGACTATTTCGATACCGTAATTTGCAAAACCGCCGTAACTGAGCACGGCTCTGCCTAATGCGCCGACACCCGCTATCACTGCGTTTCGTCTGCCGTTGCAACATAGAAAATCCTCTAACGCGCATATCAGTTCTTTCGTAACATATCCCACGCGCGGTCTGCCTGTCGCGGAAGTATAAGCCAAATCTTTCCTCACGAGCACTTCGCCCATTCCCAACGCTTCCGCAATCAAGCCCGAAGAAACGTAAGTTCTGTCCTCTGGCAAAGATTTAAGATAATTAAGATAAATCGGCAGTCTTTGAAGCGAGATTACAGGTATATCCTTGTTCATAAACTATTCCTCTATCATAAGCGCGGCGGCACCGTAAGCACCCGCGGCGGCGCCGAGAGTCGCTGTCGTCACTTTAACCGGCGCATAATGCCCCGCAAAAAGTTCTCTGTCCAATATATTCTGAATCGGAACCGTAAGGTTTTCACGTTGCGCCGAAACCCCTCCGCCGAGCATAATCACCTGGGGACGGAAAATATTTGCAATGTTGACTAGCCCACATGCAAGATATTTTATGTACCAGTCTATAACCTCGTGTGCGGCTATATCGCAATCGGCATAATCAAAAGCCGTCTTACCTGTCGCAGTGTCGGAAGTACAGCTTTGCCACATTGCCGAACCTGCGTCCTCCTCCATAGCCCACTTGGTACGTTTTATAAGAGCAGTCGCCGACGAATAAGCTTCGAAACATCCGCGTCTACCGCATGTGCATCTGTTTCCTCCGCGCTCGATTACCATATGACCGAGCTCCGCGCCAGCGGATTTATTTCCCTCGAAAAGTTTTCCGCCTATCACTATTCCGCCTCCGACGCCCGTACCGAGGGTAACGAGTACACTGTCGCTGTAATTCTTTCCTGCGCCGAACTTTGCCTCGCCGAGAGCGGCGGCGTTCGCGTCGTTAGTTATTCTTACGGGAATATGGACTCTTTCCTCAACGAGTTTTGCAAGAGGGAAATCTTTAAGTCGTAAATTACTCGAAAGAACAACTGTTCCGTTTTCCGCATCGATTACTCCCGCACAGCCGATCCCGACTCCCTTGACTCTCTCAACGGCGATACCGCTGTTTACTATAAGTCTGTTGCAAATAACTTCTATACCGTCGGCTATCTCTTCGCCTTTGCCGGTTGTCACACTGTCCTCTCCGTAAAGCTTACCGTTTCTATCGATAATTGCTCCTTTTATAGTAGTTCCGCCGACGTCGATTCCTATATACAGCGACATAGCCCCTCCAGATTAATTTGATATTTATATATCTATTATACTATTAATATTAAAAATGTCAATACATAAAAAAGGATACGCGCGAGCGTACCCCGAAATATTATTTTGTTCCGGTGGACCCGAAACCGCCCGCACCTCTTACAGTACAGGATAGTTCTTCCGTTTCTTCGAATTCGGCAGTTATGTACGGAGCTATAACGATTTGCGCTATTCTCTCGCCTGCCGACACCGACTGAACCGTTTCGGAATGGTTGTGTAGCGCGACTTTGACTTCACCGCGGTAGTCACAGTCAACCACCCCGACTTTATTCGCGGGGGCAAGTCCTTTTTTCGTAGCAAGTCCGCTTCTCGCATAAATAAGACCCGCATATCCCATAGGCAGTTCAAGTGCAATACCTGTCGGAATAACCGCAGTCGTATGCGGTTTTATCTCGGTATCTCCTTCTGTGCAGGCGTACAAATCAGCGCCCGCCGCAAACTCGCTGCCGTAAGCGGGCGTTACAGCTTTTTCGTTTAATTTTTTAATTCTGATTTTCATAGGCGTATCCTCTCTTAAATTACAGTATTTTCATCCCACAAAACAACTTCGTCAGTCTTTAAAGACTGCTTGACGAGTATTATTCTCTGATTCGACGATCCGCGGAATTTAAGATTCAAATCTTTGAGTTCTTCGACGAATTTACCGTCGACAAGCACGTCAAGGCATTTAAGCATACGCATAACGGTATCCGCATCGCCTTTTTTCCCTGTCAGCAAATCCGCTTCGTAATCGTATCCGGTAAAACACCAAAACGATTTTTCAGGGAATTTCTTTCTCAGTCTTTCAAGAAAAGGCGCAAGCACTTCCGCGTTTTCGGGTTCGAACGGATCGCCGCCCAAAAGCGTAAAACCTTTAATATAGTCGAAGTCCATCGATTTTATTATGCTGTTCTCTACCTCACGGGTAAATGCATTTCCGTAATTGAAATCCCATGTTTCGGGATTGAAACAATTTTTACACCTGTTGCGGCAACCACTGACGTAAAGCGATACCCTCACGCCCGGTCCGTTCGAAACGTCGCGCCATTTTATAGTTGCATAATTCATAAACGTGTCGTTTAATCCTCGTATCTTTATTGCGTTTAATTTCGACGGGCTTTCGCTCCCGTCAATCTAAACGTGTCGTTTAATTTCGCATATTTATTCCGTTACATATTAAAACGCGTCCTGAAAAAAACGCTTACGGACGCGCTTTTAAATTTTTATAAATGGAGTACTCTCGATTTGATTTCTTTGGTCTTTCCAACGTTCCAGAAATTTTCGCCCAGATAACCGCATGTACGGCGCGTTACGTTCATTTTACGCTGGTCCTTATTATGGCAGACGGGACACTCCCATTCGTTATCGTCGTTGATGATAATTTCGCCGTCGAAACCGCAGACGTGACAATAATCGCTCTTTGTATTGAATTCGGCGTACTGAATGTTATCGTAAATAAATTTCACCACGTCCTCTATTGCGGTAAGGTTATGGCGCATATTAGGAATTTCCACATAAGATATAGCCCCGCCCGAAGAAATCTGCTGGAAACGGCTTTCAAAGCTGAATTTCGAGAATGCGTCTATATTTTCGCGCACGTCCACATGATAACTGTTGGTATAATATCCCTTATCCGTTACGTCCTTGATTGTACCGAAACGTTTTTGGTCTATTCTCGCAAAACGGTAGCAAAGCGATTCCGCAGGCGTGCCGTAAAGACCGAAACCGAGTCCCGTTTCCTTTTTCCATTTTTCGCAGTGCTCGCGGAGGGTCTTCATTATTTTCACCGCAAATTCCGTACCCGCAGGGTCGGTGTGCGAAACGCCTTTTACAAGCTTCGTTACTTCGTAAAGTCCGATATATCCGAGCGAAATCGTAGAGTAGCCGTTCAGAAGATATTTATCAATCTTTTCTCCGCTTTCGAGACGGGCTATTGCGCCGTACTGCCAATGTACGGGCGAAACATCGCTCGTAACGCCCATAAGCGCGTTATGGCGGCACATTAAAGCTTCATAGCAAAGTTGAAGTCTTTGTTCGAGAATTTCCCAGAATTTCTTTTCATCGCCTTTTGCAAGAATTCCGCACTGCGGAAGATTTATGGATACGACGCCCTGATTGAATCTGCCTTCGAATTTATAATTTCCGTCTTCGTCTTTCCAGGGTGACAGGAAAGAACGGCATCCCATAGGCGAGAAAACGTTACCTTCGTAATTCTCTCGCATCTTCTTAGCGGATATATAATCGGGATACAACCTTTTTGAAGAGCATTTAACCGCGAGCTTTGTAAGATAGTCGTATTTACCACCCTTCAGGCAGTTGTTTTCGTCCAAAACGTATATCAACTTGGGGAACGCGGGAGTGACGTACACGCCCTTCTCGTTCTTAATTCCCTCGTAACGCTGTTTTAACACTTCTTCTATAATAAGCGCGTTTTCTTCGATATACTCGTCCTTTTCGTCGAGATACATAAAAAGCGTCACGAAAGGCGACTGTCCGTTCGTCGTCATTAACGTGTTAATCTGATATTGTATCGTCTGTACTCCGGCTTTGAGAGATTCCTGTAAACGCATACTGACTATTTCGTTTTTAGCGCTCTCGTCAAGACGTTCTCCGAACTGCTCGTCGCACTGATTTTTATACTTTTCCTTGGTGCGCCTGAGATATTTGCCGAGATGGGCGATATTGACCGACTGTCCGCCGTACTGCGAAGAAGCGACTGAAGCTATAATCTGCGTCGTAATGGTGCACGCGGTCTGGAAAGATTTCGGACTTTCAATCATTTTACCGTTTATGACGGTGCCCTTATCCAGCATATCCTTAATATTTATAAGACAGCAGTTAAATATAGGTTGAAGAAAATAATCTGCATCGTGGAAATGAATCGCGCCCTCGTCGTGAGCTTTGGAAATATATTCGGGGAGAAGAATACGGCGTGTCAAGTCTTTCGACACTTCGCCTGCGATAAGGTCGCGCTGGGTAGATGCCGTGCGCGCATTTTTGTTGGAGTTCTCTTCCATTACGTCTTTATTGGAATTTTTTATAAGAGAAAGTATGCTCTCGTCCGTAGTGTTTGCTTTACGGATGAGCGCGCGCTCGTAACGGTAGAGAATATAAGCTTTCATAAGCTGATACTTTTGAAGCTCCATCAACTTTTCCTCTACCATATCCTGTATATCTTCGACAAGCATTCTCCGCCTGTGACGGGACGCGATGTCGTCTACAATAGCGCCTATCTGCGCCTCGGTTATTCTGTCCTCGAAATCAACCGCCTCGTTAGCTTTGCCTATTGCAACGATAATTTTGTTTCTGTCAAAGTCCACGGTTGAGCCGTCGCGCTTAATAACTTTCATTTGTCAAACCTCCCGAATATGAACCAGTGACATAAAGTATAGTACACCGAAAACTCAAAGTCAAGCCTTATACCACAATATCTTGTATGTTATTTTTAAACATTAATACTATATATTGTGTGTGATAATAATTAACACAACCATAAATTCACGCCGCGGCTGTAATACGCGCTTATGCGTCAGTATTTTCGGACCCGTCTGTATCGTCTACGTTTTTAACATTTTTTCTTATGCGAGAAACTGCAGTCAAAACCAAGAACAACACGGGAAAACCTACGGCGAAAGCAAGTCCTGCGCCGATATCGTCGCCTAATGCGCCCGCACACAACCCCACAAGCGTGGGTCCCGCGGTACAGCCAATATCTCCGGCCATTGCAAGCATACCGAACATTGCAGTGCCCCCGCGGGGTATTTCCGCAGAAGCAAGACTTAGTACGCTCGGCCAAAGTATCCCCACGGAAAAACCGCAAATGGCGCACGCGCCGAGCGATAGCGCCGGCAACGGCGACAGCCACGCAACGAGATAACAAACTATACAAAAAATTGCGGAAACAGCCATACAAAGCCTAAGCCTTTTACCGAAACGGGCAAACAGCAACCTTGCAATTCCCATAAAGACGGCGAACAGGCACGGACCTATCAAATCGCCCAAAGCTTTCGAAACACCGAGCCCGCTTTCGGCAAAAGCCGAAGCCCATTGCGACATAGCGAGCTCCGACGCGCCGGCAAGCAACATAAGTGCGGCGAAAATCCAAAAGCTTTTCAATTTAAACAGTCCGCCAAACGACAGACCTTTCCGTTCTCCCTCCAAAGTCGGTATAGGAACGAATACTACGTAAATCGCGTTTAACAAAGGTATCGCCGCCCAGATTGCCGCAATAATGCGCCAATTGACCGTTCCGAATCCCCAAAAAAACAGCGTCGTCAAAAGTACGACCGCCGCAGAGCCCCAGCAATAAAAAGAGTGAAGCAAACTCATCTGTCCTTTTTTATTGTCCGACGGACAAGCTTCTATTGTCGGACTTATAAGAACTTCTATAAGTCCTCCGCCGATTGCGTATAAAATCGAAGCAATAATAAACCCCGCGTACGGCGGCATAATTATAGGCAGAAACGCAAGTCCCGCCAACCCTGCCGCAGCGAACAGATGCGCCGCAACAAAGCATATGCGATAGCCGATTTTATCTGCAAATTTGGAAGCTAAGCCGTCCACACAGAGCTGAACCGCAAAATTGACGGTAATCAAAACTGTGAGCCGCGTTATAGAAATTCCGAATTCCCCGTTCAGCACCAATAACAGAAGAGGAAAAAAATTGGCGACTATAGCCTGTGTGATATAACCGATATAACAAGCGATTTTTGTATGGGTGTAACTTTTTAACATTTAAAAACCTTTAAGTATTCAGGTGAATTTTTTCAGATAACTCAAATCTATTTTCCACTCGGAAACTTTGTTTCTTCTGCGGTGCGTTTCGTTCGCTTCGCCCAAAGCTTTACGGTAATCGGCGTACCCGCAGCCGTTTACTTTCATAAAATGTTCGGAAGCCTTCTTTTCGTCGCCTTTTAACTGGGTCCTGCCTATATGTATCACTTCGTGGCAATCTCTAAAAACCGCAACCACGTCTTTTAATTTTTGCACGAAATTTTTTTCATCATATTCCCACTGCTCGTGTGCTTCCAATCTCGCCGTGCGCCTTTGGCAAATCATACATTCGCCTCCTGCCCGGGAATAAGCCTCTTTTCTTACCAAGTCCCATTGCGCGGGGCTTAAAATACTTCTTAAGTTACTGTACCAGCAACTGTCGGGTACCAACTCGAAATTCAGTTTCATAATTAATTTATTCCGTATATTTATTTCAACGCCCGACCCACAGCCTTATTCCAGCCGTTTAAAAGCCTTTCCCGAACATCTACGCTCATATCGGGAGTAAATACTCTCCCTGTATTGGCGTTCGAACGTATTTCGTCCAAACTGTTCCAAAACCCCGCCGTCAGCCCGGCGAGGTAAGCCGCGCCGAGCGCCGTCGTTTCGATTGCTTCGGGACGCACAGCAGGACAATTTAAAATATCAGCCTGAAACTGTAACAAAAAATCGTTTTTACTCGCCCCGCCGTCCACATTAAGACATGTAATTTTTATTCCCGCGTCTTTTTCCATCGCAGAAACCAAATCGCAAACCTGATACGCAATACTTTCGAGCGCGGCTCTTGCTATATGTTCGCGCATAGTTCCGCGTGTAATGCCTGTTATAATTCCCCTTGCCGAAGCATCCCAGTACGGAGCGCCGAGCCCCGTAAACGCCGGTACGATATAGACACCTCCGCTATCTTCGACCTTACGCGCAAGAGTTTCGCTTTCGTCCGCGCAGTCTATTATTTTAAGCCCGTCCCTCAACCACTGCACGACTGCACCGCCGACGAAAACCGAGCCTTCGAGAACGTAAGGAGGTCTATCGCCGAGCGAAGCCCCGAGCGTGGTTACAAGCCCGTTTTCGCTCCTGACAGCACGCCTACCCGTATTCATCAATAAAAAGCAACCGGTACCGTATGTATTTTTCAAATCGCCAGCATCGGTACAGAACTGTCCGAATAGTGCCGCCTGCTGGTCACCTACCGCGCTGCATATCAGCACGGGCGCACCGAGAACGCTTTTGTGCGTAAAACCGTAATTATATCCGCTCGGGCACACCTTAGGAAGCATACTTTCGGGAACCCCGAATATGTCTAATAATTCTTCGTCCCATTTTAATGTATGAATATTAAACAGCATAGTCCTTGCAGCATTGGTGTAATCCGTAGCGAAAATTTTTCCTTTGGACAGCTGCCACATTAAAAAGGTATCTACCGTACCGAAAAGAAGTTCTCCCCTCTCCGCCTTTTCCCGCGCGCCTGCGACGTTGTCGAGTATCCATTTTATTTTAGTCGCGGAAAAATAGGCGTCGGGAATAAGTCCTGTCTTTTCGTATATAATTTCCGAATAACGCTCCTTGATTTTTTCACAATAAGATGCGGTTCTGCGGCATTGCCAAACAATGGCGTTGTATACGGGTTTGCCCGTTTTTGCGTCCCAGACGAGCGTCGTTTCCCTTTGGTTAGTCAAGCCTATTCCCGCAATTTCGTCGGCTGATATATCTGCGCGAACTGCCGCTTCCGCTATAACAGCCATAACCGAACCCATTATATCCTTAGGCGAATGTTCCACCCAGCCCGATTGAGGGTAGATCTGTTTGAACTCCTGCTGAGCCATAGCTTTTATTTGTCCGCGTCTGTCGAATATAACCGCGCGCGAACTCGTCGTGCCTTGGTCGACGGATAAAATGTAATTTTTCATATTCAGATTATAACACACAAAAAACGGAGGCGCAAGCCCCCGTTTTCACTATTCATTATCTTCCGTATACTGTTTATGAAATTTTGCTATTTCGTCCGTGTCAAGCGAAACTTTCTGATACAGTCCCGTACATTCGTTTGCACTTGCCGTTCCTTCGAAAATGTCTTCGATAAGTTTATCGGTTCTGCGTTTTGCCATACTATAATTTTGAGCAATCCGTCGGAATTTATTCTCCGCACTTTTCAAACGGATAGACGAGATTGAGCTGTCTTCTGCACTCGTCGAGAATTTCCATAATATCCAATGTATCTTTGCGAGATACGAACCTGCTTTCCGTAATACCCGATTTTATCTCGCAAGCAACGGTATCAAACTCGTTGAGATAATCGCCCCTGCCGTAGTAGACTTTGTTTTTTCCGTTTTTTCTCACCAGTTTAACTTTATTCGCACAATGGAAAAAAGGCAAAGTTATCTTAGCCTTACTGCCTGTAATTTTAAGTTTTTCGATAATATCTAAACCGCCTATCGATATTGACGCGGTAAAAACCGCGCCAGTAGAAAACTCTAATCTGATATGTTCGTTCCGATCGATTCCTCGTGATACTTTTCCTTTGCATTCTATTTTTATAGGTTTGCCGAACAGTCTGTATGCGTAAGCGACAGAGTAAACGCCTATATCGAGAAGCGCTCCGCCTGCTCTGTTCGGGTCCGTAACTCTCGGAGCGTATCCGAAAGGAAGCCGCCATTTAGCCGAAGCACTTTGTATTTCGCCGAATTCGCCGTTATCGAGCCATTCCTTTATTTTATTTGCAACGGGGGCAAACCATGTCCACATAGCTTCCGCAACATATACTTTCTTTTCCTCGGCAAGAGCGAAAATTTCATTCGCGGAACCGAAATCGACCGTAAAAGGTTTTTCGCATAGCACAGCCTTGCCAGATTGAACAGAGAGTATGCAGTATTTATAATGGCTGTCGTGAGGCGTTACTATATAAACGCCGTCGACCCCGTCGGCGTTAACGGCTTCAAGCGCAGAGCCGTAAGCCGTCGAGCCGAATTTTTCCGCAAACTCCGCACACTTGTCAAAGCGGCGGGAATATACGGAAACGATTTTATGCCGTCCCGATTTTATAATACTGCGGGCAACTTTTTTGGCAAGTCTTCCGCTTCCGATAAAACACCAGTTAAAAGCTTCTTCCATAATTTCAACCGCCCGAAATTTTATTTTATGCGGGAAAGCACTACCAACGTCTCGACGTTTGTGCCGTTATTCAAAAAGATTTCCCGTACTTCTTTCCCGTCTTTGTACACGGGAAAGTTGAATTTCATCGATTTTAAGGGCATTGCGCTCTCACCTTCGGGATAAATCTGAATTTCTTTTACCAAAGTCGCAATCAGCTCTTTCTTTTCCTCATCACTGATTATATCATATAATTCGTTAAATTGCTCTAAAATTTTATAAATATTTTCCATTGTGATGAATTCCGCTTCCACAGACTTTCTTCTCGTTCTCGCATCCTCGATATTTGCTTCTATTTCGGCAACCGTGTCGTACAGTCCGTCAAGCCTTAAAGTCATATCGTGTAATTTCCTTTCACGATGCGCAATATCTATCGGCAGCGAATCGATTTCACGCTCCAACCGCGCTTTGTTTAGTTCCACCTCTTTCAGTTTGGTTTCGTAGTTGTGTATTTCCGTATCGATTTTCGCGGTATCGACTTGCAAATCTATTTTCTTTTTTATCTCGGCGGCAAAGTGTTCGTCTTTCACCAACTCTTTGATAAACTCTATTACGAGCGGCTCGATGTCCGTCTTTTTGAGATTTGCGTTGTAATCGCAAGACCGCCCTCGCTCTTGCTTATTCCGACTGCAAGCATAATACATAACTTCTTTATATGTGCCGTCTTTCTTCATCCAACAAACTCTGTTTGCGTACATACCGCTTCCGCACTTAGGACATTTGATAATTCCCGTAAGTAAATGAGCGCGCTCTTTGCCGTATTTGGATTCCGATTTAATTCCCGTTTCCTGTCTTTTCGCGTGCGCTTTTGCCCAAAGCTCTTCATCGACAATTCCTTCGTGCAAACCGTCTACCAAACAGAAATCTTGCTTGTTTACAACTTTGTAATCGGCTTTTGTGCCTTTCACTTTTTCCCGCGCTCTTCTTCCGTAAGCAATCTTGCCGCAGTAAACGGGATTATCCAAAAGTATCTTAATGAAATGCGCGCTGAATTCTTCAATATCGGTTTTCTTGCGCGGCGTCTTTTTAATACCCTGCAAGTTAAGATATTTCGCTATTCCCGTATAGCCCATATTCGTATGAACGAACTTATCGAAAATCGTCCTCACAATCTCCGCTTCATCTTTTTCTATGACCAATGTATCGTCTTTCAAGCTATATCCGTACGGTGCGGGACCGCCGTTCCACTTGCCTTGCCGAGCTTTTTCTCTGCGTCCGTTCATTGTCTGTTCGAGAATGTTCTCACGCTCTATCTCGGCAACCGCAGACAAAACGGAAATTAAAAGTTTCCCGCTCGTCTGCGAAGAATCAATCCCTTCCTCAATACAAAGCAAATTCACTCCATAGGATTGAATGAATTCCAACGAATTGAGAATATCGGCGGCATTTCTGCCGAAACGGGAAAGCTTATAAACCAAAACGTAATCCACGTCAAGCCCTTCTTGAATATCGGAGAGCATCCGCTTAAACGCCGGACGCCCTTCTATCGATTTTCCCGACTTACCCGCATCTTCGTAGATTCCGACTATTTGCATTTCTTCCCGTTCGGCAAATCTTTTTAAGCTGGTTTTTTGTCCGTCAAGACTATACCCCTCTACTTGCATTTCGGTACTTACTCGCGGATATAAAATGCACTTTTTACCTTCTCGATTCATTTTTCTTCTCCGTATCGGTTGAAGCGACGTTTAATATTTTGTCGCCGTATTTTTTTATAAGTTGCGCCATTGTATCAATGAACGCATTAAAGTTATCTTTCTCTTTATCTTTAATTAGATTGCTAAATGTTGTTCTATTGTTGTTCAAGTATCCTTATTCGGACGGTAACTCGGAATTATTCCGCGTCCTTATAGCTTTGAATACTATGTTCTCTTTCCATCGCGTGTTCCTCCTTATGCGAAAAGATTTAATAGTTATTCGGTTTTCTTTTTATCGATTTCCTCAAAACCGAAAAAATCGTCATACCCGTCTTTGAGCTTTGCAAAGTCGGTATCGTGTCGGGCTAATAACTCTTCATATCCAGCTTCGATTAACTGTACCTTTGTGTAGCCGTACTTCTTCAAAAATTCGTTTATTCTCTCGGCTTTCTCTCTCGGTACGCTCGTTCCCCAAACCATACATTTGGCTTTTCTTTCTTCCTTATGCTTGTCCTCGTAACGCTTGTCCTTAACTTTTCTGCCGTTTTCCATAACTAAACCTCCGTGAAAATATTGCGTCGTATTTATACGATTTAGTATATTTTAGCATAGTTCGGTTTCAGAGTCAAGCGTTTATCTGATGTTAATACGACTTTGGCTTGTTTTCTACATACTATTTACCCCAAATCCACTTGGAGTTGGTTTTCGGCTGTTCGCCATTTTGTTGCGCCTCCCTTTCTTGTTCTATTTCCTTTTCAATCTCTTGCAGACGGTTAGTAAAGTCGCGCTCCAATAATTCGCTCTCGCCGCCGAACGACGCAAGTAAACCGTCAAACAATTTGCCTACTTTTCTGTACGAAATGGCAAGCCGCCGTTTAAGTCCTTTATCGTTTACCTTGTGTCTTATTTTGGTTTCAAATGTTTCAGACTTTATGTACTTTACCGTTTTTAATAACAAGTTGCCCTGCCTGCGCTTGTAATCATTTTCTATATCGTCAATAAGAGTTATATTCTTCGGATCGATTTTGTAATGGTTTGTATCATCGCCGTTGCCGCTAATAAGACTGTTTACTTTTCGGCGCACGGTTTCAAGCTCGGTATGAAAACGCAAATTCGCTTTCCTCGCTGTTTTGTCGTACATCAAGAGCTTATTGACAACCTTATCTATTTGTTCTCGGTACGGTATCATATCCTTACTGCCGTAATGAAAACTGCAACTTTTCGGAATTGTCTTTGCTAATTTGAGAACGGCTTCCTTTACGTCGTCTTTGGTTATTATGTCTTTGAGCGCGGATATTTTCTTTAATTCTCTCAACGCTTCATCACGCGACACATACAACCTCGGATGCGATTCCGAAATATCCATATTAAGCCTAACGTGCATTCTGTCCAATACCCGCTTTTCTATCTTGCCCTTGTGCCTATACTCCGTTTGCTTCTTTCTATACTTGCACTTCGGCTCTTTTTCGGCAAACCAAAAGTGTATATGTAGGTGGTGCGGCTTGTCCTTGTGCAGGGCGCATATTAGGTCTATATTGTTCGGGTCTAAACCCATATCCTTAAAGAACTCTCCGAACGTGCGCTTAATCATCCGCATACACTTTTCGGGCGTATCTATCTTGTATGACATTTCCTTGTTTAGAGATATAAAGCCGTGCCAGATATTTTTGGACGCGTGGGCGCGTTGTTGAATTTGTCTTAACTGCTCTTGCGTGATAACACCGTCGCCGTTAAACACTCCCGTGGACTTCTCGAAATAGTTTATAAGCGACGTCGTTTCCGTCTTTGAATTTTCGCCGTTCAACTTCCTGTCCGAAGTCATATACTTATAGATGTTGTTGCCGGACGACATTTCATAGTACGGGCGTTCGCGCTCGAATTTTGCTCTTTCCTCTTCCGTAGCGTTGCTTTCGATTTTCCACGGCGTATATGTAATGTTAAATATAATCGGTTGATTGCTTATGTTGTTTCCTCCTTTTGTGTGGACGTAATATTTGCAGACGGGTTTCCCGTTGCAAGTTACTTGCCTTCGGCAAGCAAAAATGTAAATAGCCACACAATTTACATTTTTCTTATCCTGCTACAAAAAATCCCACCACTTGGTACGTTTACCCAAAATATTTGCTTACTGTTTTCTTGGTTTTTAACTTGTATCCACCGATATAAATCCTCCTTTTTGCAATACAAAAACTCACGACGTGATTACCGTGAGTTTGTCGCTGTTTATTAAGTTTTTATTATGGCGAAATCGCCAAATTTGAGAAAGTTGTAATTCCGCGCAAATACACGGATTTTCCCTCTACATATATCAAGCGAATAGAACGCCCGAAATATTCCATTTTCGCAAAAAATTTTTTACTTTTTGTCTTTTCGTCCTTCCGTGAGCAATCTCGAATTACTCTGTTGCAATACTCGCAACTGCGATTTAGCCATATTGTTTAGCTGTACAAGCCGCTCGCTTTGTTGTACATTCTGCTCAATTAGAATCGCGTTATAACTCTCCATATTGGCAATCACAAGCAACTGTTCGATTGTCGCATAGTCGCGGATATTACCTTTAAGCGTAGGATTTCCTCTACGCCATTGCACCGCCGTTTTACCGAATAAAGCAACGTTCAGTAAATCTGCCTCATCCGCATAAACATACTTCAACTGCTCGTCCGTAAGCGTCGGAACAATATTTTCTTTGATTGCATCTGTATGTATACGATAGTTTACTTTTGCAAGCTCGCGCTTCGCCGACCACTCCAATGCCTTTTGCTCTTGCGCTTTCAATCGCTGGAATTCCGTAACCAAATACAATTTGAATTCGGGGCTTAACCAACTTGCAAATTCAAACGCAATATCTCTATGGGCATACGTGCCGCCGTTGTTACCGGACTTGGATATAATGCCTATCGCATTAGTGCTTTCAATCCATTTTTGCGGCGAAAGATAAAAACTGTGTCTGCCCGCCGCACTCTCAAAGGTCTCGAATTCGTGTCCTTTGAAATCGGGATTATGCAGTCTTTCCCAAAGTCCGAGATATGAAATAACGTCCTTGTTCCGCATCCAAGTCGCTATCGGCACTTTCGGCTCGGACGGATTTGCATACCGAGCTAAATCGGTTAACGATATATAGTCGTCCTTGTTAATTTTTTTATAGCGAACGTCTATTCCGTTTACGCTAAATTCTGTATTTGCCATATTGTCTCCTTTTGTATTTGCTTTTTCCGTTCCCATATATAAACTACGAAAGCTGATTTCTGCGCTTCGCTTGAAATTGCAACCGTTCGGTTGCGCGCCTGCGGCGCCCTTTCGGTTTTGAATGGTGGCGAGCGTACTTGTGAGCAAGCTCCCAGATACGCTCTTCTACTTATCAAGCGAATTAGAACGCCTAAAATATTCCATTTTTCAAAAATTTTTTGAAATTATTTTTTCTTGCGGAATTCGGGATTGCTGAAATGCGGCACAGGACCTTCTCCGAATATGTCTATTATCTGCTCGCGTATCGGGCGCGGATCGTCTTCATCCACAACAACGATATTCTGATATTTCCTGCGAAAGTCCTTATACCGTTTCTCCAACCGCTCCTTTTGCTTCGGCAAGAATCTCTTTTTAATAAACTCTTCGGCGGTCATATCCAAACGCTTGCATATCTTTTCCGCTTCCAAATATAACTTTTCAAAATTCGTAGGCTTAGGCTTTTCTTTCAGCGTTTTCTTTCGATACTCCACTTCCTCGCACAAAGCAAGATATACCCACCGCAACTCGTCTATTTGTCCATCAAATATATCATAGTAAATCTCTCGGCTATGAAGCGGCAATTCGTTCATTCGATTCCCAAACTCGAACTCCGCTTCTTCAAAAGATTTGTATTTCGCAAATGGGCGGATAATTAAATATGTAAGCCCGAACTTAAAATACTCGCGGTAGCTGTAAAACCAACTGATAATTTCCACTTGCTCTTCTTCTGGCATAATAAAGCGAAACATATCCCACAAAATGTCTTCGTCATCATCGGTGCGGAACTTGTCCAAAAACTTTCCCCACTATGCTTCCGCTCTCGGTTAGCGCCGCTTATAACCTCGTCTATTTTTGCAAGACGCTTTGCGACATAGCTTTGCGTTTTCCCAAGCTCTTCCGCTATCTCGGTTTGCGTACAGTCGTCTACGTAATACAGCTCGTAAATCTTTCTATCTTCCTCAGAAAAGACCGACAATCGTTTTTCTATCGTTGCTTGCTCGACAATGCTTTCAAGCGCACCGCTTTGTTTTTTGTCAAGCAACGTACCGTCGTCATTCTCCATATCTATCTTTTTGTAGTACGTTCTTCCATCCGCTTTAACGTATGTAGATTTATGCGCTTCCGCTCTGCGTTCGTTGTTATACATTTCGGTATCCAACTTCACAAGGCGGTCAAACTGATACTCCGTTACTTCGCACGACGAAAGCCTACCCCTATCGTAGAAGTAATATAGAAGCATTCCTTCGGTCGCCGCGGGTTGTCTTTGCTTATTCAGTTTATACGCACGTGTTTCGGGCATAGTTAATCCTTCTTATTTCGCAAACTATAATACATAGCTCTTGCCATTTCCGCCATAACGCGCTCGTAAAACTCTTTGTTTTCAAAAAGCTTTGCAAAACTGTCCATAGATTCGGCGTAGCAATCTTCGGCTATCTTTTCAAACTCATCGGGAAAAATACTACGAGCAAACATTTCTTCGTCGCTGTTTTGAGCGTGCTTACGCAACTTTTTACTTTCGTGGAATATTCTGTCGAAAATCGTTTCCACGATTACCCTATCCCCATCAGTAAACTGCCCTTGATACATCAAATTTATTTTTTCAATGATGTTTTCAAGTAAATCTTTCTTTTCAACCTTGCGTTTTACAACTGTTCGCGTTTCTGGTTTCACAGTTGCGCCCGCGCCTTTTTTAAGCTCTATCGAACCGCTGAAAGTTTCCGTTAATTTGCTGTTCACAAGCAAAACTTGATCGTCAAGATTGATTTTTTCGTGCGGACGTTTGGGCAATAGCCTGAACAGATACTCGCAGAACAAATACGACTTATGTAATTCCGCATCAAACATTCTCGTAATTTGCGTGATATATGCATAAAACCGCAAAAAGTTTTTAAGCGCAGAACGAAACTCGTCCTGCTTATCGGGAATAAGCTCGTTATATCCGTTTACGGCAGTTTTAACGCAAGCGGTAATTTTGCCCAAGTCCTTGTCGCTTTGCTTGCCCTTCTTACTATAAAGCGTAACAAACCTTTCCACGTCATCGCCCGACCACAACGAAAAGCCCATAACTTTATCGAAATAGCTGTAAACCGTGTTTACGTCTAATGCACCGACAAGTTTCGTATCTTCGTAAAATGTTTGGAATGCCTTTTCTATCACTTCGGGAGAGTTTACAAAATCGAGAACATATGTATCGACTTTGCCTTTGCAAGTTCTGTTAAGCCGCGAAAGCGTTTGCACCGCCTTAACGCCACGCAACGGTTTATCCACAAACATAGTATGAAGTTTCGGCTCGTCGAATCCCGTTTGATATTTGTCCGCAACTACAAGCACGTTATACGAATCGCTTGCGAAATAATCGGGTAGTTGCGATTCGCTTATCGTAAGCGCGTCGGTGGAATTTAGCTTGCTTTCGGTGTATTCCAGTTCCCCGTCCTTTACCTCGCCCGAAAACGCAACGAGCGGCAACAAATCGAAATAGCCTTTTTTCTTGCAATACGCCTTAATCATTTGATAATACTTTACGGCGTGCGGACGGGACGAACACACTACCATTGCTTTTGCCCGTCCGTCTATTTTGGAAAGCGTAACCTGACGGAATTGCTCGACAATTATCTCAACCTTTTGTTGCATCACGTGTTCGTGATTTTTTTGATACTTGCGAATCGCCGCCATAGCGGGCGTTTCTTCGTATTCGGGATTTTCCTTTATCTTCTTTGCGATTTCCCAAGTATTTTCTATCGTGCTGTAATTTTGCAAAACGTCCAAAATAAACCCTTCGGAAATCGCTTGCCGCATGGAATAATTGTGGAACGCCGTAAAGGTCTTTCCGTCCGGTTGCGGCTCTCCGAATAGCTCCAATGTTTTGGGCTTTGGCGTCGCCGTGAACGCAAAGAACGATAAGTTATTATGCTTGCCCTGCGCAAGCATTTCCAAAACAATATCGTCGGTTGCGTCAACCTCGTCTTCGGTAAGCTCGTTTATTTCGGCGTATTCCTTGATTGCCTCGTCGGTATCGGCAAGCACGGCTTTAAGCTTCTTTGCGCTGTTGCCGCTTTGCGAAGAATGTGCCTCGTCCACGATAACGGCAAAGTTTTTGCCGTGTTGCGCTCCGACTTCCTTATAGATAATCGGAAAACGGTGTAGCGTAGTAATGATAATCTTTTTGCCGTCGTCTATCGCTGTTTTTAATGCATCGGAATTATCCTTATCGGTTATGGTAACAATTTGTCCTTCCTTATGCTCAAAGCCCAAAACAGTGCTTTGCAACTGCCTGTTAAGTACGCGCCTATCGGTAACAACAAATACGGAAGAAAAAATATCTTCTTCCAATGCGTTATGTAGCGTAGCGAGACGGTATGTAAGCCAAGCAATGCTATTGGATTTGCCCGAACCTGCGCTATGCTGTATTAAATAATTTTTACCCGCGCCGCGTCCCTGCACATCTGCAACCAATTTTTCGACCACGTCGTATTGATGATAGCGCGGAAAAATTATCTTCGGTACGTCTTTATACGTAACGCGCTTGCCGTTCTCGATTTTCGTTTTATCTTCTATCTGAACGCTGATATACCGTTGCAACAACGCCATAAGCGCGTCTTTTTGCAATACGTTTTTCCAAAAGTACGCCGTTACGTAGTCATCCTCGTTTTCGGGCGCAGGGTTGCCTGCATCGCCTATATTGCCCGCACCGTTCGAACCTTGATTGAACGGCAAAAAGAACGTGTTTTCTTTATCGAGCTTTGTCGTCATCCAAACCTCGTATAAATCGGCGGCGAAATAGACGAGTATACGGCGATTGAAATTAAACAGCAACTCTTTGGGATCGCGGTCGTGCATATATTGCACCTTCGCATTTTCCACACATTGCCCTTTGAGCTGGTTTTTCAGTTCAATCGCAACAATGGGAATACCGTTGAGCGACAGTACCATATCTACCGAATTGTTGTTTTGCGTACTGTAATAGAATTGCCGCGTACACGTTAAAATATTACTTTCGTATTTTTGCACCAATTCGGGGTTAAGATTAGACGCGGGCGCAAAATAGCAAACTTTAAGCTCGATCCCCCTATCCTTAAATCCGTTTCGCAAAACGTGAATCAAACCTTTTGCCTGCACTTCTTCGTCAAAACGTTTATATAACTGCTTGTCCGCTTCCGCACCGTAAATTTTGCAAAACCGCTCCCAAGCTTTGGGTTGCGTATTTTCGATAAAGGTTTTAAGCAATAAAAAATCTATGGCTTTACTTTTATCGTAAGTCGCCATACTGCCTTTAATATATCCGCCCTCTTCGCTCAAAAGATAGGTTTCGATATCCTGTTCAAAACGTTTTTCCGATGTGTCCATTATAGCACCTCATAATTTTCAATGATTGTTTCCATAACAAATTCATTTGTTAATATTTCATAGCGATAGTGATTCCCCAATATATCGCAAACAAATAATTGACTTTTATTATTATAAAAATTTTGCGTTGCACCTTCTAATTGAATGTAGAAAGCACTCTCTTTCTCTATCCATTTATTAGCGCCTGCCGAAAATTCCATTTCATTCAATACAATTTTTTCTATTGCGCAAGGATATAAAGATACATTTTGCAAATAGATAGCTATTACGGAAAAATCTTCTATTTTATTCCTTTGATCAAAATCTTTGTCTCTTAATTTAATGCCTTTTGCCTGTATCATTTCCGAATCAATAATTGGAATGTTACTATGAGTAGTCCCACGAAAAATTTCATTCGACAAGGGAATAAAATGCGGAATATATTTTATACGCTCCTCGTCTTTTCTATCTTTATCCCCTTTCCTTATCGTCCACGCAACACCGACAAGCGTAAGTAAACCACCATACACTGCCGCAATAATAGCAGTAACTATTGTCTGCAAATTATTGAACTCATCAGGAATTAAATATATCAAATAAACTGTCAACCCAACGCCAAGCAAAAAATCAAATACAATGCTTATATCAAGAATATCATTCTTTTGTTTTTTTCCTAAAAACGTTACAGCCAACCCGTAAAATATTTTTACAAGCGTTATTATTCCTAATATGTAAATCCATAGTATCCATTGATTAAAGATTACCATATATAAGCAATCTAAAAACCAAAAATATAATATATATTTTACTGTAACGACGTTTGCGTTTTTCTTCTGATCATCGGCAAAAGATAATTTCTTTTGCGACCAAAGTTGAAAGTGAATAAAAGCAAACGGAATTACAACGGCAACTAAGCCGAATACAAACCAATGCCACGAAAACGGAACAACGCATATTCTTATCGGCAGTATAATTGCCAAATAGATAATAAGCGTAGCCAAAAAAACAAGCATAAACTTATCCGTATTTGACATAGGCTTGCGTTCTTTTTTTATTTTTTGCTTTTTCTCTTTCTTTTTCATAAGCGATTCACTATTAACCTTAATTTTTTATAACAATATCCCGACCAATACGCCGGCAATTCCTATTGCTGTGCCTACCGCAAAAGATACCCAACCGAAAATTTTGTTATGCTTCGCTTGCTTTTTATTTTCTTCGACATCTGTTTTTGCTCCGTCGTACATTTCTTTCAATAATTTATTTTGTTCCTTTAAAGTATTAATTTGTTCCGAAAGTAATTTGTTTTGCTTTTTACTTTCTTCTGCCGCTTGAAAAATAGCGGCATCCTTTTGCGCCCTATATTCCGCTTGAGCCTTGAAACTTTCCTCTATTTCTGCCATTTGCTGTTGCATTTGATATGCGGAATTAGCTATCATTTCACTATGATCAAGAAAATCATATTTCATTATATCACTACCTTTTTGCCTGTAACATATTCATAAATCAAAGATTTTTTGTACTCTTTTAATTCTTCGATTTTTTGTTGCTTAATAGAAATAAGGCTATCTATGTCGGCACATTTTTTGTCAAGATAATCGGCAATTTGTTTTTGTTCTTCAATCGGCGGTAAAGCAACATAAATGTTACCAATCTCCGAAGCCGAGATATGAACAACTTTCAATTTTGCCTTGCCACAACTTTTTTGCATTTGAGAATGCGTCGCATATAAGGCATAATTAAGAAAAACAGGGTTTTGCTTATGGCGTAATACAATAATGTCTCCACCGGCTAAACATTCTGTTTCACCCAAATAAACAATGTTTTTCCCAATCTCCTCAACCAATTCGCCTGTTCCGGCAAATAATATATCACCATAATTAAAATACTGTAAAACCGATAAGTTAGACTTATTAGTTCTTGTTTCACATTGTCTAAAAGATATATTGTATTTGGAATATATTTCACCGTAGCGAACACAAGGCGTGTCGCCGTCAACAACGATATCTTCCTTTGTTATGCCATTGCCTTTGAAAATAGATGTAGCAATATACTTTGCTCGCTTTATTTCCCACCGTTTCGGAATTTTGCCTATCCATTCCACGCCGCTGTCTTTCATAGACACAGATTTATCAAGCCCTTTTGTAACCGACTCGGTAATTACCGATTGTTTATAGGCTTTTAATTCATCAATCGTCGCTTGCTCGTAAGCAATCAACCTATCAATCTTTGCACATTTATCATCAAGGAAATTAGCTATTTTTTGTTGTTCGTTTTTATTTGGCTTTGCTATGTAAATTCTGCCTTGATTATAGGCATTTAATATTTTTACAACATTACCCGTAGCAAAATACCAATGTTGTCCAACTTGCGACATTATGGCATACATACAAAATTTTTTGCTTTCTGTATCGTCAATTATTATGCCGTTTATTTGTTGATTGCAATAAGCCTTTTTATTTGTTAAACCAAACTTTCCAATACTTCCAATGCAACATACAAAAAACGTATAAGGCGGAAATGCTACTATATTTGCTTGCGCTTTATCGTTCAAATACTCGGACGTTTTATCGATTATCTTGAACTCTTGTAAATCATTCGGTTTTATCCAAAGCATTCCAAAATCCGTACTATAATTATCTGCACCATCCGCTCTTGATTCCGTTCCACCCGTTCTAATCTTTGCAATATCTTTTACTCGCAAAACTTCCCAATCTTCGGGAATTTGCCCAATCCATTCAATTCCGCTATCTTTCATTTGTTTCATTTTTCTATCCTTAAAATCTCAATGGAATATTTGAAGTGTTAATCTTACAATTTAATCCATATTTTTTACACAGCATTTTTACAGCTTCAATTGCGCTTGAATCTTTTATCATTGGAGAAAGCGTAATTTCTTTTATTGCTTTTTCAACTTCAATGGGGATTTCGAGATAAGGAGCACATAAACCACCTGCGTTACGAAATTTTATAAAATTCTGTTCCCCAATAAGTAAAGTCTCATACTCATTTTCAGAAAACTCTATTGTACATCTTACTTCATTTTCCGGTTTGAAAGCAGGGTGTTTAAATTGAAATCTAAAAATACGCAGCTCAGATAATAAGAACATTTTAAGAAAAATCACTTCTTTCGTATTTTTCCATTTTTCGTAATACTTATCAAAGGTAGTTTTAAGAATTTCTTTTTGTATATCTTCATTGTATACTACTCCCCAAATACTAACTCTCGGATCAAATATCGTAAAATATTTATAAAGCGCATTTCTTAAATCTGATATCTTAAATGCTAAATTATATCCTGCTTTATCATTGCTTTTTGTATAATTTTGCCATAACGGCAAGCTATCGTTATCCCTTGAAAAACTACAAATAAAACATTTGCTCGTTGGTCTATCCTTTAGAGAATCTAACACAAAAGAAACATATTCTTTCTCGTACGGTTGTTCCATAAGCACTTCTTTTGCTTTTTCAACAATATGTATTCCTTCACTTTCATCATTCAAAACAGAGCATTCAGTAAACCACAAACTTTTAGATTTAATAATGCCTAAAAGACCATCAACAGAAGTATAGTGATATACTAAATCATTTTCATCAATATAAAAGCCTGCTTTTTCGCTCATTCTCCAAACAGCTCCTTCATTAGTTTTTCTTCTTCCTTGTTCATTTCCACCAAGTGTGCGAAAATGTCGTCGCTTTTGCGCGGCGGGACGTATTTATAAAAATGGCGGGTAAACGGAATTTCGTAGCCGATTTTAGTTTTCTTTTCGTCAATCCAAGCATCGGGCGCATACGGCAAAACGTTCTTTTGCATATATTCCGCAAAGTCCGTACCCCAAGGAAAAATTTCGGTATCGCGTTTACTTGCGTCGGGTTGCGGTTTATCCTTTTTCAAAATCGGCGCGCCACTCTCACCGCATAACGGGCGTTCCACGGTAACCTTGCTGTACTTAAACGTAAACCTATCAAAGTCCTTGCGTTCCACAGTTTTGCCGTTGCTTTCAAAAACACCTTGTTCTGCCGATAAATAGGCTTTTACAATCAAGTCGATACATTCTTTTGTAAACTCGTTGCGCTTATTGCCGAGCGATTTGCGGCGTTTTTCAAAACACTTACTTGCGTCGATTAATTTTACGATATTCGGGCGCTTTTCGGGCTTACTTTTGCTTACCACCCAAATATACGTTGCTATGCCCGTATTGTAAAACATATCGTTAGGTAGTTGTATTATCGCTTCCAACCAATCATTTTCTAAAAGATAGCCGCGAATATTGCTTTGTCCGCTTCCCGCGTCGCCTGAAAAGAGCGGCGAGCCGTTTTGAATGATTGCCATTCTGCCCGTGTCTTTTAACTTTGCAATGCCGTTGAGCATAAAAAGCTGTTGCCCGTCGGACACGGGCGGCAAGCCCACGCCGAATCTTCCCACATCGCCCTTTTTGTACTCGGCTTCTACATACGATTGCTCTTTCTTCCACTCGATTCCAAACGGCGGGTTGGAAATAATATAATCAAACTGATACCCCTCGAACGCGTCGTGCGAAAGCGTGTTGCCGTGCTTCATATTGTCGGCGTCGCCGCCTTTAATCAGCATATCCGCTTTTGCTATGGCGTAGGTTTCTTCGTTCAACTCCTGCCCGAAGCATTTAATGCTTGCATCGGGATCTATCGCCGTAAGCCGCTCGGTCATACAGCCGAGCATTTGGCTCGTTCCCATTGCCATATCGTATATGGTGGTGGAAATACCTTCACGATTCATTTTGTCCGCATCTTCGCCCACCAAAAGATCGGTCATCAAATAAATAATATCGCGGGCGGTAAAGTGCGCTCCGGCTTGCTCGTCATAGCTCTCTGAGAACTTGCGCACAAGCTCCTCGAAAATATAGCCCATATCTGCGCTTGTAACGATATCGGGATGCAAGTTGGCTTTCGCCGTGCAAAATTCGGTTATTACCGAATATAAAATGTCGTTTTCTTCCATTTTCTTTACTTGCACGTCAAACTCGAACTTTTGGATAATGTCTATCACATTATCCGAAAATCCTTGCAAGTACGCGCGGAAGTTGTCCGCTATATTATCGGGATCGGACTTTAATTTTTCGAGCGTAAATCTGCTTGTATTGTAAAACAACCTTTTTGACGCGCGTTTCAAAAATCCGTCTTTGACTTGTATTCCCTTTGCGTTGAGTTCGTCGTTTTTATCCCATACCGCTTGCCGCGTATCTTGTAAAGAATCCGAAAAGCGTTTTATCACGCACATAGGAAGAATGACTTTTCCGTACTCGTGCGGCTTGTACACACCCACGAGCTTATCGGCAATCGCCCAAATAAGGTTTGCCTTTTCTTGCACGTTTATCGTCGTTTGTTTTTCTCTCAAATCGGCTGTCATAAGTTTCTCCTAAACCGTTCAGTCTTTCTTTTCTATAATAACTTCCATAATATCGGAAATATCGCATTGCAACACGTTACAAATTTTAAGCAATATTTCCGTATTGACGTTTTCGTTTCTTCCGAGTTTTGCAAGCGCCGTTGTAGTAATCCCCGTTGCAATGCGCAAATCTTTCTTCTTCATATCTTTATCAATAAGTAACTTCCATAGCTTTTTATAACTGACTGCCATATAATTTACCTCTCTCAAAAATTAATTGTCGTAATATTTTCCTGCCCGCAGTTTCATAACGGGATTTTTATGCGTGACTTGAATCCTGCTATTGTCTCTATTTTCTATTGCCAAATCAATAGCTTGTTCGATTCTATCTCCGATTGAAGCGTATTGCTCCAAAACTATGTAGTCAAAATTTTCTTGTAGCTTTGTAGGAAAAGTATCCAAATCTATATCGTTTTTATTGTCGCATCTATTTTCAAGCATAACAGCCACGATGCCTTTCCTATTTTCTACACCGCCCTTTAATGCCGTATGTATTTCACAATCAACGTGCGGTCTTGAATAAGTTTCTTTGCCTACGATACAAAGCAAAACATCACAGCCTTTCATTTTGGAGCATATATGGTCGGCTATATGCTGATGATTCCATCCGTTAAAAGTTTCATTTTCATCCACACAAAAATACCGATACCCGTATTCATTTAATATCTCAATGATTGCATCCTTGTATTTTTTATCTGCCCTATGATAACTAATAAAAATCTTTGGTTTACACATTTTCTTGCTCTCCTATAAAAAATAAGTCAACAACACTATTCCGGTTGATATTAGTGCCAGCGGAATATAAAACAATATTTCTGTTTTAGATGTCGCACAACTTATCCAAGTATTTTGATACGACTTAAATTCAGTTAACTTTGTATTCATATCAAAATCTATTTGTTCTTCCGTCAAAGTTCTTACTTTGTTATATAACGCTCTGTATAAACGTTCTTGTAAAAGATAATACGAATCCAATCCCCAAAATATAAGAATAGGCGCGTATGCTATCAAACAAAAAAGCTTATCCGCATCTCTGCTTGCCAAAGCAAAAATACCGGCAACTAATGTAACCGCCCAACCTTTTAAGGAAAACGAATTGTTTGCCATTCGGTTTATTATTCCTTGAATCAAATCCAAATGTTTAACTTTATTATCCATAAACTTATTGCTCCATAGACAGCAAATCCTATTTTTCTTTATTATAGCACAAACTTTTTAATTTTTCAACTAAAAATCCAATTTTTAGACTTTGGCTTACAAAAAGAAAATCGGCTTGTAAAAGCCGATTTCATTATATAATTTCAAAATGCTTCAATGTTTCTTTTATCGCTTCCACCATTTTCGGTGTAGGGTGCGCTCTTGGTTTTTTCAATTCTTCGACGGCGTTGGGCGCATCATACATAGGCAAGCCTAAATCGCGCTTGACTTCGGCTATGTACGCCGTGTGGACTTTGAAGCCGTAAGTTTGTTCGATATAGTCTTGTATTTTCTTATAGGTTACTTTTTCTTTCGGCTTGCGGGCCTCGGTGCGTTCTTTAATTTTCTTTAACGAAAACTGTCCCTCGTTCTCCCCGAATTCTACGTTGATGTTGATATGACTGTCGGGAATTTTTTTGGAAAGCACGACGAGCGTCTCGCACCATTTTGTTTGAGGGAACATATCGAAAGGAGTTACGCTCTCGATTTTATAATCCGAAACCGCGTTTTCCGATTTGACTAACGCGCCGCCGCTTTCCGTCAAAGTCCCGAGAATAAGCCCCAAATCGCGGGCAAGCGTCGCAGGATTGCAGGAAACAAGGACAACCTTGTCCGCTTTGCAATGCGAGATTGCGCGGACTACGCTCCTCTCCATTCCCTTTCTCGGCGGGTCACACACTATAATGCGGCGGCTACCTTCGGTAAGCGCGAAAACCCTGTCTATGTTTTCTTCGACCGCACCGCAGATATTGTGCATTTTAATCTGCAAACCGTTAGCAAGAGCAAGCTCGTCTGCGCACCTCGAAGCTTCTTCGACTATTTCTATCCCGTAAGCTGATTTGCATTTTTTCGCGAGCATCGCTGTCAGCATACCGCCTCCGCTGTACAAATCTATTGTAACCGCGTCCGCTTCGGCTTCTGCGAGAACGCTTTCGTACAGCTTTTCCCTCACATCGTCGTTCACCTGCAAAAAAGTATTTGCACCCGCTTTATATTTTATTCCGTTTTCTTCCGCTTCAAAAAAACCTTCGCCGCGGCATATTCTCCACTCTTTGCCGAAAATCACGTTCGTGTCCTCGGATTTTATATTCAATAAAAAAGTAAATTCGGAAAAATTCTTTTCAAGTTCTTTTATAAGCGGCTTAACATCGATTGATTTTACCGCAACAAGCGCGAAAATAAATTTTCCCTTAATTTCGCGCACTACAATATGCCTTAAATATTTACCGTTTTCGCCTTTCGCAAAGGCATACGCCGCATCGAACACGTCTTTTGCCCAGTCCGACTGTATCGCGCAGATTTCAGTCGGTACTATTCTGTGACTGTGCCGCGCATAAAATCCGACCTGCGGATTCCCGTCGTTGCCGATATTAATCGGCAAAACAAGTTTGTTCCTGTAACCGTATTCTTTACCGCACTCAACGCAGTCGTTAACCCGCGTATATATGCCGCCTATTTTGTTTAAAGCGTTTAATACGGCGTCTCTTTTAAATTTAAGCTGTTCCGAATACCGCAGATGCTGCAAGTCGCACCCGCCGCATTTCATAAATACTGGACACATCGGTTTCGCCCGATAAGCGGACGGAGTTAATAATTCCGTAAGCTTGCCATACACTATGTTTCCCTTGACTTTAAGAGCCTTGAAACGAACTCTTTCTCCTACAAGACAAAAAGGCACGAACGCCGTCGTACCTCCGATTTTTATTATTCCCTCGCCGTCAGTTCCGAGCCCTTCGACGACACCTTCGTATTCGCAATTCTTTTGCATCACTTTCTAATCCTGTATATAAGTTTGCCTACAATCATCTGCAATTTGAATATCAGATAATCATAAGGTAAAAATATCAACGTTCCGCCCGCAAAAATAATCCAGTAAATATATTTATTGACGAATTCATAGAACGCGTTATCCGCATTCAACCCGCCTAAAATTCCGCCGAATATAAGTATATAAGCCACCCACAAAGTAAAATCGAACCAGACCGCCTTAACTGCGAGCGCAAGCCATTTATTGATATTGAAACGCAACTGCAACGCGTTTATAAGCGGGTGAAGTCCGAAGAACATAATAAACGGGACCAAATCCCAGAACCTCGCCGCCGCGCCCATTACGATTGCAAGAATTACCGTACCCGCGTAAGCTAAAAAACCACCAAGATAAAACTGTTTCGACAGCGGAATCATCAGCGCCGTAATCCCGAACAAATAACCTGTCGCAAGCAGCACGTCGCTCCAAAACCCCAGCAACAGAAATATTACCGCGACGGCGCAGGAAATTGCCGACAGCGCGATTTCAAACGAACGGGTGTATTTCCGTTTTCCCACATTTTCCCCCGAGCATTAACGGCAACAAGCGTTACAAAGACAGTTGATGCACATATTGATATAACAGCACTCTATGCAGTTCGCACAGAAATTTCCGCCCATCTGATTATCATCCGCAGAGTTAACAGTCTGCCCCTGATAGACGCTTTGACTTGCGTTCGCAGAGTTCTGCGCATCGTAATTGATTTTATCGTTAAGTTTTTTATATGCTTCTTTATATTTCTCGTTTTCGGGTTCGAGCTGAATAGCGATTTCGAGCTGTTTTTTACTCTCGTTTATCCAGTTTTTACGGTAAAATATCACACTTTGAAGATAGTGCCAATTCCCACCGCGCTCGTTAAAGCCGTCGAGGACTCGCTGTGCTTCGGAATCGTTGCCCTGTTTTATCAGTTCTTCAACCCGAGCGAACGAACTTTCACTGTCTTCCGCCGCAGCATTTTCCGACAGTTCGCTCATTAAATCGTTATACGCAATTTCGATTTGCGTCAGCATTTTCGCAGCGTTATTTCCGATCTCGCCGTCCATAAACCGTTCTTCGAGATATTTTGCGCGCAGAGCGTCGTAAGCCGCTTTTACGTCTTCTTTGGTAGCGCCATCGCCGAGCCCGAAAAGTTCAAGATTTTTTTTATTCATAAATTCTCCTATTTTCCGCAATTGCATTTTAAAAGACTGCGTGTTTTTAAAGGTATCCCTCTTAAAATAATATTATCCGTCAAATCGTGATTAAATGCAAAATTAATTTTTGAAAGTCTTATCCGCATATCCGCGAACAGACTGTCGAAGATAAAAGTCAGTTCTTCTCTGTTTTGATTTACCGCGTCGGCTTTGCTTTTACAGCCGAACGCGTTAAAAATCACGTTATACCCGCCCCTTTTCACGTCTTTATTGTAGTCGTCTATCGCATCCGCGAGATACACCCATTTCCCCAAGTCGTAAAACAGCGCTTCGGTGTCGGCAGTCGAATATTCTCCGAGCGCATAGACGGAAAGCTCTTTCATCATAACCGCGGTAGGCTCGCAAGCCATATCTATAACCGAACAGTTCTCGTTTTCGAGTTCTCTCTGCCGCTGCATCTGCGTGCTTATTATTTCAACGGCTTTTCCGTGCTTTTTTAAAGCGCGCTTCAACCCCTTTTTATAGAAGTGACGGAATATCCCTTTTTTGTCGCCGTCGGCTTTATCGTCACACAGTTTATAATATGCCAACGCGGTATTTACGCAACCGAGTAAAACCGTTGTTTCATCCACCGACGCGATAGGTCTGCGTTTTATGACGTGTAAAACGCACCTCGCCTTTTTTATATTTACATCCTCGCATTTGATGTTGTGTATCAGAGCGGACATAAACGCCATATCGTAAGTCAAAGCCGTCCTCGCTCTTTGCCCGCATCCCGCGCCTATGCTTTTACACAAACCGCAGTACAATGCATTGTAGAGCGTTTCGTCTTTTTTAAACAAATACGGCGCGTCGGGCCGGATGTAACCGAACATAAAACCTCGTTTTAAATTTGATAAAACCCTATTTTTTTGTAGACTTTGTTCAATGTCTTGTTCGCGGTATACGACGCCCGCTCCGCGCCCGATTTTAAAACCCCGTCAAGATATGTCTTATCCGAAAGCAGTCTTGCCTGTTCGCTCTGTATAGGAGCAAGTTTGTCTGCGACCGCCTCTCCCACAGCAAGTTTGAATTCTCCATAACCTATACCTTCGAATTCTTTTTCCGCTTCCGGTATAGTTTTATCCGAAAAAACGGAATAAATAGAAAGCAAATTACTGACGCCGACTTTATTTTCGGCATCGTACTTTATTTCGGAACCGCTGTCTGTAACGGCGCGTTTGAACTTGCGTATAACCGTGTCCCTGTCGTCTGTAAGGAAAACGGAAGAATTAGGATTCTCGGCTGATTTGGACATCTTTTTCGAAGGTTCCTGCAAATCGTTGATTTTCGCTCCGACCTTCATATAAATGCCTTCGGGAACGGTGAACGTAGGCGAAAATGTGTTATTGAACCTTTGAGCTATATCGCGCGTTATTTCAAGATGCTGTTTCTGGTCAAGCCCGACAGGCACGAAACGAGCCTGATAGAGCAGAATATCCGCAGCCATAAGCACGGGATAATCCATAAGCCCCATATTTATATTATCGGCGTGTTTACGGCTCTTATCCTTAAACTGCGTCATTCTTTCCATTTCGCCGACGTAGGTAAAAGTATTCAAAACCCAGCAAAGCTGAGAATGGGCGGGAACGTGCGACTGAACGTACAGCACGCATTTCTCGGGGTCAATGCCGCAGGCTATATAAAGCGCGGCAAGCGCGGCGGTTTTATGACGAAGCTCCGCAGGATTCTGTCTTACGGTTATCGCGTGCTGATTCGCTATCGCGTAATAGCAGTCGTAATCGTTTTGCAATTCAACGAAATTTTTAACCGCGCCGAGATAATTTCCTATTGTCAGATTATTCGTCGGCTGAACCGCCGAATACAAATTTCTGTTTTCTTCCATATTCTGTAAATTACTCCATATCAATCATACCACAAGCACGCCGAAATTGCAAAGAAAATTTTGTCGATTAATAGTTATTCACGAAACTTAACAAGTATTTACACTCAATGTTCACAATCGCCGCGCGCAAAAAATTTGCGTGCGGCGATTAACGTTTCTATCAATTTTTTACGAAAGCGAGAACTTCGTCGAAAAGTTTTTTTCTGTCTGCCGTTTTACCGAAACGGACGGGCTTGTCGCGCAGTTCCTTCAAACACTTAGGCACAGCCATTGCGGTCGCGGCGTGAAGACGCTTAACCCCTTTGAAACTGTCTTTAACATCGTTGCCCGTAACTGCGTACAACACGTCCTGAGGGAACTTATAAGGATTTGCCGTGGAAACGATAACCATCTTGGTTTCGTCCTTTTTATTCTTTTCGAACCAGTCGACCGCGACTTTCATCGCGCAACCAGTATGGGTATCCATAGTATAACCAGTATCAACAAACACGTCGTACATAGCCTCTACGCAAGCTTCCTCGTCGGCAAAACCGCCGTCGAAAGTTTCGGCTATTTTCAATCTTTCTTCTTCCGTTATCTCGTATTTTCCGTCTTTTTTGAGTTCCGCCATTCTCTTAGCCGTAAGCTTGGCGTCCCTCCCTGAAATCTCGAAAATCAGTCTTTCGAGATTGGAAGATATAAGTATGTCCATAGACGGCGAAGTGGTCTTATAAAACTCACGGTGAATATCGTAAACTCCCGTCTGTAAAAAGTCCGTAAGAACTTTGTTGAGGTTGGAAGCACAGTGAAGCCGTCTTATTGGCAATCCCATCTTCTTAGCGTAATAAGCCGCGAGTATGTTGCCGAAATTTCCCGTAGGCACTGTAAAATCAATTTCCTCGCCCTGTTCGATTTGATTGGACGAAACCAAATCCAGATAAGCCGAGAAATAATAAGCTATCTGCGGCGCTAACCTGCCGAAGTTAATAGAATTCGCAGAAGACAGCAAAACGTTATTTTCGGCAAGAATTTTATTATATTCTACACTTGAAAAAATTTCTTTTACCGCAGTCTGGCAATCGTCGAAATTTCCCTTTACGGCAACAACGCCGACGTTTTTGCCTTCCTGCGTGCACATTTGGAGCTTTTGCATCTTGGAAACGCCGTCATTTGGATAAAACACCATAATTTTTATTCCGTCGGCGTCTTTAAAGCCTTCGAGCGCGGCTTTGCCCGTATCGCCCGAAGTTGCTACAAGCACGAGTATCTCCTGCGTTATCCCGCACAAATCGCAACCCTTTCTCAAAAGATAAGGCAGAACTGTCAAAGCCATATCCTTGAAAGCGCACGTTGGACCGTGGAACAGTTCGAGTATGTAAACGCCGTCGTCGAGACGGACAAGAGGCGCGGGATCGCTTCCTTCGAATTTTGCATAAGCAGCTTCGCAAGCAGACAGCAATTCTTTCTCATCGTATTCGTCGAGATATTTGATAAGTATCTTCGTAGCGCGTTCGGGATAGCTCATACCCAACATTTCCACGAATTCTTCCGCGGTAACTTCAGGAAATTTTTCGGGAACAAATAAACCGCCGTTTGCCGATAATCCCTGAACGATAGCCTTTGCTCCCGTTACTTTTTCTCCGCCTCTCGTGCTGATAAATTTCATTTTAACGTCCTCTGATTTAAAATTAAAAGGCAACGCAAAAATAATTTGCGCTGCCTTTTTTTAAATATGCTTAATTTTTACGCGTATTTAGCAACGAAATCGGGCAAATCCTCTTTCGCACAGCTACAAGTGATAGTTATAATTATTCCGTTGTCGTTGGAAATCTTTTCGAGCATATAGAATATGCCCGCAAGGTCTTTAAGCTCCTTACCCGCAATACGGGCAATTCCGTCTATGTAAATAAATTCGTGGTCGCTGTTGCACGCCGCTACGCCTTTAACGAAACCGCAAAGCGAATCTTCTCCCGCAATAGCCCAATCCTTTACGTCTATGAAACGAACCTCACGCGAAAGGTCGTACATATATCTCTTGGTATCGGTTATAAATACGCTCAAACCCTTAGCTTTCTGCGCTTCAGAGTTCGCTGCGTCAATAAGCTGTTTTGTTTTGCCTGCGCCTTTGGGTCCGTATACGAGTTTAATCATTGAAAATCCTCCTTATTTCTATGGATACTTTATGTGTATTCTATTCTACCAAGAAACATCGAGAATTTCAATACCTTTTTTAAAATTTTTTTATTTTTTTTATTTACGGCCTGTTCGTGCATTCCTTCGCAAATTCGGCGATCGCGTCAAGACCCGTGCACATATCCTCTTCCGACAGCGCGTAAGAAAGTCTGACGGCATCGTCGTCGCCGAAACAAACCCCGGGAGTCGCCGCCACTTTTTTATATGTCAGAAGCATATCGGCAACGTCCATACTGCCGTGAATTTTTTTACCGTCGTAATACTTACCGTAGAGATTGTCGCAAAGCAACATTACATAGAATGCGCCGTCGGGTTTTACATAATCTAGCCCGAGAGGTTTCATAGCGTCAAGCTTTTTAAGCATTAATTCGCGACGTTTACCGAAAGCTTTCAACATATCGCTCATAGGTTCCGAATCGCCCTGCAAAGCCGCGATTGCGGCATACTGAGTCATAGTATTTACGTTGGAAGTTGAGTGACTCTGAAATGATGAAATTGCTTTCGCAAGTTTTTCCGAACACGCGAGATAACCCAGACGCCAGCCCGTCATCGCATAAGATTTCGAAACACCGTTTATGACAATCGTGTTTTCTTTCATCTTAGCCGAACAGTTGGCAATGGAAAAATGCGTTTCTCCGCCGTAAATGAGTTTTTCGTAAATCTCATCGGAAAGCACGGTCAAATCATATTCCTCGCACACCTCCGCTATAGCGCGTATCTCTTCCTCGGTATACACCGCGCCCGTAGGGTTACAGGGGCTGTTGAAAATAAGCATTTTCGTTCGGGGCGTAATCATATTTTCAATCTGAGCCGCGGTCACTTTATATCCGTGGCGAGCGGTGGCCATAACGTATACCGGCACCCCTCCGCAGCTTTTTACGACTTCGGGATATGTCAACCAGTAAGGTTTAGGAATAAGCACTTCGTCGCCCGGATTTATCGTTGCGAATATTGCGTTGAAAATAGAGTGTTTCGCACCGTTTGAAACGATTATCTGCGAAGCATCGTATTCGAGATTATTGTCAACTTTCAGCTTTTTTACTATTGCTTTTTTAAGTTTCGGCAGTCCCGCCGCCGCAACATATTTGGTATATCCCGCGTCAAGCGCATCCTTAGCCGCCTGCACGATATGTGCGGGAGTGTTGAAGTCGGGTTCACCGACTCCGAAATTAATTACACGTTCGCCTGCGGCTTTCAACTCGTTAGCCTTAGCAGAAATAGCGAGCGTCATACTCGGCGCAATCGCCGAAACTCTTTCCGATATTTTAATCATTTGACAAATTCTCCTGTGTTAATACGCTTTCGTTTATAATTATACATAAATTCGCGCTGCTTTGCAATTATTTAAATTAAGAAACTTAAACAGTCTTGCAAAAATAAATACTCCGCGTTCTGAGAGCGGAGTATTTATTTTATTTATGATTTTTATTACAAGAGGCACAATCGCAGCAATTTCCGCAACCGCAGTCGCAACCGCTTTTTCCGTGCTTTATTTTTCTGTATATCAGCCAGCATAAAATGCCGGCAACCGCAACAGATACTATTACTATAATTGCAATATCCAAACCATTCATATTATTCTTCTCCTTTTTTATTGCGCTTAAATATCGAGATTATATCGAACTTGCCTAAATTTCTGAGAGCGATAAAGGTCGTGATAACCGCAACGACCGCAAGCCAGATAAAGAGCGTCCACCATCGGTATCCTATCGTGTAAACGGCCGCGCATATAATATAGCTCGACAACAGCCAGAACAGAACGGTCCACTTGAACTTACCTTTGGGAAGTTCTGCTTTCGCCGTCGCGCAAGCCGCAAAGCAGGGTATTGTGGTCATATTGAACGCAATAAACGCAATCAAAGCTGGTATCGAAATCCCCGTTGCCTCAATCATTGCAATCGCTGCGGTTATACCTTCTTCGTCAGCTAAAATTTCATCGGCGCTTCCGGTAATCGCCGCACCCATAGAAATAAGACATGCACCGAGCGTTCCGAACGTTGCTACAACGTTTTCCTTAGCTATCAGACCCGTGAGCGCCGCAACCGCAAACACCCAGCCGAATTTTCCGAGCTGTGAACCGAAACCGAGCGGCGTGAATACGGGCTGAACAAACATTCCTACCGAAGCGAGTATCGAATCCTGCATTTGTTCGTCGGGCAGATACCGCCAGTTCCAACTTAAATGCGAGAACAGCCAAATAATTACGGTAGAAACAAATATAATTGTGAACGCTTTTTTTACGAAATGTTTCGTTTTATCCCAAAGGTGAAGCATGAGGTTTTTGAAACTGGGCCAATGATATGCGGGAAGCTCCATAATGAACGGCGGTGTTTCTCCCTTTAAGGTTGTGTTTCGCATTAAAAGCACGCAAACTACCGCCGCGCAAACGCCGAGAATATACATTCCGTAAGTAATTAAATCCGCGTTGCTTACTCCGAAATAAGTTACTATTCCGCCTGCAATGGCCACCAGAATAGGCAGTTTTGCCCCGCACGAGAAGAAGGGAATTACCCTTACCGTAGCCGTACGTTCTTTTTCGTCGGCAAGCGTTCTTGTATTAATCATTGCGGGAACGGAACAGCCGAAGCCCATTATCATAGGCATAAAAGCTCTGCCGGAAAGACCGAAACGGCGGAAAATCCTATCAAGAACGAACGCGATACGCGCCATATAACCCGTATCTTCGAGAATAGAGAAGAACAGGAACAAAAGTAATATCTGGGGAAGGAAACCGAGAACGGCGAACAGACCGCCTAAAATACCGTCTGATACAAGCCCCGAAAGCCATTCCGTATGAATAGCGCCGCCGACTCCGTCAGTTATCAGTCCGAAAACAGTATCGAATACATTAAACAGAATCACTCCCGGCGAGAACACTGCACCGTCGTAGAAAATTCCCACGAACGCGGCAAGACCTTCGGAAAGTCCTAAATCGTCAAGCGCAGGAAGCCCTCCGCCCAGCCCCGCCCAGGCGCCTACATAGAGGAAATCCTCCGAGAACGTTATATGAAATATACAGAACAAAATTACTATAAAGATAGGAATTGCCCATATTCGGTGCGTAAGAACGCGGTCTATTCTGTCTGATTTGGTAAGCACTCCTTTCCCCGCCTTCTTAACCTTTACGTGAGCAAGATTTGAAGATATGTATTTATACCTTTCGTCGGCTATAACCGCTTCGAGGTCTTTGCCGGCAACCGCCTTTTCGAAGGCTTGCTTAGCGCCTTTGCGCTCCAATTCAAGTTCGTCATTCTCCAAAAGTTTTACCGCATGAAAGAGAGGCGATTTAATTTCCTCCGATTGATAAAAAGCGCAAGCCGTTTCAAGCTGTTTTTCGAGAACTCCTTTAAGAACGGTTGTTCCCTTACGTTCCGCAGACATTGCAACCGCTCTGTCCATAAGCTGTTTTATTCCCTTCGATTTGAGCGCGGAGATTTCTACGACCGGAACGCCGAGCGCATTTTCTAGCGACTTTACTTCGATTTTATCTCCCGACTTTTCAACTTCATCCATCATATTCAGTGCAACTATTACCGGTACGTCCATTTCAAGAAGTTGGGTTGTTAAATATAAGTTACGCTCCAAGTTGGTAGCATCTACTATATTTATTATGCCGTAAGGGTGCTCGTCAAGAATATAATTGCGCGAAATGACCTCTTCCGGAGTGTACGGAGAAAGCGAATAAATACCGGGAAGGTCTACGATATTTACGTTTTCGTTTCCTCCCTTGTATACTCCCTCCCTTTTGTCAACTGTAACGCCGGGCCAATTGCCTACATGCGCGGTTGCGCCCGTCAGCGCGTTGAAAAGCGTAGTTTTTCCGCAGTTGGGATTTCCCGCCAATGCAAAAGTTTTCATAATCACTAACTCCTTTTTCAAATCTCAACTTCAACGCAAGCGGCTTCCGCTTTTCGAAGTGTCAGTTCGTATCCGCGTATCGTTATTTCGATAGGGTCGCCAAGCGGCGCTCTCTTGCGCATAATAATTTCCGCGCCAGGCGTCACTCCCATATCGAAAAGACGTCTGCGTATTTTACCCTCTCCTCTGACTGCGGCTATTATACCGCGTTCGCCCGCATTGAAATCGCTCAATAACTTATTCATTTTTTAAGCCTCCAATAAAATTAACTTAGGTTAAGTTTTTAAATAAAAATTTAAGCGGCTTCAAGCCACTAAAATTTTCGCCGCCAAATTTTTGTCGAGGCAAAGTCTGCCTTCTTTGACTATCACAATCACATTGCCGCCGTTCGATGATACGAGGATTATTTTTCCTCCCTCGGTTATTCCGAGCTCCCGCAAATGTTTCTTTATATTTTCATCCGCGCCGACCTTTCTTATTTCAAATTCGCGTCCGTTCGGCGCAAAACAAACAGGCATACTACACCTCCAAAATTAACCTCGGTTTATATTTTCATAGTTATTATATTCACTTAAATTGTCTTTGTCAACAAAAAATTAACCTGAATTAAGTTTTTTTTGATAAAAAAAGCGGATTATTTATCCGCTAAGAAAAGTTTTATTTTTTCGAACGTCGTTTCAGATATTATGTGTTCTATTTCGCACGCATCACGTTCAGCGTCTTCGCCGTTGACGCCGAGAAGCTGCAAAAAACGTGTTAAGGTACAGTGCCGTTCGTAAACCTGACCCGCATAGTTTTCTCCCGCGCGGGTGAGATAAATATGCAGTCCGTCGCACTCTACATAACCTTGGTTTTGTAGAATTTTAACCGCTTTCTGCACAGCGGGTTGCGAAACGCCAACTCCGCGCGCCACGTCCACCCTGTGTACAAATTCGTTTTCATGCGATAAAAGCAATATACATTCCAAATAGTCTTCAAGCGACTTATTCCGTTTCATAATTAAATTATACCCTAAAACAGACGTATTGTCAATAAGGTTATTCTTCTCCGGCAAGCTGAGCCTCGCGCTCTGCCACCGCAAGAGCTTCGAGCATTTCTTCAATATCACCCATCATAAAAGTATCGAGCGAATATAGCGAAAGACCGATTCTGTGGTCCGTCACCCGACCCTGCGGAAAGTTATAAGTTCTTATGCGTTCGCTTCGGTCACCGCGCCCCACCAAACTTTTACGCTGTTCGTCGTAAGCCGACTGATTCTGTGTATTGTAATAATCATAAAGCCTTGAACGCAGAACTTTAAAAGCCTTATCCTTATTTTTAAGTTGGCTTCGCTCATCCTGACAGGTAACGACTATTCCGGTAGGAAAATGCGTTATGCGTATCGCGGTTTCGGTCTTATTTACTTTTTGTCCGCCTGCGCCCGACGAACGGTACACATCGACGCGTATATCCTCGTCGTTTATCTGAACTTCCACGTCCTCGGCTTCGGGTAGTATTGCAACCGTCGCCGTCGACGTATGAACCCTGCCCTGCGATTCCGTTTCCGGAACGCGTTGAACGCGGTGAACACCGCTCTCGAATTTGAGCTGTTTATATGCGTCCTTTCCGTTTATGTTCAGAACTATTTCTTTGATACCGCCGAGTTCTGTTTCGTTTATGTCGACGAGTTCAACTTTAAGACGGTGATGTTCGCAGTAATTGAGATACATTCTGTAAAGCTCATAAGCAAACAGCGCGGCTTCTTCGCCTCCCGCACCGCCGCGTATTTCCATTATACAGTTTCTGTCGTCGTTTTTGTCCTTTGGCAGAAGCAAAATTTTAAGTTCATCCTTTAAAACTTCAGCCAGTTTTACGCATTCCGAAATTTCCTCCGAAAGCAATTGTTTCATTTCCGTATCGGTTTCGGTTTTTATCGCTTCTTCCGCGTCGGTTTTGCGTTTTACGACGTTTAAATACTCTTCGTATTTCTGTGACGGTTCTGTTATCTCGGCTTGGTCCTTTGCGGTTTTGGTCCATTCCGCCGTATCGCAAATTACTGCGGGGTCGGCTAATTTTTCCGACAACTCGCAGTAACGGCGGTAAATATCTTCAAGTTTTTTTAAAAAGCTATCAGCAGCCATAATTCCTTGCTTTAACGGCGTATTCGTTTAAACGCCGTATCGTATTTTGCCTTACAACCTAAAACGCGATTTTAATGAACCTGTCTGTTCCGGACAAATCCTTCATTACCATTGCGTAATCGCGTTTTTCAAACAGTTTCAATATCTCTTCGGTCTGACCTTCTCCGCATTCTAAAAGCAGAACGCCGTCTCTCGCAAGATAACTTCTTATATTCTTTGCAAGCCGCCTGTAAAAATCAAGTCCGTCCGCACCGCCGTCGAGCGCAATTTTAGGTTCGTATTCTCTCACTTCTCTTTGTAGAAAAGGTATTTCGCCGCTTTTGATATAGGGAGGATTGCAGATTATTAAATTAAATCTGCCGCGGACGTTCGCAAATAAATCGCTTTGTACGAAATCGACGTTTACTCCGTTGAGTTTCGCATTCTCGCGTGCAAGCATAATCGCCGCATCCGAAAGGTCCGCCGCCGTAACAGTGACACCGCGGTTTGCGCAGTTTTTAGCGACGGCTACCGCTATACAGCCCGAACCCGTACACATGTCAAGAACTTTATCCCCGTCTTCAACAAACTTGACAGCGTACTCTGCCAAGAGCTCGGTTTCGGGTCTCGGAATAAGCGCGCGCTCGTCGACTTTTATTTTGCATCCGTAAAATTCAGTATCGCCTATAACGTACCAAAGCGGTCTGCCTGTAAGGCGTTTTTCGGTTATTTCATTTATTTCCTTTGCTTCCGAAGGCTTTACCATACGTTCATTTGAAAGTTCGCTGCGCTTAACTTTCAACACGAGCGAATATATCCACTCCGCATCGCTTTCGTCTATGTTTTTCTCGGAAAATTTCTTCTTGGTCGAAGCAAGCATTTTAGAAAGTATTCCGCCCGTAACGAATTCCGTTTCGGGAACGGCAGCATCCGCATCCATTTCAAGCACTTTTTTGAAAGCCGCGATAGCTACTTCCAGCATCTGTTCATCGGGTTCGCGAGTCGTCAGCGTTTTTTGCAGAAGCTTGCCCGGAGCTTTGAATACTCCGACGAACTTATTGTCGAATTTTGCGAGGAACTTCAATATCTCGTAAGAAAATCCAGCTATAAACGGCAAAAGCAAAAGTTCTATCGCAATCTTGATTAAAGATCTCAACACATCGTTAGTCACGTCTTTAATAACGGGAACATACGCGAAGACCGCCCAATTAGCCACGGATATTACCGCTATATTAAATAAAAGTACGATAAACAAAAACGAAGTTCCGCACCTGTCGTGTATACGCGAACATTCTTTGACTTTTTCTGGGATAAGCTCGACTCCGCGCTCGTAAGCGTTGATTGTCTTATGCTCCGCTCCGTGATACATATACAGTCTGCGTATATCTTTCATTAAGAGAATCAGCGCAAGATATGCTATAAATATTAAAAATTTCAAACCGCCGAGAACAAGTCCCGTCCACAAGCCCGACAGATGCGATTCGACGAACGCTTTCGGGAACCATTTCCCCAAAAGCCCGACAAGAAACTGCGGAAGAAGTATGAAAATCGCTATTGCAAGCGCTACTCCGAGACATGCGGAAATAACGGAAACAATGTCCATAAGACTGACTTTGAACTTTTCCGCAAGCCATTTTTGAAATTTTCCCGCATCTTCATCGTCGTCGCCGTATACGGCAGCGGAACGCATAAGCGTCTTCGTTCCGCGGACCAGCGAAAGGACGAGATTTATAATTCCACGCAAGAAAGGTATTTTACAGGCTCTTGACAGGTGTTTCCCGCGGTTAAGTCTTTTTGCTTCTATCTGCACTTCTCCGTCGGGGTCGCGCACGGCTGTCGCCATACACGTTCTGCCCATCATCATTACGCCTTCAAGCACTGCCTGTCCGCCGATGTAGGTGCAACTCTTTTTGCTCTTCTTTTCTTTTTTTTGCATTGTATTATATATATTAACCTATTGAATTATATATATTATTTCCATATATAAAATATGGCTCCATACATACGGAGCCACATTTTCAGATATTGTATCTTTTCTTAAACTTGTCTACACGGCCGCCTGTATCAACAAGCTTCTGTTTACCGGTAAAGAAAGGATGGCACTTATTACAGATATCAACCTTCAAAGTATCCGTTTTCTTGGTCGTGCCGGTCTTGAACGTAGCTCCGCAAGCGCATACAACCGTCACTTCGTGATAATCGGGATGTATTTCGGGCTTCATAAATTTTCACCTCGCATATAGTCTTATTTCTTAAATACCACCTAATTATATACGAATCAAGCTTTCAAGTCAATTGTTTTTTCAGGTTAATTCAAAAATTCGGTAAATTTGACGATTCGGCGAATATACGGTTTTTTAGTTGCCAAAATTAAGGTTTAGGCGTATAATATGGGTAATATGGATAACTGGGTACTTAAAGGTGTCCGTAACCTTGCAAACGAACAGCTAGAAACCGCAGAGATTTCTCCTACGCAGGTCAAGGTTAAGGTCACGCATCTCCTCATCTCGAATTTCGACGCGTTACTTTTTAACGGCGATATAGCGGCGAAATATCCTAAGACAATCGGCAGATTCGCAGTCGGCATCGTCACCGAAGCGGGCGAACAATGCTACGGCGTCAAAAAAGGCGACAGAGTTTATCTTGAATCGGCTAAACCCTGCGGAATTTGCTACAACTGCAAAAGCGGCAAGCGCGACAGGTGCGACGATACTTTAATCGCAGGCAGAGATTACGACGGATTTTTACGAGATTTCGCTGTCTGCGAATATACCGCCGTTTCTCCCCTCCCCGATTCTCTTGACAATATGCTCGCGCTCTGCATAGAAATGGTCGGTATTGCCGAAAATATTTACGATAAACTTAATCTGTCCGCGGGTCAGAGAGTCGCCGTAATCGGAGCAGACTGCTTAGGCAACATCATCGCACAGGTTCTGCAATATCATAAGGTCATTCCCATAGTAATAGATAACTCGCCAGGCAATATCGAAAAATTGAAGAAATGCGGAGTTTACTACGCTTTCCCTGCCGACGACGAAGTTATTAACAACGTTAAAGATGCCACCAGCGGAGATTTATGCGATGCGGCGATTTATTCGGCAAGTTCGCAGTTGCCTATCTCCCTGCCTTCAAGGCTTATCGGGAATAAAAAATCGCTCATTTTAAGCGGGTTCACATCCCTTCACAGTGCTGTCGACGCACGGGACATACTCGAAAAAGATTTAACCGTTTTCGGGGTTACGAGCGCGGCGAATTACACCGCTTCGGTAATTAATATGCTTTTACACGGCGCAGTGAATATCGATTTCTTCGATAAAGAGGTAATCAATCAGTTCGACCCTGTTTCACTCTTAACAGAGAGGTGTGAGAGTCTGAATTCGTCTAACAAGAGCAAGCTGACCGTTTTGAAAATGATATTCTGACGCCGCGTATATACGGGTTACACCATATGCGCAATTTTCCGAAATTCATTTTTTCTCTTAATTTTTTGTATTTGATTTTAATTGCGGCTGAATCGGTCGCAATTATTTTTTTATGTCTTTATATTCCTGCGTTTCTTCCCGTCGCAGCCGCTTTCGTCGGAATCTGGCTGATAACGCTTACCGCCGTAATTGCAGTTGTCTGCCGCGGCGGTTCTCCTGAGCTCAATTTATCGCTCGTCCTGTTTTTAATTGCTCTGCCGGTGGCAGGCGCGGTTATTTACGCTTTTTCGCTTTTTTGCAAAAAAGAATGCGGCACGCTCACTGTGACAGGAGCAAAACCTGCAAGAGGTTATGAATCCGTTGCATACGAAACTTGCGGAATATGCGGCGCGGGATACGACAAAGCGGTTTATTACAAAAACGGCGAAGAATTCTTTCCCGCGCTTTTCAAAGAAATCGAACGCGCCCGAGAACGGGTTTACCTTGAATATTTCATTGTCCGAAAAGGAGAAATATTCTCTCAGCTTTTATCCGCGCTTCGAACGGCTAAACGCAACGGCGCGGAAATTAAAATAATTATAGACGGTATAGGAAGCGCATTCAAAACACGCAGAAAGGATTACAAAAAGCTCAAAGCACTCGGTGCGGAAATAAAAATCTTCCACAGACTCGTTCCGCTCGTTTATCCGCGTTTAAACAACCGCGACCACAGAAAAATCGCCGCGATAGACGGCAAGGCCGCATTTACCGGGGGTTTTAATATCGCAGACGAATACTCGAATATTAAAAGTCCGCTCGGGTACTGGAAAGATACCGGGGTCGCGCTCTACGGCGAAGCGGCGCGCGTATTCGAGGGTATGTTTCTTTCCGTATGGAATTGCGGGCATAAAATGAAATACAGAAGCGGCGGCAAATACCGTTGTCTGCCGTTTTACGACAGTCCGCCCCAGCGCGCGGGATTCTGCGAAAATGCCTATTCCGCCGCAATTTTCGCCGCAAAAGAACGGGTGCATATATTTACCCCTTACTTCTGTCCGAGCGAAAAATTAACATCCGCACTGGAATTTGCGGCGATGCGCGGCGCAGACGTAAGAATTATTATTCCGCATATTCCTGATAAAAAATATGCTTTCGAATTATCAAAAGCCTCCGCTCTTCCTCTTATTGCAAAAGGAATCAAGTTTTACGAATACACCCCGGGATTTATGCACGCAAAGAGCATGGTGTGCGATAACCGCGCGTTTATAGGAAGTTATAATTTCGATTTTCGTTCTATGCGATTAAATTACGAGTGCGGGGTTATGTTCGACGGTGAAATATGCCGCCAGGCGGAAAGCGATTTTTGGGAATGTCTCAGACTTTCTACTCCGCTAAGGGAAGGAAAACTTTCGTTTCCACGGCGGTTTTATAGATTTATAATAAAGCTGTTTGCTCCGCTTATGTAAGCTTGACAAGCCTAAAAAGCCATACTATAATAAGTATATGAAATATGTAATTGCATCAGATATACACGGTTCGGCTAAATACTGCCGTCTTTTAATTGAAGCTTTCAAGCGTGAAAACGCCGATAAACTCATATTGCTCGGAGATATTTTATATCACGGGCCCAGAAACCCTTTGCCAGAAGAATATTCGCCGAAAGACGTAGCCGAAATGCTTTCGGCTGTTAAAGATAAGATTATCTGCATACGCGGAAACTGCGACGCCGACGTCGATTTAATGGTATTAAATTTCCCATTAAACGATTCAGCCTTAATTTCCACGGACGGGCTCGACTTATATCTAGGGCACGGGCACAAGGAAACTCCGCACCTTAGCGGCAATAATGTCTATATATCGGGACATACTCATGTACCGTTAAAAAAAATCGGCGAATATGTGCATCTGAACCCCGGCTCGGTATCTCTGCCGAAAGAGAACAGCAAACACGGTTATATTTTATATGAAAACCGAAAGTTTGTATTTAAAGATATTTACGGTTTACAATACGATTATACGGAAATCAGCAGTGAACATACGTCGGTAAAACGCGCGCCGCTCCTTCGCCGTAAGATTATAAAACGTAAACATTACGTTTAATCAGTGTTTTTTTATTGCGTTAACCAAGACTTAGTTCTCCGCTCGTTAAACTTAAATTTTACTATTTTTATCGTAACGAAGATATTATTCTTTAATAAAAAACGCTCCCTTTGAAAGGGAGCGTTTTTATTTCGTTAAATATTAATTAAGCGAAGAATATTTTTACGAACAATCATACAGATTATATCGCAAATCCAAATAATATTCCAGCCCAAAAGCAGACGCAGAATACCTGCTACTATCTTGCCCTCCGAAAATCTGGTCAACCAACCAAGTACCCAGGAAGTAATCGGAATTATAGCCAGAATTAAGCTGACTATGTAGCTAAGACCAAAGTAATCGCCTTTCCTACTTGCCATAATAATATCTCCTTTTATATTTTTATAAATATATTATATCACCTTTATAAAATATGTCAATATTTAAAACAAAATTTAAAAGCAACACATTAGGAATTATTTTGAATTAAATAAATTATTAAAGTTTATTGATGATAAAAGCCGACGGAATGTTCCGTCGGCTCGATGTTATTTTTCTAAACCCAGCAAATAATCCGCGGATTCATCTAAATACTTACAAAGTAATCGTAAAGTCTGCATCCCCGGAAATGATTTACCGTTTTTAAAATCGCTTATACACTGTTTGGATATGCCTACCGATTTCGCTAACTGTGTCTGCGATAAATTTGCGTTTTTCAATGCTTCCGAAAAACGAATAGTAAAAATATCTTCCACAATTAAAGTTTAACATAATGGTAAGTTTATAGTTGACAGTAAGTTAATAACTTACTGTCATACAATTTTAAAGATAAAAAATCCCGAACTTGAAGTTCGGGATTTTAAATTTAAGTCTGTAAAAAATCAGTAAATGTTTATACTAATTCGATTATAGCTTCTTCTGCACCGTCGCCGCGACGTGAGCCGAGCAGGTAAATGCGCGTATATCCGCCGCCCTGACCGAGTTCTTCCGCACGCTGTGCGTACTTGGGAGCTATTTCATTGAAAAGCTTTTCCATTAAAGGATGTTTGATATCGGCAGTTCTCTTTCTGAAATCGGATTTCTTTTCGTTGAAACCTTTGACCTCCTGCAAGTCGCGAAGCTTCGACATAATCGCACGACGCGCCGCGAGCTTTTTGGGGCTGTCTTTAATCGATTTCGTAGTAACTTCCTTGCCTTTTTTATCTTTCGTTACAACCGAAGTTTCTTCATTCTGGTCATAAACTTTCATCGCCTTTGTTATAATCTTTTCAACATAAGGTTGAAGAGCCTTCGCTCTTGCTTCGGTAGTGGTAATTTTACCGTACCACAACAATTCCGACGCCTGATTGCGAAGCATTGCTTGTCTTTGCTCTGCCGTTTTTCCTAATTTGCCGGGCATATTGTTAATCCTCCTTGTTCGCAAGTGATAATCCGTAGGATTGAAGTTTTAAAATTACTTCGTCCAAAGACTTTCTGCCGAGGTTTCTTACCTTTAACATTTCGTCTTCCGTCTTTCTTGTCAAATCTTCTACGGTGTGTATGTTCGCCCGCTTTAAGCAGTTATAGGAGCGAACCGACAAGTCCATCTCCTCTATCGCCATTGCGAGTATTTTCTGGTGCTTGTCATCCTCGTTTTTAACGAGAATATCCATATCTTTAATCGTTTCGGAAAGGTCGACGAACAACGAAATATGGTCCTGCATAATTTTAGCTGCAAGAGATACTATTTCTTTTGCGCCGAACGCGCCGTTAGTCCATACTTCCAGCGTGAGTTTGTCATAGTCGGTATTCTGACCCACGCGGGTGTTTTCTACTGAGTAGTTAACCTTTTTAACAGGCGTATAAATCGAATCAATGGGAATATAATCGAGAAGTTCCGTTTTGGTATGATCAGCGCCTTTATAGCCTCTTCCGCGTCCGATGGTAATCTCCAAATCGATTTTACCGCCCTCGTCTATGGTGCATATATGCTGGTCGCCGTTGATTATCTCTATTTCCGCGTCTTCGCTTATATCGCTTGCTTTAACTTCACAAGGTCCCGTTTTATAGAGATGAACTACTTTTACATAGTCTTTATCGGTTACTTTCGTTTTGATTGCAAGCGTTTTTAAGTTGAGAATAATTTCGGTTACATCCTCTTTAACGCCTGCGACTGCCGAAAATTCGTGCTTGACGCTTCCGTCAAGAAATCTTATGCCCTGCGCCGCCGCACCGGGAAGTGCGGATAACAGTATTCTTCTAAGGCAGTTGCCTATTGTAAGACCGAAGCCCTTTTCAAGCGGTTCGACGATTACCTTTGCATACGACTGGTCTTCGCCTTCCTCAACTTCGATTTTGGGCATATCCATTTCTATCATTTTGTTTCCTCCTGTTTTCAGTTATTACTTGGAGTACAACTCGACAATCATATGTTCTGAAATCTGGCTGTCGATATCATCTCTTGCAGGAAGAGCAATAATTTTACCTTCCAATTTTTCGGGATTGAATTCAAGCCATTTGGGCATTGCGCCGACTTTCATGGCCTTTATCGCTTCAAAATATTTATTCGAAGTTTTGTTTTCTTTTACGGTTATAACGTCGCCAGCTTTAATAACGTAGGAAGGAATATTTACTTTTCTTCCGTTTACAAGGAAATGTCCGTGATTTACAAGCTGTCTTGCCTGTGAACGGCTTGCGCCGATTCCCATACGGAAAATAACGTTATCGAGTCTGCGTTCAAGAAGGGAGAGCATATTTTCACCGGTAATGCCCTTCATCCTGTCCGCTTTCTCGTAATAAGCGCGGAACTGTCCTTCCTGTACGCCGTAAATACGCTTAACTTTCTGCTTTTCGCGAAGCTGCTGACCGTATTCGGATACTTTCTTTCTGCCCGCGCCGTGTTGTCCGGGAGGCGTAGGTCTTTTTTCAAACGGACATTTGCCCGTATAGCATTTATCGCCCTTTAAAAACAGCTTTCCGCCTTCTCTTCTGCAAAGACGGCATTTAGCTTCTCTGTAAGTTGCCATATCTAAATTTTACCTCCGATTATACTCTGCGACGCTTAGGCGGTCTGCATCCGTTGTGGGGAACAGGCGAAACGTCGGAAATCAAAGTAATTTCCACGTCGCACGCGCCGATTGCCCTGATTGCAGATTCTCTACCCGCGCCGGGTCCTTTTACGTAAACTTCTGCCGAACGGAGTCCGTGTTCTTTCGCCGCTTTCACTGCGGTCTCGGTTGCCATCTGAGCTGCAAACGGCGTACCTTTCCTCGAACCTTTGAAATTAAGGCTACCTGCACTGGACCACGAAATTACGTTGCCTTGTATGTCGGTAACGGTAACGAGCGTGTTGTTAAAGGTCGACTGAATGTGTACCTGACCTTTATCAACCTTTTTAAGCTCTCTGCGTTTTCTTGAAACGGTTTGCTTTTTGTTGTTAGTCGATGCCATACCTTTGCCTCCTTACTTCGCGCCTTTCTTCTTGGCGACAGTGCGACGGGGACCTTTTCTCGTCCTCGCGTTCGTTTTAGTGGACTGACCGCGAACGGGCAGGCCCTTTCTGTGACGGATGCCGCGATAGCATCCTATTTCCATAAGTCTTTTAATGTTGAGCGATACCTCGCTGCGGAGCTCGCCTTCGACTCTGTAATTATGGTCGATATATTCTCTCAGTTTGGATACGGTCTGCTCGTCCAAATCCTTAACTCTCGTGTCAGGGTCAATACCCGTTGCCGCGAGAATTTTCTGGGACGTCTTTAAACCAATACCGTAGATATAGGTAAGACCTATTTCTATCCTCTTTTCTCTGGGTAAATCTACACCGGCAATACGTGCCATACGATTTAAATCCTCCGTTAATTTATGTGAATATTTTTTTGTATGTCAACCTGTTCAAACTACCGCCCGAAATTCGGAATGAGGCGGATTACCCGAACAGAAATTTTTTTAAACCTTACGTTTAATCGGCGTTTCTTAATTGCTTATCAAATCACCGACCGTTCGCTCGTCAACTTAAACCTTACGTTTAATCGGCGTTTCTTAATTGCTTATCAA
>CAJTNY010000010.1 GCA_910577875.1 uncultured Christensenella sp.
TACGAATACGGCGAGTTTATAGAGGACGGCGAACGCACCGATTTAACCGATATAATGCGCGATATAGAAAATGACATAAGTTTTTACGACCTTTCCAAAAAGCACGGCAACCGCTTTATACGGGTTATGAAATGGGCGAAAGAATACAGACAAGCCTATTTGGAAAACAAGTACAAACGGCAATTCCGCAAAATGCAGGTCTATTATATTTACGGCTCGGCGGGTTGCGGCAAGACAAGTTACGTTTTCAACAAGCACGGCTACGACGACGTATATAGAACAACAAATTACGAGTTCGGGTGGATAGACGATTACAACGGCGAAAAGGTTTTATTTTTGGACGAGTTTCGCAGTTCGTTCAAAATCTCGGAAATATTGGACTATTTGGACGGGCAACCGATACGAATACGGGGTCGACACTATAACCGCGTTGCTTGCTATGATACGGTTTACATTGTTTCTAATATTCCGCTTACAGAGCAATACACCAAAATACAACAGTCCGAGCCTACAACGTGGGCGGCGTTCCTACGGCGTATAACGGCGGTATATAATTTCGATATAAGTAAAGAAACGCCCGTAAACAAGCATACGGGCAAATTACAACAAAAGGCTATAACCTTAATACCGATTGACGATGATGGCGAAAGCCCGTTTTAGCAACTCGCAGGGTGGGTTCTCTTGGGTGGGCAATAGAAAAAGCACAAGGCGTTTCAACCTTGTGCTTTTTCCTTACCTTTCAGCGATAAAACCCGCATACCCGTTTACGAATATATAGTTCGGGTTCAATCTCTGTCGTTTCTGGTGCACCAAATAGATACACGCAAAATGAGAACATAAATCTCATTTGCGTGTATTATTTTAGTTGGCAAACAACAATTTAAAAAAGTACTTAAAATTTCATTATTAACGAGGCTCGGTTATAGGCATAATTATAATTCTTGTCAACAGTTTTATTAATCTATTTGACGCGCATCCGCGTTTTTTGGCCCGGTGGTGCTGAAATAGAATTTCAGTGGTTAATCTTAAACCAACAATCCCGAGAGTTATCAGGAAATCAAAGAAATAGTTACTATTTTATATATTAAGATAGATAAAATTTATTAATTTTTTAAATTGCTATTGCAAAGTTCTATTGTGTATGTTAATATGAAAATGTAAAATTGAGGGAGAATTATAATTTACCTAAAAAGAGTGGAACCATCACGGCTCTGGTTTTCGGCGCATTGTTTATATTGGGCGCTGTAATCTGTGTTATTTTATGGGCTGTGCTTGAAGATGCGGATACGGGAATGTTATGCATTATACTCGGCATGATATTTTTGTTTACGTCAATACTGATTTTGTTTTTAGGAATTAATCAGTTGAATGTAGTAAAAAAATAACCGAAAATATGAACAATAAGTCTTCGCTTTGTTATCTTACTTATGGTCAGGGAGGAAATTATACTTATTTTATTGCTTATCCTGACAGAAAAAAACAAAATTCGAAAATGCGGCTGCTAATGTTGCGGGAGCTCTTAGTTTTGTGTTTTTGGGGGTCGGCGTGTTTTCTGTCGGCGGAGCAGAGTCTTGGGACGTATTTATATCTTCCGAAGAAATATTAATTAATAACAGAAGAAAAAACAACAAGCTTTTAGACTCGAATTTTATGCGTATTCCGTCAAATGCGATTTTAAGTATCGGATTTCAGACCGATAAAAAATATCAAAGCGTTTTACTGACCCTGGCGGGAGGAGATAGTCTGCTTTTGGATATGTCTTTAAAAACGTATAGTGCGGAGTTTGTTCGCGAATCTTTTCTTAAACTCAAAGAAAACAACGTCGTTGTTCAGGAAACGGAAAAACAGGCAGCGCAGCAAGCGCCTTCGGAAGACGTTTTCGGGATTTGAATTCAATAATTTTTTACCCTGCATATGAAATTTTGCGGGGTAATTATTTTATGTTTTGTTTTAACCAAAATTTTTGCAAATTAACAAAATTAAAATATCTTAAATAAAATTTTTAATTTCATTGACGAAAAAAATATCATTTGATATAATTTTATCGATAAATAAATAACAATTAAAAAATATAGGAGTACGTATGGATTTTAAGTTAGAATACGGCGTCTGCGACAGCATTGAAAAGTTGGAGCAGGAAATTAACAGGGTAAGGCAAGCTCAGAAGATTTTTGCAACCTATACGCAGGAACAGGTTGACAAAATTTTCCGTGCCTGTGCCGTTGCTGCAAACAAAGCGAGAATTCCTCTTGCAAAACTTGCGGTTGAAGAAACTGGTATGGGAATTGTCGAGGATAAAGTGATAAAAAATCACTATGCTTCCGAATACATTTATAATACTTATAAAAATGTAAAAACTTGCGGAATCGTCGAGGAAGATAAGGCATACGGCATTAAAAAGATTGCAGAACCTATCGGCGTAATCGGCGCTGTAATTCCTACAACCAACCCCACGTCAACTGCAATTTTTAAAACTATAATAAGTCTTAAAACGAGAAACGGCTGTATTATAAGTCCGCACCCCCGTGCAAAAAATAGCACGATTGCGGCGGCAAAGACAGTTTACGAGGCTGCCGTCGCGGCGGGCGCTCCGGAAGGTATTATAAGCTGGATAGACGTTCCGAATTTGGATATGACTAATCTTTTGATGAAAGAAGTCGACTTGATTTTAGCGACAGGCGGTCCGGGAATGGTCAGAGCCGCTTATTCTAGCGGTAAGCCGGCTATCGGCGTCGGCGCGGGCAACACTCCCGCGATAATCGACGAGAGTGCAGATATTCAGCTCGCGGTAAACTCGGTTATACATTCTAAAACTTTCGATAACGGAATGATTTGCGCTTCGGAACAGTCTGTCATAGTCGCTGATAAGATTTACAGCAAAGTCAAAAAAGAATTCTCAGTCCGCGGCTGTTATTTCCTTAATCCCGAAGAAACCGAAAAAGTCAGAAAGACTATAATTATAAACGGTTCGCTTAACGCGAAAATAGTAGGTCAGTCCGCGTACAAAATTGCGGAATTGGCAAAAGTCAAAGTTCCCGAAAGCACAAAGATTCTTATCGGTGAAGTGGAGTCCGTTGAAATATCTGAGGAATTTGCGCACGAAAAGCTTTCTCCCGTACTCGCTATGTACAGAGCAAAAGACTTTAACGATGCACTCAATAAAGCCGAAAAACTTGTCGCTGACGGCGGATACGGTCATACTTCGTCGTTATATGTAAACGTTACTACTTCTCAGGATAAGATAGTCGAATTCGGCGAAAGAATGAAAACCTGCCGTATTCTCGTAAATACGCCTTCGTCGCACGGCGGTATCGGCGATTTATATAACTTTAAATTAGCTCCTTCGCTTACGCTCGGCTGCGGCTCGTGGGGCGGAAACTCCGTTTCCGAGAACGTCGGAGTAAAACATCTTATAAATATAAAGACGGTTGCGGAGAGGAGAGAAAATATGTTATGGTTCAGAGCACCTCAGAAAGTATATATCAAAAAAGGCTGTCTACCTGTCGCGCTTGACGAATTGGGTTCTGTAATGGGCAAAAAGAAAGCTTTTATCGTAACAGACAATTTCTTATATCAGAACGGATATACAAAATGCATTACCGATAAATTAGACGAAATCGGCATTGCACACACAACTTTCTTTAACGTTGAACCCGACCCCACGTTAGCGTGTGCTATCGAAGGCGCAAAGCAGATGCAAGCATTTAAACCCGATACCATTATTGCGCTCGGCGGCGGCAGCGCGATGGACGCGGCGAAAATCATGTGGGTATTATACGAACATCCGGAAGCAGACTTTATGGATATGGCTATGCGCTTTATCGATATAAGAAAGAGAGTTTATACCTTCCCGAAGATGGGCGAAAAGGCTTACTTTATAGCTATACCCACTTCTGCGGGAACGGGTTCGGAAGTTACGCCTTTCGCTGTAATAACGGATGAAAAATCAGGTGTAAAATATCCGCTTGCCGATTACGAACTTATGCCTAATATGGCAATTATCGATACTGACCTTCATATGTCCGCGCCCAAAGGACTTACGGCTGCCTCTGGTATTGACGCAGTTACTCACGCATTGGAAGCTTATGCGTCTATGCTTGCAACCGATTACACGGACGGACTTGCTTTGCAGGCTTTGAAAGTGATATTCAAATATTTGCCTGCGGCTTACGACAACGGCATAACGGACATCGTTGCAAGGGAGAAGATGGCAAATGCCGCTACTATGGCAGGTATGGCTTTTGCTAACGCTTTCCTCGGCGTATGCCACAGTATGGCGCATAAGCTCGGCGCGTTCCATCATCTGCCTCACGGAGTAGCTAACGCGCTTTTGATAGACGAAGTAATTAAATTCAACTCCTCCGAATCGCCTGCAAAAATGGGAACATTCAGTCAGTACGACCATCCTCATACGAAACGCAGATATGCGGAAGTAGCCGAAAGTTTGGGACTTGACGGTAAAAACGACGACGAAAAGGTAAAAAGCCTTATTAACGCAATAGACGAATTAAAAGCAAAAGTCGGAATTAAGAAAACCATTAAAGATTATGGCATTGAAGAAAGTAACTTCCTTGAACGACTTGACGAAATGGTTGAACAGGCTTTCGACGATCAGTGTACGGGTGCAAATCCCAGATATCCGTTGATGAGCGAAATTAAGCAAATGTACCTTAACGCGTATTATGGTAAATAATAGGAGGAAAATATATGAAACCCGAAAATTTGATTTTTTCAAGACCCGATAAAAGCATTTATAAAAGCGGTGATAAGCTTATAAAACTTTTTGAAGCAAGTTATTCGAAAGCTGATATACTTAACGAAGCATTAAATCATGCAAGAGTGGAAGAAACCGACCTCAACGTACCGAAAATAAGGTCGATTGAAGTAGTTGACGGGAAGTGGGCTATTATACTTGATTATATCGAAGGCGAAACTCTGCAATCGCTTATGAATAAAAATCCCGAAAAGCAGGACGAGTATTTAAATCTGTTCATAGATTTACAGCGTACGGTATTATCCAAGAAAGTGCCTATGCTGAACAAGCTGAAAGATAAAATGAACAGTAAAATTTCGGCGGCAGACCTTGACGCTACTACGCGTTACGAGTTGCATACACGTTTGGATTCTATGCCTAAACATAAAAATCTTTGCCACGGAGATTTTAACCCTACTAACATAATTATAACGAAAGAGGGAACTCCTTATATCATCGACTGGTCACACGCAACTCAGGGAAACGCTTCTGCGGACGTAGCAAGAAGTTATTTGTTGTTTTACCTTGCTGGCGAAGAAAAGCTTGCGCAGAAATATCTCAAACTTTACTGCCAGAAGAGCGATACGGCTATACAGTACGTACAAAGATGGATACCCATTGTCGCGGCATCGCGACTTACAAAAGCCAATGAAAACGAAGTTGAATTTTTGCGTAACTGGATAGACGTAGTCGACTACGAGTAATTTATTTGAAAAAATTCTATAATTAAGAAAAAATGCCAGCATACTTATGCAGGCATTTTTTCTTGCTTTTGAAGTTAAGTGTTGATATAATAAAATAAATGGAAGACAAATTATGTTTTGTTGCAGTAGAATTCGAACACGAGTTTATTTTTGCAGGTCGGTTTTACTGGTATCTGTGCAGATTTAAAGACGTGTGTGAGGGCGACAAAGTTCTGGCGCCTTTCGGAAAAAATAATTTATTGCAGGAAGGCACTGTGAAACTTGTTTATTTTTCGGGTTTAGAAAATGCGCCTTTTCCTTTAAACAGTATAAAGTGTATAAGAGAAGTTAAAGAACGTGAGGAATAATATGTATAAAATAATAAAAAAGCTTGAACTCAATCCTACCGTTACTATGATGGATATTTATGCGCCGCTCGTAGCGAAAAAAGCTCAGGCGGGACAATTTATAATTTTGCGTGTCGACGACGACGGCGAAAGAATTCCGCTGACAGTGGCGGGTTATGACCGTGAAGCGGGAACGGTAAAGATAATTTTTCAGATAGTGGGAGAAACCACTATGCGTCTGAATGCAAAATCCGAAGGCGAATATATCAATGACTTTGTAGGTCCGTTGGGTTGTGCGACTCAAACCGACGGGGTAAAAAAAGTTTGTATCGTCGGCGGAGGCGTCGGCTGTGCGATAGCTTTGCCTGTTGCGCAGAAATTTCATAGACTCGGAGCCGAGGTACATTCGATTATAGGATTCAGAAGCAAAGATTTGTTAATATTGGAGGATGAATTTAAAAGCTGTTCTGATAAACTTACCGTGATGACCGACGACGGCAGTTACGGCAGGCTAGGTGTGGTGACTGCGCCTTTAAAAGAAGCAATCGAAAGAGGCGAAAAATATGACTTAGTGATAACTATCGGACCGCTCATTATGATGAAGTTCGTAGTTGCAACTACTAAACCTTACGGTATTCCTACGACAGTTTCGATGAACCCGATAATGATTGACGGTACAGGTATGTGCGGCGGTTGCCGCCTTACAGTAGGTGGAAAAATTAAATTCGCGTGTGTTGACGGACCTGATTTCGACGGTTTTGAAGTTGATTTTGACGAAGCTATGGCGCGTTCGAATATGTATTGTGAATTTGAGCAAAAAGGCAGGGAACATTGCAATCTTTTTAAAAAGGAGATAAATTAATGGCTATTCAACCCAAGAAACAAGAGATGCCTGTTCAGAATGCAAGCGTCCGTGCACGCAACTTTAACGAAGTAGCGTTGGGTTATAGCGCTGAAACCGCCGTAATAGAGGCAGACAGGTGTCTTAACTGTAAAAACCGACCTTGCGTAGAGGGGTGTCCCGTGAATATTTCGATACCAGATTTTATAGCGAAAATCAAAGAGAAAGATTTCGAGGGAGCTTATTCGGTGATATCAGAAAGTTCTTCGCTTCCTGCCGTTTGCGGAAGAGTTTGTCCGCAAGAAACCCAGTGCGAGAGTAAATGTACGCTCGGCATTAAGTTCGAACCCGTAGGAATAGGAAGACTTGAAAGATTCGTTGCGGATTATCACAATGCGAATTTTAAAGGCGAAACAATATTGCCCGAGAGTAACGGGCATAAAGTCGCAGTAATCGGTTCGGGACCCTCGGGGTTGGCTTGCGCAGGAGACCTCGCGAAAAAAGGCTATAAAGTTACTGTTTTCGAAGCTTTGCATCTTGCGGGCGGCGTGCTTGTTTATGGCATTCCCGAGTTCAGACTGCCAAAAGAAATAGTTAAAAAAGAGGTTGAAACTCTTGAAAAATACGGAGTCGAAATACGGACTAATATTGTTATAGGTAAAACTGTTACGATTGATGAATTATTTGTAGAGGGCTTCGAAGCGGTATTTATAGGTTCTGGCGCAGGACTGCCGAGGTTTATGGGTATACCCGGCGAAAGTTTGAAAGGCGTTTATTCGGCAAATGAATTTTTAACGCGCGCTAATCTTATGAAGTCATACGAGAAAGAGTCGCAAACTCCGATAATGCGTGCAAAAAACGTTGCCGTAGTCGGCGGTGGAAACGTTGCAATGGACGCTGCACGTACGGCTTTGCGCTTAGGAGCTGAAAACGTATATATAATTTACCGCCGCTCTATGGAAGAACTTCCGGCAAGAAAGGAAGAGGTCGAGCACGCAGAAGAAGAGGGTATAAAATTTAAAGTTCTAAGAAATCCTGTTGAAATTATCGGATATAATAATCCCGAAGACAGGCGCGATGCTAAGAACGGATTTGTTAGCGGAATCAAAGTAAGAAAATGCGAGTTGGGAGAACCTGATGAAAAAGGCAGGCGCAGACCCGTAGAAATAGAGGGGAGCGAATACATAATCGACGTTGACTGCGTTATTATGGCGATAGGAACGAGCCCTAATCCGCTTATTAAAAATACGACGCTTGCGCTCGAAGTAAACAATCGCGGCGGTATTATTGTTGAGGAAAATACGGGGAAGACTTCAAAAGAAGGGGTTTATGCGGGCGGGGACGCCGTTACCGGTGCCGCTACAGTAATACTTGCAATGGGCGCAGGTAAAACTGCGGCCAAAGCAATAGACGAATATATTTCGGTTAAAGGAAAATAATAATTTTATGTGTGTTTATGTAGAACTTTATGAGGCGTTTGATAATGCCGAAAACATTAACGTGTATAACAACGGAGAAATGAACGTATACGGCGCGGGCAGTGAAGAATTTGGCAAGATACTTAAAAGTTGGAAAACAATGACGGAAGGCGCGCACGATATGCCCGCTTTTGGAGTAAGTTTAAACAGTGAAACGCTGAAATCTTTGAAGAGCGGCGTTTGGGTTGAATTCGATTTCGGTAAGGTATATGAAAGCAACGGTATGCCGTATGAAAAACTGCTTATAAATGTTCAAAAAAGTTCTTACGGGTTTAATCTGATACGTTATAATTCGCAGGGCGGTTATTACGGCAGATGTTTCTACTATGATTTGGCTGGATATAATATGGATGAATTTTACGATATTTTGCAAATTTTATAGTATTTTATCGGATATAAAAATAAATAAAGCGGGCTATAACCCGCTTTATTTATTTTCTTCCAATGATTTTTTATAAGCCGTTATAGCTTTGCTTAACTGGTCGGGACAGGAGGTGTTGTTTTTGCATTTTATGCCGGACAACAGTGTTTCGACTTCGTCAAGCTTTCTGCCTTCAACGAGTTTTCCCACGCCTTGAAGATTGCCGCTGCAACCGCCTATAAATTTGACGTGATGCAATCTTTTTTCTTCATCTACTTCAAATATAATCTGTCTTGAACAAGTACCGGAAGTATAGTATACGAACATAATGTTTTCTCCTAATCGCAAAGATTTTCATAAATAACCGAATAAAGGTCGGCTGCTTTTTCTTCCCATTTTTTATATATGGCTTTCGCAGTTTTTTTATCCGGTACGACGAATTTAAGTTCTAAAAGCGGTTGAACGGTGGCGAGAATTTTAAGCGCAACCGTGAACGTTCCGTCCATATTCTGATAATAATCGGAGCGGCATTCCTGACGGTTACGGTATCTGGCGCTGTTCTTTTTGACAAACTGCGAAATTTCTTCTCTGACGCTTTTGGGTATGTTGATGTAGAAATTTGCAAGAGTTTCTCTTCCGTCGGGGGTAATCGTATAAAGCGTGTCATCGTCTTCGCTGACGACGCATATAAAATTATCGTCGATAAGCTTATGTATAATATTGACGCAGTCCATGTAGCCCATCCATGTATTGGAAGTAGAGCACATATCGACAATCGTCCTTTCAGACAACGCGCTTTCCATTTTGTCAAAGACGAAAAGTATTATTAATTTGTTAATAGAAGTTTCGCCTGTGTTCAACATAATATACTAAAAATTGCAAAAGTTTTAATCATTATACATAATATTTCGTATAAAATCAAGATATTTCCCCGAAAAATAATTTAATTTTATAATAAAGTGTGATATAATAAAACTCATAAGAATATAAAAGGTGTATTATGAGCAGTATTAAGGAACAGGTTTTGACTTTTCTTGAAAAATGCGGCGAGCTTAAAAAATGTAAATTTATAATGGCAACGACCAAAATAAAAGACCTTTTGAAATGTATCGTCAACAGTCCCGAACTTTATAAACTGTTTGACAGCGTTACTAAAAACTTTGATTATATCGAGCAGAAATCAAAATGTTTCGTAACTAAAAACGACGGTTTTTTTAACAGAAATTATATTGTTCTTCCGCAGACCGTTGGCCAAAGGCTTGCGTTTATTTTTTGTATTTTAGTTGAATTTGACCGTGATACAATAAATCTTAATGATTTTTTGCAGAAATATTTCCCCGAGGACGGAAGTTATTTTGCAAGCTATCAAGCTTTTTGCAGGGTAATTGTTTCAAATTTAGAAGAACTGATAAAACAAGTATTCAAAGATGAAATAGGCTCGGAATCTGTAAGCGATAATTCTCCGCGCGCAAATCTTTTATCGTCTGTTTTGATTTCGATAGAAGCGGAAAAGCACTATATTTCGGAGACTACGATTTCGGAAGACGAGAAAAACAGCGCCTATAAAATCCTTACTGCGCTCTCGGTTGCAGTCAAGAATGGTGACGAGGATTTAATCGACGCGATTATATGCGGATACAATTATTTTATTTTATATAATAAATGCGTGAGCGACAACGTTGCGTTTTTGATAGAAACGCTTGCGCAGTTTGAGCAGACTTTATGAATTTTGAAGAGAAGAAATTAAATTCCGAAACTGTTTATAAAGGTAAAATACTTACATTGAATGTTGACGAAGTTGAATTGCCCGATAAAAGCCGTTCATTTCGCGAATACGTCAGACACAGCGGCGGCGCGGCTGTATTGCTTGTTAAAGATAACTGCGTATTGCTTGTAAATCAATTCAGATACGCATACGGTAAGGAAATTTACGAGATACCGGCAGGGAAGCTTAATTACGGCGAGAATAGCGAAGAGGCGGCGGTAAGGGAACTGGAAGAAGAGACGGGATACCGAGCGAAACTTATAAAAATGTTTGATTTATATCCTTCGCCCGGGTACACTGACGAAATAATCCATATATATTTTGCGGAAAGTTTTGAGTTTACCGTTCAAAAGTTAGACGAGGGCGAATTTTTGAATTGTGAATTTATCCCTCTCGATAAAGTTTTGAATATGATTGAAACGGGAGAAATCTGTGACGCTAAAACGGTTTCCGCCGTCTATAAGTTTATAAGTTCATTAGATAAAAAAAAGTAAGAGAGGCTGCCTTAGGGCAACCCCTCTTTTTTTGTTTACTTTAATTAGTTACAACCGCATCCGCAACCGTTACCGTTGCCGCACAACAGATTTGCAAGCGTACCGTTTTTCCACATACTGTAAATTAAAGCAATAAGTATGGGAGTACAGCTTCCGCTTAACACGTTTGCAAGACCGTCACCGCTGCAACTTGCTGCAAGAAGTAAAAGAATTAAAATCCATAGGCAGCTGTTATTGCCGCAAGACGAAAAAATGTTCATAAATTTCCTCCTGTAAATTTAGCTGCAAGGCGGTATGTAAATTTTATTTTGCCTATGCAGTTTCCGTATATTACGTATATTAAATAATATTAAAATTTTCTTAAAAATGTTACTTTGCCTTTAATTGCTTGCATAAATATAGTAGCAATGTTATAATAAATTAGTCGTTTCCTCTAAACAGCGCATTACTGCATTGAACTAAGTTATTTCCGGATTACGAACGTTTGTGTATACGCTTCTTGAGAATGCTCGTTCGCTTCGTTTTTTTGTGTTTGGATAACGACGAATAAACTTTTTTGTGTTTAAATTATTCTAATATTTAGGTGCTTTCGGCGGATATTTATTAATCTGACCGGTATATAAAGTATAATTTTTTTATTTTGCGGATACCCGAGCGGGATCCGACGGAGGTTTTATGGAAAAGGAAAAAAGGAATTTCTTTTCTGCAAGGAACATAGCTATTCTTGCAGTTTTGGTGGCGTTGGTTATCGTGCTTCAACTTTGGGGAAGTATGATTCCCGTAGGTGCGGCAGGGTTAAATCTTAGTTTCGTGCTTATACCGATAACTCTCGGCGCAATGCTCTTGGGCCCTGTTGCGGGTTTAATTTTAGGATTTATTTTCGGCTTTGTAGTACTTATGACAGGTGTTACGGGCGCCAACGGCTTTACCGCATTTTTGTTGGCAGATAGTCCGTTTTTGACGGTTTTAACTTGTTTGGTTAAAGGAATGGCGGCAGGCGCTGTTGCCGGTTTGTTTTATAATCTAATTGCTAAAAAGAATAAATACGTTGCCGTATTTGTTGCTGCTGCCGTAGTTCCGATAATTAACACGGGTTTGTTTATACTCGGTTGTTTGTGTATGAGCGGAACTATACAGTCTTTTGCGGGCAATTATATGCCTAATCTTGACGGACATAATATTATGTATATAATTGTTGTGGGACTTGTTACGGTAAACTTTTTTATTGAATTTGCAATAAACCTTGTTTGTGCGCCCGCTCTGTTTACGGTTAGCAGCGTTGTTGAAAGGCAGATTTTAAAAAAGTATCTGCCTAAAAAAGTTGAAGAAAACAAAAAAGAAGAAGTTTAAAATATGATTATTTGTATGGACGTGGGCAACACGAATATTAAATATGCTATATTTGACGGAGACAAACTTGTTTTAAGTTTCCGTGTTGCTACCGATTATAAAAAAACTTCCGATGAATACGGCGGACAACTCATAAGTATTCTCGGAAATAATAAAATAAATACAGAGGATATTATCGGAGGCATAATTTCGTCCGTTGTTCCCCAGCTCGATTATACTTTGGAGCGAATGTGCCATACTTATCTTAACATAACTCCGAAAATGCTTGTCCCCGGACTTAAAACGGGTTTAAACATTAAAGCGGATAACGCGAAAGAAGTAGGAGCCGACAGGGTAGTAAACAATGTTTCTGCTATAAGAAAATACGGCGCCCCGCTCATTGTAGTCGATTTCGGTACTGCAACGACGTTTAATATCATTGATAAAAAAGGTGAATTTATCGGCGGTGTAATTGCACCGGGGATAAAGGGGTCGTTGGACAGCCTTGTTAACGGTACAGCAAAGCTTCCAAGGGTAGAAATTGAACGGCCTTCGAGCATTATCTGTAAAAATACCGTTACTAATATGCAGGCAGGCATAGTATTCGGCTTTGCAGGACTTGTGGAATATATAGTAAAGAAAATCAAGCGTGAAATGAAATGCGAGGATATGAAAACCATTGCTACGGGCGGCTTTTCCGAAATTATAGCAAAAGAGACTGCTTGTATCGATAAGGTAGATAAACTTCTGACTCTCGAAGGTCTTAAATATTTGTACGAATTAAACAGCACGGAGGCTTAATAATGAAAAAAGTCGGAGTTGCGATTCTCGGTTTGGGCGTCGTCGGCAGCGGAACTTATAAAATTCTTATAGAACACAGGGAATTTTATAAAAAGAATCACGGTGTCGATATAAACGTCGAGAGCGTTCTTGAACTTAAAACGGAGCGTGCGCTCGCACTTGGAATAGAGGAAAATAAAATTGCAGCAAATATTGCCGAGATATGTTCAAATCCCGAAGTAGACATTGTTGTTGAGGTTATGGGCGGAGTTGAACCTGCGAAAACTTTCGTGCTTGCGGCGCTTAACGCCGGTAAGTCGGTAGTAACTTCGAATAAAGAACTTTTTTGTAAGTACAGCCACGAATTGGAAAAAACCGCAAGAAAGAATAAATGCGGACTTTTTTACGAGGCAAGCTGTGTGGGTGGAGTTCCTGTAATCAGGACTCTCATCGATAATCTGCAAGGCAATAAAATTTTGTCTATGACAGGCATAATCAACGGCACGACTAATTTTATTTTAACCAAGATGTCGGACTGCGGAGCTTCTTATTCGGAAGTTCTCAAAGAAGCGCAGAGGCTGGGTTACGCCGAAGCGGATCCTACTGCGGACGTAGAGGGATTTGATGCCGCTTATAAACTTTCGATACTTTCAAGCTTATCTTTCCATACTAAAATTCCTTTTTCGAAAGTTTACCGCGAAGGAATTACTGATATCGATATTCACGATATAAATTACGGTAAAAGGCTCGGTTATGCTTTAAAACTTCTCGCGGTCGGAAAAAATTCCGACAGTGGCATTGAAGTTAGAGTTCATCCTGCATTTATAAAGAACAGTCACCCGCTTGCGAACGTTAACGACAGTTATAATGCCGTTTATATTACGGGCGACAGTGTTGAAGACGTAATGCTTTACGGCAGAGGCGCGGGAGCCCTTCCTACGGGTAGCGCAATAGTCGGTGATATTATTTATTGCGCTACGCACGATAATTTCAACTATTCGACTTTTAATAACACGGAAAAAGCCGACCCGTCAACTAAATTCGTAACTAATTTCGAGAGCGCGTATTATTTGCGTCTGGATGCTAAAGATAAAGCCGGAGTACTTTCAAAGGTATCTTCAGTATTGAGCAAGCACAATATCAGCGTTGCGGAAGTTATTCAGGAAAATAGAAAAGTAAACGGAGTTGTACCGCTTATTATAGTAACTCACGAGACGTTTGAGAAAAACGTAAATAAAGCGGTAGACGAGATTAATTCAGTCGAAAATCTTGCAAAAGTTGCTTCGGTAATCAGAGTAGTATCTTAATTAAAAAGGCAGAGCGGTAGTTCTGCCTGATTTTTATATAAATATGAATTGTATAATAGTTGTAAATGCATACATAAAAAATAAATCGCAGATAATGCAGGCGAAGCGAATCTCGGAAGAGTTAACGCTGACGGGAATCGAATGTAAAATAACTAAAAATATAAATCTTGCAAAAATCAAAGATGGGAGCGCGGTTTCAGAAAAGTATGATTTTTGCGTTTTTTTGGATAAAGATAAAGCGGTGGCGCGGCTTTTGGAAAAGTGCGGGACAAAGCTTTATAACAGCGCGAAGGCGATTGAAATCTGCGACGATAAAATTCTTACGCACATAGAATTATCCAATTACGGAATTTTAATGCCTGATTGCATATATGCGCCTCTGTGCTATTACGCCGATGTGGAGATTTCGGAAGATTTTTTAAATTTGGTTTCCCGTGAGCTCGGCTTTCCGCTTGTTGCAAAGAATTGTTACGGTTCTCTCGGTGCGGGGGTATTTTTAATAAATGATTCGCAAGAACTCAGAGAATTTGAAGAAAAAAATAAACTTAAAGAACATTTTTACCAGAAATTTATAGGTTATGGCGGAGAAGATATACGCGTGATTGTTGTCGGAGGTAAATACGTCTGTGCAATGAATCGAAAAAATTCTTGCGATTTTCGTTCTAATATAGAACTCGGCGGCAAGGGGACAAAGTATGAAGCGGGCAAGAAATTAATTAATCTTTGCGAAAAAGTTGCCGATATTTTAAAACTCGATTATTGCGGTATCGACGTTTTGTGTGACGGAAAGGGAGATTTCTATATCTGCGAAGTAAATTCCAACGCTTTTTTTGCAGAAGCGGAACGGGTTTGCGGAGTAAATATAGCAAAAAAATACGCAGAATTTATAATCGAAAAATTAAATAATAAGGAGAAACAATAATGAAAAAAATAATCGTCGTAACGAGTTCGCCGAGAAAAGACGGCAATTCGGAAATTTTAGCGCGCAAGTTTGCAGAGGGTGCGGCGAATGCGGGCAATGAAGTTGAATATATCGAAGTTCGCGGCGTAGGTTTGAAATTTTGTACCGGCTGTATGTATTGCCAGTCTCACGATAAATGCGTTTTAGGCGACGGAATGAACGGGCTGTATGAAAAGTTTCAGAATGCCGACGTGCTCGTATTTGCAACGCCCGTTTATTATTACGCCGTCAGCGGACAGCTTAAAACTTTTCTCGACAGACTGAACCCGCTTTATCCGAGAGAAAATAAATTCAAAGAAGTTTATTTGCTTGCAACTGCCGCAGAAGCTGAGGAGAGTGCTATGGATGGAGCAGTAAAGGATATTCAAGGCTGGGTAGACTGTTTTGACGGGGTTGTTCTGAAAGGCGTTATACGCGCAATTGGCGTAAATGATAAAGGCGAAATAAACGGTACGGAGTTCCCCGATAAAGCCTTTGAGATGGGCAGAAATATTTGAAATAAATTTAAGTGCAGAGTAGGATAATATACAGTTATGTGCACAGCTACCTATGACTAGGAAAAGAGTAGTAAGTATTAACTTGCCAATCTTTTGGGTATTTAATTGCATTGCAACTGATAATTTTTATCAAAAATGTCTTGCATTTTAAAAGTTATAATTTGATAAATGGAGTAGCGATATGAAGAAGCGCATAATTTTTTCGATTGTAACTGCTTTTTGTTTACTGTTGACTATCGTTTTTGCCGGATGTAGCTTATTGTTTGGTGATAACAATATTTCTTCGGTGAGAAAGCGCGTAAATAAACGCCGTTACGAAATGTCCGAAACGTTTATCTCTTCATATAAAGAAAAAAACTCAGAGCCGATTAAAGCGTTAATGTGTCCTATGTCGCAAGAACTCAGTGACCTTGACGAGCAAATAATAGAATCCTTTTCTTTTATGGAAGGCAACATAGAGTCTTACAAAATTTCGGGAGATATTGGCGGCGAAGGTTATTTAAATCACTACGGTACAATAACCGAATACGACTATTATAACGATATTTATATAACGACCGATACGGGAAGGAAATACCGATTTTGGTTTCACGACAATTATATTACAGACGAACGCATTAAGGGTGTTACGGAATACGGCATAACTGAAAATGACAGGGAAGAATTTCAAAGAATACACGTCAGTTGCGGATGGACGTCGCCATACGACAGGGAATGCGGTGTTCTTTCAGCGCAAATAATAAAAGCGCTTGCAAGCGAAGACTCTGATACGCTTAAAACCTTACTCTGCCAACGCGCGGCAAATACAGAAAATATAGACCAAAAAATTCAAACCGCTTTCAATCTGTTCAATGGCAATCCGTTATTCACCGAACGTGAAGACGGAATTTACAGAACGTACGGTGACGAATGTGAAGGATTCAATTGTCGTGTTTTGGGTTACGATTCGGAAAAAGATGACAACGGCAGCGAAGTGCGTATTTGGGTTCACGTTCTTGTAAATATAGTTTATACAGATACGGGAAACAGATATTCTTTGGACTTTGTCGCATACTTAGCCAACAGTAATTCTGATATTAAGGGCGTTTCTTCGGTTCAACTTGAAGACCTCGACACCGAAGATTCCGTTGTATTCGGCGAATGGATACACGAATACGACTAATGAGTTTTCAATACAAAATAGAAGCGGATTATATCAATTATCAGAATATCGTGAAGAATAATATTCAAATTAAAATAGTAGGCAAACCTTATTCAAGGCTTACATTTTTTCATAAATAGAAGGACGTAAGTCAAACATAGAGTTCAACTTACGTCTTTATTGGCGCAGAGAAGAGGATTTGAACCTCCGGTACCTTTTGGGTACACACGATTTCCAATCGTGCGCCTTAAACCGCTCAGCCATCTCTGCATCAAGCATTATTATAATATTAAATTTAATAAAAAAAATCAAGCGTTTTTAATCGTTCTTTATTATTTTAATAAAATACATTGATAATTGATTATTATATGATAAAATTACAAGCGTTGTTTATAAGCGTTGTTTTTCGGTAACGGAGGAAATAAATGATAATCGAAATTGAAAATCTTAAAAAGTCTTTCAAAGACGTGCAGGCGGTAAACGATATTTCGTTTAAAACAAAAGAAGGCGAACTTTTTGCTTTTCTCGGAGTAAACGGCGCAGGAAAGTCAACGACCATTAATATAATAAGCGGAGTTCTGAAAAAAGATGGCGGAAGCGTAAAAGTATGCGGATACGATATCGAGAAAGATTGCGATAAAATAAAAAGTAACATTGGAATTGTTTTTCAGAATTCAGTCCTTGACAAACGATTAAGCGCATACGATAATCTTAAATACCGCGCTAATTTATATGGAATTTTCGGGAACGATTTTCAAGCCCGCCTTGAAGAAATGAATAAGCTATTGGATTTGAAGGATATATTGAAACGTCCGTTAAATAAGCTTTCGGGCGGTCAGAAAAGGCGTATCGATATTGCGCGGGCGCTTATTCACAGCCCTAAGCTTTTAATTCTTGACGAGCCGACCACGGGACTTGACCCCAAGACGAGAATAACCGTTTGGAGCGTTATAGATAAACTCAGAAAAGAAGACGGATTATCCGTCTTTCTTACGACCCATTATATGGAGGAAGCCGCAGATTCCGATTACGTTGTAATAATCGACTCGGGCAAGATGGTGGCAGAGGGGACTCCGCATGATTTGAAAAGCAAATATGCAAATGATTATGTCAAATTCTATAACAACCGAGAAGAAGCGGAAAAATATTTTTCATCTATCGGCTTAAAGATAAGGAACGAACGTGATTTTACCGAAATAGAACTTAACAGAACATCTGAGATAGTGAAGTATTTCAAAGAAAAGTCCGAGCTGTTTGACGATTTTGAAGTTTTAAAGGGAAATATGGATAATGTATTTTTGAAAGTTACGGGCAAGGATTTACTGGGAGGTTAGTTATGACGGATTATAAAAAGCTTGTTTCTTTGGTGAAACGCAATACAAAATGCTATTTTAAGGACAAAGTAACGTTTTTTATGTCGCTGATAACGCCGCTCATATTGTTGGTTTTATTCGTAACTTTTTTAAGAAACGTTTACATCGAAAGCTTTCAGTTAGCTTTAACCGAAAATAATCTGAATATTAATAACCGAATAATCGAAGGGATAGCCGGAGCGTGGCTTATGTCTTCTATTTTGAGCGTAAGCTCAGTAACGGTCGCATTTTGTTCGAATGTAATAATGATTGAAGATAAAATTAATTGTGCGGTAAATGATTTCAGCGTTTCCCCCGTTAAAAGTACGACGGTTTCGATTGCTTATTTCGTGTCGAACTTTTTCGTTACGTTTATTGTGATGATGTGCGTAATGGTGATTGGGCATATTTATCTTGCGGCAGTCGGCTGGTATATAACGGTAGGCGACGTGTTTATGATTATCGTTGACTGCATATGCTGTATACTTTTCGGAACGTTGCTTGCAGGCGTTGTTGAAAGCTTTGTTTCCTCGCAGGGCGGACTTTCCGCGGTTGCTACGCTGGTATCTTCGATGTACGGATTTATCAGCGGAGCATATATGCCCATTTCGAGTTTTTCAAAAGGTTTGCAGAACTTTTTATGTATGCTTCCTGGAACTTACGGCGTGGGGATTTTACGTAATCACTATATGAACGGATATATTTCCGCGCTTTCGGGCGCAGGGGTACCTGTGGAATCATTGAACTCTATAAAAGACAGCTTTGATGCAAACATATACTTATTCGGTAAAAATATTCCTCTCGGCGCTATGTACGGAATACTGCTCGGAGCGTGCGCGGTTCTGCTTGTTGCTTATATTGCAATAGTATTTATTAAAAACAGAAAATCTGTCAAATAACTGAAATTGATTTGATTTTTTACCTTGCTGTGTTATAATTAAATAAAAAGTTTTCGGAGCAAATTATGGAACAGGAAAGATTAAAAAAATATGCCAATTTAATAGTTAAATGCGGTTTAAACGTACAAAAGGGACAGGAGATAATAATCAGGTGTGGACTTGATCAGCCCGAGTTTGTCGCTATGGTTACGGAAGAATGTTATAAACGCGGTGCGGAACGCGTGAAGGTAGAATGGTCGTATATGCCTGTCAGTAAAATACATTTGAATTATAAAAGTTTGGAAACACTTTCTGAAGTTACCGACGTTGAAAAGGCGGAGTGGCAAAGAAAAGTAGATAAGCTGACTTGTCTTTTATGGCTGGATTCGGATGACCCCGACGGTCTGAACGGTACCGATAGCGAAAAAATTTCCAAAGCAAATATGGCAAGGTATCCGATAATAAAACCGTATCGTGACACGCTTGATAATAAATATCAGTGGTGTATTGCCGCCGTACCGGGTAAAGAGTGGGCGCGTAAAATTTATCCCGAACTTACTGACGCGGAAGCAGTTGAAAAGCTGTGGGAAGATATTCTTTACTGCTCCCGCGTTGACGACGATCCCATCGCAGCGTGGGCGAAGCACAATGAAAATCTTGCAAAGCGTTGTGAATTCTTAAACGGATATAAATTTGAAAAGCTTGAATATAAAAGTTCAAACGGAACGGACTTTTCCGTCGGACTTAACCCGAAAGGTGTGTTTCAGGGCGGCGGCGGACGGACGCTCGGTACCGGCATATATTTTAACGCCAATATTCCCAGCGAAGAGGTGTTTACGTCGCCTATGCGCGGAATTGCGGAGGGAAAAGTAGTAGCAACGAAACCTCTTTCTTATCAGGGCAAACTTATTGAAAATTTCTGGTTCAGATTTGAAAACGGAAAGGTCATTGAACTGCACGCAGAAAGAAATCAGGATTTGCTTGAAAAAATGGTTTCAATGGACGAAGGAGCGGCTTATCTCGGCGAGTGCGCACTGATTGCTCACGATTCCCCTATAAACAATACGGGTATATTATTTTACAACACGCTTTTCGACGAAAACGCAAGCTGTCATTTAGCACTCGGCAGAGGCTTTAACGACTGTCTTGAAAACTACGAAAAATATTCGGTTGAAGAGTGCGAAAAACTCGGCGTAAACAGTTCTATGATTCACGTCGATTTTATGATAGGAAGTAAAGATATGTCGATAACAGGTGTAACGAAAGACGGAAAGAGAGTTCAGATTTTTAAAGATGGGAATTGGGTAATTTGAACAAAATAATTAAAATAGCGCGGTTTTATCGCGCTATTTTAATTTAAATTAAGTACTATGTTACGCATAAAAGCTTAAATCACCTGTAAAACGAAGAATTTTAAATATTGGGTTTCTTCGGCGCATAACAATGACGGGTGGTCAGGGGCTTGTGTTTTAACTTCAACGCTTCTTATAAGTCTTCCGCTTTCGCGCGCCGCTTCTATAAGCATTTTTTCGAACAGGGACGAAGTCATATAGTGGGAACAGGAGCAAGTCAGAAGAAAGCCTCCGCGTTTAACTATTTTCATAGCAGTAAGGTTAATATCTTTATACCCGCGGTAAGCGTCTTTGACTTCATTTGCTGTTTTGCAGAATGCGGGCGGGTCTAAAATCACCGTGTCGAATTCCCGTTTTGATTTTTTAAAATTTCTGAGAACTTCGAATACGTCGCCGCAGAGAGTAGTTATATTTTTAAAGCCGTTTAATTTCGCGTTATCGTTTACGTTCTTTAAGGCAAGTTCGGAAATATCGCACGCCGTCACTTTTTGTGCGATAGTTGCGGCGTTAAGCGAAAAACCGCCGCTGTTACAGAAGCAGTCTAAAACTTCGCCTTTGCAGTATTTTCTCGCAGTTAAGCGGTTTTCTTTCTGATCGAGGAAGTAGCCTGTTTTTTGTCCGTTTTTTACGTCGACAAGCATTTTTATTCCGTTTTCGCAAATTTGCTGATAGTCCGGAACTTCGCCGTATAAAACTTGTTTTATTTCCGGCAAACCTTCTTTTTTTCTTACCGAAACGTCGCTACGTTCGTAAATTCCTTTCGGTGCGAAAAGTTTTATAAGACAGTCCGTTATAAGCTTTTTGCGCATATCAATACCCAGAGATAAACACTGCATAACGAGTATGTCGCCGTATTTGTCGATTATAAGCGCGGGTAGGTTGTCCGCTTCGCCGAAAACCATTCTGTAACAATTACTATAACCGAGTTTTATTCGGTAGTCGTCAGCTTCTTTTAAGCGTTTGAGATAAAATTCCTCGTCGTCGGTTTCGTTTCCGCGGATAAAAATTCTGACGAGAATTTTAGAGATGTGGTTAATATAGCCTTTGCCGATATATCTTCCGTCGTAGGAATATACCGTTGCGAGCGAACCGTTTTTGTCTTTATTTTCTATTTTTGCGATTTCATTGGCATAAACCCAGCTATGACCCGCAACTATGCGTTTTTCTTCGTTCTTTTTGAGATAAATTTCGAAAGACATTTATTTCTCCTTAAAAACAATATATCAAATTCAAAGATTAATTGCAAATGCTTTGAATAAAAATTGCTTTTTAATTATTAAAATGTTAAAATACGATATATGCGGAAATTGCTGAAATATTTGAAAAATTATAAATTACAGAGTGTTCTCGCTCCGTTGTTTAAACTGCTTGAAGCCGCTTTCGAACTTATTGTGCCGCTTGTGGTGGCGGCTATAATAGATAACGGAATTTCAGATAAAAATTGGCAATATATCTTATATTCCTGTTTGATTTTAACAGCGTTGGGGGTGGTCGGACTTATATGCGCAGTTGCCGCCCAGTATTTTGCCGCACGGGCGGCGGTCGGCTTTTCAAAAGAATTAAGACACGATTTGTTCAAAAAAATGCAAGCGCTCTCATATAGTCAGATAGACGGACTCGGGACTTCGAAAATGATTACGCGCATGACGAGCGACATCAATCAGATTCAGTCCGGAGTAAACCTTGTTTTGAGGTTGTTTATGCGTTCGCCGTTTATTGTATTCGGTGCTATGATAATGGCTTTGTTTATCGATTTGGCGGCAGGCGGAGTGTTTGCCGCAGCGATAGTCGTTTTATGCGCCGTTGTTTTTGGGATTATGCTGACGAGCATACCGCTTTATAGAAAAGTTCAGGGCAGACTGGATAAGGTTACTACTGCAACGCGCGAAACATTAACGGGGGCGCGGGTTTTACGGGCGTTCTGCAAAGAGGAAGAAGAAATAAAAAATTATAATGCCTTTAACGAAGAACTGAACAAATCACAGCAATTCGTCGGCAAGATTTCCGCTCTTATGAATCCGCTTACGTATGCAATAATCAACACGGCTATAATCGCGTTGCTATATTTGGGCGCGGTTAAAGTCGACGGCGGACTTCTTTCGCAAGGTCAGGTTGTAGCGCTGTACAATTATATGAGTCAGATTCTAATCGAACTTATAAAACTTGCCAACCTTATTATTACAGTTACGAAATCCTTTGCGTGTGCCGGAAGGGTTAGCGAAATACTCGAAATGTCTTCCGAGGTAAGCCGTGAAATTATATCGGATGAAAATCGTATTTCCGGTGTTCCGTATATTAGTTTCAGCAATGTATGTATGAATTACGGAAACGCGGAAATCGATGCATTGAGCGGAATTTCTTTCAGCGTTGAAAAGGGCGAAACAGTCGGAGTGATTGGCGGAACGGGCGCCGGTAAAACGACATTGATTAATATGTTGCCGCATTTCTACGAAGCGTATTCGGGTGAAGTACTGATAGAAGGAATAAACGTTAATTGTATCGGTGATGAAAATCTTCGCGAACGAATCGGAATTGTTCCACAGAGGGCTGTTCTATTCAAGAGCAATATACGGGAAAATCTGCAGTGGGGTAAAGCCTGCGCGACGGATGAAGAAATTTTGTCTGCAATTGAAACGGCTCAGGCTTCGGACGTGATTGAATCGAAAAAAGGCGGGCTGGGGGCACCTGTTGAGCAGGGCGGTAAAAATTTTTCCGGTGGACAGAGGCAAAGACTTACGATTGCTCGCGCTTTGGTTAAAAAACCCGAAATTTTAATATTAGACGACAGCGCTTCTGCTCTTGATTACGCAACTGACGCAAATCTCAGAAAATCTATTAAAAATCTCGATTATAAGCCTACTGTTTTTATTGTATCGCAGCGCACGTCTTCGATTAAACACGCTGATAAAATAATCGTGCTTGACGGAGGCAGGGCTGCGGGAATCGGAACGCACGAAGAGCTCTTGACTACTTGTGAAGTTTACAGAGAAATTCATTATTCGCAATATGCAAAAGAGGGAGATAAAGCATGAAAGCCCTTCGTAAAAGCGTATTGACGCGTGTTTTTAAACAACTGAAAGGTTATAAGTTTTTACTTGTAGCTACTGTGATATTTGCCGTTATAACCGTTGCGGGTACGCTGGCGGTTCCCGTATTTTTCGGACAGGTAGTCAATCTTATAGTTCGGCAGGGCGAAGTTTATTTCAGTGAGATTTTTACGAAATTCGTTATAATAGCTGCTTGTATCGCCGTTACCGCTCTTGCGCAGTGGCTTATGAATATAATAAATAACAAAATAGCTTACAGCGTTGTGAAAGATATACGAGAAGAAGCATTTGCCAATATACAGAGATTACCGCTTAAATATTTGGATGCGCAATCGTATGGAGATATTGTAAGCCGTAATATTGCCGATGTTGACCAGTTTGCGGATGGACTGTTAATGGGCTTTACGCAACTTTTTACGGGTGTTCTGACTATTATCGGCACTCTTGTAATGATGCTTGTACTAAATTGGATTATTGCTTTGGTTGTTGTTGTAATAACGCCGCTTTCGCTTTTTGTGGCAAAATTCATTGCATCGAGAACATATTCGCTGTTTAAGCATACTTCCGAAATAAGGGGAGAACAAACTGCGTTTATTGATGAAATGATAGGTAATTTAAAGGTGGTGCAGGCTTTTAACCGCGAGGACGAAAATATCGAGAAGTTCGATGAAATAAATTCGCGTCTGACGGACGCCTCGCTTAAATCTATTTTCTACTCATCATTAACAAACCCTTGTACAAGATTTGTAAATGCAATAGTTTACGCGGCTGTTGCGCTTTCCGGCGCGCTGATGCTCGTGTTTGAAACTCCTTTGCCGCTTATGTTCAACATCGGACTTTTAACAAGTCTTTTAGCCTATGCTAACCAATATACAAAGCCGTTCAATGAGATTTCCGGTGTCATCACCGAATTGCAGAACGCAATCGCCTGCGCGGGTAGAATTTATGAGCTCATCGACGAGGAGCCTCAGAAATCCGATGATGATGCTGACGTTCTCGGGAACGTGAAAGGCGACGTTGAATTCGAAAATGTATATTTTTCATATTCGTCGGACAGAAAACTTATTGAGGACTTCAATTTAAAAGTCAGGGCGGGACAGAGAATAGCGATTGTAGGTCCTACCGGTTGCGGCAAAACTACGCTTATTAATTTATTGATGCGTTTTTACGACGTTGACAGTGGCAAGATTACTGTTGATAATATGAAAATAAACGACGTTACCCGTAAATCGCTTCGTTTAAATTACGGTATGGTTTTGCAGGAAACGTGGCTAAAAAGCGGTACAATAAAAGAAAATATCGCAATAGGTAAACCAGACGCAAGCGATGAAGAAATAGTTTCTGCGGCGAAAGCGGCTCATTCTCATAAATTTATAATGCAGCTTCCGAACGGATATGAAACGGTAATCTCGGAAGACGGCGGAAATCTTTCCCAGGGTCAGAAACAGTTATTGTGTATAGCGCGGATAATGCTTTGTTTGCCTCCGATGCTTATTCTCGACGAAGCGACATCTTCGATAGATACGCGAACGGAACAGAAAATTCAGAAAGCGTTTGCAAATCTTATGAACGGCAGAACGAGTTTTATCGTCGCGCACAGGCTTTCGACTATCAAAGAAGCCGATATAATTCTTGTTATGAAGGACGGGAATATAATTGAACATGGAAACCATGCTCAGCTGCTTAAAGCGGGCGGCTTCTATTCTGAATTATACAACAGCCAGTTTGCTGTTTAAATAAAATAAAATTTTACGGAGAATTTAATGTTACAGGTAAACAACGTCTCTCTTCAATACGGCAGTAAAAAACTGTTCGAGGAAGTAAATCTCAAATTCGTCAAAGGCAATTGTTACGGAATAATCGGAGCGAACGGCGCCGGTAAATCTACTTTTTTAAAAGTATTAAGCGGTGAAGTTGAGCCGAATAAAGGCGACGTTTCTATGGACAAAACCGAAAGAATGTCCGTGCTCCAACAGAATCAGAATGCTTACGACCACGTTAGCGTTCTTCGTGCGGTGATGCTCGGTCATAAGCGTCTTGTCGATATAATGGACGAGAAAGACGCACTTTATGCAAAAGCGGATTTTACCGAGGAAGACGGCGTGCGTGCAAGCGAACTTGAAAGCGAATTTGCCGAATTGGGTGGCTGGGATGCAGAATACGAAGCTCAGACGCTTTTAAATGCGCTTGATATTACCGAAGAATACTATGATAAATTAATGTCCGAAATTGATGCTAAACGCAAAGTAAAGATTTTGCTCGCACAGGCGCTGTTCGGAAACCCTGATATTTTGCTTTTGGACGAGCCGACGAACAACCTTGATATAAAAACGGTACGTTGGCTTGAAAATTATTTGCTTGATTTTGAAAATACAATCATTATCGTATCTCATAACCGACATTTTCTTAATAAAGTCTGTACTCATATTTGCGACGTTGATTTCGGCAAAATCAATATGATGCTAGGAAACTATGATTTTTGGTATGAAACCAGTCAGCTTCTTGCTCGTCAGCAGAAGGACCAGAACAAGAAAAACGAACAGCGTGCGAAAGAATTACAGGAATTTATTGCAAGGTTTGCCGCAAATGCGTCAAAATCGCGTCAAGCTACGTCGAGAAAGAAAGAACTCGAAAAGCTTATTATTTCTGATTTCAAGCCTTCGCTCAGAAAATATCCTTTTATTGATTTTAAATACGAAAAAGAAATCGGTAACGATATTTTAATGGTGGAAGGTCTTACAAAAAAAGGTTACTTTGAGAATGTATCTTTTACCGTTCAGAAAGATGAAAAAATCGGTATCGTCAGCGATAAGAGCACTACCGTTTCGATGCTTTACGATATCCTCGTCGGTAAGGCTCAATCCGACGCGGGAACGGTGAAATGGGGCAAAACAATCTCTGCATCGTACTTCCCTGAAAATAATAACGAATATTTTCAAGGTTGCGATTATTCATTGGTTGATTGGTTGAGTCAGTATTCCAAGGACCACTATGAAGAATATCTTCGCGGCTGGCTCGGCAGAATGCTTTTTTCCGGAGAAGAGGCTTTGAAACAGGCGAAAGTGCTGAGCGGAGGAGAGAAAGTTCGCTGTATGCTTGCGAAAATGATGCTTGAAGGCGGCAATTTCCTAATTCTCGACGAACCGACGAACCATCTCGATTTGGAATCAATCACTTCGCTTAATAACGGAATGAAAAATTTCAAAGGCTGTATGCTGTTTACTTCACACGATCAGGAACTTATGAATACGGTTGCAAATCGAATTATTGAAATAAATGGTACCAAGGTTTTTGATAAAAAAGTTACTTACGATGAATACATCGATATGATCACACAATAATATTTTACAATATTGTACAGAATTGGACTTTTTTTGACATAATTTTTAAAATTAAATTTGTATAATTTTACAAAATAACTTTACTTTTGCGATTTTATGCTGTATAATCTCATATATCATCAAAAAAGTTTGGAGATTTTATATGAAAAAGGCTAATATTGCAATTTTTGAAAGAAACGAAGAATTTTTAAGCGAGCTTAGGAACTATTTCGAACAAACTGCCGATTATTCTGTATGCGCAACGGCTTCAACGGGTGACGGTGCGCTTGAAGCTTTAAAAGCTGTAATGCCCGACGTAGCGATTATCGATACCGCACTCAAAGGTTTGGACGGAATAAAACTTTTGGACTACATTAAGTCATTAAAGCCTGATTGTATGTCATTTATTATGTCGGAATTTGATAATGAGAGAATAGTAAATTCCGCAATTAATCACGGTGCTATTTATTATTTTATAAAACCTGTGACTCCGCATATTATTGCAGAGCGAATAAACGATTTATTGGACGAAAAAACTTCTACACATAAAGTAACTGATGAGATAAGGGATAAACGCAGAACATCGTCGCTCGATGAGAAAATAAGTTCAATTTTCACTACGATAGGAATTCCGCCGCATATAAAAGGTTTCGTATACCTTCGCGAGGGAATTAAAATGGCGGTAGAAGAGCCGTCTATAATCAATAAAGTTACAAAAGAACTTTATCCAAAAATCGGCGAGAGATATTCGACATCCGCAAGCAAGGTTGAAAGGGCTATAAGACACGCTATCGAAGTTGCCTGGAACAGGGGAAGAACAGATGCCATAAGTTCCGTTTTCGGAGCAAGAGTTTACATAGGCAATGAGCGTCCCACGAATAGCGAGTTTATTGCTCTTGTTGCGGACAAGCTTATCCTTGAAAATTTAATGTAAATAAACATTGAAAGCAGTCTTTTAAGACTGCTTTTCAAATATTGATATTCGTGGGTTTAAATAAAAGTAAGGACTAATAATAAAGTTCTTTAATTCTGTAAATATGATAATAAAAATTATTCTTCTTTAAACCGAGTGAGTGCATAGCCGTTTCGGATGTTATGCGTTTTTCTATATAGTCGCAAGCAACCGTAAGAAACTCGTCTGAATAATCCGTTGTCGGTCTGCCGAACTTTATGCCTTTACCGATAGCTGCGCGTATGCCTTCGGCTTGCCGTTGCTTTATATTTTCCCGCTCGTTTTCCGCAACAAACGATAGTACCTGTAAAACGATGTCCGAGATAAATTTACCTACTAGCGTTTCCGCTTTTGTTCGGGTATCCAAAAGCGGCATATCCAAAACCAAAATATCCGCGCCGATAGTATTTGTTATGAATGCCCACTCGGATATGATTTGCTCGTAATTCCGTCCTAATCTATCGATTGATTTTATAACCAATAAATCGCCCGATTTCAGTTTTTTTAAAAGCCGTTTATATTCTTTTCGCTCAAAATCTTTCCCGCTTTTCTTATCCGAGAAAATATAGCTTTTTTCTATTCCGAACTCGGTGAACGCGGATAATTGTCTTTGTAAATTCTGGTCTTTTGCAGAAACTCTGCCGTATGCGTAAGTAATCATAAATATTTGCTCCCTTGAAAATATGTAAAATTATCTTTAAGGATACCAAAAAATGATACATGTGTTTATCTTTACAAGCCCTGAAAACAAAAAAATTTCAGGAAAAGTGTACTTTTCCTAAAACGTTAAAAACTGCCGAAAATGATATAAATTTGCTATTAAATTATAGCATAGACGCTAAAAATAAAGCAATAATTTGATTACAGTAAATGTACACATTTACTAAAACGAAAACCGCCGGAAAAAGGAGTTTTTATGAAAAAGTTTTCAGTTGCTTTTCTCTCGCTTGTATGCACATTTGCCTGCGCGTTCGGGCTTGCTGCTTGCGGAGAAAAGCACGCGCATACCTATTCGGAAGAATGGCAAAGCGACGCAAACAATCATTGGCACGCGGCAACTTGCGAACATACGGATGAAAAGAGCAACGTAGCCGCGCACGTCGATGTAAATAACGACGGTATGTGCGATATATGTGAATATAAACCTGTCAATGTAAAAATTCAAGGAACGTATTATTACTGCGAAGACGGAGTATCAGACTATCAACTATACATCGATTTCAAAAACGGAAAATGGACGGACGACGAAGAGGAAACGGGCGACTATGCCATATCGGGCGATACCATTACTCTTTACATAACGTTCGGCGGCGAAAAGACCGAGTTTGCGAGCGGTACGGTAAGCGGCGATGATATTACTTTGGATATTATGGGCGCAAGCGTGGTTTACCGCAAGGGCGAAGATATTTCGAGTAAACCGAAAGAGAAAACGCTGAAATACGCTTTGAGCGAAGACAGAACTTACTACACGGTAAAAGGTATAGGCGGACTTACAGGCGATATAGAAATACCCGACGAATGGAAGAAAAAACCCGTTAAAGAAATTGCGGAAAACGCTTTTGCCGATTGCAAAGATTTAACAAGTATTGCGGTAGGCAACAACGTTGAAACAATCGGTAAAAAAGCGTTTTATAAATGCGCCGAACTTACAAGCGTTACTCTTGGGGAAAGCGTAAATAAGATTGCCGAAAGCACGTTTGAAGAATGCAGAAAGCTCGAAAACGTTACTATTCCCAAAACGGTCAAAGCCATAGAGAAAAACGCGTTTACATTCTGTCTTGCGCTGAAAGACGTTTATTTTAAGGGTACGGCTTCCGATTGGGCGCAGATAGATTTCTATTACGATATGCAATCGCAGGATGTTCAGGTCTGCAACCCGTTGTGCGACAACAATATATATATCGTCGGCAACAATACCGCAGAGGCAGAACACAGAAGCCGTAATCTTTATCTTAATAACGAACTCGCTTCCGCAATAGAAATTACGGAAGCAACGTTTATAGAACCTATTGCGTTCAAGGGGTATAAGGGCTTAAAATCTTTAACGATAGGCGGCTCGGTCAATGAAATAGGCGAATATGCGTTCAGCGATTGTTCGGGCTTGGAAACTTTACGGTTTTCGGGCGAAAACCTGAAAACTATAGGCAGATACGCTTTTAATCGATGCGAAAAGTTAATTGCGGTGTATCTTCCCGACAGCGTTACCAAAATCGGACAATATGCGTTCAATGAATGCGAAAATCTTGCCGGCGTAAAAACAGGCGACGGCGTTATGCTTATTAGCGAGGGCGCATTTATGGGCTGTACCGCAATGAATACTCTGACTCTCGGCAGTTCGGTTGCGGAAATCAGCGAAAGCGCGTTTTTCGGTTGTGAATCGCTTGCGAGCGTCAATATTCCATCGTCCGCCGTGTTTATAGGAAAAGACGCGTTTTTCGGAACGGGGCTTACGAGCGCAAAGTTCGGCAATACGCAGGGCTGGCAAATTAAAAAGGGCGCCGATTTTGAAACGGTGGAAAACCTTGAAAACACGGCAAACGCCGCAACGCTGTTGAAAGAGTCTATCTTAATGAACGGCTATTCCGACTATGATTGGGAAAAAGAAGAGAGAGATATTATCTATGAGATAAGTGATGACGGAACGTACTATAAAGTAAAAAGTTGTGCGTCAAATTTAACTGCCGTTTTAATTCGTTCCAAATACAAAGGCAAGCCTGTCACGAGTATCGGCGATTATGCGTTCGAACGTTGCAGTAATCTTAAGAGCGTAATTATACCTGACAGCGTAACGAGTATCGGCGATTATGCGTTCAGATATTGCAGTAGTCTTACAAGTGTAACCATAGGCAACGGTATTACAAATATCGGCAGGGATGCGTTCTGCGGTTGCAGTAGCCTTACAAGCATAACTATACCCGACAGCGTAACGAGTATAGGCAATTCTGCGTTCCGCGATTGCAGTAATCTTAAGAGCGTAACCATAGGCAACAGTGTAACGAGTATCGGCAGTGCTGCGTTCTGCGATTGCAGTAGTCTTACAAGCATAACCATACCGAATAGCGTAACGAGTATCGGTGATGTTTCGTTCTGCGATTGCAGTAGCCTTACAAATGTAACCATAGGCAACAGTGTAACAAGTATCGGCGATGTTTCGTTCTACGGTTGCAGTAGTCTTACGAGTATAATCATACCTGACAGCGTGACGAGTATCGGCAGTGCTGCGTTCCGCGATTGCAGTAGTCTTACGAGTATAATCATACCTGACAGCGTGACGAGTATAGGCTCTTCTGCGTTCCAAGATTGCAGCTCGCTTGAAAGAATAATCTATATGGGAAATATAACAAGTTGGCGAGGAATTAACGGTTTCGGTCAATATTCTGATAAAATATATATTGGTAATCAAAAACTGTGTGATATTAAGAGTATAACCATAGCTGACGGCATAACAAGTATAGGCTCTTCTGCGTTCCAAGATTGCAGTAGCCTTACGAGTATAACTATACCCGACAGCGTAACGAGTATCGGCGATTATGCGTTTGCGGAGTGCAGTAGCCTTACGAGTATAACTATACCGAATAGCGTAACGAGTATCGGCGATTATGCGTTTGCGGAGTGCAGTAGCCTTACAAGCATAACTATACCCGACAGCGTAACGAGTATCGGCAGTGCTGCGTTCTACGATTGCAGTAGCCTTACAAGCATAACTATACCCGACAGCGTAACGAGTATCGGCAGTGCTGCGTTCTACGGTTGCAGTAGCCTTACAAGCATAACTATACCCGACAGCGTAACGAGTATAGGCAATTCTGCGTTCTACGGTTGCAGTAGCCTTACAAGCATAACCATACCGAATAGCGTAACGAGTATAGGCAGTTCTGCGTTCCAAGATTGCAGTAGCCTTACAAGCATAACCATACCGAATAGCGTTACAAGTATCGGCGATTATGCGTTTGAGGAGTGCAGTAATTTAATACAAATAGAAAATGGAGTTCAATATGTTGACAAATGGGTTATCGATTGCGGTACGTCTATTACAAATGTTATACTGCGTGGCGATACCGTAGGCATCGGCAGTGCTGCGTTCCGCGATTGCAGTAGCCTTACAAGCATAACCATACCGAATAGCGTAACGAGTATCGGCGATTATGCGTTCAGATATTGCAGTAGTCTTACAAGTGTAACCATAGGCAACGGTGTTACAAATATCGGCAGGGATGCGTTCTGCGGTTGCAGTAGCCTTACAAGCATAACTATACCCGACAGCGTAACGAGTATAGGCAATTCTGCGTTCCGCGATTGCAGTAATCTTAAGAGTGTAACCATAGGCAACAGTGTAACGAGTATCGGCAGTGCTGCGTTCGGAGATTGCAGTAGTCTTACAAGCATAACTATACCCGACAGCGTAACGAGTATAGGCAATTCTGCGTTCTACGATTGTAACAGTCTTACCGATATAACTTTCAACGGCACAAAAGAACAATGGAATGCAATTAAAAAAGGCATTCGGTGGAATTTCAACACAGGCAACTACACAATTCATTGCACAGATGGCGATATAGCCAAAAGCGAAGACAATTAAACCTCAGAACTTAAAGCTTAAACCTCAATAAAGTTTAACGGAGTTCACGCTTAAATGGCGTGAACTCCGTATTAGCTTGTATAAAAAAACTATCCGAAACCGTATTCATGAAATGAAGGTGTTCGGATAGTTCTGATTTGGTGCCGCTGGTCGGGGTCGAACCGACACGGTATCGCTACCACTGGATTTTGAGGCATAAAAAATTTAAAATTTTCCGAATATACGGCAAAAAAAGGTTGTTTTTAGCCGTTTTTTTTAATTTTGCAATTAAATCTGTTTTTATTAATTGGGTCTAACTTGGGTTTAATACTTTACTCTATTATAATAATCGACTTTTGCTCCCTCAGAAATCATAAATTCTTCTGAAAAATGAGTGTAGACGGTGGAGGTCATAGAGCTATCGGCGGAGTGACCTGCCCAAACCGAAACGACCTCGCGGGCAACCCCGCATTCCTGCGACCTTGTGATAAAAGTATGCCGCAGTTCGTGCAAGTGGTGACTGGGGCAAAGTTCTTTAAATGCCCGGCTTAAAAGGTCGCATTTATATCCGACAGCTTGTTTTATCTCAATTTCGGTTACGTTTATTAAATATCGGGCAAGCATTGGCGTAATTGGTATTTTCCGTTCCGATTCTATATCCGATATTCTTTTTTTACCGTTTTTCACTGTAACGAAATGTTTATCGATTTTTACGGAAGCAAGCTCAGCTCGGCGCATTCCGCCGTACAGCATAAGAGCATAAGTTAATCTGTACTTGCTTGTTTCAAGCTTTCGTATAAACTCGCTTTCTTCTTCGTATGTAAGTGCGGTTCCTTTTTTGTTGTGATGTTTAAGAACCTTAACGCCGCCCATAGGGTTTAAAGTTATAAGCCTTTCTGCGACTGCACCCTTGAAAATTTGGTTTAAAATTATTTTAACGTTCTGAGCTGTTCTCGATATACCTTTTGCAGACATCGCATTGAATAGCGGTTGTATCTGCATTGCGGTTATCTCGTCAACGTATTTACTTTTGAAAAATGGTAAAATATGTGCTTTTAAAATTACAATAATTGTTTCGTATGTAACAGCTTTTACCGTCGGCTTTTTTACCAACTCACACCATTGCATAGCAAAATCGTTAAACAAAATTCTCTTAATAGTCGGCTTAACGGTTTTCTTCCGTGCGGACTTATCTGCTTTCATCAACGCTTCGATGAAATGTTCGGCAGCAGTGTCAAGGTCTTTACCTGAGCCGGTTACAGGCACTTTGTTAATGCTGCACCGAATTTCGTATATACCGTTACTGCGTAGTCGAGTATGTTTTTTAAACCATTGTTCATTAAAAATTTCTCTGTACTTGATAGGCAATTGTTTTCTCCTTTTAAATAAGATTATTTCAAATGCCTTGTCGTTCTTTAAGCTCTTAGTAATTTTATAAAATTCGCGTTCGTGTTCCTCCTCGATTTCAGACATAACAGCATTTTTAACAATTCTTGCAAGAATAATTTGCATCTGCACAAGTCCTTCATAATCTTCGTTTGTTAATATCACAGTTTAAGCCCCCTTTTAAAGTGTAGTGAAGGGTAGTTTAAACTTTTTTATCTTTTTTGGAAATCAATTCTTCTGGCGAACTGTAAACTTCAAGCTGTTCGCGTACCATTTTTTTTAATTTGTCCGGAAGCGCGCGATACTTTTCTATAATTTCGCATTCTTCCGAAGAATAGCGGGTGTCGCCCATCGGCGAGGGAGCAGTGACGGTTCTTGCGCCGAAATCGTCTTTTTTTATTTTATCAGGGTAATAATATTTTGTACGTGATAAAAGATAATCAGTTGAAACATCAAAATATTCTGCTAATTTAATCAAAGTTTGTGTATCTGGTAATGCTTTACCTAATTCCCATTTAGAAACAGTAGTTTGGTCTATTTCAAGGCATTTAGCTAATTCAAATTGAGTTAGATTTTTTTCTTTTCTAAGTTCTCTAAAAGAATTCATATTATGCTCCTTATTCGTAATTATAATGAAGAGCATAATTTTTTTTCAAGCTGATAGGAATTATATTCATAAATAGGCTTGACAGTCGTAAAACAATTGTGTATAATTCAGAAAAAACACATATAGGAATTTAATTCCTAAAACGTTGGCGGGCGGGTGGTTGTCCGTTCGCTGGCAGAATTACCTTACCGCCCCGCTTTTGCGGGGTTAGGGTAAGGACAAAGAGGTAAGGTAGTGGAAGGTGCATTAATATCGTTAGCGGTTTCAATTGTATTATCCGTTTTTGGAGCATTGGGTTGGTTAACTACTTTATGTTTCAAATTAATTGAAGTTCTAAAAGTTTTAAGTAAAGCGATAAAAGAAAAATCGCAGTCCGAAGACTGCGACAAAACAGAAGAGTAATTTAAAATGCAAGCCCTTTAATTAGGCATACGACAGTAAATGCAATTGCGACTAAAACGCTGTGAATAATAATTGTTATTTTCCAACTTTCGGGTAGGGTACCGATAATTCCGGATAAAAAATAAATCAAAGTACAAATAATGATATACCCCAAGAAGGTTATTGAAATAACCCACCAATAAAAAAATTGAAAAATCAGAATGGGAACAGCCATATAAGCTATGTAGTAAAGTGTATAGCAAAAACTTCCCCAAGGGGGAACTGTACCGCTTTCGTAGCTACTTCCAACTGTAGCAAATGAAAGCCAGTAAAAAATATAATACACGCCTATGCATTCGAAAATGTAGAGAATTATTCTGATAATAATTTCATAAGCCCATTGCGGTAAATGTAGTTGACTTACAAAGTATTCGGCTACAACATCAAAAATATTTGGCACCATAAGAGGTAAAAAGCCTACTCTGATAATTACGCCGAGTAGAGCAACAAGTTTATAAGACCAATTGTATTGATTGAAACCCGAAAAGCACCAAAAAATTTTTTTCAATATTGTTTTAAATGCACTCAATTTAACTTTATCTCATTTAAAATATTTTGCCTATCGCAGGCGGCAATAGCCTGTACATTACCTTAACATTAAAAGCACGGTAAGCAAAATAAATAAGGAGTTGAAGTACTCCGTTGCTAATCGCTTATATGGTGTTTTGTGCAACTTTATTTTACCATATATTGTAAAAACTGTCAACAGAGTTAATTGAAACCAAACCTCTGAAAAGAGGATTAAAAATACACGCGTAAGCGTGAGCAAAAAGGAGTAAGAAGGAAATGTCAAAGAAAAGGAGCAACAGAAATTACAGCCCCTCAAGGGGCGGGAGCAGGAACAGTAACGGCGGTTGGAAGTTGCTGTCAGTAGTGCAACTTTTAATATCGCTTGTGCTTGCGATAGTAATAGTGTGCGCGGTAGGTTCTGAAGGGTTTACGAAAAAGGACTTTAAAACCTGGTTCAAGAAAGAAGAACAGCCGTTGCCGGACACGGACAAAGACGGCTCGGGAGTTACTGCATTGATGTCGGAAATAACGGCGTACAGCTTGGACGATACCGCAATAAATAATGCAGTATCCGAGGACAACAAGGGCAATGCGTATGTGACGTATGCGGAAAACACCGCGTCTTGCGTGATAAGCGTTAAAGTAGTGGACGAGCTCGGACGTTCTCCCGAAGATTTGCAGGACGTGACTTGGAGATTGTCGGACGAGAACGCAGGGCTTACAATGTCGGCAGTGGGAACGCAGGCAACGTTTTACGCAAGCGATAACGGTTTCAATAAACAGATAACGGCAACGTGCACGAGCAATTTAAACGAAAGCGTATCGAAGACGTTTACCTTTGATTGCGCATATAAGCAGTACACCGTCGGCGCGTTCAACGGAGTTCAGAATTTACAGTGCAATTATGATGACGCGGGTAACCAGTGGTTTGTTGTGCCTGCTTCGGATAGACACGCAAATTTATTTTTGAGAACTTTAACGCCGAATACGGACAGCGGCACAGTGCAGGACGAGTTTATGAACGCCGAAGTAAGGATAACCTTAACGGACAATTTAAAACAAAAGTTACTGACAACGGGACTGTTTAACGAAGCGGAGTTTAATTATTATTATCAGCCGTTCGATAACAATACGTATTATTGGAATGATTATTCTTTTCAAGGCGCGACAAAAACGTATATGGAAATGCGTTACAATCTCACAGGCAAGACAGGCGACGGAAATTGGACGAACGTATTTAACGATACGATATTAAACAATACGTCTACGGGTTATAACGACTGTGATTTGGAAGTCGAACTCACGGTAAAGTATAAGTACGGCGGAACGCGGGTATTCAGATACCGTATAGACTACGTAACGTCCGCATCGGATATGGAAACGGACAGCAACGGCAATATAATTTTATAAAGGTTGTAAAGAAATGCGGAGCGAACGTATACATACCAGCTTTATATATACAGCAATGGCGGCAATAATAGCCGCAGGTTTTCTCATACTTTCCATAGTGGGCTTCGGCGCGCGGACAGCGCGCGCCGAAGCTTCCGCATACTCCGAGGTACTGGACGATTTAAGAAAGGACGAAAAATTTAATGCTTCGAAATATCCGGCAAACGAAAAAGACTACAGTCTGGAAATAATACAGATAGCGGAGAGCGGGCAGGGCGAGCTTCTGATATATGTATATCAGCCTGCGGCGGATAAAGCGGTAAAGGCAAGTTCGGTTAATATTGCGCGTGAAATGGATAACAGCGCGGGCTTGGGCTTTAAAAATTACAGTCTTGAATATCAAGGTTCGGAAGGAGTGTTCTTTAAATACCGTGTCAAGGGCATTGAGTTAAGAGCCGATGCCGTGCGCTATTATAACATATCAAACATAATGCGCCCGTTTATTAAGGGCGTAGACAAAGAACCTGCGGACGGTCAGACGGTATCGGAAGTCGGAATAAAGGTTGCGCAGTTCTGGACGGCGTGTACGGTAAACGACGTTGTTAAGTATACGGTTATTACAAGCGAAGTAATTACAATAACGCAGAAGGTAGTGGGGTACTGCGTTTACGATGACGGGCTAAACCTCGGTTGGGGAGCAATGGAAGGAATAACGAAAGCATATTTCGTTGCGTTCGATACCGACAGACCGATAGACAAGCTTATCAGTGCAGACTTAACGTTCTTTGCAACCCGGATAAGCTGTAAATACTGTGCGAATGATAAGCACGACCATAAAATGTTTTACGACTTCGGGGAAGGTGAATATATCGATTTCGGCACGGGGGTTTATAACGACGAGCCTTTAACAATCACGGATAAACAGAGCTTCGGAAACGTCGGCGGCGGGAACGTGCGCCCGGCGACAAAGTTTCTGCAAAAGCGCATACGGAAGACTTCGGACTTTATAGCGGATAACAACAACAAAGATTATCAGATAACGTCAACGGGCGAAGAGAAGCTTGAAGGAACGAAATGGGTTTTGAACTTTTACGAGTGCCAGGACAAATACAAAGTCAATAACGTATGGTTATCGTTTATTCCTGGCGTGAATTTAATAACGGGCGTAGCGGACGGCGAAGCTGAGCTTAACAACGTTTACGACGTAAGCATTTTACGGCTTGAATTTGAAACGAACGGCGAAAGATTTAATCTCGGCGTAGTAGACAACAAGCAGACGGGCAACGACCAATTTAACGAATATATCGGCGGTTGCAACTGTTCCTGGTTAAAGGTTTTGCCGTGGTGGGCGTGGATATTAATAGTAGTTTTCGCCCCTCTGATACTCTTTTTACTGATTAAACTTATAAAGCTACCGTTTAAGGCAGCGAGCAGACGGCGTTCGGAACGTCGGATAAAAAAGTCGTTGACGAAATCGGGCAATAAGGCTAAGAAGCGGAGTAAAAGCAAATGACGATTTCAATAATAACGTTCACCGTAGCAACGGTTCTCCGTATACTCGCGGGAGTGTTTGTAGAGCAAATAAGCTGGGTTGAACCGCTATTGGGCTTTATGACGTTTTTAAGCGTTTTTTTCGGGGTTATAATGGTGCTGTTTATAATAGCGAACATAATCAAGGCGATAAGGAAGTAACAGAAAAGAGGAGCAGCAGCTATTACGAATAAAAAATAAAAGGAGTATTGAACAATTAAATGTCACTTAGAATAATCTTCGGCGCGCCGGGAACCGGAAAATCAACGTTTAATACATTCCTTCTGATAAATGAATATTGGGAGCAAGGTTTCAACCTTTTATCCGATACTTGCGAGCGTATCGAGGAGCTGAACAAAGAGCGCATAAACAAGCTTACGCTCCCGGATAGACCGCCCATTTACGCGGATTATAAAATGGAGCTGCAAACCGGTTACGAGGAATTTTTTAAACCATACTTTGTAGACGGCTTTCATTTAGGACTTGAAAACGAAGATTTAAAGGTTATAAAAATCGCGCCCGGTTCAAAGGTGCATTTATCAGAAGTCCAACGCTATTACGACAGCCGGAAAAGTACGAACTTTCCGGAGTGGGTAAGCCGATTTTTCGAAATGCACCGACATTACAACGTTGACGTAACAATGGACATACAGCGCGCAAGCCTGGTTGACGTCAATATACGCGACCTTTGCCGGCATTATACCGAGATACAGTCAATGAAACATACGCTTGACGACTTGGGGCGCATAGTGCATACGAAGTTCACTTGCCGGGAGTTCGGCAGTTATGCCGACGTTGAGGACTATTTAGGCAACGCGACAAGCCGAAAAGTCTACGATATAGTAACTTACGAATACGACGGCGATATTTACGACTGTTTCGACAGCTGCACGTACTTTGAAAAGTTTGTGCCAGCAGACGATAAAGATTTCGATTATATGGAGTTCGGAAACAATTCGATAATAGAACCGAAGGAGTTCAGACACCCGAACAAAAAGAAAGAAAAAGAAAAGGCGGTTGCGTAATGGAAGAGAAATTAAACGAGCTGAGAGAGTTAAACGAAAAATTTTACGATATGTTCGGAAGGCTATTCCGAAACCGTAAGCTTTTAGACAGCGAGAAAACATTCAAATACTTTGGCGAAAGATTATTCGAGCAATACAAAGCCGAATACGAAGCGTTAAGGTATAAGTACGAGCTGAAAGAGCTGCCCGAGATTGAAAAGATAAAACAGTTACATAGAGAACTTGTGCCGAGAGAAAGCCGACCTTGGTATTTTCTGTTTCTGTTTCGTAATCGTAACCGCGCATTAAAAAATATTGAGCGTGAAGCGTTAATAGAGATAGAGCAGATATTCAGAAGAAAAGAAGCTGCGTTAGAGCGGTTGGAAGAAGCGTTAGAAAAAGCGGATACGGCGGAACAGCGCACGACAGCGTTGGACGAACCGCAATCGCAGGAAGAACAGGAGAAGTAACGAGCGGTGCTATTTTATATTAATAGCCTTTGCGCTTGATAACGAGAACAGGAGAGAAACATAGCAACACACGGGCGTAAAATTGAGCGGGACGCCGATTTTGCGCCCGTGTGGGGGTGTGTTTCGGTTGTAAAGCGTAAAGGCGGGTAAAATGTATAAATAATGGGGTAAGGGGCGAAGCCCCTTCCGAATTTAAAGCGCGGTCGTCGAATTGCGCCCCGTGAGAGGAAAACAGGAAATGAAAACGTCATTGAAAAAATACGTCTGCGACGATTGCGCACGGACGGGCGAATTTTCAAGTTACATAAAGGCGCGAGCCTCGGGCTGGGCGGTTGCGAAAGATTATTCAAAATGTTACTGTCCGAACTGCGCGCCCAAACATCGCAGGGGCGGAGCCAACGGCAAGAGCGCGAAGCCCAAGCAATGGCTGCCGAACGGCTGCGAACAAATCAAGCTGGATATTTAAAGCCCGTGAGCGCGGACGGGGTGCGCCGATGCGCGGAGCTGCGCCGTGTTCCCGGGTCAAGCATCGAAGTCAAGCAATGTCGCCGAACAGCCGGTCAAAGAACGGTGCGAACGTTCTGAGCCGCGGAGCTTAGCTAAAATCGAGGTAATGAAAAATGAAAATACTTGTCGCTTGCGAAGAGAGCCAACGCGTATGCAAAGCGTTCAGAGCGAAAGGACACGAAGCGTACAGCTGCGATATAGTAATGTGTTCGGGCGGTTGCCCCGAATGGCATATCTGGTCTGACGTAACACCGATACTGAACGGCGGAACGTTCAGAACCTGCGACAGTCAATTACATACCGTGAGCCGTTGGGATATGATAATCGCGTTCCCGCCCTGCACGTATTTATCCAAAGCGGGAAGCACGAACTTATATAAGAACGGCAAGCTCGACGAAGAACGCTTGGAAAAGGGCAAACAGGCGGCAGAATTTTTTAAAACGATATTGAGCGCAAACTGCCCGCGTATATGCATAGAAAACCCAGTGCCTATAAAGCTGTTCGGACTTCCGCCGCAAACGCAGGAAATACAGCCGTATTACTTCGGCGTACCCGTAAGCAAGCTTACATATTTATGGCTTAAAGGTCTGCCGTATCTCTGCCCGACTAACGTAATTGAACCGCAGTACACGTTCAACTCATATCCGTTTTTTAAGAACTCGTTCGGGAAATACAGACAGAGAAACAGAAGCAAGACGTTTGAAGAAGTCGCGGCGGCAATGGCGATGAGCTGGGGCGAGTTAATGTAGTCAATGTATATGGTCAAGAACCGGGGCGAAGCGGCGCCGTAAAAATACGGTGTCAAGTATCTGAGTTAAATAAAAGAGAATAGAATGGCAGATAAAGAATGGCAAAAACTTAATCTTCCGAAAACGTCAACGTATATCGAGTTTCCGTTAGCGTTCACGGGCAAGACAAGGAACGGACAGCCTTCCGTATTCGGGGGACTGCTTTTAAGCTGCCAGTTTATCCTTGCAGTCATACATACAATGAATAAAGCATTTAAAGGAAGCGCGCGGCTTACATACGACTATTTTGTAACCGAATACGGAATGTCGCGGGAAACTGTAAGCAATGCGCTAAAAGTCCTTGTAGAGCGCGGAATAATCGAGCGTGTAAAACAGTCGTGTTATAAGATTAAGGCAAGCTATAACAAAATTAACTGTGTCAAAATAGATACGGTATGGATAAAGAACCTTTGGAACGTCGGCGATAAAATGAAACGACTTACCTATTCCCGCCTTCTGACTTTGGGCTTCTTAAAGCGCGGCAACGAGAACCCGAAAACGGGCGGTGTATTCGTAAGCTCGCAAGCGAGAATAGGCAAAGCAATAAATATGCCCTGCACAACAGCGGGCGACAGCATAAGGGAGATTGTTGCGGCGGGTGCAGTGAGAACGGAAAAGCCGAACGGCAACGACCTACGGCGGCGCGGGTGCAGTCTGTTCACCGTGAACCCCGAAATTTTAGCGGTTAAACACCCGAATAAACTTGATTCGGATAATTTTAAACAAGAATACAACGCGGACGAGTTACATAACCGTCTTATGCTCGATACGGAATATAAGAACATAATAGAGCGCGTAAACTTTAATTACAGTCTGTACATTACCGAAATACTAAAAGGCATAAACACCAGCGAAGCGCAACGGCTTGAAACGGAACGCGGGGAACTCAGAACAGAGCTTGACGGATATTTCAAAAAACACCATATAAGACGAGAGTTTTTCCCGCCCGGTTATTTTAAATGCGACGAAGTAAACGAAGATTAAAGCGTAAGCAATAAAGCTTGCGCTTATAGGCGTATGGAAAATTAAATAAAACAGTGCCGACAGCGCGGTTTTGGCGTACGGTGCAGTAAAAATAAAGGCAACCCGCCCGATATTTCATTGAGAAAATCGGGCGGGGGCTTTTTTACCCTTTTAATTTTGGCAAAACCGTACTATTTATAAAAAATAAAATACGGTTTAAAACAATTAAAAGTACAGTTTGGGCAAATAGAACAGTACGGTTTTTGTAGGTTTATATAATATGACAACATTCCTTATATAAAAAAACCAATAAAAAAGCTTTAACACGAACTAACGATAACGGCTTACGCCGTAAGCGGGCAAAGCGTTTGGAATCTAAGCGGAAGCTTGCCGAACGGCGGAGCGGCGAATATCGGCGGTTGCGCCCGGCAAGCTTGGGAAGCAAGAGAAAAAGCCGCTTACGTGGCTTTGTGACTGGTTAAGGTTGGTTTATCTATATGCCCGCCTTGGCGGTTCAGAACGGCGTTACCGTAATTAAATGCGGGCGGCAGCTTTAAGGCTCAGAACGTTCGCGCCGGTTCTTGACCGCGCTGTTTCGCGACGTTGTTTAACCTCGAAGCTTGACCCGGGAACACGGCGCAGCAACTCGGCACCGTTGCGTATATCCGCGCGCCCGGCGGTTTTGATTGACTTGCCGACTGCGGTATGATAAAATTAAATTCCGCTTAAATAGCGGGGTGAACAGGGCGACCTGTGGCGGTTAGCCTCCGATATGGGGGAGAGTGATTTTACATATATCATTCTTTTACGTAAGGAGGCACTTTTTATGAAAGTGGAGTGCATACTGTTATTGCTGTATTTAATACGGCTCGACGTTGTTTCTTCTGTTTCAGTGTCCTCAAAGGGTACTGTAACTATTCGCATAAAAAAATAACTGCCCTCGGGTTCTAAGCGTAGGACAGTTATTTTACCGTAACTTAGGCTAACCGGTCACGGCGGTTTCGCCCTTGTTCACTTAATATTATATTCATTCTCTTGGCGGTTGTCAAGAGTTTTTTTTTATTTTACTCGCTGTTTAAGGCGAGTTTTAGCAAAGAACGACAGGCATATATAAATTGGGTCTAATTGGGTTTTTTAAAATACACCCCAAAATTCATTTTTTTGAAAAAAGATAAAAATACAAAAATATGATAAAAATCACGGTAATTTAGGACATTTTAGCCTAAAAAACCGTGATTTTTAATGGTGCCGCTGGTCGGGGTCGAACCGACACGGTATCGCTACCACTGGATTTTGAGTCCAGCGCGTCTGCCAATTTCACCACAGCGGCAAATATCTTAACAATTATATAATATCCTCAAATAAAAATCAAGCGATTTATTGATTTTAAAAAAAGAAAGTGGTAAAATTATATCTATGGAAAAACTTGTATTAATTGACGGAAACAGTTTACTGAACAGGGCGTATTATGCGACTCCTGTATTTACCACGCGCAGCGGAGTACCGACGAACGGAATTTTCGGGTTTGTTAAGCTTCTTTTTAAAATTTTAGAAGACGTTAAACCAGAATATATAATTGTTGCGTTCGATTTAAAGGCACCGACTTTCAGGCATAAAATGTATTCGGAATACAAGGCGACGCGTAAAGGTATGCCTGATGACCTTGCTTCTCAGGTTGAACCGCTTAAAAACCTTTTAAAAGCTATGAATATCGCCGTTTGTACGAAAGAAGGAATAGAGGCGGACGATATAATCGGAACGCTTTCTAATAAATACGGCGTTCACAGCTATATTTATACGGGTGACAGAGACAGTTTTCAGCTTGTAGATGAAAAGACGGACGTGTATTATACAAAACGCGGAGTTTCGGATTTGCTCAAACTCAATATTGAAAATTTTAAAGAGGAGACCGGTTTAAATGTTCCGTCGCAGATAATTGACCTCAAAGCATTAATGGGGGACAGTTCGGACAATATACCGGGGGTTCCCGGAATAGGCGAAAAAACCGCTTTAGACTTGCTTTCAAAATATGAAACGCTTGACGGAGTATATGAAAACATAGGATATCTGAAAGGTTCAACAAGAGAAAAGATTTTCAATAACCGGGAAATCGCTTATCTTTCATATAAGCTTGCTACCATAGACCGTAACTGTGAACTGGATATCAAACTTGAAGATTGCATATCTCCGCAAAAATACAATGTGGAAGTTAAGAAAATTTTCAGAGATTTCGAATTCAGAAGTTTTTTAAGTTTAGATATATTTTCCGAAGAGGCGTGTTCGGAAAATACAGAGATTGATTATCCGGAAAAAATTAATTGTAAATCGTATGAAGAAGCTGCTTCTTTAATCGGGACGAATAAAGAGTTCGGTTTTGTTTTATGTGAAACGGGAGCTGAAATTTACTCGGGGGGGAAACAGTTATCCGTAAAACTTGCGGGCGACCTTCTCGATATCGGAATAACAAGCGAAGATTTTACAAAAATACTACGTTTAATTTTTTCGAAAGAACAAAACAAAGTGATTACTTTCAATTGCAAAACTTTGATGCACGCCGTGAAAAAATCGGGAGTTGAATTTAAGTGCGCGTTTGACGATGTAGCGTTGGCCAAGTATCTTTGCGACTATTACACGTCAAGCCTTGATTTGAAAGAACTTTGCGAATACTATTTATACGATTATGAATATTCTGCATATACTGTTTGTAAGTTATTCGAAAGATATCGCTCAATGCTTGAAACTGAAAATATGCTCAGTCTTTACGAGGACATAGAAAAACCTCTTTTGACTATATTATATGATATGGAAGAATCGGGAGTAGAAGTTAGTGTTAATATGCTTGATGAGCTTGCAAAGCGTTTTGAAGCGCAAATGGAAGATTATAAGAGCAAGGTTTTCGATAAATGCGGTTGTAAGTTTAATTTAAATTCCCCGTCACAGCTCGGTGATGTCTTGTTTAATAAGCTCGGTATTTCCGCGGTCAAGAAAAAAAAGACGGGCAAATTCTCGACAGCTGCGGACGTTCTTGAAAAACTCAAAGACGAATATCCTGTTGTAAACGATATATTAAAATTCAGATTATACCAAAAATTGTATTCAACTTATATAGAAGGTTTCAGACCGCTTATAGGTAATGATTCGCTTGTTCATACAACTTATAATCAAACTATAACGACAACCGGCAGATTATCGAGTGTTAATCCGAATTTACAGAACATACCTATCCGAGAAGATGAAGGTAGGGAGCTGAGAAAAATTTTTGTTGCACGGAATGGTAACGTTTTAATAGATGCGGATTACTCGCAGATAGAGTTAAGGTTGTTGGCGCATTTTTCAGACTGCAAAGAATTAATAGATGCTTACCGCATCGGAGAGGATATTCACTCAATAACAGCATCGCAGGTTTTCGGCGTTCCAATCGAAGAAGTAACTCAAAAAATGCGAAGAGAGGCTAAGGCGGTAAACTTCGGGATAATATACGGAATAAGCGATTTCGGACTTTCGAAGAATCTCGGTATTCCTCTTGCTACCGCAAAAGAATATATCGAGAAATATTTCAAAACATACAGTGCAGTAAAAAATTATATGAACGAAAATATTGAATTTGCAAGAAAGAAAGGCTATGTATCGACTCTTACTGGTAGAAAAAGAGTTATACCGGAAATCAATTCTTCCAACTTCAATTTAAGACAGTTTGGTGAACGCGCTGCTATGAATATGCCTTTACAGGGGTCGAGTGCGGACATAATTAAAATAGCTATGATAAACGTGCATAAAGCGTTGAGTGTAGCCGGATTAAAAGCCAAACTCATTTTGCAGGTTCACGACGAATTAGTTATCGACGCGCCTGAAAATGAAGCGGAAAAGGCAGCCGAAATACTTAAATACGAAATGGAAAACTCAGTCAAGTTAAAAGTTCCTTTGACTGTCGAAATTCATTCTGGAAGAAATTGGTATGATGCAAAATAATACAAAAATTGCAGTAACAGGCGGAATAGGGAGCGGAAAAACAACGGTTTGCAAAATTATTAAAGAGCAGGGATATACCGTTATTTCCTGCGACGAAATTTACAGCCATCTTTTGTGCGATATTTCTTTTCTGAATAGTTTAGCCGCGGAATTCGGAAATATACTGAATAGCGACGGAACTCTTTCGAGAAAAAAACTTGCCGAGATTGTGTTTTCGGATAAAGATAAACTTACAAGACTAAATGAAATTACTCATCCCGAAATTATGAAAGAAGCTATAAAGCAAATGTCGGGGGGAGGCATTTATTTCTGTGAGGTTCCGCTTCTCTTCGAAGGCGAATTCGAAGCGCTTTTCGATAAAATAATCGTTGTTCTGCGCAATAAAGAGCTTAGAATTTCTTCTATAACAAAAAGAGATGAAATAACTTATTTAGATGCAAAAAAACGCATAGATAGCCAATTTAATTATGATAATTTGAGTTTTGAAAAGTATTATGTCATACATAATAACTCGGATTTTGAAAATTTAAACGCGGTAACACTCGAAATTATAAATAAAATCAAATAAAATAAAAAAGACGATAGGGAGAAACTCTATCGTTTTTTAATTTAATTAAAAGTAAACCCCACGCTAAGTGTAGGGTAAAAAAGCTTTAGCTGTGTACAGAAAAATCTACAATGATAAAATTGAAGTGGATACCAACCGCAAGAAAAAATTAAATGATAATCCTTGAACGGGATTATGTTTAAAAAATTGTAAATATGAATGTAAACATCACATAGTTTTTGCTCCAAAATTTCGTAGGAAAGCAGGGCGCAAATAGAACTTGAACGGGGCAAGAAAATTACGAAAGTGAAATCGTTGACTTTATCGCGGAAATGATGAAAGGCAACCCCGCAAACAGGGAATATCAAAAACTACTCATTGACAACCTTGTTTACAACGACCATATAGTTACATACCTAACCTTCGGCAACGAAAAGGACATTAAAGAAATAAGCCTTGCCGATAACGACAAGGCTATTGACGAATTAAAGGTTCAACCTTTATCGTCTTTGGTGCACTCAACAGGAGTTGAACCTGCATGGAGTTACCCACAAGATCCTTAGTCTTGCGCGTCTGCCAATTCCGCCATGAGTGCGCTTCTTTTAAAAGCATAGTAATTTTATATTATTTTATTAAGCTTGTCAAGCCAAAATCAGGTATGATATAAATTTTTTTATATTTAATTTATATTAAGATTTTTTTGCAAGTATATAACTTGCATCAATGAATTTTATAATTTCTTCGGTAGAAACGGAGTTGTCGAGAGGAATGGTTATCCAATGTTTTTTACTCATATGATAACCTTTGAAATATTTTTTGTTATCTGTAATTTTTTCTATTGTTTCCGGTTCGGCTCTTAAATCGATTATCTCGATTATATCGTCGGAATCTAACCCTAATTTACGCTTGGATAAAATAAGTAGCACTCCGTACCATTTTTTATTATCTTTTCTACGCCAGATTGCGTTTGAAGAAAACTTTTCCCATAAAAATTCAAGTTCGTCTTTGTATTTATCCGAAATGTAGTGAATAATTTCGTCGGTTTGTCTGGATTTGTAAATATTTTTTTTAAAGCAGTGTTTTTCGATTTCGTGTAAAACTTTTTTGTATTCGTTTTTTACTTTACCGACAAAAGTGCCGCTTGAAGAATCCACCAAATGCAGTATATAAGGTTCGTTCGTAATTTTATCGGTTAGTTCGGCGCTGATATCGTCAGTTGTGTTGATTTTGACAATCATTTTGAATTGAGAGTCGCAAATATCTATTTCATATAAGTAAATTCCGTTTTGTAATCTGAAACCGAACGGAATTAAATTTTTTTCTATTAAAGTTTTATTTTTGAATATAGTGTACAAAAGTATTTCCTCATTTATAAAATCTACGGTACCGAAACATTATATCACAAAAACATAAATAATTAATTAAAAATTACCTGCATAAAAGAACGTTTATTAAAATAGATTAGAAATATGAGTTTGCCCTTTCTTCCGAAAACCGTAAAAGATGCTTTAGACAATCTGAATTACAACTATATTTCGGAAATAAGGATTAGGCGAGGACAGCCTGTAATTATCGAATATAAAGGCGAATACAGATATATAAACTCATCCGGTATCGCCGACAGCGAACACGGTTTAATTTCCGCGGGCGAAATAGAACCGATAATAAATAGTGCAACGGGCGGCTGTATTTATAATTATGTCGAACAGATGAAAAATGGGTTTATTACAGTTGAACACGGAATAAGAATAGGAATAGCGGGGGAATACGTTACGCAGAACGGACAAGTTCAAACAATACGAAATTTGACGTCGGTAAATATACGAATACCGCACAATGTATCTGGCTGTTCCGATTATCTTATAAAAAATTTATTTTCAGACGGTTTGCATAGTACTTTGATATATTCTAAACCCGGATTCGGGAAAACTACTATACTGAGAGATTTGGCTAAAAATTTAAGCGGTTCAAAAAAATGTAATATTTTGGTTTTTGACGAAAGAAACGAAATATCGGCAATTGACGGAGAAGGTAACGGTTTCGATTTAGGCGACAGAGTAGACGTTATACGATGTCATAACAAAAAAAATTCAATATCAAACGCGATAAGATCAATGAAACCGCAATTGATAATTACCGACGAACTTTACGGGGAAGAGGATATCCAAGCTGTGGAATATTCTGTGAATTGCGGTATTTGCGTAATTGCTTCATCGCATATTTGCGACAAAAGAATTTTAAAAAAAATGCCTTTCGAATATTATGCGGAGCTTATCGGAATAGGCATCGAACCATTAATTTATGATAAAAATTTTAATACTTATTGCGGTAGTCGTGCTGACGACGTTAATAGGGACTTATCTTTCAGCAAATAAGAAAAAGAGGATGCAGGTTTTTGCTGAACTCTATGAATTTAACGAACAGCTTATTCTTACGTTAAAATTTTCGAGAGCTTCTATCGAGAAAATCGCGGCGCCGTTTAAGTTCGTTCCAAATATTTTGAAAGGCGAAAGCCCGCTTTCGGGAAACGATGCAGAATTTTTAAAAGATTATACGGATAACTTAGGCAAGACAGATGCTTTATCGCAAGTCGACTATTTATCCGAGAGGAAGACTTTGTTAAAAAAATATAAGGAAGAGAGCTTTACCGATTATAAAAAATACAACTCGCTTTACGTGAAAATTTTCTTTTTAATCGGAGTATTGATAGCTGTTCTGCTGGCATAAATGGACATTAGCATAATTTTTAAAATTGCCGTCGTAGGCATTATAGTCACGATAATATGTCAGGTACTGAAAAAGTCCGACAGAGACGATATAGCTACGCTTGTAAGCTTAGTCGGGCTTATTATAGTATTGACAGTGGTAATTTCAATGATTGCGGATTTATTCTCGCAAATAAGGCAATTGTTTGACCTGTTCTGATGTTTGTTCTGCGACTTTGCTGCATTGCCGTTATCACCGCCGTCAGTGCGTTTGTTTTAAAAAATCATAAATCCGAACTTGTTCCGCTCTGCATTACCGCAGGGGGAATAATTATGTTTCTCTATGCTTTCGATTATCTGACCGAAAGTATAGAATTTATTAAGTCGTTTACTCAAAATACGGGAATAGACAACGAAATAATAAGAGTAATTTTTAAAATTATAGGAATAGGATTTCTTATAGAACTTACGGCGAGCTCCGTAAAAGACCTGGGATTCGAAAGCGTAGCGGACAAACTTATACTTTGCGGCAAAATAGTTATATTCGTCGTATCCGTACCTATACTCAGCGGCACGTACAAAATTATAGTTTCAATGATAAATCTGGTATGAGAAAAAGAATAATTTTGCTTATCGTTCTCGCCGCCGCGCTTATTGCCGCGTTTACCGCCGGCGGTATAGTCGCTTATGCGGAAGAAGACGGCAGAGAAGAACTTAATGAAAATATCTCCGAACTTTTAGAAGACCTTGATTTGACGGAACTTCAAAAATATCTTGACGAAAATACCGATAGTTATCTTTTTAAGTTCGGCGACACCGCAAAAGAAATAGTAGAATATCTCATACAAGGCAATCTCGGAACTGATTACGGCGGTTATTTAAGCGAACTTTTTTCGATTATTTTCAAAAACGTTATTTCTTTAATACCTGCATTTGCGGAGATAACGGCGGTGGCGCTGCTTTCGGCTGTCGTGAGCGCGGCAGAAGGCAATGTTTTAAGTAAATCAACTTCTAAAATCGTACATCTCGCCTGTTATTCGTTGATAATATTGATTATCGGTTCGATGCTTGCGGGTATAATTTCAAATTGCGTTACATGTATCAACAGCGTAAAAAAACAGATTGAAATAATCACTCCCATACTGGCAACGCTGACGGTGCTTACAGGTGGAACAAGTTCCGCAGCAATTTACCAGCCGTCTGCAATATTTCTTTCGGGCGGAGCAGTTGAAATCGTAAGCGCGTTCATATTTCCCGCAACGATAGCTGTTATAATACTTAATTTTATGTCCAAGCTCAATTCTCAAATGTCATTTTCGGGCGTAACTGCGCTTATTAAAAGCATTTTGAAATGGGTGATAGGGATAACTGTTACCGTATTCAGTATTTTTATTACGGCTCAGAGCTCTGCATCGTCGCTGTTTGACGGTATTATATTCAAAGCTACAAAATATGTGGTAAGCAATTCCGTGCCTATCGTAGGAAATTTTTTGTCAAGCGGATTCGATATGCTTACTTCCGCGGGACTGCTTATTAAAAGTTCAGTCGGAATATGCGGACTGATAATGCTTTTATTCGAACTGATAGGGCCGATAATACTACTTGCGGCGTTTTCTCTTATTTTGAAATTTGTAGGAGCAGTGGTTCAACCGATAGGGGAGAATAAGCTGTTTTCGCTATTATCTGACCTGTCTAAAGATATAGAATACTTTATCGCGGGACTTTTGACGGTTGCGTTTATGTATGCGCTCGTAATAATGCTTATAATTAATTCAGCAAACAGTTTTATATGAAAACATATTTATTGACGGCGGCGGGGGTTATATTTTTATCTGTTATAATTTCGCTCGTAATTCCAGAAGGTAAATTAAATAAAAGCATAGTTTTCGTTATGCGAATGGCTTGCATTCTCGTTCTGATACAGCCTATTACAGGGATTTTTAAAATAAGTTCTGATTCGGAAGAAAAGCCGCTTTACGATTACGTTTATATTTGTAAGGTATATTCCGACAATCAAAGCGAACAGCTTGAAAAATTGCTGTTAAAAGAGTTTTCCGAAGAATGCGATTGTATAGTTGAAATAGTACACGATAACGGAAATTTCAAAGTCGAAAGCGTGACGGTGGAGACAAGTTCGCAAAATGAACAAATAATAAGAAATATTTATGCATATTTAGAAAAGTTAAATTATATAAATATAACAGTATATGCGAAAAGTTATTGATTACGTGAAAGAACATAAAAAAATTATCATAGTGGTCTTATTGCTCGCAATACTTATCGGCGCCGTTTATTTTATTGACAAAGGAAAAAAATCATCTTCGATGTCGGCGAATACCGCCAAGAGCGCATCTGAAACCAAACTCTGCGGAATTCTTTCAAACATCGAAGGTGTAGGAAATACTGATGTAATGATTACAGAAAACGAAGGAAAAATACTCGGAGTGGTAATCGTCTGCGAGGGCGCGGACAATATTATGACGAGGAACAATATTTTAAACGCCGTCTCGACGGCGCTGAATATAGACAAAAAAATTATCGCAATCTATTCAATGACTGTATAAGGAGAAATTTATGTCAAAAACTAAAAAAATCATCGTAATGTCATCACTCGTACTTTTACTTGCAGTTACCGCGGTACTCAACGTGGTACTTGCAAAGAACAGGGCTGCGAAAGGCGATTCAGCCATAACCACTTCCAATTATTTCACTAATTACCGTTCAGAAAGAACTACGACAAGAAGCGAAGAGCTCGTTCAGATTGACAGCGTTATCGCTCTCTATGAAGAAGGCAGCGAAAAATACACCGATGCTGTAAATCTTAAAATGAAAATAGTAGAAATGATGGAAAAAGAACTTGTTCTCGAAACAATGATTAAATCAAAAGGTTTTTCAGACGCAGTAGTTTCTATAGGTATGGATTCGGATAACGTAAACGTATTTATCAATTCCAGCGAATTGGATATGACAACTGCACTTTCGATATACAATTGTCTTAAAGAAGAGGCCGGAATTAATCCTTTGAATATAATTATTATGCCTGTTTACTCACAAGTTTAATATTGTAGTTGCAAAATAAAAAAAACTGTGTTATACTAACGATAAGGAGAAAATTATGGCACATATCAGACACGACCCTACTTCTACGCAAAAGGGGAAAGTAACTTATAATTCGGGTATAGTAAGCGGTATAGTTGCGCTGGCTATAAACGAAGTCGACGGGGTTTCTCTTCTCAACACAAAGAACAAGGGCGTAAAGCTCAATTTTGAAAAACAAGGCATTATCGCAGATATAAGCGTAAAGGTAGACAGTAACTATAACGTTCCGTCGCTTGCTTTCAAAATTCAGCAGTCAATAAAACACAACGTCGAGTCGATGACGAAATATAAGGTTGCGAAGGTTGACGTTCACATTCAGGACGTAAATTTCCCCGAAAATTCGGCATTGTAAATATTACGTTTATTCCCTTAAAAATTTTAAGGGAATATTTGTATTTAACGGAGTTATATGAGAAAGTCGGCAAGAGAAACACTTTTTAAAATAGTATTTGCAACACAGTTTACAAAAAACGCGGATGAAAGTTTCGTTCGTGCGCTTTATAAGTCCGAAAAACTCACCGAAGACGATATCCGCTATTGCTCGGCTATACTTAATACTATAAACGCACACGGCGAAGAGATTGTGCGTATTTTGGACGAGCGTTCGAGGCTTTTTCCGGAATCACGTCTTTTCCCTGCTGACAGAAGCATATTGATGATTGCGTTAGCGGAAATTATGTATTTTGACGGCATTCCTGAAGCCGTTTCGGTAAACGAAGCGGCAAATATCGCTTCAAAGTATTCTTCGGAGAAGAGCGCGTCTTTCGTCAGCGGTATTCTTTCGGAGATAATCAGGGACAGGAAAAATGTATAAGATTCTCGACGGAAAGAAAATAGCGGCGGAGTTGCGCGTAAAAATTCGGGCCGACGTTTCCGAATTCAAGAAAAATACTGGGAAGGATATAGGTCTTGCAGTCGTTCTCGTCGGGGATAATCAGGCTTCGCAGATTTACGTGCGCAATAAAATCAAAGCTTGCGAAGAAGTCGGCATAAAGTCTTTCGCGTACTATCTTCCCGAAGAAACTTTGCAGAAAGATTTAAATGCGTTGCTTATAGAGCTCGCCGGGGACGATAATGTTAACGGAATTTTAGTGCAGTTGCCGTTACCGCAACATCTTGATTCCGATGAAGCATTAAAACTTATTCCGGAAAGCAAAGACGTGGACGGGTTTTCGGCGAATAGTATAGGTAACTTGTGTCTTGGCACAGAAAGCCTTGTCGCTTGTACTCCAAATGGAGTAATGAAAATTCTCGAATACGAAAATATAAATTTAAGCGGTAAAAACGCTGTTGTCGTCGGCAGGTCTAATATTGTCGGTAAACCTATGGCAATGCTTTTATTGAATGCAAATGCTACCGTAACGGTTTGCCACAGCCGAACCCGAAATCTTAAAGAACATTGCCTTAATGCCGATATTATAGTTGCGGCTGTCGGAAAAGCTAAATTGATTACAGTTGATATGATAAAAGACGGAGCTGTCGTTATCGACGTCGGTATGAATAAAGATGAACACGGCAAACTTTGCGGAGACGTTGATTTTGAAAACGTCAAAGAAAAGTGTTCGTATATAACGCCTGTTCCGGGAGGCGTAGGACCTATGACTATAACTATGTTAATGTACAATACATATATTTCTGCGTTGAGGAGCGCGAATTGATAGATTTCGATAAAAAATTTAATGAATATCGGCATACGTTTGAAGAAGTTTTAAGCGGGTTTTGCTCTAATCTTGAGTGTAAACCTCAGATACTTTCCGACAGTTTAAAATATAGCCTTCAATTAGGCGGTAAACGCGTCCGTCCGGTTCTTATGCTGGCGGTTGGCGATTTGCTCGGAGTTGAAAGCGGAAAACTTTTGAATTTTGCATTGGCTTTGGAGCTTATTCACACATATTCGCTTATTCATGACGACCTGCCGGATATGGATAACGATGATTATCGGCGTGGCAAGCCGTCGAATCATAAAGTTTTCGGTGCAGGCAACGCTATTCTTGCGGGCGACGGGTTGCTCAATACCGCTTACTCGATTCTGTTCGGAGAGTGTTTTAATGGCGGCAATTTTATTTCTGCGTCGAAATATATATGCGACTGCGCCGGAATAAACGGTATGATTTCCGGGCAGTCTGCCGATTTGCTTCATGAAAACGACGAAACCGTGGATAAAAATACTCTCTGTTTTATTTATGAAAATAAAACTTCCAAGCTGATTATGGCGGCGCTTGCGGTACCGAGTATACTTAGCGGAGGTAAGTATTTTTCGGAACTTAAACTTCTTGGTAAAGAACTCGGTTTTCTTTTTCAGTATACGGACGATATTCTCGACGTCGAAGGCAGTTTTGAAAATATCGGTAAGAGTTTGGGAAAAGACAGAGAAGAAGGGAAATATACAAGCGTGCGTCTTTACGGACTTGACGGAAGCAAGATAACTTCCGATTTTCTCTGCGAAAACTGTATAAAAATTCTCGAAAGTATTGACGGGGATACCGATTTTCTTAAAAAATTTGCATATTATGTACGTCAAAGAACGCAATGAATCAAATTATTTATATATAAGGAGAGCACATGACTCTCCTTTAAATTTTATGTGTTAAATTTCTATTGACTTTAATATAATATTGTGATACACTCTCTTCGATTGATATAGTGGTGCAGTATTCTAGTCAATCGCCATTGATGCGAAGGCGGGGGTAAAATACCGTCAAAGGGCATATCGATGAAGTTTCTGGTGTTTGCTTGCTTTTGCCAAAAGTGGGTGAATGCTGGGAGTAAAGGTTTATGGGAGCTTGGTAACGGCATACCGCAGCCTAACCCATTTACCGTGGAGGCTGGCGGAGTTTTCCGTCA
>CAJTNY010000011.1 GCA_910577875.1 uncultured Christensenella sp.
AGCAAAAGCAGAAGTAGGAATAGGAGTAATTATGCGGCGTTCACACTTTTTGTTAAGCTCTATTACGCCGAAAGTACTGATTTGGACACGAATCGGGAGGATAGGGAATTGCCGGATTTTAATTAAAAGACATAGCATTTGCTATGTCTTTTAATTTAATGCAGATTATCCTCCTGAGTGAGATAAAGGTGCAATTCTTAATATAGTAAGTGTCAAATTAAAATCTTATTAATGAATAATTGATTTTTGATTTACGGTGTGATATACTAATTTTGCCAAACAATTATTATACCCTAATCAGGAGTATGGGGATTTTTTTATTTTAATAGATATTTCGTTCTTTATTTGCGTTTTGTATTTGATAAAAATGCAAATTCCTTTTGCGTAAATATTGGAACGAAATCCATACTGCGTAATAATTGTTTGGCGACAGTTGGAGTTTGCGTTTTTTGTGCGTTGGCTTCGGCTGGCGCACTTTTTTATTTTAAGGAGAACCAAATGAACGATAAAAAAATTAAATCCGACATTGTAAATTTACCTATGAAATCCACAAACGACAAGAAAAAAATAATAAATCGGAGGACATTATGAAGAAAAATAAGTGTCTTTGTATAACGTTATTTTTGATTTTGAGTATAAATATATTTTTTTGCGCTTGTTCATCTCAATCAAACAGCGATTCAAGCGAAGTAACAGCTACTGCACCGCAAATAATCAGTATTAATGATAAGAAAACGACCGGAACAATAATAGAAATATCCGTCGAAAAGACCAAAAATTCTTTGGAGCTTTTTAATTTAGTCAGTGTCACGAGCGGCGCAGTTTGGAAAGTTTATGATACGGATAACAATTTAATTGCAAATAAAGTTGTTGATTTAGATAAAGGAAATAATACTTTTTATATTGAAGTATCCTTTCCTGACGGTAGTTATTCTACAACATATACTTTAAAAGTGTTTAAGTCGTATGATATTACTGTTACATACGTTTGGTGGTATAACGGAATTAATGAGCATATTCTTAAAAAAGTTACCGTTGAGCAAGGCGAACTTTTTAAAGCGGATTATATTCCTGAAATAAAAGGATATGATTTCATAAGTTGGCATAGCCACAGTTTCGATGTCGAATTTAAAGAAGGCAGGTCTACGCAAGATTTTAAATTGGTGGCAAAAGTTTCTCCCAAACCTGCTAAATTGCATCTTATTATTGACGGTGAGGAATGGAAAACCATTGATACGGAATATGGGGAATGGGTTCAACTGCCTATACCCGAAAAGGAACATTATAATTTTGATAAATGGTATTACGATACTTCTTTTGGTAGCTCGGTTATGAATGATGAATACCGTTGTTATAATTGGGGAGATATTTACATATACGGAAAATTTGTACCCAAAACATATACAATAACCTATGACTACGGTGAAATGCGGCATAATTACAAAGATTTTCAATATGTTAGGTACGGCGAAGATTTTGAAATTACCGAGCCGAACGTGAAATATGCGACAATGAACGGGATAAAATATTCGTTTTCAGGTTTTTCAATAAACGGCGAACCGTTTGAAAGCGGTAAATATTATTATGACGGTAATATAACCGTTACGGCAAATTGGTCGCCGGCAGTTGATTAAAGTTGTTAATATTAATATAATAAAAATGTGTTTTAGGTTAAAGATGAATACATTTTCTTATTTTTTTCAATAATATTGACTTTTTTTTGCGGTATGCTATAATAAGAATAAAAAACATAAAGGAATAATATATGACTTTAAACGGAAATCCCAGTTTAAGACGGGTTGTTAAAGGAAGTAAAGACGGCAGGTACTCGACTGCCGACGAAAATACGGTTTCTATGAAGTCAATGGCTTGGAAATCGGTTTTGCTTTGCGTGGTAACCATTATTTCGGCAGTTGCTAGCGCGATGTTGTTGTTTCATTTTATAGATACCGGAAACGAGGGAGCATTGACTACGCTTCTGGTTATACTCGGTTTTTCGGCAATTCCGCTTATAATTATATCTTTTGTTATTATGTTCGTGCCGAAAACAGCCGGCGTGTTGGGATTTGTATACTGTATTTTAGAAGGTCTTGTAATGGGTGTCGTATCGGCATTGTTTGATATTATAATACCCGGCGTTGCGCTTATGGCTTTTCTAGGTACCTGCTTGGTGTTTTTGGTTTCTTGGGCGGTATTCAGACTTTTGGGGCAAAGGGTTTCGGGTAGCTTTGTAAAATTCGTACTCATTTCGTTTATAAGCCTTGTGCTCTTGGAAGGTTTGGGGTATTTATTGTCGTTGTTCGTACCTGTTTTTGAAGCGGTAATGAGCAATATTTGGATTCAGCTCGGTATAAGCGCCATAATGGTGCTTTGGGCGGCGTTTATGATTTTAGTCGATTTAAACAATATGAAACGTCTTGAAGAATACGGCGCGGATAAAAAGTACGAGTGGCTTGCGGCGTTCTCGATGGTTACAACGCTTATGTGGCTTTATCTGGAAATACTCGAACTTTTGGTAAAAGTATTTATGATAGCAAAAAAAGATTAAAACTTAAAAAACGGGCGCAACAAATCGCGCCCGTTTTAATTGTAAAATTTTCAACCTATATTGACTGTTTGTTATATTTATGGTATAATTTGAACATCAATAAAAAGGAGTTATAAATATGAACAAATATTCTGGAACACAGACCGAAAAGAATTTACAGACCGCTTTTGCAGGAGAGTCGCAGGCGAGAAATAAATATACTTATTTTGCTTCGGCTGCAAAAAAAGAGGGATATGAACAGATTTCTGCGATTTTTGCGAAGACCGCCGACAATGAAAAAGAACACGCTAAAATGTGGCTTAAAGAATTGAACGGCATCGGTTCGACCGCGGAAAATCTTTCAGACGCCGCTAACGGCGAAAATCACGAATGGACGGATATGTACGAAGAATTTGCAAAAACCGCCGAAAAGGAAGGTTTTCCGGAACTCGCACGAAAATTTCGTTTGGTCGGAGAAATCGAAAAAAGCCACGAAGAACGTTACAGGGCTTTGCTAAAAAACGTCGAAACTGCTTCAGTATTCGAAAAAAGTGAGGTCAAAGTCTGGGAGTGCAGAAACTGCGGGCATATCATCGTAGGCAAAAATGCTCCCGAGGTTTGCCCTGTTTGTTCGCATCCGCAAAGCTATTTCGAAATACGCGAAGAAAATTATTGAAATACGGCGTCTGTGGTTAAGCGGAACTGTAAGGTTTAAAATACGGCCCAAAAATTTTATTTCAAATATGCGGGACAAAACACGCTTATAATTCGTTTTTGTAATAAATGGAGGGTTGTTATGAATACTAAATTAAAAACAATTGCCATAATCGCCTGTACCGTTGTCTGTGCTTTAACTCTGCCTTCTTGCACTAAAAGTACTTTACTCGGCAAACCCCGCGATTTATCGGGAGGCTTTGTCCGTGAAGACAGGGACGAGCTGAGTTTCGAGGAATTCTTACTGACAGTCGATGAATTTTCTTCGGCGTTCGTTTCGTCTGTTTATGCGGAGTACGAAAATTCAGAAAACTTCGTCGTATCTCCGATTTCCGCATATATGTCACTTGCGCTTGCTTCCGAGTGCGCGGGCGGCAGGACGCGCGCAGAATTATTGGACGCGCTCGGTGTTACACGCGAGCAAATGCTCTCGTATTTTCCGCGTTTATACGAAAATCTTAATATCGAATATAAAGACGGGCTGAAAGTAAAGCACACTCTAAAACTCGGCAATTCGGTTTGGGTAAACAAAGGAACAAGAGTAAAGCAACAGTGTATTGACGCTCTGTCCGATTATTATTTGAGTTATTCTTATTCCGCCGATTTCAAGAACGACAACAAAAACGCAAATAAATCTGTCCGCAGTTTCGTTAAAAAACAGACAAAAGGTCTTATTGATAATAAATTCGAGCTGTCGGAACAAACGCTTTTTACGCTGATTAATACGCTTTATCTCAAAACTTTGTGGAATAATTACGGCGATGAACTGCCTTTATTAGACGAAAAGTATGAGTTTAAACAGTCGGACGGAACGACAAAAGACGTAAAGCTGTTACAGGGGTATTATTTAAGCGGGAGAGTTCAGTCGTTTGACAAATATTCGACTTTTTACACGGAACCGATAGGTGGATATAAAATCAAATTTATCGTTCCGAGCGAAGATTACGGTATCGGCGAAGTGTTTACCGAGCAAACCGTGTCAAACGTAAATTCGCTGACCGGTTACGGCGAGAAAGACGACGTAAATAAAATACATTATTATACGCGCTGTCTGTTCCCCGAATTCAAAGCGTCCTGTAACGGCGATATAAAAGAAGTTTTAAAAAATAAGTTCGGATTAAATTCGCTGTTCGATGAAGCTGCCTGCGATTTTACGGCGCTGACAGACGATAAAGCTTACTGCAATGAAATCGTACACGTTGCGGATTTAACCGTAAACAGAAGAGGCATAGAGGGAGCGGCAGTGACCTATATTCCGGGTGCCGGAGCGCCCGGGCCCGACGAATATACCGAAGTTTACGAAGATTTTACAGTGAATAAATCTTTCGGGTTTATAGTAACGAATTATCAGAACGTCGCGCTTTTTGCTGGTGTAATAAATAAAGTATAAAACAAATAGCAACCGCTTGCGGTTGCTATTTGTTTTGATGCCTGATATAATAACTTTATGGAACTTGATAAGGAATGCCGAAGCTGTCTTTTTAACAGCCAGATAAAAAAAGTCGAAAGGAAAAAACCTGATAAATCGAAACTCGAAAAATTTAAACGCGATGTGAGAGAACTGTGCGAAACGGCTCCCAGCGATTGTTGCGCACCTGTATTAATGCGGGAAATAGACAGGCTTCACCGCAGTATTTTCGGTTGCAGAATAGATTATTCGCGTGAAAAATCGCTTTTCAATAAACTTCTGTTAGATATGGAGCCTGAGATTTATTCTCGCGCAGCTAATTCTTCCGATCCGCTGGAAGAAGCTTTAAAGTTCGCCTCGGCGTCCAATTACATAGATTTTGCGAGACTGAGCGACTTAAACGAGAAAAGCATCGAAACGGTATTTGCCGCGGCTGAGCGGGCGAACATAAACAAAATTACGCTCAAAAATTTTAAAAATAAACTCAAAAACGCAAAAACACTTTGCTATCTTCACGATAACTGCGGTGAAATAGTATTGGATAAAATTCTGATTAAGGTTATAAAAAAAATATATCCTAAAATCTCGGTAATTTCCGTGGTACGCGGAAAGCCGATTATAAACGACGCGACGCGTAAAGATGCGGAAGAGGTGAACCTTGGCGAAGTTTCCGAAATAGTCGACAACGGCAGCGGCGTAGCCGGTACCTATCTGAAAGAAGTGTCGGAGGAAGTTAAAAGACTTTTGAAAGAAAGTTCGGCGGTCATATCGAAAGGACTCGGAAATCTGGAGACCCTTTACGGTGAGGGTTTTGGAATATTTTACGCGTTCACGTGTAAATGCGAGCATATAGCTAAAAGGTTCGGTTTATCAATGTGGAGTACGGCTTTTATAGAAGAGAGGAATTGACGGTTTATCATATTTTTTCATTACATTTTCACTTTTACAGGTTGCCAAAAAACAGCATTAGTGTTATAATCATTGTTATGAAAAAGTTTGTAAAGGTTTTGTCGGTTTTAATCGCACCGGTTATGCTTGTATGCGCCTTTCTTTCGGGCTGCAAAAAGGGTAAATCGGTAGAAGTCGATAACGGCGGCATCATGCAGGATATAGACGTCGCGCCGAAACAGACCGCCGCTTACGAACGGTATTCGAGAGTGGCTGTCGAAGAATACAAAGCCGTGGCGCAAAGATATACAGATGCGGACGGAGAAGTGGATTTTGAAAACTCGGCCGTCGGCACGGCGGCTTGCAAAGCCGCCGCTAAGCTTTTTGCTTACGCCTGTTATAACGAACGGACGCTTGACAAATATGCTTATTTCAGTAATCAAGACGGTGAAACCGATTTGGGTTCGAACGGTTATGCGGAGGCAAAAAGACAGGAGTTTTATCTAAGGGTTAACGAAAGCGAAAATACCTGCGGATACCGTTACCATTACACGATAAAAAAAGTTATCGAATCGGGCGGTGTGATTTCGGGATTAAAATCTCTTTTCGAGAGCGCGAGAACAAGGATAACAGATAAAACCAATTTACTTTACAGGCTCGAAGGCGATAAAATAAGCGTTTCGGAAAAGGAACACAATACGCTCGGCGGAAATTTGCTCGAATGTAATTGGAAAACGGGCAGTGATTGGGGCAAACCCGATATTGAAATGAAAAAGAGCAGTTTTATCGAGCCTGAAAATATTGAAGCGGATATTATCGAAAACGCCGGTAGGGACAACGTAACCATAAGAGGCAACGTAAATATACTTGCGGAGAACGCAATAAAAAAATCGATGATTACCGAAACGGACGACGGTACTTTACTTGTTGTTATGACGCTTGATACCGATGTGTTAAACAGCGACGAAGCGTCTATGAAAATGCTCAGAAAAGGCAACGATTCGAATAATTGCGTATGGAAAAAAGGCGAGGATGCGGACGATACGGGGCTTACAATAGTCTACGGGCTTTGGGGCAATGGGCTTTTCCGCTTTTATACGGTAAGCGAAACCTGGTCTGGTTCGATTAAAGGTTTCAGCGGTACGGTTGACTCAATGACGCAATATTATTACAGTTATTCGGACAGAGACTGTGATATGACGGAATATCTCAATGTATTGGAAACGGCGAAGAAGAACCGTTAAAAAAGAGGAAATATTGCTATGAAAGCTACGGGCTGGGATTTAATGAAACTTGCGGAACGATTTGACGGCGAATTTTGTCCGTCTGATTTTTCGCCAGAAGAGTTGGACGAAATGCTTAATCTGACAGGCGAAGCTTTAACGCCGGAACAAATCCGCGAAAAATATTTCGAATATTACGACGATATAAAAGATAGGGTTTTAGATAAGCACAAATGGAGCGACTGAAACGGAAAAATCCGCCCGCGCTTTATGCGCGGGCGGGAATTTTGTAATTTTTCAGGTGTTTGAACTGATGCGGATTACATTACGACGATATTGTGTTCCTCGAAAAGCTGTTTATATTCTTTGGGGAAATGTTCGTCTGTAATGAGAACGTCTATATCTTCTATATGCGCGAAAGTATAGGGATTGATTTTGCCTATTTTCGAGCTGTCGAGCATCATATAAACGTGTCTTGCTTTTTTAAATACGCTCTTCAATAAATCGCTCTCTATTTGACTGTTGCAGGAAAAGCCCTGTTCGGGAGTGAACGCGGTAGCCGAAACGATTGCGATTTCGAAATTCGTTCTGTCGAAATATTCTTTTGCCGCAGGCGAGGCGGTGGAAAGGTTTTCCCTCATAAGCTGTCCGCCGACAACGGTTATATTAGGATTCTTTTTCTGTGCGAGTTCCATAGCGACCGCGATTCCGTTAGTGAAAACGTTACATTTGATATCGGGCATTTCCTTTGAAAGATACATTGCGGTTGTACCGCCGTCTAAGAAGATGCTAGAATTCTCGTCGATAAGTCCGGCGGCTTTCTGTGCTATGATAATTTTCGCGTCGGTATTGATAGTCGTTTTTTTCGTATATTCTTCGCCGGAAACTTTCTGAACTTCTTTTACGGACATTGCGCCGCCTCTGATGCGGATAATTCTTCCGTCCTCTTCGAGTTGGAATAAATCGCGTCTTAAAGTCATCTGCGAAACGTTCGGAAAAACTTCTTCGAGCTGTTCGAGCGTCATTTTGCCGCGTTTGTCGAGTATTTCTGCAATTTCTTCTATTCTTTCCCTTTTCATAGTCTACTCCGTGTGAATATTTAACAAATATGTTTTTCTTAATATTATAGTATCACGATATAACTTTGTAAGTCAAGGGAATTAACAGATATTTTAACATAATCTCTTTAAAACTGTAAATTTTTAACATAAATAAAAATTAACGGCTCCGCAAGTTTTTTTCGGAAGTATTAAATCGCTTGCAATTAAAGACTGTAAAACATATAATGTAAAGTACTTGATTATTTTAAATCGGCAAGCGGATAGTTGAAATGTTTTTTAAGCGATTGAGAATGGATATAGCGGCGGCTAAGAATAATGACCCTGCCGCGCGGAATAAGTTTGAAATTTTTCTTACTTATTCGGGTGTGCGCGCTTTATCTATGCACAGATTCGCAAACAGACTTTACCGAATGCACTTAAAACTTCTTGCGAGAATGGTTTCGCAGTACTGCAAGCGCAGAACGGGTATCGAAATTCATCCCGCCGCGAAAATTGCCTCGGGAGTGTTTATAGACCACGGCGAAGGAGTCGTAATAGGTGAAACGGCGGAAGTCGGAACGGGCACAGTCATTTATCAAGGCTGTACTCTCGGCGGAACCGGAAAAGAAACGGGTAAGCGTCACCCGACGGTCGGTGAAAACTGCGTGATTTCCGCAGGCTCGAAAGTCCTCGGTAATATTACCGTCGGGGATTATGCAAAAGTCGGAGCGGGCGCGGTTGTTTTAAAGGACGTTCCGCCGCACGCGACGGTTGTCGGGGTCCCCGCAAGAGTCGTCCGCATAAACGGAAGCAAGGATAGCGTCGACCTGATTCAGGAAAAGCAGGACCCGTATCTTATAGAAATCTGCCGGTTGAGAGAGCGTTCGTTCGAACTCGAAGAGCGGATTAAGCGGCTGGAAGAGGAGAAAGGAAAAAATGAGAATTTATAATACGCTTACGCGCACAAAAGAAGAATTCAGACCGCTTGAAGACGGTAAAGTTAAAATGTACGCTTGCGGCATCACGGTATCGGGTGAAGCGCATATCGGGCACGGTTATCAGGCTTTGATTTACGATATAATGCGTAAATTTCTCGAAAAAAAGGGTTACGAAGTGACTTATGCGAGAAATTACACGGATGTCGACGATAAAATAATAAACAAGAGCAGAGAAACGGGTATACCCGCGGACAAGTATGCCGCCGATATGATTAAAAAAATCGACGGAATAATGGCGGAATTCGACGTCGGCGAACCGACGCTTTGGCTTAAAGCTACCGAAAATATTGAAAATATAATCGATTTTATCGAAAAACTCATAGACAGCGGACACGCTTACGCCGCGAAAAACGGAGACGTTTATTTCGACGTGACGAGTTTCAGCCGTTACGGCTGTCTGTCGAACCGTTCGGTTGAAGATATGCTCGACGGCGTGCGCGTCGAGAATGGAGAAGAGAAGAAAACTCCTGCGGACTTCGCGCTTTGGAAATCGGCTAAGAGCGGCGAAATAAGCTGGGATTCGCCTTGGGGAAAGGGCAGACCGGGCTGGCATATCGAGTGTTCGGCTATGAACAGAAAAGCGTTCGGCGAACAGATAGATATTCACGGCGGGGGCAGGGATTTGATTTTTCCCCATCACGAGAACGAGATAGCGCAGACCGAAAGTCTTACCGGTAAGCAGTTTGCAAAGTACTGGACGCATAACGGACTTATAAAAGTGAACGGACAGAAGATGTCAAAAAGTCTCGGCAACAGCCTGCTTTTGGAAGATTTGCTGAAAAAGTATTCGAACGAAGCTATCAAATTCGCGCTTTTGCAGACGAATTACAGAAACGATATAAACGTTACGGACGGTGTTTTCGAAGAAGCTGAAAAACACGTTTCGGAGTTTTACTCCGTTATAAAAAAGGTCGAAGACAAGTTCGGTAAAGGTTTATCGGGCAATACGGAAATAGACAAGCGGTTCGACCGTGTTATGGGCGACGATTTCAATACCGCGCTCGCGCTTTCGGATCTGTTCGGGATTTTCAAAGAGATTAATAAAAAGCTCGCCGCAAATGACTGTCAGGCGGCGGATGACGTGTATCAGGTAAGAAAAACATATTCTCTTTTAGGACTTTTCAAAAAGCAGACTAAAGAATATTTCGATGAAATAAGCGCGAAAAATACAGAAGAAATCCCGGACGAAGTAAAGGCGCTCGCGGAAAAGAGATGGCATGCGAAACAGGCTAAAAGCTGGTCTGAGGCGGACGCGCTCCGCGCGCAGATAAGCGCGTTAGGCTATGCGGTCAAAGACGGCAAAAACGGTTATACGATAGTAAAGGAATGAGATTATGAAAATTACATCAAAACAGTTGAGAGAAAAATGGTTATCCTTTTACGAGGGTAAAGGACATGTCGATATAGGCGCGGTTTCGCTTATAGGTGACGGAAGCACGGGCGTTATGTTCAACGTTGCGGGTATGCAGCCTTTAATGCCTTATTTGCTGGGCAAGAAACATCCGGACGGAAAAAGGCTGTGCAACGTTCAAGGCTGCGTGCGCACAGTTGATATCGAGTCCGTCGGCGACGCATCTCATTTTACGTTTTTCGAAATGATGGGGAACTGGTCGCTCGGCGATTATTTCAAAAAGGAAAAAACTGCGTGGACTTTCGAACTTTTGACGAAGGTTTTCGGACTTGAAAAGGACAAGCTGTGCGTAACGGTGTTCGAGGGCAACGAGTCTGCTCCCCGCGACAACGAAACGGCGGAATTTCTTAAAAATCTGGGAATTGCGCCCGAGCATATCTATTTTCTCCCCAAATCCGATAACTGGTGGGAACTCGAAGGTACCGTCGGTACGCCTTGCGGACCCGACAACGAATGGTTCTATCCGCTCGACGCGGGAAAGAAAAACCCCGTGTTTCCCGACGACTATGTGGAAATAGGCAACGACGTTTATATGCAGTATAAGAAGACGGAAACCGGCTACGAGCCTCTTGAAAACAAGAACGTGGACACGGGCTTTGGTTTTGACAGAATGCTGCTTTTTCTGAACGGACTTTCCGACGGTTATAAGACCGACCTGTTCTCGCCCGTAATAGAGGAGCTCGAACGTATAAGCGGAAGGAAATACGGCGAAGGAGAGGATACGAAGGCTATGCGTATTATAGCGGACCATACGAGAACCGCGGTTATGCTTATAGGCGACGAACAGGGTATTCAGCCCTCGAACACGGGCGCGGGGTATATTTTAAGACGTCTTATGCGCAGGGCAATACGCTACTGCCGTCAGCTCGGCGCAGAGAGTTCGGCGATGATTGGCGCGGCGAAGATATTCATCGAAAAAATTTACGGCGAAGCATATCCACGCCTACGGGAAAATGAAGAATATATTCTCGGCGAAATTAAAAAGGAAGCGGACAGATTCGAAGCAACGCTCGCGCAGGGCATAAAGGAATTCGAAAAGTGCGTTGCATCTTTGGAACGCAAAAATGAGTTTATGTTAAAGAGCAACCCTTCTTATGTTAAAGAAACGTTAATCGGTGGTAAACAGGCTTTCAGACTTTACGATACCTACGGTTTCCCTTTGGAACTTACGGAAGAACTGGCGGGCGAAAACGGTTTGACGGTCGATAAACAGGGCTTTGAAGCCGCGTTCGCCGAGCACAGGGAAAAGAGCAGGGTGCTTGCTGCGGGACAGTTCAAGGGCGGTCTTGAAAGCAGTTCGGAAACGGCTACGAAGTACCATACAGCAACGCACCTTTTAAACGCCGCACTTAAAATCGTCTGCTCGCCCGACATACAGCAGAAAGGAAGTAACATCAACGAAGAAAGACTTCGCTTTGATTTCAACTTCGCGCGCAAGCTCACGCCGGAAGAAGTGGAGAGAGTCGAAAATTTAATCAATGAACAAATTAAACTGAACATTCCGGTGGTTTTAAAGGAAATGAGTCTGGAAGAGGCGAGAGACGGCGGTTTTGTCGGAGTGTTCGCAAGCAAGTACGGCGAAACAGTCAAAACTTATTCTATCGGCGAATTTTCCAAAGAAATATGCGGAGGACCGCACGTATCTTCAACAGGCGAACTCGGTACGTTCAAAATTACCAAACAGGAAAATGTGTCGGCAGGTATAAAACGAATTAAAGCGATATTAAAATAATACAGTGTATATAGCCGATTCGGCGGAGATTACGCATAAATATTAAAACGCCCTGAATAGGTTTCAGATATGAGTTTAAACGAAGAAAATCCCGAACAATTTAATATCGGAACCGATTGCGGAAACGACGCGTTCAAAAATTTCGAAGGAAGAACGGTAGAACCGCCCAAAAAGAGTAAATACGGATGGTTGAGCTATATCCTGCTCGCCGTTGCGATAGGACTCGGTATATGGGCTATGTTCGGAATCGCAAAAGATATGGGCGAATCTCAGTCTTTCGGTACGGTCATTGCGGGGAGCGACTGGAGGTTTGCTCTCGTACTGCTTGCGGTTATTTTATCCATTCTTTTATGCGACTGGATGAAATACGCCGTGATTATGAAAACGACTACGGGCAAATGCAATCTTCGCACAAGTCTTAAAGTCCAGCTTTTGGGGAAATTTTACGACAGTGTAACTCCGTTCGCGGTCGGCGGTCAGCCTATGCAGATTTATTATCTTCATAAGAAAGGTTTTTCCGGCGGAATTTCGAGCGCGGTGGTGCTAATCAAATACTTTACCCAGATGTTTTGTATGTGTACGATAAGCCTTCTTCTAATGGCTTTCAATACCGGCGCGTTATCCGGCATAGGCGATGCGAAATGGCAGACAACTATTCTCGTGGGAGCGTGGATTGGTATAGCCGCGAATTTATTTTTGCCTGTAATGGTATTGATGTTCGTACTTTTTCCTAAATTTGCCCATAAGCTTGCGTCGCTGTTTATTTCGATAGGATTCAAATTAAGAATAGTCAAGGACAAAGAAAAAGCGATGTCGAAAGCATACAAAACAGTCGATGATTTCCGCGCTTCTTTCAAAATAATGTCGCATAAGCCGTTAAATTTCGTAGTGCTTATCGTCCTGTGTATAGCCGAAGTACTTTTCAGGTTCGCGCTTCCGTTTTTCGTTATGAAAATGTTTTCCGCGTTCGGCGAGGGCGACGGCGGATTTTCGACGCTTATTTCGGTTATGGCTTTAAACGTTTACGCAACCCAAAGCGTCGCGATAATACCGACCCCGGGGAATTCGGGCGCTATCGAGAGTACGGGAACGATTGCATTTTCCGCTTTTATCACAGGCAGTGTTTTGAGCTGGTCGGTATTCGCCTGGCGCTTGTCCGTATATTACATCTATATAATAATAGGGCTCGGCATTATAGTTTTCGAGTTTATAAGAAAATTCGTTAGAAGCAGAAGGCAGAACCGACAATGAAGATTTTACAGGTTTTAGACAGTTTCTATCCCAATCTCGACGGGCCTAACGAGAGTATGGTGAATATATCCAAAAAACTGTGCGAACAGGGGCATACGGTTGAATTACTCGTTCCGAAATATCCCGAAATCGTAGAAGTTGACGGACTGAAAATTCACCGCTGTTTTTCCGTTCCGTCCAATGAGGATTACCGTGCGGCACTGCCTCAGTTCGACAGAAGCGTAAAAAAACTCATAAAAAACGGCGGGTTCGATATTATTCACTTGCAAAGTCCGTTTATTCTTTCCAAGTACGCGCTTAAACTCGGTAAAAAATACGGTATACCCGTAGTTTTTACAATGCGTACAAAATTTAAAGAAGAATTCAAGAACCGTTTAAAAAGCAGACTGCTCGTAAAATTTATGATGGGTTATATCATGCGTTGCATAAACGGCTGTACGGTAGTGACCGCAGTTTCCCGCGGGACGGTGGATGTGTTGAGGGAATACGGCTATAAAAGATGCGAAAGCGTCAGAGTAATAGGCAACGCCACCGGTATGCTTCCCCTTTCCGCAGACCAAGAAATTACCGAAAAAATCGTAAAAGAGTACGGACTTGAAAATAATTTTACTTTTATGTTTGCGGGAAGGCTTGCGGAAGTAAAAAATGTACAGTTGAGTTTGTCCGCTCTGTCGATTGTAAAAAAACGCGGATACGGGAATTTCAGATTTTTAATCGTTGGCGACGGCGCTTACGGCAAAACTCTCAAAAAGAAGGCGAGCGAACTCGGACTGACGGAAAACGTGATTTTTACGGGTAAGATTACCGATAAAAAACTTCTCGCGTCTTACTACGCCGCGGCGGATATTTTATTGTTCCCGTCTGCGTTCGATACGTTCGGTTTGGTTGTTTTGGAAGCGGCGGCTAACGCGACTCCCACGGCGGCACTAAAAGGCAGCTGCGCTTCGGAGAGAATCGAGGACGGCGTCAGCGGTTTCGTCTGGGAGGACGGAGCGGAGCGCTGGGCTGAGAACATAATAAGGATTTTGGACAACCCCGCGACGGCTGAATTCGCGGGAGAAGGCGCGCTTAAATATGTATATGAAAGTTGGGACGGGGTTTCTAAACAGTATTCAAAACTTTATAACGAGCTTTTATGCGCCGAAAAAAAATAATTTTAAAATTTTAAAAAACTTTGTAAACCCGATACAAAACGGCTTGACAGAAATTTTATAAAATAATAAAATAAGTTTACGTTTTAAGATTATTAAAAAAAAGACATTTCGTATTGAAATAGTAATTTAAGGAGCAAACAATGAAAACCTATATGGCAAAAGCCGAGACAGTTGAAAGAAAATGGTACGTTGTCGATGCTGCGGGAATTCCCCTCGGCAGGCTTGCATCCAAGGTGGCTGCCATACTCCGCGGTAAAAATAAACCCACGTTCACGCCTAACGTTGACACGGGTGATTTCGTAATCGTGGTAAACAGCGACAAAGTAGTTTTAACCGGCAAAAAACTCGACGATAAATTCTACCGTTATCATACCGGATATATCGGCGGGCTGAAAGAGATTTCTTATAAAAAAATGCTTGCCGAAAAGAGCGACCTTGCCGTTTACGAAGCCGTTAAGGGTATGCTGCCCAAGAACTCTCTCGGAAGGGATATGATTAAAAAGCTTCGCGTTTATAAAGGCGCGGAACACAACCATTCGGCGCAGAAGCCCGAAGAGCTGAAATTATATTAAGGTAAGAGGAAGATTAAAATATGGCAAAGGCTAATTTAAAGAAAAAGCTTCAATTCTGGGGAACAGGCAGAAGAAAGAAAGCTATCGCGCGCGTTCGTCTCGTTCCCGCGGGTACGGGCGTTATAGAAATAAACGAAAGAGCTTTCGAGGATTATTTCCCTCAGGGTGTTTTGCAGTATGTCGTTAAACAGCCGCTTACCCTTTTGGGCGTAGAAAGCAAATACGACGTTCTTGTAAACGTTTACGGCGGAGGATATACCGGACAGGCTAACGCTATCCGTCTCGGTATAGCGCGCGCCCTTCTTCAAGCAGAAGAGGGATGCCGTCCCGCACTCAAAAAAGAGGGCTTCTTAACCCGCGACCCGAGAGTCAAAGAAAGAAAGAAGTACGGCTTGAAAAAAGCTCGCCGCGCTCCTCAGTTCTCGAAGAGATAATTCAGAAAATACGAGAGGCTTTTTGCCTCTCTTATTTTTTTACGTTCTCATTTCGTGTGTGTGCCGTTTGAACGTACCCTGTTCGAAATTCTTTCGTGCCGTTCAATAACGCTCGCCATAACATTGGGAACTTCCTCTGTCTTTTCATGCCGTACTGCTCGGGTTTCGGTCGGCTCGGGGGGCGGGTTTTCTTCCGCATTGTTCTTATCAGGTTTTACCGAAAGTCCTTCCAATGCCTTAATTAAGTTCAATAGTGCGAATTTTTCCGTAATAAAACACTCCTTTTAATAAATTTTCGTTAAAATCAAGCCGAAATTTATTGCTTAAACTTTCGGTTTGGTATATAATATTCAATGCTTATAAAGTAATTAAATAGTTTTACTCGGTGGAGTCTCAATATGCGCAGGATTTTTAATAAAATTATATGCTTTACAGCCGCGGCAGTTGCCGCAGTCGGCGTTTTTACCGTTTCTGCGTGCAGCAGCACGTTTAAAACCGGCGCGCTGGACGGTAATTATTCCAAAGGTGAAGTTGCCAAAGAAGATAACGGCGGATTTGCAGTTAAAAAGGGCGACTATATCTATTTTATCAACGGCAAGGAAGTAAATACTGCCGACAATACCTACGGCGGCGTCGTAAAGGGTGCGGTTATGCGTATTTCCGAAACGGATTTTGCAAACCGTAATTATTCAAACGTTCAGACAGTCGTACCACAGATAGCTTACTCGGGAAACAGTAACGCGGGAATTTACGTTTACGGCGATTACGTTTATTATTCCACTCCGTCGACGGAAAAGAACAGCGACGGCGAAGTGCAGAATTCGTTTCTCGCGTTCAAGAGTACGAAGCTTGACGGAACAGAAGCAATGAAAGACTATTATGTGCAGTATTCCGACAATACCGTCGAATACCGTTACGTTGAAGAAAACGGCGTCGTTTATCTTTTGTATGTGGCTTCCGACGAAAAACTTTTCGGAGAGGAAACGGGCGTCAAAAACCTTCATTCTTACAATACCAAGGAAAAATCCGACACTCTTCTCGCGTACAACGTCGACAGCGTGACTTTCGATAAAAACGATTTGACTAATTCACGTGTTTATTACACGATGAAGGTTACCGATTTCGTGCTCAATAAAACTTATTCGACGTACAATCAGGTTTACACCGTAACGGCGAGCGCGGAACGCAAATTCGCAACGGGCGCAAAAGACTATACCGAATACCTTACAAAAGCTTTTGAAAACAGCGAAGAAGGCTACGATTCCTCAAAAGACCCCGAATACGTCAATTGCGGTACTCTTGTATACGACGGTATCGGCATAGGCAGTACGGACAACCTCAACATTACCCCGTTTAACGGCGAAGGCGCGGAAAACGTAAACAGAAGCGCGTTCACTTATACGATTTCAAGCTATCAGAACGGCAACCTTTTTTATACGCGCACGAGAAGCAGTCTCGGAAGCACGAGCGCGGCTCTTTTGTTCAACGAAAAGGAAACGGATATTCTCAAAGCAGGCTGGAATTCGGTTTCCGGCAATCCAGAAGACGATAAGTGTCTTATAAGGGACGGTTCGGCTTCGAGCTCTTATACGTATCTTTTCGACAAAAACGGAAATATAGAGAACGTATTAATTGCAAACAGCAACGGCTTTATTAAAACCGTTATAAACGAAAACGGCGAACTTGTTACCAAAGTCGACGGTGAAGATACTTTCTATATGACTACAAACGGTCAGCCGACTATACTTTTCATAGACTATTCCAATAAATATATATATTATTCGGTTTCAAAAAATGCTAACGGTTATTCTGTAAACGGATACTCGGTAAACCGTGTCAAGTATGACGGAAACAGCGGAGATTATTACAATCCTTTCGGCGATATAGTGGACGATTATACTCCCGTATGCGTGCTTGATTTGGACGCTGCGAGCGACTGGTATAAGCCCGAAATGTTTGACGGACAAATTTTGTTCCCGACACAGACCGAAAATATGACCGATTATGTCTATATTTTAGCTTGCGATTTGCGCGGAGCCGACGGTAAAGTACTGAACAACAAGAGTATCAAAGCTCTTAACGATAAATACAAGGGTGTAAGCGATAAAATCGCAGAAATAGACGAGAAGGTTTACGAAAACCTTCCCAAAGCATTGAAATACGCGTTCTACACTGACGACGCAGATTATATAGACGAGCTTATCCAGGCATATGTAAGTATAATGGATTATGACGAAGAGCATTTCTGGTCTAAGCAGTCAGTTGAAAAATACAAAGATTTCATTGCCGTTCAGGGTGATTGGAGCGAATATTCGAAAGATACCGTCAAAGTAAACGGAAACGATGTTTCGGCGAACAAACGCGATTACTATTATTCGTTGCTCGGTCAAATGAACGAGAACGACGCAAAAGCGTATTCGGATCTTCTTAAAACCAATTATTTGCAGTCATATCCCGAAAAGGGAAAGACCTGGTTTGAGGGACTTTCCGCTGGAGCCAAAGCGGGTTTCATAATCGGCGTTACTGCGGGCGGACTTATAATTATCGCGGCGGCGGCAATCGTAACGCGCATAATACTCAGAAAGCGCAAAGATAAGCTTCCTTCGTACAAGAAACAGAGAATTAAAGTGGATACTACCGACGATAAAAATATCGACGTATACTCCGACGAACAGTAAAATTAAATAATAATTCAACCCCCTTACGCATAAGTGTAAGGGGGTTGCGCATATTAAATCGCGTGAGAGAATTTAAAGCTTAAAAAAATTTAAAATTAGTGCAAAAATATTTGTAAAAACAGTTTACAAACTAAGGAAATATTAATATAATGTTACTCATTGAAAAGTAAGTTAATTTTTAACGCGATTAAAAAGCAAAGTTTTAGCACAACGCGCTTAAATGCGCATAGGCTGTATTAAAACGGTTAAACGGGGTAGGTTATGGTAAGATACGTTAAATGTCCGAGATGCGAGTTAAATTATATCGACGAAGAAAAACAAGATTACTGCGACGTTTGCATCGCGGAATTGAAAGGAAATAAGTTGCAGTTTGCCGACCTTGACGACGAAGATTACGAGGCGCTTGACGCCGACATCGAACAGTCAGAGGTTTGTCCCGTATGCGGAGTAAATATGATGCGTTACGGCGAGAAGATGTGTGAAGCGTGCAAAAAGGACAGCGAGTACGACAGGGAAGAGGAGGTTGATATAGAAAAAGACGAGGAGTGGAAAAATTATATAGAAGAAGAGGTTGAGAGCGATCTCACGGTAGACGACGAAACTTTACAGGAAGAGCTCGACGCCGAACTGGAAGAAGAGGAAGAAGAAAATTCGGACGACGATTTCTTCGACGACGAACTCGATTCTCTTACGGGACTCGAAGACGACGACTTCGACGATGACGACGATGATTTCGACGATGACGATGATGACGATTTTTAATTTAAACCGTTTATAGATTTAAACGCCCGCAGGCCTTGCCTGCGGGCGCATAATTTTTCCAGAATCAGGCAAAAATAATTGTATGATTAAAGTAAACACAACTATCAAAGCAATAAAAGATATGGTTACGGGCTTGAACCAGAAACCCGTAACGGTAAAACTCAACCTCGGCAGAAATAAATTCGTAACTTTTGCCGCAACTTTGAGCGGTATTTATCCATCGCTTTTTACCGTCTCTCCAGACGATAAAAATTTTCTCGGCAAAACGGCTTATTCGTATTCGGAAATTCTCTGCGGAAGGGTTAAAATTTCCGAACGTGCCGCCGAATAACAGGAAATCCGCAATAAAATAAAATGGAATATACCCCGCTTCAACGGCATATTATACCTTGTATATAATCGGCAGTGCCGAGGGAGGGATTTATGTCTTTATCAACTCAGTATTCAACGGGGACTTATCAAAGGCGCATTGCCGTATTAAAATCACAGTCCATTGTAGAAATCAGATTATCCGGTCAGGAGATTGGCGAAGTTACTGCGGTATATCCTCAGGTTTCGCTTTCGAACTGCGAAACGGCTTCGGGCAGAGTGACCTACGGCGGGCGTCTTGTATGCACTGTGGCGTACGCCGACGAAAACGGCAAGCTTTGCCGAATTCAGAAAGGCGCGGAGTTTTCGCATTATTGCGACGACGATGCTCTTGCGCCCGCGCATAACGCGCTCTGTACGCTTACTTGCGAAAAGGCGCAGGTAAAACGCGACGGCTCTTCTTATCTCGTAGCCGTAGTAGTCGGTGCGGAAATTTCCGTGTTTGCTTCCGCGGAGAGAAATATGCTCGTAAGTGCGGAAGGCGCGGTGTGCAACCGCGAAAACCAAAAACTGTATACAGCGGTTACGTTTTCGGGAGAGAGCGAAGTCGAGGATGATTTCGACTGTAACGCGGAGGACGTTCTTATTCCGGCTGCGGAAGTTTTGGTTCTCGACTGCAACTGCCGTGCGGGCGCGGTTGAAATAAGCGGGGAGATATATTTATCTTTGCTTGCCGTGCGCGGCGGGAAACCTGTGTGCCTCGACAGAATAATTCCTTTTAAATCGGAGATAGCCTGCGAAGAAGCGCTGTTGGCGCGCAAGGCTGTATGCCGAGCGGAGGTTAAGGAAATAAGCGTGAACGCGCGCGTCAACGAAGAAAAGGGCAAATGCGACGTTGAAATCGTCGCTCAGCTCGGCTTTGCGGGGCAGTATTACGACGAAGAGGAGGTTTCCGTTATTTCCGACGCTTTCTCTTGCGGAAACAATTTGAAACTGACCTATGCGGAAGAAACTTCGACGCCTTGCGGAGAAATCAAATCTTATACCGAGCGCGTTACGGGGCTTTGCGCAAGCAAAGCCAAGCTGGATTATTCCTGCGCGTTCCTTGCTGCCGCGCTTCCGAAAGCGGAATACGCGCGTTCCGAAAACGGTATAGAGGGAAGCGTTTCGGCTACGCTTTTGTACGAGCAGAACGGCGAAGTACATTCCACGGAAGTCAACCTTCCGTTCTCTGTCAATCTCGCTGGACTCGGCAGCGGCTGCGGAGATATAACCGTGGCGGTTTGCGGAGTAAATATCAGACAGCGTTCCGAAGGCGAGTGCGAAGCGGAGGCTGTGCTTAAAATCGCTGCGGCAGAAAGCGAAACAGTGAAAGTGAAATACCTCGCGGAAGCCGAAGAGGGAGAAGAACTCGCGTCAAACGACTGCGCGTTAAGCGTTTACATACCGACCGCGGGCGACGGACTTTGGGAAACGGCTAAAAAGCTTCTGCAAAGCCCCGAAGAAATTCAGGCGACAAACCCCGAACTTGCTTTCCCGCTTTCGGGTAAAGAGAGAATACTTGTTTACAGACCTAAAAACAACTGAACCGGAAGTTCGGTGACGGGGTGAAATTCACCCCGTCATTTTTCTTGAAATAACCGATTGGTTGTGTTATAATGCCGTTATGGAAAGCGTCCGTATAAAGTCTTACGCAAAACTCAATCTAACTTTGAATATTACGGGGGTTAAGGACGGATTCCACTTGCTCGACAGCATTGTGACGAGCGTCGATTTATATGATTTGGTTGTCCTTAAAAAGCGCAGGGATAAACTTGTTTCGGTTTTTATGCACGGTTGCGGAAGCGAGAGTATAGCTTTTGAGGACAATAACGCCGTAAAAGCCGCAGAATTGTTCATAAACAATTACGGCACCGACGGCGCAGACATAACTATCTATAAAAATATCCCTATGGGTCTCGGCGCAGGCGGTTCGTCTGCGGATTCGGCGGGAGTGCTGAACGGTCTTTCAAAACTGTACGGCATATGCGACCCGATAGGGCTTAAACTTCTTGCCGACAAGACGGGAAGTGATACAAGGTATATGCTTTCAGGCGGGTATGCAAGACTGTCAGGACGCGGAAACGAGGTGAAGCCTGTCGACAGCGCGCTCAAACTTGATTTTCTGCTCCTTGCTCCGAAAGAGCGGATAAGCACCGCGCAGTGCTTTAAAACTTTCGACGAAACCGGTGATTTTTGCGGCTGCGGCAGTCAACAGACGGAAGAGGCGCTTAAAAGAAACGACAAATATTCGCTTTCTTTGAATAACGCGCTCGCGTCTGCCGCGAAAAAACTTTCAAAAGATATTCAGACCGCGTACGACGAGCTTTCGGCTTTCGACCCGCTTTCAGTCAATATGACGGGTTCGGGGAGCGGGGTTTACGCGGTGTTCGAAAACGCGGAATACTGCGCTTACGCTTTGAGCCGTTACAGAGGGAGGTTTACTCCGTACCGCTTGAAAACGCATTTTCCTAAAAAGAAATAAAGAGGTGGATATATGGCAGAGGAAAGACTGATTGACGACGATAAGGACAGGAAATACAAGATACGCAAAAACGCAGACGGGGAGGACGAGCTCGTTATAGACGACACGCAAACTCCCGACGACGAAAGCGATATTCCTGTATTCGACATACCCGTATATCTCGAAGACGACGATGAAGCGGCGGTATTAACTCCCGAACAGCTCGCCGAGCGCGAAAGAATCAGAAGCGAAGAGGAAGCCGCGCGCGCGGAGAAAATCAAATCGGCTTTGGAGAAAGCGGAATTAAAGCTCGAAGAGGGCGATTTCGAATCCGCGCTGTACGCTGTCGGCAAGGTAAACGGCATTGCGGACGGGAACGGCGATTATTATTTTCTGAAACTTAAAATTCTTTCAAGGAATTTCACCGATTTTCAATCTCTTTCCGAATGTGCCGAAACTGCGGGCGGAGTGAAAGAATTTTCCTCGTCCGAGCAGAAACAGGCCCTCAAATCACTATCTTCGGTATACCGGACCCGCGCGAACGAAGCGGAAAAAACCGCCGCCGCGCTCAAAGAAGAGAACGAACGGAAAAAATCCGAGAGGCGTTCGGTATTCGCCGAACGCAAAACGAAAGCCCAAAGAAATTTGCTCGTTACCGTTTTGCCGTTCCTGGCGTTCGTCGTTCTTGCAATCGTTTTTGCAACCCGCCTGTTCTCTGCGGAAAACGGCACGTTCGTCGTTCTTACTATAGTTTTCTCGGCTCTTGCCGCAATCGTGTTTATCGCCGTTCTGTTCACGCTCAGAAAGTTTTTGGAAGCTAACAGAAACGTAAAACTCAACGAACTCGACTCTTCCACCAAACTCGGAAGAGAGTATCTCGAAACCCAAAAACAATACGAATATTTAAAAAGGATTTTAGATTCTTTTGAAAATGATATATCTCGATAACGCGTCTACGACTCCGCTCGATAGCTGCGTTTTAGACGCAATGCTTCCGTATCTTAAAGAAAATTACGGCAATCCCTCGTCGCAGCACGGCGCGGGGCGCGCCGCGTCGGAAGGCGTGCTCAAATCGCGCGATAAAATAGCAAATCTTTTCGGTTGTAAGCCCGAAGAAATATTTTTCGTTTCGGGTGGAACCGAGGCCGGTAACTGGGCTTTGAAAGGCGTGTGCGCCGCGTCGTCGGAACGCGGGAAGCACATAATAGTTTCGGCAATCGAACACCCCGCGTTGATAGAGAGTGCGAAGGATATGCGGAACTTCGGATATGAAGTTACGTTTATCAACCCCGACGAAAGCGGAAAAATAAACCCCGCCGACGTTGAAAATGCTATGAGAGAAAACACTGTTTTCTGCGCCGTAATGCACGCGAATAACGAAACGGGCATAATTCAGCCCGTCGGAGAAATAGGCGGGATATGCAGAAAACGCGGAGTATTCTATTACTGTGACTGCGTCCAGACCGCGGGAGTTTTTCCTTTGCCCGTGAAAACCTGCGACGCGCTCGGAATTTCTTCGCATAAGTTTTACGGACCCAAAGGTTTCGGCGCGCTGTATATCAGGAACGGCGCGGCGATTACAAGACTGATTTCTGGCGGAAAGCAGGAGAGAGGCTTGCGCGGCGGAACTTCTAATGCAGCTGCCGCCGTCGGCTGTGCCGCCGCGCTTGAAAACGCATTCCGCGTTATGAACGAAAATAATACAAAAGTTTCGATGCTACGCGATAAATTCGTAAATAAAGTTCTTAATGAAATCGGTGGCGCACACCTGAACGGAAGCGGGGACAGACTTCCGTCGTTCGCCAATATTTCGTTCGACGGCTGTAACGGCGAAAATATACTCTTTTTGCTCGATTTGAACGGAATAGCCGTTTCAACGGGTTCTGCCTGTTCGGCGGGTGCGGTTTCTTCTTCGCACGTCTTAACCGCAATGGGTCTTTCTCTCGAAAGGGTCAAATCCGCGGTCCGCTTTACTTTCGGTAAATACAATACCGAAGAAGAAGTCGAAATCACCGTTTCCGCTTTAATAAAAGCGGTGAAGAAATTAAGAGAAAATTGACGTGCTTGTTAAAAAATATCAAATTTTGTTATAGTAAACAAAATTCTGTTTTTTAAAAAATTTTTATTTATTTTTTTGCATTTAATCGTTAATTGAGTATAATTGTAAATGTAAACGATGTTTACATTACATAGCTCATCATTTTCCCCCTTATCATATAGAGGCGGCGCGAACTCCGGTTCGCGCCGTTTCTGCATATAAATTTCTAAATAAACCTGCAAATAAGGCAGGCGGCGACGGTCGATAGCAAAGTTGCGGACAACACGCAGATTATCGGCATAGCGAGTTTTTTAACCTTTAAACCCGCGAAATAAACCGCCGAGATATAAAACACCGTTTCCGACGACCCGAAGCACACGCACGCGCACCGTGCGATATAACTGTCCGAGCCGTAGCTTGAAATGATTTCGTTTAAATACGCAAGCGAACCGCTCCCGGAAAACGGTTTTATTAGTACGAGTTTTGTAAGCTCTTTCGGTATACCCAAAAATCCGAACGCAGGCGCGAGAAAATTCGTCAGCATATCCGAAAGCCCCGAAGCCTCGAACAATGCGCACATCATAAATATCGCGGCTAGACAGGGCAGAAGCGAAACAGTGAATTTGACGGCTTCTGAAATCCCCTCGGTAAAGCAGTCGTAAACGCTGACTTTCTTTATGACCGCGAAGAGGAACACGAAAATAAATATTATCGGAACAATCAGCGCCATATCTTCCGTCCGATTAAATACAGTCCTATTGCGGTCAGCGTCGATATGACCGTGCAGATTAACGATGGAAGAAATATATCCGACGGACTTAAACTTCCCGCGCCCGCCCTCAGCGCGATTACCGTCGTCGGCAGTATCTGTATGGACGTCGCGTTTATCACGAATAACAGCTTCTGCGCAAAATCGTTGTTGCCCTTTTCGAGCTCTCCGATAGCTTTCACCGCGTAAGGCGTTGCTGCTCCCCCGAGCCCTAAAAGATTGCACGAGATATTCATAGCGAGTTGTTCGTTCGCGGTTTCGTCGTCCGTTCTGAAAATTCTTTTGGTAACGGGTTTTAACCCGCGCGCGATACATTTCGACAGCCCCGATTTTTCCGCGAGTTTGGAAAGCCCCATCCATACCGCGTAAATGCAGAAAAGCGTCAAAGCCATTTTAACTGAGCTTTCCGCCCCACCTAAAAGCGAAGACAAAAGTTTATCGGGCGAAAAGATTGCAATAGCAACCAACGACGCTATAAATACAACCGTGAATATTACGTTCATAAACTATTTTTATGAGCCGAAAATTTATTATATGCGCCCGCTATTATTTTACAAGCGTTTATTAAAGTGCTATAATTTGGTTATGGCACAGAAATATTATATTACTACGGCGATAACTTACACATCGGGTAAACCCCATATCGGAAATACTTACGAGATGATATTCTCAGACGCGATAGCGCGTTATAAACGTATGCGCGGCTTCGACGTGTTCTTTATGACGGGAACGGACGAACACGGTCTGAAAGTCGAACAGAAAGCGGCGGAAAAGGGCTTGACCCCCAAACAGTTCGTAGACGAAGTCGCCGGTGAAATAAAGCGTATCTGGGGCTTAATGAACGTATCCTACGATAAGTTTATCCGTACCACCGACGAAAACCACGAGCGTGCCGTGCAGAAAATTTTCAAAAAATTCTACGAACAGGGCGATATTTACAAAGACTCTTACAAAGGCTTGTACTGCACTCCCTGCGAGAGCTTCTGGACGGAAGCTCAACTAAAAGACGGAAAATGCCCCGACTGCGGACGTGAAGTTAAGCCCGCGCGCGAGGAAGCGTATTTCTTTAAAATGGGCAAATACGCCGACCGGCTCGTAAAGCATATCGTGACCCATCCCGAATTTATCCGCCCCGTTTCCCGCAAAAACGAGATGATGAATAACTTCCTACTCGCGGACGAATTTATCGGAAAATCGGACGAAGAGCTTTTAAATGCTTGCGAAAACGGCGCGCTCAGGACAAAATTGCAGGATTTGTGCGTTTCCCGCTCCACGTTCAAATGGGGGATTCCCGTCGATTTCGATAGTCGTCACGTCGTATACGTTTGGCTTGACGCGCTTACAAACTATATAACAGGCTTGGGTTATTCTCCCGAGAAAAGCGCGGATAATTATAAAAAATACTGGCCCGCTGACGTCCATGTAATCGGCAAGGATATAATACGTTTTCATACTATCTATTGGCCGATATTCCTTATGGCTATGGGCGAACCTCTGCCCGAGTGCGTTTTCGGTCATCCTTGGCTGTTGCAGGGCGGGGACAAGATGTCCAAGTCCAAAGGCAACGTGTTATACGCAGACGACCTTGCGGGTATTTTCGGCGCGGATGCGGTGCGCTATTTTGTACTTCACGAAATGCCTTATGCGGACGACGGCGTTATAACCTGGGTGCTGATGTGTGAAAAAATCAATTCCGACCTTGCCAACGTTTTAGGCAACCTCGTAAAGAGAACGGTTTCGATGACAAATCAATACCTCGGCGGAACCGCGCGAAAAACGGGAGAGGAAGAGGAAATCGATAAAGATTTCGAAAACGTTATCCGCGGAACGTTCGGCAAAGTCTGCGCGAAAATGGACGAGTTTAAAGTTGCGGACGCTCTCGACTGTCTTTGGATGCTGTTCCGCAGAGCAAACAAATATATCGACGAAACGACTCCGTGGATACTTTCAAAGGACGAAGCAAAAAGGGCAAGACTTTCCGAAGTTTTATACAATCTCCTGTGTTCGCTTGATATAGGCGCCAATATTTTAAGACCCTTTATGCCCGATACGGCGGATAAGATTTTAGCCGAAATCGGCGCAAAGGCGCGCGAGTCGGAAAACGAAAAGTGCGTTACGGAATATACCGTTACGGAAACCCCTGCAACGCTGTTTGAAAGAATAAAATTCGAGGAGCTTAAACCCGTGATAGAAAAAATAGAGGAAGCCCAGCGCGCTTCGGCGAATGTTGAAACTCAGACGGAGGAAAAGCGCGAACCAATAACCATAGACGACTTTGCAAAGGTCGAAATGCGCGTCGGTAAAATAATCGCTTGCGAGGCTGTTAAAAAGAGCAAATTACTCCACGAAACAGTCAAAGTCGGAAACAGAACGCTTTCGATTTTATCGGGTATCGCAAAACACTACTCGCCCGAGGAAATGATAGGTAAAAAAGTAATAGTCGTCACCAACCTTCCCCCGCGTGAAATGAAGGGAATTTTAAGCGAGGGTATGATTGTCTGCGCGGAAGCGCCCGACGGCACGCTTTCCATTGTAAGCCCCGAAAAAGATATTCCCGACGGGAGCCTTCTCTCGTGAGGTATATAGACGTTCACTGTCATATAAACGAAGAAGATTACGGCAGTACCGAAATTCTCTTGAATAACATTAAAACGGCGGGGGTGGAGAAAATCATCTCCGTCGGTTTCGATTTGCAGTCGTCGGAGTATTGCAAAGACCTAGCCGAAAAATTCGATTGGGTCTACTTTACCGCAGGCTTTCACCCTACCGAGTTAAAAAAATACGAAGAGGGAGCGTTAGACGGGATTGCCCGTCTTGCAAAACATAAAAAATGCGTCGCAATAGGCGAAATAGGTCTTGACTATCATTATCCCGATACGGACAAGCGTTTACAGCACCGCATTTTCAAAGAGCAGCTTCGCCTTGCCGAAGAGCTTAAAATGCCCGTACAGATACACTCGCGCGACTGCGCCGAGGATATGCTCGGAATTCTCAGAGAATACGCTCCGAGGCTCAGATACGGCGCAATGCTTCACTGTTATTCGCACTCGTCCGAACTCGCAAAGGAATTCGAAAAACTCGGTCTGTATTTCTCTTTCGGCGGTACGAGTACCTGGTCGGGCAGTAAAAAGGCAAAGCGCACTATTTCGGCATTGCCTTCGGATAAAATACTGACAGAAACGGACAGCCCGTATCTTCCGCCTAAATCGAAATACGGTACTTTCCCGAACACTCCCGAAAGCATACCCGAGATTGCGGAGAATATAGCAGAAATAAAGGGTATGAGCCTTTCCGAATTTTCAGAAACGGTTTGGAATACCGCTCATAAACTCTTTTATAAATTAAATAATTAAAAAAAACCCGTCGGTTTAAACACCGACGGGTTTTATATTATTTATTTCTGCCGATTAACTCGTCAACGGTAATACCGTAATAATCTGCGAGAATAACGCAGAAATTTATATTCGGCAAAACTTTTCCGCGCTCCCAACGGCTCAAATTCGCGTTGCTGATGCCTGTGTCTTTTTCGACTTGCTCTAACGTTTTATTTCTTATAGTTCTTTGATATTTGAGTTCTTCGCCGTAATTTTTCATAAATCTATTTTACAACATATTTGTAGATTTTATTTGACTTCTGCAAATATGTAGAATATAATAATTTTATCTGCAAATTTGTAAATTCAAAAAGGAGTTAAAAAATGGAGAATAAGTGTTCAAGGTGTAAACATTTCGAGGCTTATTATGTAAAACAATATAAACGGTTTGAAAAAATAAATTTCGGTTTTTGACGTTGCCCGGGTGTTTGCGAAACGGTAAAAGGTACAGAGGTCTGCGAAAATTTCATTTTAAAGAAACAGAGTCGGATGCGGAAAAAATTAATTAAAAATTGTCTTAACGATTTATTAAACGAAATTTCGGAACTCAGGAAAGTATTGGAGGCGGAAAAGATGAGAGCGAAAATTTGTAAAAACTGCGAATACTTAAAACTGATTTATAAATACGGATACCGTTTCTATTATTCTTTGCGGTTTCCGTCGTGTTACTGCGCCTTTTTTGAACAAATGATTGATATGGAAAAAGGGTGTGAAAATTATCGGGCGGTTAAATTGGCGGAAACGGATTTAACTTGCGAAAGATTGGACGAAGCGGAGGAGGATATAAAAGTCTTGTTAGCCTTGCTTGAAAGTGCCACATAGAAATTCGGTTCGCCGTGGTATTCAGGTGCGGTTCGTATTCATATTTTAATATAAAATTCGGTACCCCGCGCAGAAAAACGCGGGGTACTTTCATCTTTAAGTGCGGTAAAAGGTATAAAACCGTTTACAAAATGAGTATATGCTGTTATAATTTTGTTATACGGAAATCGGACGGCTAAAATATGGAAAAAGATATAAAGACAACTCTCGCCGAGTGCGGTTTCGGCTTTAAAAAACAGCTCGGTCAGAATTTTATTACCGATAAAAATCTTCTCTCTTCCATAGTCGAGGCTTCCGGCGTAGGCAAAGACGATAGCGTTGTCGAGATAGGTTGCGGAGCTGGCACTCTCACCCGAGCGCTCGCGGAGAAGGTCAAAAAGGTGACCGCGTTCGAGGTCGACAAAAGTTTACGGCCCGTTTTGGAGCGGACGCTTTCGGGGCTTGAAAACGTCGACGTCGTGTTCCGTGATTTTTTAAAGGTCGATTTATCGGAGTTCGAAAAGGGCTTTGAGGGTTATTTCGTCGTTGCGAATCTCCCGTACTACGTTACAACCCCGCTGATTATGAAGCTTGTAGAGGACGCGGAAAAGTGCAGAGGGCTTTCCGTTATGGTTCAGGAAGAAGTCGCCGAACGGCTTTGCGCCAAAGCGGGAACGGCGGAATACGGAGCCATAACCGCAATGGTTGCGCTTCGTGCTGAGTGCAGGATAGTAAAAAAAGTTGCACGGACTATGTTTTATCCTCGTCCGAACGTGGACAGCGCAGTCGTGAAGTTTACTTTCGGCAAGGGCTTGGATGTTAAGGATAAAGCGGTATATAAAAAGACCGTGCACGCGGCTTTTCTTTCTCGGAGAAAGACGCTTGAAAACAATCTGGTAAACGCGTTTTCTCTGACGCGCGCAGGAGCGCGGGAAATTTTATCGGAATGCGGAATAGATTTAAAGGCGCGCGGCGAAACGTTAACGCCGGAACAGTTCGCGTTGTTATCTGAAAAACTTATTTAAAATTTAAGATTAGAATTTTAAGGAGAAAAATTATGAAGAAAAAGTTGTTGATTGGTATGCTTGCCGTAACGTCGGCGGTTGCGTGTGCGTTCGGGGTTTCCGCTTGCGGAGATGAAAAAGAACAAACGAAAAACGACGGTAAATGGGGAGAAACTTATACCGTTCAGACGGCTTACGCCGCGGCGCAGGAACTCGGATATGCGGGAACGCTCGAAGAGTTCGTCGCGTTAATCAGCGGTAAAGACGGCGCGGACGGGGTTGGCGTTAAAGAAGCGCGTATCGACGGCGAAGGCAATCTGATTCTGGTTTTAACTAACGGCGAAGAAAAGAACTGCGGTAAAGTTACCGTTGCTTCGTCGAAAGAACAGCTCGCGTATACCGCGGTAAAAAGCGAAGGGGAAATAATTTCTTATACGGTCAGGGGGCTTGGACTTGTTTCCGCGCCCGACCTGGAAATACCCGCCGAATATAACGGAAAACCCGTTACGGCGATAGGGGTAAAAGCGTTCGAAAACGAGGTTTATCTGACGAGCGTTAAATTCGGCGAGAATATAACTCTTATAGACGAAGCTTCGTTCGCATACTGCGTTGCGCTTACCGATATTTATTACGGCGGAACCAAGGAGCAGTGGAACGGGGTTGAAAAGGGCAGGTATTGGGACAATGATATTCCTGCGTATACCGTTCATTGTAAAGACGGAGACATCGAACCCGAGAAGGATTTGATACTCAGCGCCGAAGAGTGGAAAAAAGCGGTGCTTGCTACCGCTTACGCTGAAAACTGTAAAATCGTTATGACGGATAACCAGCATTACGAAATGAACGGCTCTTCCGAAACCAGAACGAATTCGGAAACTGCTAAATACGATTTGGCTAACGGTCTTGCGTACTGGTATAAGAGCGAAAAGACGGAGTATCCGAATAATCCCGACGGCAATTCCGAAAGTATAACGGAATGTTATAATCTTTTCGGGAACGGAATAAGGAACGAATACTATCAGTATGACGCCGAAGGCTGGATATACAGAAAACAAGATTGCCAGGACTATGAGAACAATTTTCTTGGTTATAAATTCGGTATAGGACACGGCTACGACGCAATCGAACAGCTGAAATATTTTTTCAGGGAAAATATGTTCTTAGACGGTAATGTTCATCTGAAAGATATGCGTGAACATTTCACGTATAACGAGGACGGAGCGTATACGTATTCCTATGAGGAAGCGGGCGGACCCGTTTATTCTTATACGATTTCGTTTAAAGACGGCTATATTTCTAATCTGAATATAAAAGGAGAATCGGACGACGGCGATATAGTAAGTTTCGCGGAAATGAATTTCGTTTTCAGCGATTACGGAACGACAGAGCTGTCTATCCCGCAGAACGTTATAGATAGTGCGGTAGAAAAGAACGATAACGTAGACAAAGACGAAAAGTAAGATAAAGTTAATACGCCCCCGCCCGCGGAGATTTCCGCGGGCGGGGTTCATTATATGCAAAAAAATTATTTTTTGTTCTATCGGGGTTTTTGCGGGCATAAAGTAAGATATACCTAATTAAAAACTCGGAGGACGATATGAACGAAGAATTAGACTACGCCGAAATGCTGGAAATTCCCGTAAATACGGTAAACGTCGTAAAAAAGAAGAGCATTTTCAAGCGCAGACAAAAACAGACCGAACCTGAATTTCCGCAGGACGATTTAAAGGAACAGGTTCTCGAAAGCGTGAACGAGCGCGTCGGCGCTTACGTGGAATCGGAGGACGTTTCCGACCCGCCTAAACCCGAAAAGAAGAAGCTCGGCGCCGTTTTAAGTAAAAGCAAAGCAAGCGTGGTTTTATTGAGCGAAGCTATCGCGGTAGGAGTAATCGCGCTCGCGATATTTTTGACCAACGTATTTATGCCCGGTACGGTCATCAATACATTTATTGCTTCGTTCTCTCAGAAAACCGAAAATGAACCTGCTTTTAACGAGTTTACGCTCGCGCCCGTCGTTAGCGAACTTTCGGACGCGGAAGTTTACGTAAGCGATAGCGGAGTACTCACATTTACGGCGGAAGGAAGCGTATACCCTATCTGCAAAGGAACCGTTTCGAGAGTTTACGAAGACAACGGAACGTTTGCCGTCGAAATCGCGCACACCTCTACTTTTAAAAGCGTCGTAACGGGACTTACAAACGTATACTCGGCGGAAGGTACGGCTGTACGCTCGAATATACCCGTAGGTTACAGCGATGGTAACGCCGAAGTCCGCGTTTCTATGTACGATAACGGCACGCTTTTGAACTGCTATACGCTGACCGACGAAGTTCCTGTCTGGAAGTCGTGAAAATAACCCTGCATCCGCTGTTTATAACGCTTGGTATAGCCTCTGCAATTTTCCGCGGATTGCCCGTATTCATAATATACGCGTTGACCGCGCTCCTGCACGAGTGCGGTCATATTTTTTGCGCTCTGCGGTTAGGCTATAAATGTGAGAAAATAAGCCTGATGCCTTACGGCGCCGCGGCGGTCTGCGATACGGAAGGAATATCCAAAACCGACGAAATAAAGCTCGCGCTATCGGGTCCGCTCGTAAATGCGTTCATATGTGTCGGGACTGCGGGACTGTGGTGGTTTCTGCCCGAAACGTATTCGTACACGGATACGGTGTTTCAGGCGAGCGCGGTAATGTTTGTAATCAATCTTTTGCCCGCATACCCGCTTGACGGGGGGAGAATAGCGTGGTGCGTTCTGTGTATGTTGCTGCCTGAGAAAGCTGCCGAAATAACTTTGCGGGTTTTGAGCGTACTGCTTGCGGTTACGTTCGTTCTGGTGTTCTTTCTCGCTTTTAAAAACCTTTCGTTTCTGCTATTCTCGGCATTCCTGCTGTGTTCGGCTTTCGAAAAGAAAACGCGCCTTTCTAGGATAAACTTTATAGCTAAAAAGCCTAAAAGGGGTAAGGAGATAAAGCACGTTATGCTGAGCGGGAATTCGACTTTCAAAGACGCTTTAAGGCACATAGACGGGAGCAAATATCATATTTTCCAATTTTATGCGGACGGGATGCTCGACGAGATAACCGAGGACGAACTGTTCGAGCTTATGCAGAGCAAAAACATATATGATAAAATAATTTAAAACAGCCGCACGCGGAAAATCCGCGTGCGGTAAAATTATTTCTGTAAGAATTGTTTATTGAATATTGCGCTGTCCGCGCGCCCGTCGAGCACGCTTTCCGCGGCTTTTATGCCGAGTTCGACAGCTTCTTCTATTTTACCGGAAAGACTGTTAATGTCGTAGTCGCATTTATATTCCTGACGTTTTGTTTTATAGATATATTTCGTCCAGGAAAAATGTCGTTTAAGACAGCGTTCGACGCCGGTAACGGTTATAAGCGGTTCGACGCGTTTGATTGTGTCGTAGATAGGTCCCGTGCAGGCAAGTACCTTTTCGCGGGGGATAATCGTTCTGCGCAATGAATATTTCCGGCTTATGAATAGCCCCAAATCGCTTTCGAGTTTGGTATGCGCGAAAGGCGAGCGCTTAGTCTGTTCGTAAGCGTATATGTCGGGGTGAAGCGTGCAGTCCAGCGCGTAATGCGTCGCATAGCCCGCGGCGTAGGCGCGGTTGCCTTTTATTAACTGAGAGAATAAGTAAACTGCGTTCTGATTATGAAGCCAGCGTCCGAGGTTGGACTTGGTGGGTTTTATGCTGTACGCGAAAAATATATCTCCGCCCTGCGCGCCGAGAAGATACAGCGTTTTCGAGGTTATGAGATTTTTATATTTGCTGTTTAAGTTTTCGTAAATGACTTCGGCGCATACGCCGTGTGAAAAATAATCTGGCACATTATAAGTTTAACCGTTTTCCATAAAAAAGATACTGTTGAATATAACCGGAATATTCTTTGAATTCTTCGACGAAATACTGCGCGATTTTCTCGCGGGTTTTCAGCTCGCCTTTGAAGTCTTCTCTGTATATTTTTTCTATCCAGGTATCGACGGGGAAGGCGGACGTTTTATTGAACCCGAACAGCGCGACGCAGTCTGCGACTTTGCCGCCGATTCCTTTGTATTTCAAAAGTTCTTTTTTAAGCGAAACGCCGTCAAGGTTTTCAAGTTCGGAAATACCGTTTAATGCGATTTCCTTGGAAGTTGTCGCAAGGTATTCGTCTCTGTAACCCGCTCCGCACGCGCGAAAAAAACTTGCGTCCGCTTCCGCTAAACGCGAGGAGGAGGGGAAAGCGTAATATTCGCCGAATGCGCTTGTCTTTTTTTCACCGAGTCCGGCGCAGATTTTTTCTATTATTCCCTTTATTCGGGGGATATTGTTATTCTGAGAGATGATAAACGAGTAAATCATTTCTTCGCGGTTCTGGTTGAGCATTCTCAGGCCTTTGCAGTATTCCGCGCTTTTCGAAAGGAGAGGTATGCCGTAGGATTTCGCTTTATTTACTATTTCGGAGTAATCGCGGTTCAAATCGAAATAATTATAGAAGTAGTCCGCATCTTCGCTTTCGACGGTTGTCTTTATTCCGTTGGAGCGGACGAAACAAATCTTATCGCCCGAGTGCACTTTGTAACCGTCGTTATACGCGGTAAAGCGGAAGATTTGACCGCATTCGAGAGTGTGTTCGGGGTTGAAGTATTCTGCGTTAAAATCGAATTTCATTTGTAAACCTCTTTTAATGCGAGCCGTAAAAATACAGCCGTATGTACGGCTGTATTTTAACATTTTTAAAATTGAGTTGTCAACTTTCGAACGTGACTGCGATTGTACCTGCGGAACACTCGACGCTAAGTTTTTTACCGTTCCCGCCCGTCTGGTTTCCGATGTTACAGGTTCCCGCGCTGACGTTGGTGCGTATTTCGTAGTCTGCTTTCGCTCCGACTATGTTCATAATCAGTGCTCCTGCGCTGACGTCCGCACTTATATCGGGACAATCGAGTTTTTTAACGTCGAGTCTGCCTGCGCTCACTTCGCATTCGAATTTCGGGCAGGTGAGATTTCTGACTTCGAGGTTACCCGCGCTTACTTCACTGTCGAAGTTTTTGCATACCGATTGGTTTACGGTCAGTTTTCCCGCGTTGATTTCGATTTTGATGTTGGCATATTCGCCGCCTGCGATTTCAACCGAGCCTGCGTTAACGTCGATTTCAAGGTTGAAAACGATGTTTTTCGGCAGTTTGATTATCGTGTCGGGAATATTCGGCGCACCGAGAAACCAAAATCTTCTAAGTCTCGAATAGTAGCGGAAAACTCCGTTATTTTCGGAAATCTCGGACTTGAATATCTTGGAGGAGGGGTATACTATGGTTATTTTGTCGTCGTCGCAGAACTCGGTTTTAACCGAACCCGCGCCTACCTCTATATTGATGGAATGGTTTTCATTTGCCGCGATGTATGTCTGTGTTTCGAAATTCGGGCTTTTAATAGACCAGCCGTTGACAGCGAGAGTTCCGATAATTATGCCGATACCGATTACCAAGATTACCGCGCCTGCGATAATACATTTTATCCAGCTTTTCATTTTACACGCTCCTTTCCGCTGAAAAGCGATTTAAGCCAAGAGAAAAACAAATTGAACAGTTTCCACATAAGACCTACGAGTTTGAAGAAAAGCGGACAGAGTATTATTCCTGCGCCCAGCGTGGCAATTCCGACTCCTAACTCTAAAAATCCGTACGCCGCGCTTCCGCTTACCATTGCGCCTATCGAAAGTCCGATTGCCGCCGCGCCTGTTGCAACTATGGAAACGGGAGCTACGCAAAACGCTATCGTTATAACGATCATTGCAATTACGAGCGCAAATATAGGTATTGCAAATAGCACGCACAAAACCACGAAAACCCAGGTATAGTCGCCTCTTTTTCTTTCGGGAGAAGAAACGGTATAATCAGGTGTGGGCCGTATAGGCGGCGCGGTGGACGGAGGAGGCGGGGGCGGCGCATAATTGTTTTCTCTGCGCTGTTCCTGTTCCGCGCGACTATCGCGTCTGCGCCGTTCTTCCGTATTTATAGGTTCATCGTATTCGTTGTTCTTGTTTTCGCATAAAATTCTGCGGGCTGCGTCGTACGGTGCGCCGAAATCGTTTATTATTTCGCGTTCCGAAAAACCCGCTTCGCGTCTGTCGGCATAAGCTTCCGCATAGTAATCGAGTACGCGCCGTCTTTCCGATTCGGAAACGCACAAGAGATTGTATTGAAGCTCGTCGCGCCATTCTGTATACGTCATAGTCTCCCTCCGAATATTTTTTTATAAATATCATTGATTTCAATTAAATCGTTTCTGCCCGAATTAAGTTTTTTCAAACCGAGAGGCGTAATTTTGTAATATCTCCTCAGTCGTCCGCTGTATTCCGCGGTTCGGGTAACGAGGAATCCGCCCGATTCAAGCCTCTTTAATATCGGGTAGAGCGTGCTCTCGGATATATCTATTATTCCCTGCAAATCGCTAATTATTTTATATCCGTAACTTTCGCTCTTACTTATCGCGTACAGCACGCACACGTCAAGCACGCCCTTTTTCAGTTGAATATCCACAGTTATACCTCGCTTTGTCTAATACTATACATTGCGTAGTATAAATTGTCAAGTGTTTTTTCAAAAAATTTTTAAAGTTTTTTAGCTGCTTAAAGTCTTGCGAATGGTAGGGTATTTTTTATATCATAATTAAATTTTTTTTACTGATAATAATTATATGATTACGTTGGAAAAAAATATAAAAAGCGTAAAAGACGTGCTGACTTCGCAGGACATAATAGTGTTTAAGTTCGACTCTTTAAACGGAAAGAAGTTTGCGGTTATTTATGCCGACGGACTTGCCGATAAGCAGTTATTGGGCGAACTCGTCGTAAAGCCTTTGAAGAATGCGGAAAAAGACGCCGAACTCGAAACTGTAAAAAAGCTTCTTGCTTCGCCGGAAATCAAGGACGGAAATAAAATTAACGATGCTATAAAGGAAATCTCCGACGGCAACGCGGCGCTTTTCGTGGACGGCGAAAAAGATTTTGTTATAATCGGTTTGAAAAATCCGCCCGGAAGAACGGTAGCGGAGCCTCCCACGCAAGTGGTGGTAAAGGGACCGAGAGAGGGGTTTACCGAAGATATAAAGACTAATTTAGGGCTTGTCAGAAAGCGTTTGAAAAGCGAAAACTTAAAAGTTAAAATGCTCAAAACAGGCAAGAAGTCGGAAACTGCCGTCGCGCTTGTTTATCTGGACGGAGTGTGTCCCGAAGGTCTGCCCGAACGGGTCGAGAAGCAGATTGAGAAAAACGAGATTGATATTATACCGGACTCTTCGTATGTCGCGCACTTTATATCGAAAAAGTCGCGTTCGCTTTTCAAGCGCAACGGCACTTCCGAAAAACCTGACGTGTTCTGCGCTAAAATATGCGAAGGAAGAGTAGGGCTGATAGTGGACGGCTCGCCTATATCTTTAACGGTTCCGTATATGATTACGGAAGACTTGCAGTCGGGCGAAGACTATTATTCGCTGACTTACCGCGCGACTATTGTCAGAATACTTCGCGTGCTCTCGTTATTGGTCGGAATATTTCTGCCCGCGCTGTATGTTTCCGCACAGCTTTTTAAAATTCAGCTCATTCCTTTTCAGTTGCTCTTAAAAATATCGAGTTCCGTTTCCGGTTTGCCGTTATCGCCGAGCGTGGAGATGTTTTTAACGCTGTTCATACTTGAAGTGCTTATTGAGGCTTCGATACGTATGCCTAATTATGTGGGGCTGGCTATGTCTGTTGTCGGCGCGCTTGTTTTGGGTGATACGGCTGTTAAGGCGGGAATAATCTCAACGCCTGCAATTATTATCGTGGCGTTTTCGGCAATCTGTCTTTATACTACGCCCGACCTTGTGGAAACGACTACCGCGCTGAGGTGGATATACCTCATAGTAGCGGGAAGCATAGGTCCGTTCGGTGTGGTGCTGTTGACTGCGTTCCTTTTGTGCTATCTCGTTACGGAGCAGTCTTACGGTGTACCGCTTATGGCTCCGTTCGCGCCTCTTATTAAAAACGATTTGTACGACAGTATGGTAAAGGCAAATATGTTTACTTTGAAAAACAGACCTAAAGTCTTTAAAACGAAAGATAAAATAAGATTAAAAACTCAAAGCGGAGAATAAAAATGGGTATGAAAATTAGCGTAAGACAGATTTGTTTTATATTGATTATGTATACGGCGGTATCTAAATTTATAATATATCCGACTGTTTTAAGTCATTACAGCGGCAGGGATTTACTGTTCTCCGCGCTTGTCGATTTTGCGGTTCAAGCCGTCATAGTGTGGGCTGTAAGCTTTCTTTGTTCGAGAACGGACAAGACTTTTTTTTCTCTTTTGGAAGGTACTTTCGGGAATATAACTGCCCGTATAATTTTCGGACTTTTCGCACTGTTTTTTTTGGTTTGCGCGGTTATACCGATGTTTGAGCAGAAAGTATACGTGCATGCGATTTTTTACGACGCATTGCCTGCGTTGACTGTGTTTCTTCCGTTTTTCGTTTTTGCCGTTTATGCGGCGGCAAAAGGTTTTCAGAACATAGGCAGATGTGCGGATATATGTTTGCCGATATTCATCGTTTCTATGTTGTTTATATTCGCAATGTCAATTTCCGAAATAAAGTGGGATAATTTTCTTCCCGTGTTAAAAACTCCCGCAAAAAACTTGTTCGGCGCGTCGATACTGACCGCGTTCCGCTTTTTCGAACCGTGCTGGCTTTTGATGTTTATGGGACATTTCAAGTATAAAAAAGGCGACGCGGCAAAAATAACGCTTTCATATGCTGCCGGCGCTTTAATCGTTTTATTTTTTCTTGCGGCGTTTTACGGCATGTACGGAGATATGGCGGTTACAAGGCAGTTCGCTGTTTCCAAAATTTCTTTGTTTTTCCCCGCGATAGATTTGATAGGCAGGATAGATTTAATTGCGCTTTACATTTTGGAAATTGTAATGCTGTTCGCAATGATTATAAACATTCAACTTTGCGTGTACTGTATTTCGAAATGTACGGGCTATAACAACAAGGCTGTTATTTCGATAGCATTGAACGCGGCGCTTGTCATTATGCTCATATTGCTCGATAACAAGCTAAGCGAGTTGATTAACATTTGGTCGAAATGGATGTGGATAGCGTTCGTTATATTCGCAAACATAATACCTCTGCTCGCCTGGACTTTGAGAAGGAGGGAAAGAAAGTGAAAGCAAAATTGAAAAAATTGACGCCTATTCTCTATATTTTTATAATTATCGCTATGCTTGCGCTGTTCTTTACGAACGATTTCGGGCTTTTGGATATACACAAAACTTCGCTTATAGTCGCAGTCGGAATAGATACAGACGGAGAAGAAGTTCAGGTTACCGCACAGGTAGCTGTGCCTCAGCCGTCGCAGAGCGGCGACAGTATAACTTACGTAGAGGTTCAGGGCAGCGGTCTTACCGTTGCCGACGCGCTCAACGAAATTAACGTAAAGACGGGAACGTATCCGAGACTTTTGTTCTGCAAACTCATATTGCTCGGTGAGGGCTGCCAAAGCGAAGAACTGTTTCGTATTCTCGGCTGTTTTTACAGGCGCAATTATTCCGAGCTGACCGCACTCGTGGCTATGTGTAAGGGAAAGGCGCAGGATATGCTTGCGCTACCAGCGAATATCGCACCCGAAAATTCAACTGCGATACAGAAAGTCTTGTCTGAAGAGCTGAAAAAATCCGCTAACGTTTCAACGGCGAATTTGAAGTCGGTCGCGGAAACCAATTATTCCGTAAACGGCGCGTGTTATATGCCGTACGTCGAAGCCAACGTTCAGGGTACTTCCCAAAACGGGGGCAACGGAGACAATGTCGGAGGAGAAAGCGGCGAACAGGGCGGACAGAGCGGCGGAGGACAGCAAGGCGGTTCTGGAGGAGAACAGGGCGGTCAAGGCGGCGGCGAAAGCGGAGGACAGCAGGGCAGTCAAAACGGAGGACAGAGTTCTAAGCAGGAAGGCGGACAGATGGAGTTTACCGCGCGCAAAACGGCTGTTTTCGCGGGCGGAAAATTCGCGGGGATATTGAACGAACAGCAGGCTTTCGCTCTGAATATTCTTAAAAACGAAATCAGACTTGCGGTTGTTCCCTGTGACGCGGGCGGGATACATTATACCGTCGGGCTGAAGAGCACTTCAAGCAAAGAAAAACTCAAAATCGTCGACGGCGTACCCGAACTGACTTTAAGTTTTTCTGCTCAGGCGCAGATACAGGGCGCGAAGATAGCGCTTGAACCCGAAAGCGTAATGAGCGACGATACCGTAAGAGACGACATATTAAAGGCGACGGAAGACGAGATACGTTCGCGTCTTGAAAGTCTTGTAAATACCTGCGTCGAAGAGGATTGCGACGTTATCGGCGTAAAAGGATTGCTGCATAAGTTCAATTATAAATACTACGAAACTTTCAAAGACGATATTCTTGCGCGTATGAAAGTAAATTACGATATTAAAATCGTAAGCCTAAATTAAAAGTTTTCCTCCCGCGGTTTATACGAGGGAGGAATTTACGGCGTTATTTAACGGTTGTGATGTGTGCAAGAGTTTCAATAATAAGCTTTGACAGAAGACGAATATCGCGCTCGTTGACTTCTTCGCCCGAGTATTCGGTTAAAATTTCCTGCGCGCGGACTGCGCCGTTTCCCGTAACGTCGCGTTGTATCGCTTCGGCAACGGCTTTTGCGGCTTTTTCCACGCTGTCGGCAGGTATATAACCTTCTATGAGGGTCGTTATGATTTTCTCGGTAGAGGTTATACTGCTCTTTTCTCGCACGAACTGTTCATACAATATATAGTAAACGGTTGCTGCCATACCTACGGAAAAACCGTGTTCGGCAATGCTTGCATACTCTTCGAAAATGTAGAAAAAATTCAAGTTGCGTACTGCCGCGTATGCCGCGTAAAGAACCGTACCTATAACAAACGGCAAAAACGTTACTAATTTTTTCTTTGAATTTTTGAAAAGAAACTTTTTGATAAGCTGTGTCGCGCACATTGTTGCAAAGGCAAGCAGCAATACGTCGACGCCGTAAAAGGTGAATGTGTCGATAATTTGAATAAAAGTCAAAATTTCTCCTTTGCGCCCCCGACAAGCGCTTTTTCACCCGACGGTTATTTATAATCCGTTATGATACGTTTAAACTTTATTTCAAAAAATAAATTCAAAATTTTTCCGTGACATTTTCACACTTGCGTTTTTGCATCGAATATGATAATATCTGGGTATGAGAATGCATAAAAAATGTCACTTGGAAGAAAGACTTGAAGCTTGCTCGGATATTTTAACTTGCGCAGACCTTTCGGATAAAAATATGAAGAGGGCTGCTACCGTTAAGGAATATCTCGACTTCGAAAAGATCTTTAAAAATTCAAATCCCGTTTATCTCGAAATCGGATGCGGCAAGGGCAAGTTCGTCTGTGAAACCGCTTTAATGCACCCTGAACTGAGTTTCATTGCTTGTGAGAAAATATCGAACGTATTAGTAGACGCGTGCGAGAGAGTAAAAGCGGAAAATATCAAAAACGTATATTTTTTAAACTGCGCTGCGGAAGTTCTTTCAAAATATTTCAGGCCGAACACGGTCAGCGGAATATATCTCAATTTTTCTAACCCTCTGCCCAAAGAAGGGTATAAGAAACAGCGGCTTACGCATCCGAAGTTTTTGGAAATTTACCGTAATATTCTGTGCGAAGGCGGGCGGATATTTCAGAAAACGGACGATGAAGCATTTTTTGAATTTTCGCTCGAAAGTTACAGACAGTGCGGATATAAAATAATTTCCGAGTGCCGCGATTTGAAAAATAACCCCGTCGAAGGCGATGCGGAAACAGAACACGAGAAACTGTTCAAGGAACGGGGCAAAAATATTTACAGAATAGTTTGCGAGGTGTAAAATTGCTCTGGCTTTGGATTTCGCTCGGCGCCGTTGCCGCGATTGCACTCATAGTTCTGTTTGTCTGGTTTAACAACAGTTGTCTGAAAACTACCAAACTGAAAATAGAGATAGGCGGTGCTCGGTCTTTGAAAATAGTTCATCTTTCCGATTTGCACGGAAAAAGATTCGGGCGCGGGAATATAAGACTTTTAAATAAAACGGCGAAGGAAAAGCCCGATTTCATAGCGGTGACAGGCGACATCATTCACCTGTACACTCAGAAAAACAAGTCTGCCGCATTGGAGTTGATAGCCTCTTTAAAGGAAATAGCGCCTGTATTATACGTTTCGGGTAACCACGAAATGCGAAATAAGGGCTACCATTTTTTCAGAAAAGAGTTACTCGAAGCGGGTGCCGACGTCCTAGACGACAGAATAACGAAAGTTTGCGGAATTACAGTTGCGGGACTTAACTGCGCTTCGCTCAGAAACGATAAAATATTTAAAATCACTCCTGTAAATTCGCCTAAAATTCTTTTGGCGCACGAACCCCAGTTTTTCGGAAAGTACGCGGAAGCGGGCTATGATTTGATATTATGCGGTCACGCGCACGGCGGGCAATGGCGTATTCCGTTCACGGGCATAGGGCTTTTCGCTCCGGGTCAGGGTAAATTTCCCAAATATACTTCGGGCGTGCACGAAAAAGGTAAGAGCAAAATGATAATCTCCCGCGGGCTCGGGAATTCACAGTGTCCGCTGCGCCTTTTCAACCGTCCCGAAATAGTTGTAATAGAAATAAATTAAAACAGCGTCCGAAAACACTTTCGGACGCTGTTTTATTAAGTCTGGTTTATTTTATCAAAAGCGCGAGTATCGCCTTTATAACGTGGAGTTTGTTTTCACCCTGGTCGAGCACTATGCTGTTCTTTCCGTCTATGACGTCCTCGGTTACCTCTATTCCGCGGGAAGCGGGAAGGGGATGCATAAACACCGCGTTGTGAGCGGCAAAGCCCATAAGGGCGTTGTTTACCTGATAAGGTCTTAGAATATCGCGCTCTTTCTCGGATATGGCCGTATGATAGAGATAACTGTCGGTGTAAACTACGTCTGCGCCTTTTACGGCTTCGGCGGGGTTGTAGGTCAGCATTATTTTTCCGTACTGTTCCGCGTGGGTAAGGTGTTCGTTTTTGATACAGTATTCGGGCGGGGTTGCGACTGCGACTTCCATACCGCATTTTATCGCGCCCATAATAAGAGATGAGGCTACGTTTTCGCCTTTGCCGACGTAAGCTATTTTAAGTCCTTCGAGCTTGCCTTTCTTTTCCCAGATTGTATATAAATCGCCGAGAGTCTGCAAGGGATTGAAGTCTTCGTTTCCCGAATTGATTAAACATATAGGAGAAACCGCGCTGAAATCGTCGAGCTTTCTTTGGTCTATGCTTCTGGTTACGAGCGCGCCGACTCCGTAGCGCGCGATTACGTCGGCTATATCTTTAATGTTTTCTCCCGCCTGCATATCTTCGTCATTGTAAGGAAGACTCACGCACATTCCGCCAAGCTGGCGGATACCTATTTCGAGAGCGGAACGCATTCTCAAAGAAGTGTCGCCGAAAAGAAGAGCGACCGTAACGCCTTGAAGGATATTCGTCTTTTCGTGAGCGGCGAATTTTGCTTTCATCGCTTTCGTTGCGTAAAGAAACTCAAAAAGTTCTTCCGTCGTAAAATCTGCAAGTTTAGTGAAATGTTTGCGGTTTATCCCGTAGGACGGGGAATAACGATTAATATCCATAAATTTATTATACCACCGTAAAAGAGTAATTTCAAGTAATTTTAACGGAGTAAACGCAGCCGCAGTAGTTCTGGCGGTAAAGTCCGTATTCTTTGCCGAGCATTATGCTTTTTAAATAGCCGTTCCGTTTTTTAAAGTCAGAGTACAGCCAGTTTGTCCGTTTGTCTTTTGCCAGTTCTTCGCCTATCGAGTTTATGAGCGCGGAGTTTTTTAAAGGGCTTATAGTCAGCGTTGTGCAAAAGTAATCGAACCCGCCTTTTTCAGCAAGAGAGGCGGTCTTTTCAAGCCTCAGTTTAAAACATATCTCGCATCTTTTTCCGCCTTCTTTTTCTTTTTCTGAACCTTTTACCGCGCCGTAAAATTCTTTCGTATCGTGTTCGCATTCTAAAATTTCCGCCCACCCCGTTTCGCGGATAAAGCGTAAAAGTTCTTTTTTGCGCCTAATATATTCCGCGTCCTCTATGTTCGGGTTATAAAAAAGCGCGGTGATTTCGAAATGCTCTTTGAGTCTTTCTAAACACGCGGAAGAACAGGGTGCGCAGCAACAGTGCAGAAGAAGTCGTTTTTTTTCGCTTAGCCGCTGTATTTCTTCCGTCATAAGTTTATCGAAATTTTGTGCGTTCATAATTTAATTCTACCACTGTATAAGTAAAATTACAACAAAAATTTATTTTAAAAAATTATCAAATTAGTTTGGAAAAAACCATAAATTATGGTAATATAAGGTTAAGGAGATTTTTATGGCTGTATTGAAACTCAGCGGAGTGGACAAAGTATACCCCTCGGGTAGCTTAGCGCTGTACGGAATAAATTTACAAACCTCGGACAAAGAATTTTTTGTTATACTCGGTGGCGAAGGGAGCGGAAAGTCTACGCTGCTTAGAGTAGTTTCGGGACTCGAAGACGTTTCATCGGGCGAAATCACTATCGGAGGAAAGGACGTCACTGACGCGGAAATCCGTGACAGAGACCTTTCTCTCGTTTTCAGAAACAGTCCCGTTATGCCGACGATGAACGTATTTGAAAATCTTGCGTACGGTTTAAGACAGAGGAAGGCGCCGGAGGCCGTTATCGAACGTCGCGTCAAAGCCGTCTCGGAAATACTCGGCTTGAACGACGTTTTATATCGAAAACCGAAGGTTCTTACGGCAGCGCAGAAACTGCGCGTTTCGATAGGCAGAACTATTGTCAGAGAGCCTAAGCTCTATCTCTTTGACGAGCCTTTGGCTGGGCTTGACGAAAAACTTTCCGGCGAGCTTTTGACGCTATTGGTGAATTTGCAGGCGAGAATGGAGGGGACGTTCGTTTACGCGACTAAAAACGTTTCGGAAGCGCTTTCTGCGGGAACGCGTATAGCCGTGATTAAAAACGGCATTATCCAGCAAATCGACGTTCCGTCGAATTTATACGATTATCCCGCGAATACTTACGTTGCGTTTTTGATAGGTTCGCCTACTATAAATTTCTATAACGGCGCGAAGATTTTAAAAACCGAAGACGGCGCGTTCGTTGAGGACAAAGATTTCAAACTCGCGCTTTCCGAAAAAATAATCAGACGCTTTGAGAAAATAGAAGAATATGCGAATACGGGCAAAGGCGTCATAGCGGGTGTCCGTCCCGAAGATATCGGGAAAGACGGTGTGAACCCCGACAGGCTTTATCTGTTTGATGCGGAAACGCGACTGACGCTTCTTTCGCGCGACGAGGGATATATTAAAACCCAATTCACGGACGCGGATTATATTCCTCCGTCTTATAAAGAAGAGGAAGAAATAGCCAAAAAGTATAAACCCGTTAAAACACAAAAGAAAAAATAATTTCAAAGCCCTCCGTAAATAGTCGGAGGGCGTTTAAAAAATCTCGGGACTGTATATAATAATTAAATATGTGGGAAATTGTTTTAGACGCGTTTTTAGATACTTTAAAGGTTTTTCCGTTTCTTATAGTCATCTATATTCTGATTGAATTTATAGAACAGAAAACTTCGTTTACGCGCAATCATAAAGTTTTGCAGGGCAATCTCGCCCCGCTAATAGGCTCGGCAACGGGACTCGTTCCTCAGTGCGGTTTTTCCGTTATGGCGGCAAAGCTTTACGACAAAGGGCTTATCCGCACGGGAACCTTTCTCGCCGTTCTGCTGTCCACCTCCGACGAGGCGCTCATAATCCTTTTATCGAGCGGACAGAATGCTATGTACGTTATGCCGATCATAGTAATCAAACTTATAATCGGAGTGGGCATCGGTTATCTCGTAAACTTTATCTTTACCGCCGAAAAATTGCAGGAATCGGGTCCGGAAGAAATACATGCTTATTCCTGCGGGCGCGAGCACGACGGGAAGAGTGATTTCAAAGTTTTTTTCTTAAACCCTCTTCTGCATTCACTGTTGATAGCATTTTATCTTTTAGTTGTAAATCTCATCTTCGGTTTCATAATCGAAGCCGTCGGAGAGGATAAAATCGCATCGTCTTTAATGATAGGCGGAGCGTATTGGCAGCCTTTCATAACCGCGCTTATAGGACTTATTCCGAACTGCGCGTCGAGCGTAGTGATAACGCAGGTGTTCATCGATAAGGGAATTTTATTCGGAAGCTGTATCGCTGGACTTTGCGCCAACGCGGGACTGGGGCTTGTGGTGCTTTTTAAAAACACGAAAAAAATAAAGCGGAACATAGTTTTCGTGATAACGCTTTATATCATTTCTGCGGTAGCGGGGCTTGTTGTCAACTGTCTTATGGCGGCGTTCGGTTTAATATAAAATGTTTGTAAAAACCGTTGACTTAGGTTTAAATATTTGGTATAATCTACTGGTGTTCGGCGAGAGCCTGGCAAATAACTGCATCGGCGAAGGAGGGTAGAGAGTATGTCAACTATAAAAGTAGGCGATAACGAGTCTGTCGAAAGCGCGTTGAGACGCTTTAAGAGAAAGTGTTCCCGCGACGGAATAATCGGCGATTTGCGCAAGAAAGAGTTTTACGAATCTCCTTCCGTTAAAAGACGCAAAAAGGCTGAAGCGGCAAGAAAGAGAAGCAAAAATTAATATTGAAAGGTCTGTCCGACATAAAAAATCGGTCAGACCTTTTTCCTTGTAAAATAAGTCGAATAAAGTAAAAATTTGTAATTTTTTCTGAGCGGGGTTTTTATGGATAATATAAAGGAAATGGCGCGTGCGGCAAAACAACGTATGAAAAACAATTTTTGGGAAGATTGCAAAAGAAATATCGATGCGGGAGCGTACCGGGCGCGGGAGCAGGGACTTAACGAAGTAAAAGTCAAATCCACTCTCCGCGGAAAAGTCAAAAATGAGATTAAAGGCGAAAAACAGGATGAATTTTATCTGAAAGTCAAACGCCTTTTGGAAGAGGAGGGCGAAGTGTCCGACGCGCTCGGCAGACTTACAGACCGCGGATATTACGAAACTCTCTCTTACGAAGAAAAACAGCGTTATACTATGCAGTTATCGAACAAGTATCTCAAAGCTCTCGAAAAATACAGGAAAGAAAAAGAAATAGGCATATAGTGCAAAATGACATAACCACGCGTTTTTCGCGCGGTTATGTTTTTTTGCCCGCTTTTATTTGTAATTCGGTTACGGATATGCTATAATTTTATAGATGAACACAATACTTGACAAACTTAACGACGAACAGAAAAAACCCGTTTGTGAAACCGAAGGGGCTGTGTTGGTTCTTGCCGGCGCGGGTAGCGGAAAAACGCGCGTATTGACTTCGCGCATTGCGTACATAATCTCCGAGGGCAAAGCGGATTTGTCCTCTGTACTCGCCATAACTTTTACCAATAAAGCGGCGGGCGAGATGAAAGAAAGACTTGAAAAAATGCTCGGAGAGGGTGATACCAAGTGGATATGCACTATTCATTCTATGTGCGTTAAAATTTTAAGACAGTTTTCCGAACGCGCGGGACTTAAACCGAATTTTTCAATTTACAGCGATACCGAGCGCAACAACGTAATAAAAAAAGCGTTTCAGGAACTCGACTACGACGACGAAAAACTTTTAAAGAATGCTAAGTATCATATAGGCAACGCAAAAATGCTCGGACTCGACCCCGACCGCTACGGACGAAAGTATCAGGATGAACGCGGCATAGACGATATCGTGCTCATTTACGAACGTTACGATAAGCATATGCGTGAAAATAACGCGCTCGACTTTGACGATTTACTGCTCGAAACTTTGCGCCTTCTTCGCAAAGACAGCGAAACTCTCGATTATCTTTCCGACAAATTCAAATATATTCTCGTGGACGAGTTTCAGGACACTAATGCGGTTCAGTATAATATAATCAAGCTTCTCGCGTCAAAACACGGGAACCTGTTCGCGGTCGGCGACGACGACCAGTCGATTTACGGATGGAGAGGCGCGGAAATCGAAAATATACTGCGTTTCGACAAGGACTTTCCCGACGCAAAAGTTTATAAGCTTGAACGGAATTACCGTTCTACCAAAAACATATTAAACCTTGCAAACGCGATAATAGGACACAATGTTTCCCGCCGAGGCAAAACTCTCTGGACGGAAGAGGGCGAGGGCGAAAAGCCCGTATATTATCAGGCGGATGAAGAGACTGGTGAAGCTCTGTTCGCCGCCCGTAAAATATCCGACAGCGTTGCGCGAGGCGGAAAATATTCCGACTTTGCCGTGCTTATGCGCATAAACGCGCTGACGCGTTCTTACGAGCAGGAGTTCACGAAATACGGCATTCCTTACAAAGTTTTCGGCGGTTTCCGATTCTTCGAAAGAAAGGAAATAAAGGACGTGCTCGCGTATTTAAGACTTATTTCCAATCCGTTTGACAGCGAAGCAGCGGAACGTATTATAAACGTTCCCAAGCGCGGAATAGGCGGAAAAACCGTTCAGACTATGTACGAATATGCTCAAAGCACTGGGCTTTCTCTGTATGATGCGTGTCTTGACTGCGAAACACTCAATCTGTCCAAAGTAACGAAAGAAAAACTAAGCGGCTTTTCCGAACTTATAAAGAGTTTTATAATTTCGGCGCAGGGCGTTCCCGTAAGTCAGCTCGTGCGCGACGTAATAAACGGAACCGACTTGCGTTCGGCTTACGACGACGGAACCGACGAGGGCGACGGCAAACTCGCCAACCTCGACGAATTTGTCGCTTCCGTGGACGATTTTTCAAGGCTCAACCCGCACGCAACGCTTGACGAATATTTGAGTCAGGTCACGCTTTATTCGGATACGGACGAAATGGACGAAAGCGATTACGTTACGATTGCAACCATACACGCGGTAAAAGGGCTCGAATTTCCCTGCGTATTCATATGCGGTCTCGAAGACGGCATAATACCTTCTTCGCGCTCGGAAAACGACGGACGGGGTTTGGAAGAGGAAAGACGGCTTATGTACGTTGCAATCACCCGCGCGGAGAAAAATTTATATCTTACGCGTTCTAAATCCCGCTATCTTTACGGTCATAGGGAAATCACAAGACCGTCTAAATTCATTATAGAACTTGCGTCCGAACTTGGCGTAAAAACTGCCTCTTATTCGAATGCCGTTTCTTCTTACAACGATGGATATTATCGGAACAGGTCGGTATATGCTTCGTCCGACGGTTACGAAAGCGACCTGCCTCCCGTGTCGTCTCCGGTATCGTTCAGACCTGCGTTCGGTTCGCCTGCGCTCAAAAAGAACGGCAGGACGAAAAACTATACAGTCGGCACGCGTGTAAAACACGCTAAATTCGGTATAGGTATGGTGGTTGCCGTCAAGAATGGCGGAACCGTCATAAACGTCGCTTTCGACGGACAGGGCGTCAAAGAGCTGTCGGCTTCGCTCGCTCCGCTTGAAATTATATAAAGCAATATTAATTTAATAATAAAAGGTAAAAAAAATATGAACAGAGTCCGCGAACTTATCGACACACTCAATAAATGGGCTTACGAATATTACGTTTTAGACAACCCGTCGGTATCGGACAGGGAGTACGACAAGCTATATGACGAACTTAGACGTCTGGAAGAGGAAAGCGGTGAAAGGGAGTTCGACAGTCCGACGAGGCGCGTCGGAGGCGAACCCGTAAAAGGTTTTGAAAGACACGCGCATATATCGCGGTTATACAGCCTTGACAAGTCTGTTTCTTACGACGAACTCGACGCGTTTTTTACGCGCGTAGAAAAGTCTGTAAAGAACGCGCGTTATACGGTAGAATATAAGTTCGACGGACTTACTATGTGTTTGACTTACGACAAAGGAAAGTTCGTCCGTGCGGCGACCCGCGGTAACGGAATAGAAGGCGAAGACGTGACGGCCCAGTGTTTGACGATCAAAAGTTTTCCGTTGACCGTGGAATATGACGGACTTTTGGAAGTTCAGGGCGAAGCGGTGATACGTTTGAGCGTGCTTGAAAATTATAACAAAACCGCAAAGGAACCGCTAAAAAACGCGCGCAACGCTGTCGCGGGCGCGATCCGAAATCTCGACCCGCGAATAACCGCCGAAAGAAAACCCGAGATATTTTTCTATAACGTAAACTATATGAGCGAGGGTAACTTGAAAACCCAAAGCGAACACTTTGAATTTTTAAAGAAAAACGGTTTCAAGGTTTATCCGTTTTTACGCGTCTGCAAGAGCGCTGAAGACGTTAAAAGCGCAATCGAAGAAATAGAAATCGAGCGAAAAAACATAGACGTTCTCACCGATGGCGCGGTAATCAAGCTGGACGACTGTACAGAGCGCGAGGGGCTGGGCTATACCGATAAATTCCCGCGCTGGGCAATGGCTTACAAGTTCGAAGCGGAGGAAAGCGTAACGAGCGTTAAAGACGTCATATGGCAGGTCGGAAGAACTGGAAAGCTGACTCCGCTCGCGCTCGTCGAACCTGTCGATTTGGGCGGCGTGACGGTAAAAAAGGCAACTCTGAACAACTACGGCGACGTACAGAGAAAGGACGTTAAAATCGGCAGCGAAGTACTTATCCGCCGTTCAAACGAAGTTATACCCGAAATACTGGGCGCGGTCGGACATACCGATGGAAGCGTTCCCGTCGTTAAACCGGTAGTCTGTCCGTATTGCGGAAGCGCGGTGGAGGAAATCGGTGCGAATATATTCTGCCCGAATAAAAAATGCCGTCCTAGGATAATCGGGAAAATGGAACATTTTGCGCGCAAAGACGCAATGGATATCGAGGGGCTTTCCGAAATGACTGCGGGTCAGATTTACGATACGCTCGGTGTTACGGACTGTTCGGGTCTGTATACTCTCTCCGCGGACGATTTGAAAAAACTCGACGGTTTTAAAACCAAGAAAATCAACAATCTGCTATCCGCGATTGAAAAGAGCAAAAAAGTTTCGCTCTCTTCGTTTCTTTTTGCGCTCGGTATAGACGGGGTCGGCAAAGTCGCGGCGAAAGACCTTGCCGTAAATTTCCAAGACGTTGAAGCGCTGTCGAAAGCATCTAAAGAACAGTTGTGTGAACTTGAAAATATCGGCGAAATTACCGCAGAGGCAATCGTAAATTGGTTTGCCGACAGAGATAATGCCGACGAAATACAACGGCTTCTTAGCTTGGGCGTAACGCCCGAGAACAAGAAAAAACACGTTGTTGAGGGCGCGTTCGCGGGTCAGTTCGTAGTCCTTACGGGAACGCTCGAAAACTTCAAACGCTCCGAAGCCCAGAAACTCATAGAGGAAAAGGGAGGAGAGTGCCAAAGTTCGGTAACCTCGAAAACCACGCTCGTTATAACGGGCGCGGATGCGGGCTCCAAACTCGGCAAAGCAAAACAACTCGGTGTAAAAATTATAGACGAAGAAGAATTCAAATCTATGCTTTGAAATTTTTTTCCGTCGTCTATTTTTCGGCTTCGGGAAAAGAGGCAATATCGTTGACATGCTCAGCCGTTTTTTTTAGGCGTCAACGGTTTTTAATTTTTCTTCTTCTCTTTTTTTTCGTGTCCGGTTCCCATTTATCGCAGCCGTGCATGGGCGGAAAAAATTTTATAATATTTTTTTAACTTATGTATGATTCGGTGTCCGTATACAGTTTCTTTAAAATGATTATGCCGCCACAAATATTGTATGGTAAAAAATTTCGTTCATAGTTTTGCCTTCTTCTTATATTTTAGCAGATATAAATTTATTTTTGTCTGATTACGAGAAACTCTCGTAAGAAATTTGTTTATAGGAAATAAACTTAAAAAAATGCTTGTCGTACCGCAAGCATTTTTTTAAAATCCGGAAAAAATGCTTGACAATCCCGGTCGAGCGTATTATTATATAAACAACTTATGAATACATATTCATATATTAATAACTAAGGAGCCTATTATGAAAGACAATCTTTGCGAAAGAGAAGAGGAACACGCCGAGAGGGTAGAGAGGGCGAAAGCCTCTATGCCGTCCGACGACGATATAATTGAAATGGGTGCGAGGTTCAAAGTCATATCCGAGCCATCAAGACTTAAAATACTTTTGGTTTTGTCGGGCGGGGATCTTTGCGTCGACCATATAACCGAAGCTGTCGGTGGAAACCAGAGCGCGGTTTCGCACCAGCTTAAAATTCTTAAAGACAACAAGATTATAAAGAGTAAAAGAAACGGGAAAAACGTAATGTACTCCGTTTCGGACTGGCACGTTTTAACAATGATTAACGTGGCGAAGGAGCATCTGAACTGCAATGAATAACGTTTTTAAAATTACGGGTCTCGACTGCGCTAACTGCGCGCGGGAGCTTGAAGAAGAGATATTGAAAACAGACGGCGTGAATTCCGCTTCGGTTGATTTTATGACGCAGAAAGTAATTGTCGACTGCGACGCGCGGACGCTTGAAAAAGTTAAAAATTTATGTAACGGTTTCGAGGACGTTAGAGTATCGGAAGAAGATGATGCGGTGGGTGAAAAGTTAAAGATTACAGGGCTTTGTTGCGCTAACTGTGCGAGAGAACTCGAAGAGGAACTCAATAAGCTCGACGGGGTTTCGGCCGTTGTTGATTTTATGAATATGCGCGTAATACTTCAAGCGCAATCAACGGAAGCGAGGGAGAATGCCGTTCATACGATAACGAATTTCGAAGACGTGAAAATTATTACCGAAACCAAGGAAAAGTCGGTAAAGAAAGGGATAATAAAAACTCATCTGAAAGATATAATAGGTATACTCGTTTCGCTTGTATTCTTTATTCCCGCCGTCGCACTCGATTTAACCGGACTTATGGGAAAGAGCATTGCGCTCAAAATCACCGCTTACGTATTTTACGGAACGGCATATTTGGCGGTCGGTTATAAAGTGCTTTGGCAGACTGTTAAAAATATCGCAAAGGGTAAAATTTTCGACGAAAACTTTTTAATGACAGTCGCGTCCGTCGGAGCGATTCTCTTAGGCATATTCGAGGAGGGAGAAGGGTTTACCGAAGGCGTCGCGGTAATGTTCTTGTATCAGCTCGGCGAGCTGTTGCAGGCAGTTGCGGTCGGTTCTTCGCGCAATTCGATTGCAGAACTTATGGACCTTAAAAGCGAAAGCGCGACGATATTGGAAAACGGCGTTCAGCGCGTCATATCCCCCGACGAACTTAAAATCGGTGACGTAATTTTAATAAAAGCGGGCGAAAAAATACCCGTTGACTGTAAAATTATAAAGGGAGAGGGCGCGCTCGATATGAAGAGTTTGAACGGCGAACCGCTTCCACGCGACGTGAAAATCGGAGACGAAATACTTTCTGGCAGTATCAATTTATCGGGAGTAATCGAGGCGGAAGTCGTGCGCGAATATAAAAATTCGACGGTTGCCAAAATATTGGAGCTCGTCGAAAACTCAACCGCTAAAAAATCCAGCAGGGAAAAGTTTATTTCAAAATTCGCAAAGTATTACACTCCCGCGGTATGCGCCGCTGCCGTTTTGGTCGCTGGGCTTGTTCCTACGATAATATGCGCCGTTCAATCGGCTTTTATCTGGCCGGTTTATGCGGACTGGATATATAAGGCTTTGGCTTTTCTCGTAATATCCTGTCCCTGCGCGCTCGTGATTTCCGTTCCTTTATCCTACTTCGGAGGTATAGGCAGATGCGC
>CAJTNY010000012.1 GCA_910577875.1 uncultured Christensenella sp.
CCGAGAAATTTCTCGATACGAAATGCCGCATTGCAGGCATACAGCCTGATTGTATAGTCGTTGTCGCGACGGTCAAAGCTTTGAAACTTCACGGTGGCGCAGACAAAGCAAGTCTTTCCGAAGAAAATCTGCCTGCGCTCAGAGCAGGTCTTCCAAATCTTTTGAAGCATGTTGAAAACGTCGTGAACGTATACAATAAACCCGTGATAGTTGCAATGAACAGGTTTGCAACCGACACGGAAGCCGAAATAAAAGAAGTTCTTGCGGCTTGCAGGAATAAAGGCGCAAAAGCGGTGTTTACCGACGTATTCTTAAATGGCGGCGACGGAGGAAAAGAACTTGCCGCGGCGGTTATGGAAGAGTGCGAAAAGAAGAGCGAACTTCACTATGCTTACGATTTGAACGACGATATAAAGACAAAAATCGAAGACGTGGTTAAAAAAGTTTACGGCGGAGACGGAGCGGACTTTTCGGAAACCGCGCAAAATAAAATCAAAGAAATGGAAAGCAAGGGAATAAGCGGATTGCCCGTAATAATCGCAAAGACGCAGTATTCGCTTTCCGATGATGCAAAAAAGCTTGCGCGTCCCGAAGGTTTTAAAATTTTTGTGCGCGATATAATTTATAAAGGCGGAGCAAATTTTGTCGTAGCGGTTGCGGGCGAGGTAATGCTTATGCCCGGGCTCGGTAAAGTTCCGAGTGCCGAGCATATCGATATCGACTCCGACGGCAATATTACAGGTTTATCTTAATAAGGATTTGGTATGAAACTTCCCGAAGCAACGAATTTTATAGAACAGATTATAAACGAAGAACTCGAAGCGGGCAAATTCGAAAGTATCGGTAATAAGATACAGGTTCGTTTTCCTCCCGAACCTAACGGTTATTTGCACATCGGTCACGTAAAAGCGATGTGTATAAATTTCGGCGTAAAAGAAAAGTACGGCGGAAAAATAAATCTGCGTATGGACGATACCAATCCTGCAAAAGAAGATTACGAATATGTAAATTCCATAGTCGACGCGGTTAAGTGGCTCGGGTTCGATTATGATAAACTCGTTTTTGCATCTGATTATTACGATAGACTTTACGAGATTGCGGAGAAATATATACTCGACGGCAACGCTTACGTATGCGACTTGTCGGCGGCTGAAATCACGGCGACGCGCGGAACTTTGACCGAAGCGGGCGTTCCTTCGCCGTACAGAAACAGAACAACAGAGGAGAATCTGCATCTTTTCCGCGAAATGAAAGCGGGGAAATACCCCGACGGCACGAAAGTTCTGCGCGCTAAGATAGATATGGCTTCGCCCAATCTCAATATGCGCGACCCCGTAATATACCGTATAGCGCACGTACCGCACTACCGTACGGGCGATAAATGGTGCATTTATCCTATGTACGATTTTGCTCATCCGGTTTCGGACGCAATAGAGGGAATAACGCATTCTCTGTGTTCGTTAGAATTCGAAAATCACAGACCTATTTATAACTGGTTTGTGGAAAAAGCAGGTTTTCCTGCGCCTCTTCCCCGACAGATAGAATTTGCGCGACTTAATATTACTAATATGCTTATGTCTAAAAGGTATCTGAAAAAGTTGGTTGACGATGGGTTCGTGCGCGGATGGGATGACCCGAGAATGCCCACGATAGCCGGGCTTAGGAATCGCGGTGTCCCGCCCGAATCACTTAAAAAGTTCTGCGCGGGCGTGGGTGTAGCAAAAGCTTATTCGGTTGTAAATCAGGCACAGCTCGACAGCTGTATACGCGACAGTCTGAATATGTCGGCAGAGCGAGCTATGGCTGTTCTTAACCCCGTAAAACTTACGATAACCAATTATGAAGGCGAAGAAACTCTCGAATTCGACAAGAACCCTATGAAAGAGGGAAGTGGGATAAGGGAAGTGAAATTCTCGGGAACCGTCTATATTGACAGGGACGATTTTTCGCTCGATCCTCCGCCCAAATACAAGAGACTGTTCAAAGGCGGTACGGTTCGCCTTAAAAGTGCATATATTGTGCGTTGCGACGACATGAAACTCGGCGCCGACGGCAATGTCGAAGAAATTCTATGTACGTATTTCCCTGAAACAAAGAGCGGTTCGGATAAACCGTCCGAAATAAAAGCCAAGGGCGTTATTCAATGGGTAGATGCAAAATACGGAAAAGACGTGGAGTTCAGACATTACAGACCTCTTTTGACGGATGAGCAGTATCCCGAACAAGATTATGCGGAAAGGCTGAATAAAGACAGCGAAATAATATTTTTCGGAAAAGCAGAACCGTATCTTGCGGAGTGCGCGGACGGAAAGCCTTTTCAGCTTATGCGAACGGGTTATTATAAAAAAGCTTTGGAAAACAATTTCGTTCTTTCCGAAATCGTATCTCTTAAAGATAACTTCAATAAATAAAAGACCGGGAGCGCAGAAATATTTCTGCGCTCCCGGCTTGGTTTAAGATTTGACTTAAACGTTTTCCGAATAGCTTTCGCAGCAGGTGCATCTGTTGCTGTCGCAAGAACAGCCTACGGTAATTTTATCGAGAGTGCAGTTGCAGCCGTGATAATTGTATTTGCATTTATTCACGGAACAAGCTATATCTTTATTGAAGTTTTCCATAAAAACCCTCCGTTCATATTTTGCGCGGTCTTTCGTAAATTATTCAAAGCTGTTGACAAACAGCCTTTTTAATAGTAAAATATAACCGAGGTGAAAACTTATGAAAGTTATATTGTTACAGGATGTTAAAGGGCAGGGCAAGAAAGGCGGCGTCGTAGACGTCAACGAGGGTTACGCCCGCAACTTTTTAATAAAAAAGGGGCTTGCCGAAGTTGCTACCGCAAGCAAGCTCAATGATTTAACGCAGAAAAAAGCCGCAGCAGATTACCATAAAGCAGAGGAAATAAAGGCGACAAAAGCTCTCGCCGCAGAAATCAAAGGCAAAAGTTTTACGGTAAAAATAAAGGCGGGACAAGGCGGAAAAGTTTTCGGTTCGGTCACGGGCGCAAATATCGCCGACGCGCTTCAAACAGCGGGGTATGAAGTTGACAAAAAGAAAATTGTTCTACCCCAGCTTATAAAAACTCTCGGAACATATGACGTGGAATTGAAATTTATGGAGGGAGTTTCATCGAAAATATCTGTAGTAGTGGAAGCGGAATAAATTTATTAAGAACAAAAGCCAGCGCGGGTATGTAAACCGCGCTGGCTTAATTTTTATATCGGTTTATCTGAAACCTCCGCCTCCGCCGCCGTGTCCTCCGCCGGAAAATCCGCCGAAACTTCCGCCGTGTCTTCCGCCGCTCATTCCAGACTGTGAAGGACGGGACATACCAGAAGAAATATTTTTCATCGAACCGCTGATAACTTCGTTCATTATTCTGAATTCCATATACGTTGTTACGAAATTGCCGGTAAGCCATTGCGGCGGTTCAACTGTAAGACTTTTGAATTTATCTGCCCAAATATTCGTAACGCCCAATACCTGTGCATAAGGCAGAATGCGGTAATAAAACTGCGGGTCTTCTTCAAGCATAATTTCAAGCTGGTCTTTTTCCGCAAGTGTTATAAAGTTTTTAAAACCGACTATGTCGTTTAATTTTGCAACGTATTCTTTTTTTCTCGTAATCAGAAGAATAGGTAATGTGAACAAAGGACAGCATGCAACGAATAAAGCTGTCTTTTGCCATACGTCCAAAATGCAGGACGGCAGTAAAAACACATATGCGGCTCCGACAATCAGACAGGCTAACGCGATACCTAGACCTGCGAGCACGGTATTGCGTTTTTTTATTTTCAAACTGTTGTATTTAATGCTGATTGCAAAAATATTCAATAAAAAGACGGGCACCAACATAAAAAATGCGGGCAGATACAATAGCTTGGAAGTTATCTTTGTCAACGCAGTTATCATAGGCGCAAGTCCGAGCATAATCCCTCCGAGCGCAGTAAGTATGCAGGCTATGATTATGCTTTTTTTATCGTGAAGTCCGCGTGTATTTTCGTTGACGGTTGATTTGACCTTGCCGACGACTCTGTAAAAACTGTTTTTAAGTTGTGACGGCTTGACAGTGTCGCCGTAACTGAATAGTCCGTGAAACATAATTTTTTCGTGTTCGGGCGAAGAGTCGGGCAGGTTCTGTACTATACGTATAATAGTAGGGTCGTTCCTGTCGTCAAGATTTATCTTTATATAACCCAGACTCGCCCAATAATAGATGAGCGAAGTTACGTCTTCGTCGTCCACGGTTCCGTCTATCAATTTTCCCATAAGGAGCGGATCCATACGATTCGGAGCTTCATAGTTAACTACGGGAGTAAGATGATTTTTATTAAACACAAAAAGTTTAAGTATAATAACCAAAGCTATTCCTGCGATAGAGGGAATTAAATAAAGATAAGCCGACGCGTCAGAATAAAGCGACAGCGCACCTTCGTTAAACGACATATCGAATCTTACTTCCGAACCTTTTTCAAGCAAATCTATATGAGCGGTTAAAACCGTTTTACCGTCCGAAAGCGACGTTTCATATTCTATATCCGTTCTTTCGTATTCTTTGTCATATATTTCGTAGAAGCGATTGACGAAACATAACGCACTGTCTTTGATGTACCCGTCTGGCAGTATCATTTTAATATTTACGTTTTCGATTCTGCAAGGCCAGTCTGCGCCGATAGGGGTAAGGGCAAGAACGTTTTTGCCTTCCTGAGCTTTTGTAAGACAGTAGTCGTAACTTATGCGGTAGGTGTATTCTCCGTTTTTAACATTGTAATCACCGATGTCGAGATACACGGTTTGGTTTTCTATGCTTACATCGTAATAAACTTCTTTTTCGGCTCCGTTTTTCAATTCGCAGACTTTTAAATCTCTGACTTGTTCGCCTGCATTGAAAGGGATATATTTGTATACTCCGCTTCTGTTTCGGAAGTTTACGGTAATATCTTCCGTAATGCCGATTTTGCGGTCGCTGCCTATTTCGTATAAGACGCTGTAACACGAAATATAGGTGTCGTTATTCGCGCGTTCGTTAGCGCTTGCGCTGTTTCCGCCTGAAATTAGTATTACGCCTACGGCAAAAAAAGCCGTAAGCGCAATGAATATAATAAAAGGCAATTTTTTTATTTTTTTCATAAACTCTCTTGAAAATTAAAATTGAACTTTTACGTTCTTTCTCTCTTCGGGGTCTTCGATTTCGAAGTAAGGCTGTTTTTCAAGGTGCATCGTACCCGCAATAATAGATGCGGGGAAGGTGCGTATTTTCGTATTGAACAGCTTAATTGTCGCATTGTAATATTTTCTTACGTTGGCAAGTTCGTATTCTATATCTTTAAGCTGATTCTGCAAATCGAGGAAGTTGGTGTTCGCTTTGAGTTCGGGATACTGTTCTATAACCATATTGAACCCGCGCATAGTCTGTGTCAGCTGTGCGTTCGCTTCGATTTTTTCGGCGGGAGTGGACGCGCTCTGCGCTCTTGCGCGCGCTTCGATTACGTTTTGAAGAGTTTCCTGTTCGTGTTTTGCGTAACCTTTGACCGTTTCGACGAGGTTGGGTATTAAATCGTAACGCTTTTTAAGATAAATATCTATATTATGGAACGCTTCTTCGTATTGATTTTCCAAAAGCACGAATTTGTTCCGCGTTGCAATAGCCCAGCAGATAATAACGATGAGCAAAAGTCCGATTACCGCGCCAGCGACGATTCCGCCTATTTGGGCGCCCGTAAGCAATAAATTCATAAGGTTCTCCTTGTATTTATAATTTTTTTATTTCTAAGAGCGCGTTTTTCAAAAACGTTTCCGCCGTAGAATCTTTTCTTATAGCTTCAAGAGCCTGTTCAAAAGAAAACCATTTAACTTCCGTCAACTCGTTCAAATCGGGAACGGGTTCGCCGTTTTCGGCTACAATGAGGAAGTTGAGCATAAGAACGTTTTTCGGCTCGTGATACCGTGAACCCATATATTTGAATTTTACGGTATCCAATCTGGTTTCTTCTTTAAATTCTCTCGTTACCGCTTTTTCTGCGGTTTCTCCTTTTTTTATATACCCCGCAAAGAGAATATAATCATCATTGTTTTTGTGCTTAGCAAGCAGTATTTTATCTTTGTTTCTGTTTGTCACTACCATACTTACAGCAGTGGCAAAACGTGGGAAGCGGTAATCTTGGCAAGACTTACAGTAAGGAACTAGACCTTCGTCCTGTTTAAACATCAGGGTGAGTTTCTCTCCGCATTCGGTACAATACATAATTTTCCTCCTATAATGCGCTTGTGCGCCTATATACAAAACTTTTAAAGTTTTACTTTTTATACTTCTATATTATATAACATCTATTCCGAGATTTCAATCGTTATTCTAGGATTTAACAAAATTATTGACTTATTTTCACAAATAATATATAATCTTATGCGACAATAATTATATTGGAGGCACATAGCGTGGACTACGAAAGCGCTGTAAAATTATTAAGCCGTCACGGACAGCTCCAATTATTGGACTATTACGGCGAACTTGACGAAGAAAAACGCAGAATTTTGCTTAAAGATATAGAAAAAGTCAATTTCTCCGTTTTGGAAAATATAAATAATAATACCGCCCGCAGAAAAGACGGAGAGTACGCTCCCATAACTGCAAGGAGCCTTGACGATATTGCAGAAAACAGGGAAGCATACGAAATAGAAGGCTTAAAACTTCTTCGCGAAAATAAAGTCGGCGCTGTGTTGCTTGCAGGCGGTCAGGGTACGCGATTGGGTTTCGATAAACCCAAAGGAATGTTCGATATAGGCGAAACGCGTTTTCTTTCGATATTCGAACAGCAAATGAACAACATAAAGCAAGTCACCGATCTCTCCGGAGTTTGTTTCCATTTGTTTATAATGACAAGCGAAATAAACAACGCTGAAACAATCGACTTTTTCCGCATGAACGGATATTTCGGTTATCCCGAAGATAAAATACATTTCTATGTGCAGGACGCAGAACCCGTATGCGGTTTCGACGGTAAAATATTTCTTGCGGATAAACACCGCGTCGCGCTGTCGCCTAACGGTAACGGAGGCTGGTATTCGTCGCTTGTAAACAGCGGACTTAAATCGGTTATCGAGAGCGAGGGGATAGAATGGCTCAATATATATTCTGTGGATAACGTTCTTCAAAGAATATGCGATCCCGCTTTCATAGGAGCGACGTCGCTTTCGGGTTTAGGCTGTGCGTCGAAAGTCGTCAAAAAAACGCGTCCCGAAGAGAAAGTGGGCGTTCTCTGTGAAAAAGACGGTGTTCCATGTATAGTAGAATATTATGAAACGTCCAAGGAATTTTCCGAAAAGCGCGATAAAAACGGAGAGCTCGTTTTCCGTTACGGAGTGACGCTTAATTATCTTTTTAAAGTTAAATTGCTTGACAAGGCACTTTTCAATAAACTCCCTTATCATGTAGCGGAAAAAGCCGTTCCGCACATAGAAAACGGCGAAACCGTGCGTCCCGCCGAGCCGAACGGTTATAAATTCGAAACTTTGGTTGTGGATATGGTAGGCTATATGGGTAGCTGTCTTGCTTACGAGGTCGAGCGCGAAAAAGAGTTTGCGCCCGTTAAGAATAAAACGGGTTACGACAGCGTCGAAACTGCCCGCGCGCTTTTGAAACTCAACGGTGTAAAGCTTTAAATTCGGCGGAATTTTCTACTGTATTTTAAGCTGAATAAATAACGAGGATATATAATGAAGAAATTTTTATTGGTTTTGGTTTCCGTGTGTCTTGCAGCAGTTATATTTATCTGCGGTTGCTCAACGAACGGAAAAGATGGACGCGACGGCATTGACGGTCAGAACGTTACAATTGAAGAAGTCTATAAAAAATATGTTGACGAATACGGCGAAATTTCTTATGAAGAATTTCTTCTTAAAATTTTCAGCTATACCAACGAAGAACTTGATGAACTTACGGGTTTGAAATCACGGATAAATAAATCTCTTATGTCCGGCGTAACCATACTTTCAAGGTTCGGTTATTCAATGAAAGGTGGAATAAGTATATTGCCGTCGTCTTATACAGTATATAACGTCTATACGGGTTCGGGTGCGATTTTATGGCTTGATAAAGATGCGGGAGACGCATATGTGGTTACCAACTGCCACGTTATATACGACGATACGGCAGACAGTGTATTCTGCAACGACATTAGACTGTATCTTTACGGTCAGGACGAAAGCGGAGTCAATTACAAAGTTACTAAAAATCAGATTCGGGATTACAGCAGTTACGATATTATCGACGATGAAAATTATTGCATAAAAGCCGAGGTAATAGGCGCGTCAGTAAACTACGACATAGCTCTGTTAAAGGTTAGCGGAAGCGATGTGCTTAAAAGAAGCAATGCTGCCGTCGCCGAATTTTCGGACGATTTCGACGTAACGGTTGGAGAAACAGTTTATACGATAGGCAATGCATCGGGTGAAGGAATGTCTTCTTCAAGCGGTATAGTCAGCAAAGACAGCGAGTATATAACGTTGACGATGTCTTCGGAAGAAGAAGAATATTTATCAAACGACGATTATATTTCATATCGCGTAATGCGAATTACCGCGCCAATTAACCACGGTAACTCGGGCGGCGCACTTTATAATTTAAAAGGTAAGATTATAGGCATAGTCAACGCCAAAGACGAAGACGAGGGAGTGGATAATATGGGCTACGCGCTCCCCGGGAAAAGCGTAAATATGCTTTTGGGCCTTATGTACGACAATTACAAAGCCAACGGCTTTAAAATGAAATCGGGCGGAGGAGTAGATAAAGCTTTAATCGGAATAACCACGGAAATTTCGGACAGTTATTCTCGTTTTAACGAAAATACGGCTGTTGCCGAAATCGTTCACCAGGTAAAAGTAAACGACGTCAGTTCGAATCCGGCGAAAGGCAAGCTTGAACAGGGAGATTATCTGAAATCTGCGGAGATTTTAGGTTCTGACGGAACGGTGAAATTAGAACGGTTCGATATTACCCGCGATTACTATCTCCGTGAAGCGATGCTTTCAGTGCGCAAAGGCGATAAAGTTAAATTGACGGTCGAGCGCGGCGGTCAGACGATTGATTTGGAATTGGTTTTCGACTCGGACAAATATTTTACACACGTCGATTAAAACCTGAAATAAAATAAAAAAGCTCTTGAATAAAATTCAAGGGCTTTTAATTTTTTTAAGCGCAGACCTGATTTGTAATTATCTTTCGTCGTTAATGTCGTAAGGAGTTACCTGATATACGTAATAGTTAAGCCAGTTTATGTAAAAAAGATTTGCCGTCGACGACCAGTTCATTTTAACATCCGTATGTTCTTTATCTGTAAAATAATTTACAGGCGGTTTAATATCGAGCCCTTTCGCTATATCGCGCTCGTACTCGTTTTTGAGCGTGTATCTGTCATACTCCATATGTCCCGTAACAAAAACTTGTCTGTTATCCGTGCTCTTAATAATAGACGCGCCTGCGCGTTTGGAATAAGCCAGAATTTTAAGGTTTTTTACGTGCAGAATATCTTTTGCGTATATAATTGTATGACGCGAGTGGGGGACGTGGAATTCATCGGAAATTCCGCGCATAAGCGGTTCGGGGATACCGTCGCGCACTCTGTTGTGCGCGAATATTCCGAAACATTTTTCCTTCAACTGGTGTTTTTTTATGCCGTAGAAGTAATGCAGAGCGGCTTGCGCTCCCCAGCATATAAAAAGAGTTGAAGTTACGTTTGTTTTCGTCCACCCGAATATTTCTTTGAGTTCGCCCCAATAGGCAACCTTTTCGAACGGCATATTTTCGAGCGGTGCGCCCGTTATTATCATGCCGTCGAACTTGCGGCTTTTAATCTCGTCGAACGTCTTATAAAACTTGTCCAAATGACTTTTATCGGTATGCGTCGCATTATAAGTCGAAGTCTTTATAAGCGTTATATTTACTTGCAGGGGCGAGTTCGACAGAAGTCGCATAAACTGCGTTTCCGTAGTTTCTTTCGTTGGCATAAGATTGAGAATAGCTATTTCGATAGGACGTATTTCCTGCGACCCCGCTCTCTGTCTGTCCATTACGAAAATTCTTTCGCTCATCAGTATGCTGAACGCGGGAAGTTCTTTATCTATTACAATAGGCATTAAATTTTCTCCAAGGCTTGTTCCAAATCCTCTATGATGTCGTCGGGATTTTCGATACCGACCGAGAGTCTTATAAGATTATGCGGAACTCCTGCCTTAACCAAATCTTCTTCGGAAAGCTGTCTGTGCGTCGTTGACGCGGGGTGCAGTACACAGCTTCTTACGTCCGCAACGTGGGTTTCCTGTGTGATTAATTGCAACGCCTCCATAAATTTTGCGCATTTTTTCACGTCGCCTTTGATTCCGAAACTCATCATACCGCCCTGCCCGAAAGGTAAATATTTCTCGGCAAGTCCGTGGTATTTGTTGTTGCTCAAAGAGGGGTGCAATATCCAATCGATTTTAGGGTGTGTTGAAAGAAACTTTGCGACCTTTTTTGCATTTGATGAATGTCTTTCCATTCTCAGCGCAAGAGTGTCGCTTCCTATGTAAGCAATAAACGCGTTCTGCGGACTCATAATTGCGCCGAAGTCGCGCATCATTTGTGCGCGGCATTTGGTTCCGAACGCAACGGGTAAATCAGCGTAAACAAGACCGTGATAGCTTTCGTCGGGTTCGTTAAAGGAAGAGTAACGCGTATTGTTTTTGAAATTGAAATTGCCTATATCGATAATTACTCCGCCAAGCGCTGCCGCGTGTCCGTCGAGATATTTTGACGAGGAGTGGATAATTATGTTTGCGCCGTATTCCGCAGGACGGCATAAAACGGGAGTTGCGAGTGTATTGTCCACTGCAAATAAAAGTTTATGTTTTTTTGCGATTTTTGCAATTTTATCAAAGTCCAAAACAATGATTGCAGGGTTCGCGATTGTTTCGGTAAATATTAGCTTCGTCCTGTCGTCGATGAGTTTTTCGATTTCCTCGGCAGGAGCGTCTGGATCGAAAAATCTGCATTCTATCCCGAGTTTCGGCAAAGTGGTCGAAAACAGATTATAAGTGCCCCCGTAAACGGCTTGCGACGTAATAATGTTATCGCCTGTGCCTGCGACGGTTAGAATCGCGAGCGTCGTTGCGCTCATTCCAGAAGCACAGCCTATTCCGCAGACGCCGCCTTCCAAAGCCGCGATTTTGCCTTCAAACGCAGCAACAGTGGGATTGGCTAAACGCGTGTAAAAATAACCATCGCTTTTAAGATCGAAAAGGTCAGCCATATCCTGAGTCTTTTTATAGACGAAAGTAGTTGACTGGGCTATCGGAGGAATTCTCGCTTCGCCTGTTTCGGGAGAATAACCCGCCTGTACGCACATTGTGTCCAATTTGTAATTTTTATCCATATTTTATCCTTTCCCTTTATTAAGGGTATTAAGTTTATCTGTAATCTTTAAGCTGTCTGTCAAGCGCGCGTTTTTGGTCTCTTTCCGCAATCGTGCGTTTTTTATCGAAGTTCTGTTTGCCTTTGCACAGCGCAAGTTCTACTTTGACAAGACTTCCCGAAAAATACAGCGAAATAGGAATAAGTGTATAACCTTTTTCGTTTATTTTACCGACAATTTTATCTATTTCAAACCTATGCATCAAAAGCTTTCTGTCGCGTTTACTGTCTTTGGTGGAAAATGCGCCCGACTTATCGTAAACGGCTATATGCGCGTTTTTTAAAGTAAGCTGGCCTTCGCGAATATAGCAAAAACTGTCTTTGAGATTACATTTTCCTGCTCTCAAAGACTTGACTTCCGAGCCTTCAAGCACTATGCCCGCCTCGTATTTTTCCAGAATAAAATATTCATAAGAAGCGTATCTGTTATTCGCAATTGTGTTCATAACCGTATTATATCACAATTTTTCCGATAGTAAAATAATTTTTTTGTCAATATAACGAAAACATTACTCGCATTCTGCCGAAATCACAGTTTTCTACGCGTATTTTCAGTTTATCGCCGAGACGGTAACTGCTTTTTGCACCTTTGAGTAAAAATTTCTCTGCAATGAATTCATAAGTGTCATCAGGCAGGATTTCAAGCGGAATAAGTCCTTCGATAGTGTTTTCGAGTTCGCAGAATATGCCGAAGTTAGTGACTCCAGAAACTGTGGCTTCATAAATTTCTCCTATGCGGTCGGACATATAAACAAGTTTATAGAGCTCGTCGACGTCGCGTTCGGCTTCGTCGGCAATGCGCTCGCGTTCGGAGCAGTCTGTTCCCGCAGATAGTGCGGTTTCCGTATATTTTTGAAAACTTTCTCCGCGCAGAACGCATTTCAAAACTCGGTGCACGAACAAGTCGGGATAACGTCGGATAGGGGATGTAAAGTGACAGTAGCAATCTGACGCCAGCCCGAAATGTCCCAAATTTTCCTCACAGTATCTTGCTTTCTGCATACTTCTCAGCATAACTTTATTTACTACGGAATAAAAAGGTTTATCCTCTGCGCGCGTTAAAATGCTCTGAAAGTCCTTAGGCTTAACGTTTTCCGCGTCGCATTTCGCATTTATTCCCAAATCTTTTACAAACGATAAGAACATACCTGCCTTTTCGGGTGAAGGGCTTTCGTGCACGCGGAAAAGACAAGGCGCTTTATTTTTTAGAAGAAACTCCGCAACGGCTTCGTTTGCCGAAATCATAAACTGCTCGATAATGCGTTCCGAAATACCGCGTTCGTAATCGGGTATCACGATTTCGCCGTTTCCGTCAACGTAAATTTTTGCCTCGCGCATGTCAAGATTTATCTCTCCGCGCGCTTTGCGCTTGCGCTCCATAATAAGGCAGAGTTTTTCCATATTTTTTAAGCTTTCCGCAATGTCCGCATAGTTTTTACAAAGCTCTTTGTCGCCGCCGATTATCGCGGTGACTTCCGCGTAAGTCATTTTACGGTTGCTGTAGATAACGCTTTCGAAGATTTCGCAGTCGAGTCTGTTTCCTTCGCCGTCGAACGTCATAATGCAGGACATTGCGTATCTGTCTTCGCCTTCGTTTAAAGAACAAGCCCCGTTTGAAAGTTCTTTCGGAAGCATAGGCAGAACCCTGTCGGGGAAGTATACGCTCGTTCCGCGTTTGTACGCTTCGTTGTCGAGCACGGAACGGTATTTGACATAATGGCTGACGTCGGCTATGTGTACGCCCAGAATAAATTTGCCGTCCTTGATTTCAAGCGAAACTGCGTCGTCGATATCGCGTGTATCCGCGCCGTCGATAGTGAAAATAATTTTATCGCGTAAGTCTCTGCGCTTGTCCGCTACGATTTTCTGATTCGAAACTTTTTGCGCTTCATTTAAAACAGTTTCTGGAAATTCTTCGTACAGACCGTGTACGCGGATAATGGAAAGTTCTTCCGCGTCGAAATCTCCGCTTTCGCCTAAAATTTCGATAATCCTGCCTCTCGGCAGACCTTTTGCGGGATAATTGGTTATTTCACATAGAACCTTGTCGCCGTCTTTGGCTGTCAACGCCCATTGTAAAGGGATAAGTATATCCGGAAATTTCGCGTTGTCAGGATACACGCGTCCGTAGCCGCCCGTCCTTTCGAAAGTGCCCGTAATGTGCTTGTTTATGCGTTCGAGAACTTTTATAATGCGCGCTTCGTCTTTTGTTCCTTTAACGTGTAATGCGAGAACCTTGTCGCCGTCATAAGCGCCGTTAACCGACGAACGCGGTACAAAAAAATCGCTTTTATATTTTTCTTTATCGTCGGGAATAAGAAACGCAAATCCGCGTTCGTTGCCTTGAACGGTAGCGGTAAATGAGTTTTTATTTTGTTTTTCGTTTTTAAAATTTTTATTTCTGTATTTCATAATTTAAAAAAATAAGACGGCTTTAAAAAGCCGCCCCGAAAGATTAATGTCCGATTAGGAAACTATTACGCCTATGATATAGGAAGCTATGGAAAGAACCGCGAGAATACCGAGACAAACCCAGGTCCATTTTTTCAGCTTAGCTTCGATAGACTGTCCTCTGTTTTTGCCGAAGAACGTTTCGCTTGACGCTGTAATACCCTGAATACCGTCGGAATTGCTCTTCTGGAATAAAACAATGATAATAGTTATAAGTGCGGTAAGGAATAAAACGATAATGAAAATGGTGGAGAAAGTAATGTATAAAGTCCACTCGATATCGCCTAATGCTAACAGATTTAAGCCCATAAACTGACCTCTCAAACAATTTTACTTAAAGAGTATAACATATAGGAAATTATTTTACAATCAATTTTATCCCGATTTTTTAAATTTTAACCGTACTTCGCCGAATTTATTTATAATAAATATACCAAGACATACCAAAACGAGCGCTATCAGCGTGAACCACGAAAAAAGCTGTTCGTTTTCGCCGAGTATTATTGCCGAGAAAACCGCGCCGAAAATCGGGTTCGTGCTTTTGAAAACCGCAACTTTCGAAACAGGATTGTATTTGAGTAAAAAACCTTGAAGCGTAAAAGCGCATGCAGAGAGGAAGGCAAGATATAGTAGCATAAATACCGCGCCCGTCGAAACGGTGTTGATATTTCCGCCGAGCGAAAGCCCGAGTATTATAAGAATGACGCCGCCGAAAAAGAACTGATACCCGCATAGCGCGGAAGTATCCTCGTGTTTTGAGAATATCTTTACAAGTCCCGCTGCAATAGCCGCGCTCAGACCTGAAAAAATTACGAATCCTTCGCCGAGCAGAGAAAAATCAAAGGAGAAATCCCCGCCGATATTTATTAGTACTATGCCGCCGAAACCGAGTATACAGCCGATAAGTTTTATAAGATTGAATTTTTCCGTTCTGAAAATAAAGCACGCCGCGAGTATGGTAAAGAAAACGCCGAGCCCGTTTAAGACGGAAGCTTTTACTCCCGCTGTGTTGGCAAGTCCTATATAGAAAAACGAATATTGTGCAATCGTCTGAAAAACGGATACAAGTCCGATACGCCATATATTTTTAGCTTTCGGCAGAAGAAATTTTCGTTTGGTTATGCTTCCGAAAATTATCACGAGTACGCCGGCAATCGAAAAACGCATACCCGCAAACAGCATTAAAGAAGGGATGCTTTCCGTGTCGACGTCAAAAAGGTTATAGCCGATTTTAACGCACGGAAACGCGCTCCCCCAAAGGACACAGCAGAATATTGCGCACAAACATACGACGTAATTTTTAGTAAAAAATTTTTCGGGTTCTTTCAACAACATTTCTATACCATTATATTGCAAATAAAAAGATTAGGCAATTCTTTTTGCCTAATCTTTTAATCCCAAAATTTCGTCGGCAGACACGTCCAAAATTTGGCACAGGTTTGCAAAAGTTTCCAAAGAAGGATAAACATCGTCTCGTAAGTACTTGTTCACGGCTGTGGGGTGCAGGTTTAACTTTTCCGCAAGCTCTTTTTGTGTAAAAGTACTCGTTTTTATTGCTTCCCGTAATCTATCTTGAATATTTTTTATTGTAATCATATTAATAATATAGCGTGTTACTCTATTTTAATGCTTGACAATAGAGTAATGCTCTATTATAATAATTTGTGTAAACGGTATCACGGTAAAAATAGCAGTGGATACAAAGGAATAAAATAATATGAAAAATTTTTTCAGAAAGAACGACAGGTATATTTTATTAGCTGATAGACTATTTTTTGCATTTCTTATAGTTTACGCTATCATTATGATTATTTTGACGATTATAAGTTTTGTTAATGGGATTATATTGACGGGAGCAATAACGCTTATTTTAACGATAATTTCAGTTCCGATTATGTATATTTCTTTCAAACTGATTATTTCATATTTAATTGATATAAAATTAATTCGTAATAAGTTATATGAAGACGAGAATCAAGATTTTAATATTGATTTGATTGATTTTTATGACAAATAAAGATATCCCGATTGCAATTGCAATCGGGATATCTTTATAATTAATTTATTTTATAAGCGATTTGCCTGTCATTTCTTCGGGAACGGGCAAGCCCATAATCGTAAGGAGTGTGGGTGCAAGGTCTGCAAGAACGCCGTCGGTGCGCAATTGAACGTCTTTGTATTTATCCGATACGAGAACGACGGGCACGGGGTTAGTTGTGTGCGCCGTAAACGGCGAACCGTCTTCCGATAAGAGTTTATCCGCGTTTCCGTGGTCTGCGGTGAGCAGAGCCGAACCGCCCATTTCGAGAATTTTATCCGTCACTTTTTTAACACATTCGTCAACCGTGCCTACGGCTTTGACCGCCGCAGGAATAACTCCGGTATGCCCGACCATATCGCAGTTGGCATAGTTTAAAATAATTACGTCGAATTCTCCGCTGTCGAGTTCTTCCAAAACTTTATCTGTAACCTGATAAGCGCTCATTTCAGGCTGTAAATCGTATGTCGCAACCTTGGGAGATGGGATAAGGTCGCGCACTTCGTTTTCGTTAGGTTGTTCTATGCCGCCGTTGAAAAAGAAAGTTACGTGCGCGTATTTTTCCGTTTCGGCAATTCTTAGCTGTTTCTTGCCGAGTTTTGCAAGGTATTCGCCGAGCGTGTTAGACATGGAAGTTTTCGGGAACGCGATATTAAGACCTTCGAACAGCGCGTCATAGACGGTAAAACATACATAGACGGGATTAAGGAAACCTGTCTTTCTTTCAAAAGCCGTACCCTTGGGAACGATGAATTGTTTCTGCGAAACCGCGCGCGTAATCTCTCTTGCGCGGTCGGGACGGAAATTGAAGCATATGATGCTGTCGCCGTTTTCTATAAGTCCGACGGGTTTGCCGTTTTCGAAAACTTTCGTCGGTTTTATAAATTCGTCGGTAACGCCCGTCGAATAACTGTCTTCAACTGCTTTTACGGGGTCGGAACACTCAACGCCCGTACCGAGCGTGAGCATGTCGTAAGCCTGTTCAATGCGGTCCCAGTTATTGTCGCGGTCCATAGCGTAATATCTTCCGCAGACGGAAGCTATCTTTCCTATTCCGACTTTGTTTATTTCACTTTGCAACGCGCGTATAAAGTCTGCACCAAAAGTGGGGGAAACGTCTCTGCCGTCCATAAAGCAGTGAACGTAACATTCTTTAAGCCCGCGTGATTTAGCCATTTCCAAAAGCGCATAAAGGTGGGTTATGTGGCTGTGAACACCGCCGTCGGATAAAAGCCCGTAAAAGTGGAGCTTTTTGCCTTTGTTTTTAGCGTTGTCCATTGCCTTTATAAGTGCGGTATTTTCAAAAAAATCGCCGTCGGATATTGCCTTTGTTATTTTGGTCAGGTCCTGATAAACTATTCTGCCCGCTCCCATATTGAGATGTCCGACTTCGCTGTTGCCCATTTGCCCATCGGGAAGACCGACGCTCATTCCGCTCGCGCCGAGCGAAGAAGAAGGGTATTTTTTTATAAGCGCGTTTACGTTTGCGCTTCCGTTTACGGAAATAGCGTTGCCGTTATTCGCATCTGCAAGACCGTAACCGTCCATAATGATTAATGCATAAGGAATTTTTTTCATTTAAATTTACCTTCTTTAAATATTTTTTTTATTATAACTCATTGCGGTAGAATATTGCAAGCGTAAATAAATATTTCAAATTATTTTATATATTTAAAAGTTGCAATAAGTATGATACTGTAAATAAAAAGGGGTAAAATATGAAACGCGCATTGGAATTTGTGGTTTTGACCGTTATTACGGTTGCTATTGCCGCAATGTTTTTCGCTTGCAATAGCAACGCGGAGGTTGCGGGGCAATACGAGATGACTTCTGCCTCTGGCTTAATGAACGGTGTTTTACGATAACTCTTGAAAAAACGGTAAAGAAAGCTCTCAAACAATTTGTTCGAGAGCTTTTTAAATACACATTATTTACAAATATAAATTGAAATTCAACTACTATACCCTGCGTATAGGGTGTACGAAATCGGGCAAGCGTATAAGCGAAATAAAATTAAATCCGTGTATTCAAAATACCCGTCGATTATGTGTGAGCCTTTATAACTCATTTTGATAGTAAATGCTATTGCATACAAAAGCCCTATCGAATCTTTATACTCGCCGTTTTCATCGTTACCGCAATGTAATTCATTTTTCGGAACGGTTACGATAGACGGCTTTTTTGCCGGCATATAAAATTCTTTGTATTCTTTCTTATAATCGAATGCCGTTTTCTTTCTCTGCTAAATTGAAATTTGGCGGCGTGTCGCCGCAGTCGTGTATCTTTATTGCCAAACCGCTTAACTGACTTCGTTGCACGTAGAATTGATATTTATATTACATTAAAATTAAACTTTTTTTGAACTCATTAAAACATTCTTTGCATATCCATTGAGTTTGTCCTGTCTCTTCATACATACATAATATCACGAAAAATTAAATAACGCAACATATTGAATTTTGCTGGATATATAAAACATATCCATATCTCACTATGCATAGTTTGTCCACGAAAAAAGTGTAGAAAAGGCATAGCCTAACGCTATGCCTAAATTTTTTTATTTGCGTCTTATTAAATTCCCTATGGTAACTACGGTAAAAACCGCCCTCTTTTTTAGGGTTATTTGTCGTAATTTACTATTGTTGCAAAATCAAGTTTGAGCGAAGCGCCGCCAATCAGTCCGCCGTCTATGTCGGGTTGAGCCATAAGTCCTTTGCAATTGCCTGCGTTCATACTTCCGCCGTACTGGATTATAACTTTTTTCGCGCACTCGGGGCAGAACAGTTCACCGATTTTTCTGCGGATAAATGCAATCGTTTCCTGTGCTTGTTCGTCGGTTGCGGTCCTGCCGGTGCCTATTGCCCATACGGGTTCGTAAGCTATAACTACTTTGGATATATCGTCAACACCTTTCAGTCCTTCGGTAAGCTGTCTTGAAAGGACGTTTTCGGTAGAACCGTTTTCACGTTCCTCTAAAAGTTCGCCAATGCAGACGATAGGAGTAAGTTTCGCGTCGAGCGCCGCAAGCGTACGTTTATTTACTGTTTCGTCTGTTTCGCCGAAATATTGTCTTCTTTCGCTATGTCCGATTATTACGTATTCGACGCCGTATTCTTTGAGCATATCCGCGGAAATCTCGCCTGTATATGCTCCCGATTTTGCCCAGTGTACGTTTTCCGCGCCGATTTTTATGTTCGTGCCTTCTGCTGCTTTAATCATTTCTGGAATTAATATTGCGGGAACGCAAAGCGCAACGTCGCAGTTTGCGTCCTTTACGAGAGGGGCAAGTTCTTTTATAAGTTTTTTACCGCTCTCTGCGGTCATATTCATTTTCCAGTTGCCTGCTATAAATGCTTTTCTTGACATAATTCTATCTCCTGAAATTTTTATATTAATTATTATAACACCCGCTTATAAAAATGGCAAACGGGTAAGACCGAATTTATAAAAAAGTCTTGCGTTTGACGCAAGACTTTTTTAAATTTTCTATTTAATTTTTTTCGTTAAGACAAGCGATACCGGGGAGAACTTTGCCTTCGAACAGTTCGAGCGATGCTCCGCCGCCGGTGGAGATGTGTGTGACTTTATCTGCGAAACCGAGCTGCTGAATAGCCGCTGCGCTGTCTCCGCCGCCGATAATGGTAGTGCATTTGCCGTAAACGTCTGCAAGAGCCTGTGCTACCGCAATCGTGCCTTTCGCAAGGGTGGGGTTCTCGAACACGCCCATAGGACCGTTCCAGATGACTGCCTTTGCCGAAGCGACTTTTTCAGCGTAAAGCTTTCTCGTCCTTTCGCCTATGTCCATACCCATTTTGTCTGCGGGAATTTTATCGGAATCGACGGTTGTTACTTCGATTGCTCCGTCTATGGGTTCGGGGAAATGCGTCGTGACGACCGTATCGACGGGAAGAAGAAGTTCTTTGCCCGCTTTTTCTGCTTTTGCAAGCATTTCTTTGCAGTAATCTATCTTTTCTTCATCGAGAAGGGAGGTGCCGACTTCGTATCCTTTTGCTTTGAGGAACGTGTAAGCCATTCCGCCGCCGATTATGAGGGTGTCGCATTTTTCAAGGAGATTTGAAATTACATTGAGTTTATCCGCGACCTTCGCTCCGCCGAGAATAGCGACGAAAGGATGTTTGGGATTTTCGAGAGTATCCGCCATTACGGAAAGTTCCTTTTCAATAAGGAAGCCGCAGACCGCAGTTTTGATAATTCCGTATTCAACGATAGCGGCGGTGGATGCGTGGGAGCGGTGAGCGGTGCCGAACGCGTCGTTTACATAAATTTCGGCGTCGTATGCAAGCTCTTTACAGAACGTTTCGTCTTTCTTTTCCTCTTCCCAGTGAAAACGGAGATTTTCCAAAAGCACAGCTTCTCCGCATTTGAGATTGTCGCGCTTAGCCTTTGCGTCAGGGCCGACTACGTCGCAAGCAAAAGTTACTTTGCCGCCTAAAAGTTCGTTAAGTCTTTTTGCTACGGGAGCAAGCGTAAGTTTTTTGGGTTCATCCGCTTTCGCCTTTGCTATAATTGCTTCGGCTGTTGTTTCGCCTGCGTCAACTTTTTTCTTATCCTTTTTGTTGAGTTTCACTTCCGACGAAAAAATGGAGTGAGGCTTCCCCATATGCGAACAGAGCGTAACTTTCGCGCCGTTCTCCAAAAGGTATTTAATGGTAGGCAAAGCGCCGTTTATTCTGTTTTCGTCGGTGATAACGCCGTCTTTCATAGGAACGTTGAAGTCACAGCGTACAAGCACCTTTTTGCCGTATAAATCTTTGAGGTCTTTTACGGACATTTTATTCATTGTTAAAAAAGCTCCTTTAAATAAATATTTTTTTACTTAATCATTATAATTTAATTGTAAATAAATGTCAATGAAATTACTATAATTGAGTTTTTTTCACCGAGTTTTAATTTTTTCTTCACCGCAATAAAATAATCGTTTGATTATATTTTAATATATGGCTATAATTTATTAAAGGAGTTTTGACGAAAATGAATTTAAAACGCTTATTGCCTGTATTGTTATCATTGACGGCGTTGATTGCTGTACCGTTTACGGGCTGTTCTTCTGATAAAGAGAACAAAAACGACGGCAACAGAATCGTGTCTTATATTTCCGAAGCAAAGTCGGTTTACAGTTCGACTGCAGACGTTGTGGAAGCCGTCGCGGATACTGTGGTCGAAATCAGCACGGAAACCGTAAAAACACAGTGGGGGCAACAGTATATCGTCTCAGGCGCGGGCAGCGGAGTTGTCGTAGGAGAAAACGGGAATACCTATTATATAATTACGAACAATCACGTAATAGAAGGGGCGAGCGAAATCTCGGTTACCACGCGTTCGGGAGTTTCGTATTCCGCTGAGCTATTGTCATCCGATGATTCAGCAGATATCGCTGTCATTACAGTAGTTTCCCGAACTACGCTTGAATTGGCTGTATGGGGCGACAGCGATAATCTGAGAACCGGAGAGGACTTAATCGCGATAGGAAACCCTATGGGCAGTCTCGGCGGTACTGTTACAAAGGGAATACTTTCGGCAAAAGACCGAATCATAAACGTAGGCAATTATGCTATGACGCTTTTACAGACCGATACGGCTATAAATCCTGGGAATTCGGGCGGAGGTCTGTTCAATATGCGCGGAGAGCTTATAGGGGTTGTGAACGCTAAAACTACCGACGAGGAAATCGAAGGCATATGTTTTGCTATACCCGCGAATACCGCGAGGAAAGTTTATAACGACCTTGTGCAGTACGGATATATTTACGGTAGAGCTACGCTCGGATTGACTCTCTCGGAGGGGGCTTTGGCTGCGGGCGGAATAAACTCTCAGTCGCAATCGGTTGTTTACGTAAAGGATGCAGGCGATTCTCCCGAAAATACTTTCGAGAAGTATGACAGAATATATTCGCTTAACGGTGTTAAGATTTCAACAGTACTCGAATACAATATAGCTATGTCAAAAATAACCGCGGGTGAAACCGTCGCGGTCGAGGTGTACCGCGGCAGAGAAACTCAGGGGTATTTCGGGAGCAATATAACTTTTGATACCGAACTCACTTCGTTTAATGTTAGAACATCGCAGTACGGAGCATAATATAAAAGAAGCGGAAACGGCGGGGAAGCTATTCCGCTTTATTTTTTTAAAATGAGTTGAATAAAATATAATTCTATGTTATAATTGCCGTATGAACATTTGTGTTGCAGGTCTCGGACTTATAGGCGGTTCGATGTGTATGGCTTTGAAACGGGCGGGACGTTCGGTGTTCGGCTGGAATCGTTCTAAAAAGCCGTCAGAATACGCTTTGAATAACGGAATAATAGACGGTGTTGCAAACAATTTTTTGAATTTCGACGCGGTTTTCGTCGCGCTTCCGCCGGAGGCGATAATAGAATTTATCGATTCGAATAAATTTAAAGACGGCGCCGTCGTCGCTGATATTTGCGGAGTAAAGAAATATATAGAGAATGAAGTTTATTCCCGCAAACGCAATTTCAGGTACGTTGGCTGTCATCCTATGGCGGGTAAAGAGGTTTCTGGAATAGAAAACGCCTGCGCCGATTTATTCGACAAAGCGAGTATGGTTATTACGTCCGACAGCAGGACTGATAAGGACGCGCTTGAAATTATCGTTTCCCTTACTAAAGAAATGGGTTTTAAATATATGGTCGGATGTACAGCCGAAACACACGACAGAAAGATAGCGTACACTTCCCAGCTTGCACACATCGTTTCGAATGCTTACGTTAAAGACGACGAGATAAATGGTTGTATAGGATTTACGGGCGGAAGCTTTCAGGATATGACGAGAATAGCCGGCGTCGACGAAAACGTATGGGCTTCCTTGTATCTTAATAATGCAGTAAATCTGTCGGAAAAAATCAGCGGACTTATAAGCGCACTCGGCGAGATACAGTCGGCTATCGACTGTAACGAAAGGGAAAAACTGCTTATCTTGTTGCGAGAAGGCAGACTGCGTTTCGATAGCGGTAAAAATTTAGCGCCGCAAACCGATATTTTTGTAAAAAAATTGAAGTAATTTTAAAGAATATGTGTTATAATGAGTTTATATAAGATAAATATCCGTTCTGCGGGAAACGGCTGGACGGAAAATGTTTCAACCGACGGAACTGTAACGGAAGATGGTGGTAAAACCTGTATACGTTACAATTTAGACGGCGACGAATGTAGTTTCACTTTGTATAACGGAAAAGCCGTGCAGGAAAGAATAGGCGTTCAGCGCGTTAAAATAACTTTTTCGGAAGGCGAAAAAACCGAGTGTTCGATAGGATACGGCGGTTTCTCGGGCGTTTATGAGATATTTACGCAACGCTTAAAATTTGTTTTCGGCAAGGGCGGATACGGAGTTTCGCTCGAATATATCAACGGTTCCTCGGAGGAAGCAGTTAAATTAACGTTTACGGCGGTAAAAAAAGGAAATTGAAATGAAAATAGAGTACTTAGGACATTCTTGCTTTAAGCTTACGGAAAGCACGGGGACTTCGGTTGTCTGCGACCCTTACGACCCGTCGGTGGGCTATGAAATGCCTCGGCTGACCGCCGACGCAGTGACGGTGTCCCATAAACATTACGACCACGACTATATAAATGCCGTGGACGGCAGTCCGACGGTTATAGACAGAGAGTGCAGTCAGGATTTGTCAGGCGTAGAAATAAACGCAATAAAAAGTTTTCACGACGGACAGCGCGGAAAGGCGCGCGGCGAGAACGTGATATTCAAATTCCGTATGGACGGAATAGATATTTGCCATCTCGGCGATTTGGGCGAAGCTTGTTCGTCGGAACTTATTGACCTGCTTCTTCCCGTAAATGTTCTGCTGATTCCCGTCGGCGGAACATATACCATAGACGCGGAAATGGCTAAGGAATACGTCGACAGGATTATGCCCGACGTGGTTATTCCTATGCATTACCGAGAGAAGGGCTGTACGCTCGATATAGATAAGGTGGACGAGTTTATCGGTCTTTTCGATAAAGAATGCGTTGAAGAAATAGACGGCGGAGAACTCGAACTTATGCGTAGCGATTTGAGCGGCGATACGAAAGTGATAGTGTTCAGGAGGCGTTGACGTGCCAGGTAATATGCTTGAAGAAATTGAAAGACGCCTCAAAGCGAAAACTATTCATGATTTGCGCCAGATTGCTCGCGCCGTGGGAGTCCCTCGCCCTGCGGACGGAAGAAAAGAGCGGATACTCGACTATGTTGTTCAGATTGCTGCAGGTAAAATAGACCCTGCGGAACCTGCCGTAAGAGGTGCGCATCCGAAATCGTTGGAATACGACAGACAGCTTGTTTCCGATATTTTAAGATGCCGTGAAATAAGCCTTTCGTCCGAGAGCGCTTCGGAAAATCAGCCAGCAGAGATTTTGGTGTCGAGCGGAGCTGTTTCCGACCCGCTTGATTTTACTGCTTCGGGCTTACTCGAAAAAACGGACGGTAAATGGTTTTTGCGCGTAAACGGTTGCAAACAAGACTTCATATCGGATATTTTCGTAAACGATTATTTTATAAACAGATATAGTTTAAGAGAAGGCGATTTGGTTTTCGGAAAATGCAAACGTTCATCCGCGGAAGAACTTGCAGGTCTTGCGGTTGTGTTTTCGGTGAACGGAATAGCTCCCGACTTACTTTCGAACCGTCTGAATTTCGAAACTCTCGATCCCGTATATCCCGACGAACAACTTAAAATTGCCCGCGGCAGCGACGATTTGACAGGGAGAATCATAGACTTATTCTCGCCTTTGGGCGCGGGTCAGAGAGCCGTGATTTCGGCTTCGCGCGGTATAGGTAAGACGGCGGTTTTAAAGGATATTGCGCTTGGACTCCAAAGCAATTATCCGGAATTGAAAACGGTAATTTTACTCGTAGACGCCCGCCCCGAGGAAGCTGCTGATTTCAGACGCGCTTTTTCGGGAACGGACGTTTTTATATCTCCTTTCGATGCGGGTGCAGCCAATCACGTTCGTACCGCCAGACTTGCACTTGAATACGCGAAACGTCAGACAGAGCAAAATAAAAAAGTTGTGTTTTTAATCGACGGTCTTACCAAACTTGCGCGCGCGTTTAACTGTTGCGGAAAACTTTCGTCGCAGTATTTGGGCAATTTTGCGCTCGAAAGCGTGAAAAAATTACTCGCTGCCGCTAAAAACAGCGAAGAGGGCGCGTCATTGACTTTGATATCTACCATGAATACGGACAGCGATGACGCTTTTGAAGAAGCTGTTTATTCGGGGCTGAAAGGTTTGTTCAATATGCGTGTTTCGCTTTCTCCGTATCTTGCCCGTATGCGCATATATCCGCCTATTGACATTGAGGAAACAGGCGCGTACGGTGATGAACGATTGTTGACGCGGAACGAAATAAGAACAGCCGTAAAACTCCGCGGAGAGAGTACCGAAAGAATATTCGAACTTTTCGGACAGACGGAAAATAACCGCGAATTATGCGAAAAACTATTAAGGTAAAATATGCCCGATAAGAATTTATTTACAGACAAAGTCAAAATTACAATAAAATCAGGCGATGGCGGGGATGGAATGAATTCGTTCAAGTCGTATAAAGGCAAGCCTGCATGCGGCCCCGACGGCGGGGACGGAGGAAACGGCGGAAACGTATACGTTGTTGCGGACGCGAGTATGAACGACTTGCTTTCGTTCCGCTATACGAGTAAGTATTTTGCCGGCGACGGCGAGCGCGGCGGCACAAACAAATGCTTCGGCAGAGGCGGAAACGATATGCTGATAAAAGTTCCCGTCGGAACGGTCGTTAAGGACTTTGAAACGGATACCGTTATCTGCGATATGTTTTCGGAAGGTGAGAAAAAGCTTATCGCCGAGGGCGGCAGAGGCGGCAAAGGCAACGTAAGATTTACGACCGCAAGGCGTCACGCTCCGAACTTTGCGCAAAAGGGTGAAAAGACCGAATCTCACGTTCTGGTACTCGAACTGAAAGTAATCGCCGACGTCGGTATCATAGGTTTTCCCAACGTCGGAAAATCGACGCTTCTTTCTAAAATTTCGGCTGCGCGTCCTAAGATAGCGAACTATCATTTTACCACGCTTTCACCCAATTTGGGAGTCGTCCGTTATTACGATAACTCTTTCGTCGCGGCGGATATACCTGGTCTTATCGAGGGCGCGGCAGAAGGCGCCGGACTCGGTCACGATTTTTTAAGACATATCGAGCGCACGCGTATGCTTTTGCATGTTGTCGATATCTCGGGTTGCGAAGGCAGAGATCCGATAGAAGATTTCAAAAAAATAAACTCCGAACTTTCCGCATACAGCAAAGTGCTTGCCAATCTTACTCAGGTAATTGCGCTTAACAAGTGCGACGTGTACGGCGCGGAGGAAAACGTAAAAGCGTTTAAAAAGAAATTTTCGCGCAAGTATAAAATATTTCCCATAACTGCGGTGAGCGGCGAGGGAACGGAAAAGCTTATAGACGGAGTCTTTGACGTATTGCAGCAGCTCCCGCCCGTGAGAAGAATAGAAAGCGATGAAAATTTTACTTATACGAAAAGCGGAGACCTCGGTTTCGAGATTTTTATGGACGGGGATGCATATGTGATAGTAGGAGCGCTTGTAGATATGCTTTGCAGGAACGTTGCGCTTAACGACCCCGATTCTATGGCTTATTTTCAGAAAATTCTGCGTGAGAAGGGAGTAATTTCAAAACTCCGCGAAATGGGAATAAAAGAAAAAGACACCGTAATAGTCGGTGACGTAGAATTTGATTTCGTAAATTGACATTTAAGAGAGGATAACGTATGCTGACTTCTAAACAACGCAGCAAATTAAAAAGTCTTGCCGCAAACCTGTCTCCGATAGGTCAGGTGGGCAAGGATGGAATAGGCGAAAATATGCTTTCGGGTTTTTCTGAATGTCTCGAAAAACGCGAATTGATAAAAATAAATATACTCGAAAACGCCGACGGCGTCCCGCAGGAAATAGGTCGGGAATTAGCGGAAAAACTTTCCGCAGAGTGTGTCATAGTTATAGGCAGGAAAGCTGTTATATACCGTAAATCCAAGCGCAAAGATATAGAACATATCGAGATATAAATCAGTTGATTACCAAGGCAACGGCGGAGAGAATAAGCATTATTCCTCCGCTTACGATATAGTACACGGGGAAAAAAGTAAGATAGCTGAGCGCTAGAAGCGCTGTTCCGGACCAGAAAAGAGGAGCGCAGATTTTTCTTGAAAATCTTGCTTTTATGCGTTTCCAAAAAGTTATTTTTTTTGCGCCTTCGTAAACATATTTTTCCGGAAGAAGTTCGCGTTCTTTGAGCAAATTGAAAACGTAATCTATTTGTTTGATTTCTATTAAAAAATTTTCCGCTAAAATCAAAGCTTCGGGCGATATTCTCGAACAGAATATTACTTTTTTTTGTTCGCTTTTGAATTTTATTGCTCTTGCCACATCGTCTTCCGAGATAGGCTGCATTTTGAAATTAAAAAAATAAACGCAGTCGTCTGTATAAATTTTACCGTTTTTTGTTTCGGCTTTGTCTTCTTCGGTAGTCAGGCACTTTTCGAAAAGGTCACAGATATACTCGTCCGAGGACAGGGAAAGATGGAGAGAAAGCAATTTTTTCTGTTTTTCGTCGCGGGATACGAGCAGTTTTTTATTCTGTTTACGGCTTATGTATAAAAAACTTAACCCTCCGAAAAGAAGAAATGCAGTTATTGCAAACACAAGAGCAATATAGACGTTTTTGGTATAGTATCTTATAGATGTAAAAAACAGTAAAAACGCGCACAGAGCCGCAAAAAACGTATCTAAAATCAGCGGTAAATTAATTTTTCTCATAGCTGATTTATTGACTTTTATTATAAATATTATTCATATATGAAAATTGCAATTTTCGGTGGGTCGTTCAATCCCGTTCACAGAGAACATGTAAATATTTTAAAAGCCGCCGCAAGCGGTTTGTCGCTCGGCAAAGCGATAGTTATGCCTTCGCATTTGACGCCCGAAAAAACAGGCAGACTTTCGGTTCGGGCTGAGGACAGGCTGAATATGTGCCGCATCTCGTTCGGAAACTTAAAGTTTGCCGAAATTTCCGATTTTGAACTTATGCGGGGCGGTGTCAGTTATTCGTACATTACCTGCCGTGAATTTAAAGACAGGTATCCGGACGACGAACTTTATTTTATAATCGGCGCGGATATGCTCGAAAATTTTCATTTGTGGAAATATCCCGAAGAAATTTTAAAATGCGCAAAACTTGCCGTTTGCGCAAGAGAAAACGCATCGGAATTAGAAGAAAGCATTATTGCTTTTAAAGAACGTTTTCATAAAGACGTAGTTAAATTCGGATATACGGGAGCTGATGTGAGTTCTACTGAAATCCGCGTGCTTGCCGCGCTCGGAGAAGAAACTGATGAATACCTTTTACCCGAAACGGCAAACTATATTAAACAGCATTCGCTCTATAAAATCAAAGAAATCGAAGGAGTGAAGACATTTCTTACTCGGGAACGCTGGGCGCATACCGTCAGAGTAGCTCTTAAGGCGGCTGAATATTGTCCGCGTTTCGGAATATCCGAGTATAAAGCGGTTGTCGCGTCGGCACTTCACGACTGTGCGAAATATCTTAAATCCGACAGTCCCTGTCTTGAAGGTTTCGTATGTCCCGACGATGTTCCGGGACCCGTAGTTCACCAGTTTGCGGGAGCTTACGTTGCAGAGCACACTTTCGGAATAAAAGACGCGGAAATACTTGATGCGATAAGATACCATACAAGCGGAAAACAAGATATGTCTCCGCTCGGCAAACTGCTGTATCTTAGCGATTTGCTCGAACATGGCAGGAACTTCGAAGGCATAAAAAAACTGCGCGAACTATTTTCGCTCAGTCTTGACGATGCGCTAACGGTTGCTTTGGAGCGTCAGTTAAACTATTTAAAAAGCACGGGCAGACCGATTTATCGGCTTACCGAGCGCGCATATCAATATTTAAAGGAAAACAAAAATGAACAGTAAAGAAAAAACCAATTTAATTTGCAAACTTTTATCCGACAGAAAAGCCGTAGGCATAGTTTATATCGACGTCGAAAGCAAAACGAGCTTATGCGATTATTTTATTATTGCAGGCGGCAGGTCGAAAACACAGGTTAAATCGCTTGCCGAAAATTTGGAGGAAAAACTGAAAAAGGAGTACGCAATCGTTCCGCGCCGCGTCGAAGGTGTGCAGAGCGGGAGATGGGCTGTGCTTGACTATGAAGACGTAATCGTACATTTATTCGGTGACGAAGAACGCGATTTTTATCGTCTTGAACGACTTTGGGAAGACGGCGAAAACCTCACTCGTTACGAGGGCTGACGGTCATTTTTTAAATTCAATCTCTTGCGGAGCGGAATAAGTTGATTTTCTGCTCCGTTTTTTTTCTACAATATAGTAGACGGGCTGAGGCTCGGGTTTTTTCTCTGGCTTCGGAGCAGGCTTTTCGGTTTTCGGCGGTTCCGGCTTCTTTTTAAGAGTGATTAATCCTATGTACGCAAGTTTTATCAGATGAACGAGAATAAAACAGATTGCGAAAGTTAAAAACAAATATAAAATACCTATGAACATAAGTCCATTATAGCGGACGCGCGAATATGAAATTTGCGGAAATAAAAAAAATTTTAGGTAAAAAGGTAAAAATTATGACAGAAACAGAACAGATGAATGAAAACGAAAGACAGCAATTTACTGAATTCAAAAGAAAACTCGGTTTGCAGGCGGCACAGGCTCAGGTCGGAAAGATCGAATACAATCTTTCCGACGCGTCTGTTGACAGAGGCGCTTTACGTAAAGCTTGTCAGGATGCCAACGCTATTAATATAGGTGCGGTATGCGTTCTGCCCGATATGGTCAAGGCGGGGAAATTTTACCTCGGCAGAGAATCAAAGATTTCAGTGATAGCGGTTATATCTTATCCTCACGGCGGAGACGTAACCAAGGTAAAAGCGGCGGCGGTTAAGAACGCAGTCAAAGACGGCGCAGACGAAGTGGAAGTGACGGTGCCTATTGCTTATATAAAAGAAAAAGCATGGAGCTATGTCAAACGCGAATTCAAAAAGATTAAGAGTGCGGCGAAAAAGAGCGCCGTCAGAATAAATATAGAAAGCGCGCTGATTTGTCCCGAAGAAGTATCCAAAGTATGCGTTATTGCTACGGACTGCGGAATTACTTCGATTAAAACTTCGTCCGATTCCGAAAGTATTTCGCGTATTCATACGGCCGTCAAAGATAAATGCACGATTAAGGCGGACGGAATAAACAGCGTTTCCGATATGATAACGGCGGTTAGTATGGGTGCGGGAGTAATAGGCAGTAAAAACGCATTGGAACTAGCGCGACTTGTATTGCAGAATTACGAGTATTAAAAACGGTCCGCGCTTTTTTTGCGCAGACCGAAAGCCTATCTTAAAATTACAAGTTTCTTTTTCGCACGGGTTACAGCAGTATATAACCAGCGGTTTTTATCTTCTTTAAAAGCATAGCTCTCGTCGAACACGACGACGTTGTCGAATTCGCTTCCCTGCGCTTTGTGACAGGAAATGCAGTAACCGAATTCAAACCTGTTCAGTGTGAAAGCGCCGGTCGCTTCACCTTCGTCGTTGAACTTTTCGAAATAATCGCCGTGTTTATAGAAATAATTGCCTTCCGTAAATATGCCCGAGTCGAAAGGTATTGCCTCCGGGCAGAAATCTTCGAGGAAATCGGGTTTAAACTGCATAAACCCTATTCCGGACGAGCCGTCGTAAAACGGGTCGTAGGCGGTGCCGATTATACCGTTTACAAGATTGAATCTGTATTCCCCGTCAATGAATTGTTCCCAGTTATTCAAAGTACAGATAAGTTTATCGCCGCTTTGAGGCAAAGCGCCAAAACCGCGGAAAACGCGGATTTCATCGTTGATTAGTTTGCGGGTTTTGTTTATCCCGCAGATAATCTGGTCTGCTTTAAGCAGGTAATTTTTTCTCCGTTCTCCGACGAAAAGTCTTTTGCCCAGCACTGACGCGCTGTCGACGTATCTTCCGTATGGAATATATTTACCTTCGCGCGCAAGTTCGGAAAGCCGAATAATCGGATTGTCGAGCTGCTGCCGTACTATTTCCCTCAAAGTATAATCTGGAGTTTTAAGGTAAGTATTTATGCCTTCGACAGGGGGTAACTGCGCATTGTCTCCGCAAAGAAGAAGTTTGACGCCGAATTCCGTCAAATCGCCGAGAACGGAATCCGAAACCATCGAAGCTTCGTCGAGCACTATAAGTTTTATGCTTTTATCAATGCTTTCCCTGCGCTTGAACGACAGTTTTTCGATTTTTACTTTTTTCCCGTTGAGTTCGATTTCCTGTTCTTCGGCGATAGACTGGTAAATCAGTCTGTGTAAAGTCATTGCGGGAACGCCTTTTCTAATCAGTACCGTGGCTGCTTTACCCGTAGGAGTAACGAAGGCTGTCGATTCGTCGGGAATAAGTTGGAGCGTATCGCACACGGTATGTTGAAGAAGGGTGCTTTTGCCCGTGCCCGCAAATCCCGCAAGCACGAATACCTGCTTGGAAGAATGCAGAAACCAATCTTCAATTAATTTATCGGCTTTTATCTGGTCGGCAGTCAATTCGCGGTTCATATAAAAATTATATCATATAAACATACGTTTTAGCAAATAATCGCCGCGCTTAATTTGTAAGTTTATGTAAAATTTAGTTAAATGATTTGTTGACTTATAAGAAATAATTGATATATAATAGTAGCGTTAAAATTTATGGAGGAGATTATGGACAATAAAATGCGGGTCACCGTTGATTACAATTATATGATGGCTAAATTTTTGGGTGACAAAGGCATAAAAGATTCCGAATTGGAGACGCTTAAAGACAAGGCGGCAAAGGCATACGACTATGTTAAAGAAAATCGCGGCAGAGACGATTTGTTTATGGGGTGGACCGAACTACCTTACAATCAGAACGAAATTGTCGCGGATATTATTGAGACTGCGGAGCAGGTCAGAAAGAAATTCAAATATTTCGTAGTGCTCGGAATCGGAGGAAGCGCACTCGGTCCGATAATGGCTTTCAACGCGCTCAAACATCTTCATTATAACGAGCTTCCCGACAGCAAGAGAAACGGACCGAAATTCTATGTCGAGGACAATGTGGACCCCGTCAGAATGTCTGCACTTTTGGACGTCATCGAACCCGAAAAAACATGTTTTAACGTAATATCCAAATCGGGTGCGACAAGCGAAACTATGGCGCAATATCTTATTATTGCCGATATTTTAAAGACAAAGGGAGTAAATCTTCCCGAAAATATGATTTTTACCACCGACGCTAACCGCGGAAATCTTATTAAAATAGATAAAAGTTTCGGCGGAGCGTTCAAAAAATACGTTTTACCCGACGGAGTAGGCGGAAGATTTTCTGAAATGTGTCCCGTCGGACTTCTGCCCGCGGCAGTTCTCGGAATAGATATTAAAGCGATGCTTGCGGGCGCGGCTTATATGGACGGACTCTGTTCTAAACCCGAAACAGATAACAATCCTGCTCTCGCGTGCGCCGTTTTACAGTATATTTCTATGAAACAGGGCAAAAATATTAATGTGCTTATGCCCTATTCTGATAATTTAAAACTTATTGCAGACTGGTATTGCCAGTTATGGGCAGAATCTCTCGGTAAAGCTGTCGATTATGACGGAAACGTAGTAAACGCAGGAACCACTCCCGTAAAAAGTTTGGGCGTAACAGACCAGCACTCGCAGGTACAGCTCTATATCGAAGGTCCTTACGATAAAGTGATAACTTTTATATCGGTCGGCAAATATGCTTGCGAAATGCCGATAGCTTACGGTTGCGAAGATATTCCCGACGTCGGTTTTCTCGGCGGACACACTATGCAGGAGCTTATACAGGCTGAAAATAAAGCTACTGCTTACGCGCTTATGCGTGCCGGCAGAATGAACTATACGATAAATATGCCCGAAGTAAACGAATTTACGCTCGGTCAGCTTATGTATTTGTTGGAGTTGCAGACCGCTTACACGGGCGCACTTTTAAATATAAATACTTTTAACCAACCCGGCGTCGAAGACGGTAAAAAAGCCACTTTCGCGTTGCTCGGCAAAAAAGGATACGAGGCGCAGAAGTCTGAAATGGCGGCTTCGCCTTCTTTCGATAAAAAGTACATAGTATAAACTTTGTGTTGCGCAAAGGCGTACTTTTTAAAATTCATTAAGGATAAAGCAATGAATATACTTGTTGTTAATAATTTACTTGCCGCACTCGACGTGTATTTGGGTTTACTTGCGGCAATGATTGTAATTTGTGTGGTTTTTGCCATAGTCGCTCTGTTTATTCCCAAAAGCATAAAAAAGAGTAAAGAAGCGGAACCGATGCAGAATTCCGATGCAGGCGAATTATTCTTACACGAATCTTCCGCAGAACCCGAATCTGCGGTTGACTTGAGAAACGTCTCGGACGAAGAGCAGGTCCCTACGGTTAAACAGGTTTTAGGCGATGCTGCTGACGAAGTTGCGGAAGAAGAACCTATGGAATCGCTTCCCGTTGAAGACGACAAACCTTCTTACGGCGGTGCGGAACCTGTGCTTACGATTGAGCAGATTATAAGCGAAGCCGAAAATCGCGCCGGCGAACCGCATGTTGAACATAGACAAAACCGTCAAAATTATAATAAGAAGAAAAAACGTAAAAAATAATAGTTTTCAGATGACTGCGTATTTGTTGCGCGGTCATTTTTTAAAGTATATTTACCGATTGGAAACTCGGACTGATATGTAGAAACTGAAAAGTCAAGACGACATTGTCGGATACTTAAGACGGCAGACTTAAAGGCGAAGGTTACATTTACATTTGAGACGAACCGCTGAATTATTTCGACATATCGGCACGCGAACAATTAACACAGGCAGGTGTTTCTTTACGCATATCGCTCGTGTTCATAGAACCGAAAGTTTTTTGTTGACGTTATCGCAACGAGGAAATTGCCGTTGACAAAATGAGTAAAAAATATTATAATTTAACAGTACTGAATTGGGGCAGTATATAATAATATGGAAACAGGAGAATAGAATTGAAGAAAATTTTTAAACTCGCGATTGTCGCCGTGTTTGCGGTAACACTTGTATTTTCCGCAGTAGGTTGCAGTAGGAAACACGCCCATAAATGGGGTGATTGGGAACGCACGGAAACTTCTCACACGAGAAAATGCAAAGTAAAAAATTGCGGAGAAATTCAGAGCGGGAATCACAAAGACAGCGTATGCGACGAGTGCGCGGAATTCAGAGCTATCGGATTCGGTTTTGCTGATTGCATAGGATTACAAGGGGTTGACGACGCTCACGCCGATTTTGCGTTGGAGGCTAACGAGTGGTTTACGGAAAGAGGCAAAGAACTCGGATTTATATATTATGCCGTTGATACCTATAAAAGCGGCTGGGACGATTTAACCGAAGCAAAACTCAGAGAATACGATTTGGTTGTCTTGCTTAACGACAAGCCGGGCACCGTAACGGCGCGGACAGCGTTCAGAGAATATATGGATAAAGGCGGTGCGTGTATGGCGTTTCACGCTGCAGGGTTTGCAATGTGGAACACTCCTGATACTCCGCCTACGGAATGGGACGGTTGGTTCAGCAATACTCTGCTCCGTTGCGGTGTGTACGGCAACCGCCCGCGAGGAGAGGAAGATGGCGGCGGATTCTATTGGAATACGTGGAATCCCACTTCAGAGCCTATGACGGTTGAAACGTCGGAACATTTTGCAACGGCAAATCTTGACTGCGACGAATTTATTTCCGCTCCATGCGAGTGGTATGAGTGGTATAACGATTTATATGAAGATAAGGACACGACCGTTCTTATCAGTATGAATCCTACACCTGAAAATCCAGCGGGCGATGATAAACGTCCGGGCATGGAACATCAGGTCTGGCGCGGAGGTCGTCACCCCATTGCTTGGGCAAACAATAATTATAATATGATATATATGAACTTCGGGCATAATCTTCGGAATTATAACAACGGGGATGAGGGCAAACAGTCGAAAACTTTTAGTTCGGAAAAACAAAATCAATTTACGCTTGACGCAATGTTCGGTTTGGTCGAGGCAGGCGCGGATAAAATTAAATGGTAAAATCTGTTAAATTTCATATTTTTAAGGTAAATTTAACGTAAACGGTTAAAAATGAATCGTAACTTGTTGTTAAATTTTAATTATACCCGTTAAATTCAGTTGCCAAACTATTGCCGAGAGGATATAATATACCAAAATCGGACAGCGGAATGGAGAGAATTCTCTCCGTTTCCCGTGAGTAACACGGGAAACGAACGCTTATCCGTTTTAAAAATTTGTAGGAGGATTTTATGAAATCATCTACCAAACGTTTCACTTTGGCGGGTCTGTCCGCGGCGTGTGCGATTACGGTAATTACCGGAGTCGGAATGCTCGCTCCCGCAGCTACTGTTGCAGAAGAAGTTAATGTAAATACAGATACATATTTCTATGACAACCTGGTTACTTCGGAAGGCGGAGAATATACTCTTGCCAAAAGATTTTACGAAGCAATCGCAGAAATTCACGAAAGCGGAGATTTTGCCGACGGTGTAGTACATTACGCGCTTTCCGATATTTTAACTGCCGAACAGGTTAAAACTTACGTTGAGAACGGCGATATTACAATTCCCAAGGCTTTCGGCGCGGCGCGCGATGCTTACCTTACCGACCACCCCGAACTCTTTTATATCGACTTTTATAAAATGACTATAAGTGTCGGCCGTAAGAGCGGGGCTTACGTTGCGTATATTGACAGCGGCAGAGAAGCAAACCTTTATTATGATAACGGATTCAATACTCCCGAAGCAGTCGCGGAAGCAATCGTTAAATACGACGCGAAAGTAAACGAGATTGTTGAATTGGTTACCAAGAAACAGGAAGGGGATACGTATTCTGAAAGAGACGTATATCTTGCAAGAGAAGTAAACAGATACCTTGCCGAAAATATTTCTTACGATTATGCGGCTTTGGACGGCAAAGACGATGAAAATTTCGTTGCTGCGGCGTACATAAACACCCCTTACGGCGGTCTTGTGGAAAATAAAGCCGTCTGCGGCGGCTTCTCGACGTCGTATAAAGTAATAATGGATAAATTGGGTATACCCTGTATAACCGTAAACGGATACAGCAACCAGAAAAACGAAAAGGGTGAAGATAACGGCAACGGCGCAAGCGTTTACCATATGTGGAACTACGTTTGGCTTAAAGCTCCCGCACAAGCTTCTTCTTATTCGGCAAGAGAAGTGAGCAAGGGCGGCTGGTTCTCCGTTGACGTAACTTGGAACAGCTCCGCAAGGTCTAAATTGAAATATGCGGTGCTCAATAGTTCTTCGGACAGCGATGTCCACGTTAACGACGGCGTTATTTCTTCGTCGAACTACGAACTTAAATATCCCGCTCTTTCGACGCATTTATACGGCAGTACGGGTGAAACCGACGGTTTGCACAGTAACATAGATTACGTTCCCGTAGGCGAAGATAAGGATGATTTGGGCGGTTCGTTGCAGGAACTTTTCTTGTCAGTAAGTTATAACGGCAAGAGCGCAAAAACGCTTTTCGAAGAAGACGGTCTTTATCTTGCATACCGCGTGGCTGCTTATATGAATACCGCTAGCGAGAAACCGGAATACTATTCGGAAACTTCCGACGTTACCAAGGGCAATTGGGAGATTGTCTGGCAGGATTGGGTAGCGCTTGAACCGTTCAGAGAATACGGCGAATATGCTCTTGACGCGTTTGATTATTATTACAGAGATACTGGTACCGAAACGCGTATATACGATAATACTTCCATATATTACGCACAGTTTGCGGTTTTCGATATTGAGCCCGATAAACCTTTTAAGACTCATCAGGGCGACGGGGAAGACGCGATAGAAAGAACTTTTTATTATCAGTACGAAAAGTCCACGCTCGAAGAGAATAAACCTATCGTTATAGGCGAAACCAAAGAAAACAAGGCTTACGGCACGTATACGCCCCCTCCTTACGTGCAGAGTTCTACTCCAAACTATAAGGAAGAACAGTTTATAAACGACGGAATGCGCGACAGCAAAATTACCGATAAAGCAATTATTGCCGAAAGCAGAGCGTTTACAATCGAAGTAACGTATGACGAGCCTTTGCATATTCTCGATACAAGCAAGCCCATAGGAATTTCTTTCGTATCCGCGCATCCCAACGCACAGGAATATGCTAAGTTTTTCCCTATAAACGCTAACGGCGACTTGGTTGAATTAGTTGAAAGACCTACAAACTCTGCAAATCCTACGTTAATTAAAAATACGCTGAGATTCAAGTTCGGTCCCAGCCTTATGTACGAACATAACCGTGAAGGATATCATTTTGTATTTACTAACATCGGTTCGGCTAAAGAAATTGCGAGAACGGATAAAGAAACTGGCGAGTTAACTTTTACGACTTCCGATAAGTTGCCTAATCCCGTTTACTTCACGTTCGGCAGACTTTATCTGGCTTGTCCGGCGCGTTTTAACTACGACGGCAGACTTTGGGTAGATTGCTGCGCACAGCCTACGCTTATTTCCAATTCAGACCTTTCGGCTATGGATTTCAAAGATGAAGACGGCAACAGTACATTCTCCGAGAACGAGAGAAGTCAGATGATGCTTGTCGCGGAAAAAGCTGATAATAACACCGTTAATACTATGCTCGATGAAATCGGCGGAGATAAAGACATTAAGTTAAATAAAGACGACATCAAACATAGCGAAACTTATGATATTTCATTGCAGATTTGCGGTAAATATCCGACTATTCCGGACGGAAGTTACGTTAAAATCGCGCTTGGTTTCCCCGAAGGCTACGGTCCGCAGGACGAGGGAGTCGTGTTTAAACTTTTCCACCGAAAACACATCGAGGGAGATAAATATATTATCGAAGAGGTTCCCTGCGTAGTAACGCAGTTCGGTATCGTTGCAACGGTGACGAGCTTCTCGCCGTATATGGTTGCTGTTGTAGATGAAGAACATGCGTCGACTGATAAGACGATATTTGCAAGTATAGAAGGCAGAGGCGGAAAGCTTACGAAAGAAGACGGTCAGATTAGAACCGTCAAGAAAGGCGGAAGTTATACTTACAGTATTACGCCCGATGCAGGCTATCGGATTTATAAAGTAACTCTTAACGGCACAGACGTTACCGAACAGGTAAAAGACAATAAGCTTAAACTCGACTATGCGAATTTACTGTACAACAACGAGCTTGAAATACAGTATATTTCCGAAGTTGCTGCTCAGCGTTATGCAAGCAACGACATCGAAAAGGTCGACCCTGTAAAGGTAATTGTCAGCACGGACGGCAAGGCTGAAATCGCTAAAAACGGCGACGAACTCGCAATCAACAAAATACAGCCTAAAACTTCCAATACCACTACGATAATTATCTGTGTTGTAGTTTCGGCTGTGGCGATAATTGCGGCTGCTGCAGTTGCGGTAGTAATAGTAAAAAGACGTAAATTAGCAGAAGTCGAAGACGACGAAGACTATTAATAATCAATTGTAAAAATCATAATACCCGCGTTCAATGAACGCGGGTATTATTGATTTTTTAAGAAAGTAAAATATGCGGGCTTTCGCAACCGATAAGGAAAATAATAATCCACCTGCGTAGCGGGTGGATTATTATTGGTGACCCGTATTCAGTCTTATTCGAATAAGAAAAATTAATCGTTAGCTTGTTTGTGTTTCAAAAAAATCTGAAATTAGATTTACGGCAAACCACGCATCTCTAATAAGTAAATCATCTATGACTATTGATGAGTCTAACATTCGTTTCATTAAGCTACGTTTATTTAAGCCAACATGAAAATGAGTATATGAATTTCTAATTCTTCTTAACTCATCTAATTTTTCTGCAAAATCGTCAGAAATAATTTTGTTTGTCTTGCATTCATCAAGAATTTTTGCAAAACTTGCCTCCGCTATTTCATCTTCACCTTGCATACAAAAAGCCGAAGATAACGTATGTTCAAAAAATATCTGGACTAAACATATACAGGACAAAAAATTACCATTTATATAGGCATTAGGAATTTCCGATATTGCAAAAGACGCGGAAAAACCGCCAAATAATAATAAATCTACGTCTCGTTTCCAAAGGTAAAGTGATTTTATTTCTTTCAGCCTTTCTAATCTAAATTTGAACGATTCCTTATCTGCTATTAGCAAATCTTTTGCAATACTCATTTTTACCTCTTATTTCTTTTAATCAAGTTTAACATAAGATTATCCAGAAATCAATTTAACTTAAATATAAAAAATAGTTGGTTAAAACAATCGGATGATAAGATAAAGAAATAATTTAAAGATGTTTCTAACATATACTTTACTGATTTAAAAAGAAATGGTATTATATATATGAGTAACAATTTTAGGTTATTTTTATGAATTATATCGGGTCAAAATATTCTTTAATAGAGTTTTTAAAATCGTCCATTGCTAAAACGCTTGTAGGTAATGGCGAAACTCGCACCCCCAATGAAATGGTATTTGCTGATTTAATGGCAGGTACGGGCGTTGTCGGTGGTTCATTTAAGCAGAACGGGTATTCTATTATAGCAAACGATATTCAATATTACAGTTATGTCATATCCAAACACATGATAGAGAATAACGGCAATCTTGATGAAAATAGGTGTGCGCAACTTATTAAAGATTTAAATAACCTTGAAGGCGTTGAAGGCTTTATCTATAAAAATTATTGTTTTGAAGGCACGAAAGGACAAGAATTCAGACGCATGTATTTCACGGAATACAACGCAAAAAAGTGCGATGCGATAAGAATTGCTATCGAAGAAAAACGTACCGAAAAACTTATAAACGAAAACGAATATTATTTTTTACTTGGCTCACTTATCAACAGTATTGATAAATATGCGAATACGGCTTCCGTGTACGGAGCTTATTTAAAGAGTTTTAAAAAGTCTGCACTTAAAGATATGATACTTGAACCTTTACCCATTATGCATGGGCAGGTTGAGTGTAAAGTTTATAATGAAGATATAAACGAACTTATAAAAAATATTTCGGGTGATATCCTTTATTTAGACCCCCCTTATAACGCAAGACAATACTGTACGAATTATCATTTGCTCGAAACGATTGCAAGATATGATAACCCTGTAATACACGGCAAAACGGGGCTTAGGGAATATTCGGAGCAAAAGAGTGATTTTTGCATAAAGTCAAAAGTGGAAAAATCTTTTGCGGAAATTATAAAAAACGCAAACTTTAAATATATATTTTTAAGCTATAATAACGAAGGTCTTATGTCTTCTCAAACGATAGAAAAAATAATGAAAAAATATGGTAAATATAGATACGAAATACAAGAACATAAACGCTATAAAGCAGATAATGCAAGGGAAGCAAAAGCCGATAAAACGTTTGAATGTCTACATTGTTTAATTAAAAAGTAATGGGCAAGATAAACGATTTAGATTTAAAAAATTGGAAAGAATTGACCGATATTTGGACGGACAGCCTTTGGATAATCCAAGACAGAGATAATTCGGGCGCCCATAGCGGACATTATCATGGTAATTTCGTTCCGCAAATCCCACACCAACTTTTATCACGTTATACGAAAACAGGCGATTTTATACTAGACCCTTTTGCCGGTAGCGGCACAACTCTTATTGAAGCTCAACGAATGAACCGAAATTCAATAGGGATAGAATTGCAACCGCAAGTTGCTATGGAAGCGATAGGAAGAATTCATTCCGAGCAAAAGGACGGAATTGTTGCCGATACATTTGTTGACGATAGTCGAACGTTTGATATAAACAGAATAAAGACTACTTACAACATAGATACTGTTCAGTTTATTATCTATCATCCGCCATATTGGGATATAATAAAATTTAGTGAAGACAGTAACGATTTATCAAACTCACCTACGCTTGAAGATTTTATAGAGAACTTTAAAAAAGTTGTTAGCAATACTTCGACAATTTTAGAAAAAGGTAGATATTGCGCCGTTGTAATTGGCGACAAATACGCTAACGGTCAAATAATACCTTTGGGTTTTTACTGTATGCAGGCAATGCAACAAGACGGTTTGACATTGAAGGCAACGATTGTAAAAAATTTTGAAGAAACGAAAGGCAAAGCAAATCAAAAAGCGTTGTGGCGGCGCAGAGCGTTAGAAAACGGCTTATATATTTTTAAACACGAATATATTTTTGTATTCAAAAAGGAGAAGTGAAAAACTTCTCCTTTTGCATCATATTAATTTTGAATCTAATAGTTTCATAATACCTTTCATTATAAAGCGAAATTTTAAGCAATTTCTATGATTATGTACTTGAAACTCTCCAATACTCTCACCATTATATTTTAATGTATTAGATTCATTCCATTGATTTAATTGACGGGTAAACGAAAACAATTCTTTATTCCATGTTGGTAAGTTACCATACTTACCAAATAATCTATAATTATTAATAGGACAAGCGTGATTTTCTAGATTGTAAATCAGAAGTAAATAATCACATTCAAAAATGTTTTTCCAATACATATTAATTAACACATCTATATGGTCAATTGATATCTTTTTAAATACGTATTTCCTATTTTCTTCTGTATCATACAAACTATTTTTAGCTAAATAATCACTCAACTTAAATCCTGAGATTATATTTTGCGCTTCAATAAAGTTAAAATAAGTTTGATTTGTTGGTTGACCAATGTTTTGAGGAGCGGCTTTCCCTATTTGATTTTGGTTGGATTTTACCGAAAGCGTTTTATTGTTCTCTAAAATAAAATCAACAGGATTTTGCCCTTCTGCAATATGCTTAATAGGAACAGGGATATTTTCTTTTTCAAATATTTTTCGGATATAATCTCCTTCTAATAAAAAATCCGATATTCCAGACTCAGCCCTTAATTCATAATTAGGATTGATTTGAACATTATATGTTTTTGCTATTGCTACTTCTGTTGCAATACCGATTGATTCATTGTTAATTGGCATATACTTTCTCCTTTGTAATTAAAACTCAAAAAATTCTTTTAGCGTTACGTTTAAAGCGTTAGTCAATTTTTCGATATTTACAATAGAAATGTTACGTTTTCCGCACTCAACGCTTGTAATATAGGTTCTATCGAGTTGTGCTGTATCGGCAAGTTCTTCCTGACTTATGCCAATTTTATTACGCAATTCTTTTACACGTTTGCCTACTGCCTATTTAATATCCATTTAAAAACACCCCACAACAAAAAACATTTTAACATTTTGTGACTTTTCTAACAACGGACTTTAAGTCACATATTATAGTATAATTAATTGAAATGGCAGATAGGCGTGAGCTTGTCTTGACAAGCGCGCGGCTGCGCCGCGCGGACAAGCTCACGCCCTAACTGAAAGAAATCAAATAAAAAAGTAATTTGAACAAAAAATAAGGCTTCCAAAAAGTATCGAAGAACTTTTTGGAAAGAGGAGGCATAACGAAGCAAAATTGTCGGGTTTGCTTGCAAAGCCGACTCAAAGCGAAGTTTGTGCCGACGAGAAAGGGCGTTCGCCGATGAACCGCTTGGCGAATCGCCCTTTACCACGCTCGGCGGCGTTATTCAAATATAGCCTTTTTAAAGTGTTGATTTATTTTTGCAGTTGTTGGTGGTGGCTGGCTTTTCCGTTTTCGTCAGTTACCGCAAAAATTCCCCTTATACTGTCATTATTTTTAGCGTTCAGCAGTGTAAACTGTTTTTGCAAGTGCATAACAAAAAAAATTTTAAAAAATTGTGTAAACAAATGTTTGACTTTATTCTTTTTGCGTTATATAATACTTGCACGCACGCAAAAGGTGCGGTTACAACTTAATATGAGTAACTGCGTCAATAGGAAATCTATTGTAACAGCTAAAACAGCATACCAGTGTTTAGATTAAGGTGCGAAGTAGCGATAGAGTGAAAAGCCGGCTCACCCCCAACACAAAGAAAAGGTGCAGAGTTGCGTTTTAATAAGAGAAAAGCGTGGATAAACCACACTCTTATTCAACGGGCGATGTACAAAGTTTTATGAGATTAAGTTCTCGTAAGATTTTGTACATCGCCCTTTTTTCGTGCAAATTTTTTCAATTCGGAGGACAGAAATTTGCAGGAAAACAAGACAAAACACATTAAAGTCAGAGCTATCGGAAAACCCAGTATCGAAGCCTTGACAAAAAGCGAACAACAGGTATTCTATGCCACCCTATTAAAGCGAATTACAGAGCTTGCAACAAAAGGGGGTAAATGAATATGAATTTAATCGGCGCAAAGGTCTATTATGACGGTTCACACTGGATAGCTATTCCACACACTGAACGCCCATTTAAACGCAAACGCAAAAAACGAAGAACGGACAAAGACGAAACGGTTGAGCAGTTTGAAAAAGCGTTCAACAAAACACCAAAAGGCAAAAAGGCGAAGAAAAAAGAAAAGCTGTTAACAGAGTTTGCACCGCTATTTGAAAGCGAAACGGAAGCAAGCAAATTTGTAGAAACGCAGTTTGAACGGCTTAACCGCAACCGCATAGAACGTTACAAACGGTTGAAACGTAAAGCCTATTTACAGCAATGGCATTACTTTTGTACTTTTACTTATTCGGACGAAAAGCAAACGGAAGAAACTTTTAGAAAACAGCTTATGAATTGCCTATACCATTTAGCAAGCCGAAAAGGTTGGCTGTATATCGGTGCTTGGGAGCGTGGCAACAAAACGGAACGCCTACACTTTCACGCTTTAATGTACATACCGCCAAACGCTATGGTTGGCGAGCTTGAAGAACACAACGATTTTAATTTCAAAACCCACAACAGACAAATCACTAATCAAAACACATTCTTTAACGAGCGGTTCGGGCGCAGTGATTTCAACGCTATATCACACCAGTCCGAAGTTGAAGATAGCGTTTACTATATGCTCAAATACATAACCAAAAATGACGAGCGTGTAGTTTATTCAAAAGGGCTTAAAAGTTATATCGTTGCGGACATACTGGACGAAGATATTGTTTGCCCCTATGGGAATGACGAACACGAATATAAATTCGTATTAGCAGACAATTTCACTTGTATAACCTACGGCGAAATTTTGGGAACGGTCAGCCCCGAAATTATAGAGCAAATGCCGAAAAGCAACTGACCGAAAATATTTTGTCGTTTCGACGGGCGAAGTTTAAACGAAAACGCACTCTGTTGCAAGGGTAAAGTGCACTACTGTCGTAGCCCTTGCATCAGAGGAAGCCTTACGCTTCTGCGATGTATCTTAATTGCAAAATTGTAAGACAGGCACATCGCAAATCAAACTTGAATTTGCGTTTCCGTTTCTTCGCCCCTTGTCGAAAGACAAAATATAAAATCTATTTAAAAAGGAGTTTAAATCAAAATGAAAACAGCAGTTATTTATGCAAGATACTCTTGCGATAAACAAACAGAGCAAAGCATTGACGGACAGTTGAGAGTTTGTCAGGAATACGCCCAAAGGAATGATATTCTAATTCTCAACACCTATATAGACCAAGCAATGTCGGGTACGAACGACAACCGCCCCGATTTTCAGAAAATGATTAAGGATAGCGCACGCAAAGAATGGGATTATGTGTTGGTATATAAATTAGACCGTTTCAGTCGTGATAAATACGCAACAGCAATCCATAAAAAGACATTGCGTGATAATGGTGTTAAAGTGTTATCAGCAATGGAAAATATACCCGATACGCCCGAAGG
>CAJTNY010000013.1 GCA_910577875.1 uncultured Christensenella sp.
AACTTTTACCTTACGTTAACGGCGCATCTTTATCGCCTTTCAAAAATGAAACGCTCTCCGCCCGTCAAACTTTTACCTTACGTTAACGGCGCATCTTTATCGCCTTTCAAAAATGAAACGCTCTCCGCCCGTCATACTTTTACCTTACGTTAACGGCGCATCTTTATCGCCTTTCGGAAATGAAACGCCCGCACACCGCCGATTAAAACGAACCCGCAATATTGGAAATGGAGATTCCACGCGCATTATTTATTTCGTTTTTGACAAGTTTTCCGCCAGCAACGGCAGTTACAAGTCCGATAAGCTTTTCTAACTGAGTTTCATAATCCGTATCCAAAACCGCGCCTGCGTCGAAATCAATCCAATTGCTCTTTTTTGCGGCAAGCTGATGCGATGAGGATATTTTTAAAGTCGGCACTATACCGCCGAAAGGATTTCCTCGGCCCGTAGTAAAAAGTATCATATGACATCCCGACGCGGCAAGATTTGTTACCGCGCACATATCGTCATCGGGACCGCTCAAAAGATTTAAACCGTTTTTTGTGATAAATTCTTTCTCCGAAACGACGTCCTGAACAGGCGAATTGCCCGATTTCTGTAAACAGGCAACCGCTTTTTCTTCTATGGTAGTAACGCCTTCGGCTATGTGCTCGGGTGAAGGATTTTCATAAACAGCTCTGCCGTTTTCTCTGAAACAGTCCTTATAACTGTTGACGAGCGATTGAATTTTCTCGAAAGTTTCGCTGTCTTTCGCTCTGTTCATTATAAGCTGTTCCGCCCCGAATGTTTCGGGAATTTCACAAAAAGCCGCGGTTCCGCCTGCCGATGTTATATAATCTGCAAATCTTCCTGTAAGCGGATTTGCGGTTATGCCTGAAAGTTTATCGGAATTTCCGCATTTCAATCCTATTTTCAGACAGGATATATCAGCCGCCTCGCGTCTGTCGCGTTTCATCTTTTCGGTAATCTTTTCAATAAGGCGGACTCCTGTCTCGATTTCGTCTTCCACTTCGCGGCAGTCCAAAAATTTAACTCTTTCGTAATTCACTGCGCCCAATGTCACCCTGAAATCGTTCACGTCACCAAGACCTAAAACAAGCACACCGCCTGCATTCGGGTGACGGACGATTTTCTGTAATACTTTTCTCGTTCTTTCCCTGTCTGATGCAATCTGGGCATTCCCGTAAGGATGCGTAAACGCAAACGCGCCGTCGAAGCCCTGCGTTCCGAATCGGTTTTTAAAAGTCTTTAAAATAAGCTCGGCTTGTCCGTTTACGCAACCTGTCACCGGAATTATCCACAATTCGTTTCTTATACCGATTTCTCCGTTTTCACGTATATATACGTTAACGGTGCGTGAAGCCGTCTCATTAGCTGTATATTCCGTCGGGGTATAATTATATTCGAAATTTCCCGCAAGACAAGTCGCCGCGTTATGAGTATGAACGTGTGCGCCTGCCGGAATATCCGTTTTTGCCGAGGCAACGGGATTTCCGCACTTTATAATTTTTCCTCCCGCAGGAATATCGGAAACGGCGAATTTGTGTCCGTTCGGAATTTTATCCGAAAGCGTTACGCCCCAATGTATTTCGCCCTGTTCCAAATCGCAAAGCGCAACGGCAACGTTATCCGTCTCATTTATTTTTATAGCTTGGTTTGACATTCAATAAAATCTCCGCTCTTAATTCTTTGCAACGCGGTTGTCCGTACAAACCGTACGGAAAAATTTAAAGACCGCATTACCTTTACTTTGTTCGTTCGAACGCGCATATATACCTATCAACGCTCCCGTACCCAAACCTGCGCTCGCGTAGAACTTGCGTGTAAACGCGCTTCCGCCGAACGTAAATTTATAAGTGAGCTTGTTCGCATCCTCGTATTTGGCGGACGTCTGGAAAGTCACGTAATTTTCATCATACGGCTGGCTCTGGCACAATGTTTCGTCCTCACTTCCGCCTATCGTTCCCTTGCGTATTTCGAGATAGTTCCTCCCGCCCCTTCTCACAACGCAAATATAAGCATATTCTCTGCCGAACACGCAAAAACCCGTTTCGTCGCCGTCATTTGTAAGGTTAAGTCTGCACTTGGTTTTAACCGAAAAATTAAAGTAAGGCACTTTCTGCAAAAACAATTGAGGCAGGTCTGAAAGGCTGTTGCCTTCGTAATATGCACAATTCAATTTAAGTCCGCGTTTCATTTCGTGCCATTCCGATTTACGGTTTGCGGGATTGAGCCACTTTACGGAAAGTTCTTCCTCCTCGAATTCGTCGGACGGATCGAGATTATAGTCTGTCTTTATTTCGACGGGATATTCGCCTTCTGAAACGGGAATTGCCGGATGTCCCCCGTCTGTTACCCGACCGCATAAAACCCAGTCGCCGTGCCATATTGCGGGCTGTAAATGCAAAACTTTACCGTAAGCGCCTTTGTCCTGATTATGAATAAACGCCCATTTTTCACCGCCGTCGTCAAGGTCTATCAACGCGCCCGAACGCGGACCGTTTATCTCGGTTTCACCCTGCGTCAAGATAATTCTGCTTTCGTAAGGTCCGTAAACGTCGGGAGAACGCAAAGCGACTTGCCAGCCTGATTTTTTACCGCCTGCTCCCGCAAGGATATGAAAATATTTTCCGCGCCTGTAAATTTTAACGTTTTCGATTTCGGGCGACATATTTCTACCGTCGTAAATTACCGTAAATTTACCGCTTACCGCAGTCAACTCTTCGTTCGCCGCGCACACTGCAAGCTGCGAATCGAGTCCGTCGCTGTCTTTGCCGAAAGCAAAAACGATATAACAGCCGTCTCCGACCCAAATAGGGCAGGCGTCTTTAATTCCGACCGCTTCGATAAGCGGTCTTAAAGGCGACCATACCCCGCGAGGATTATCCGTTTGAGAAACAAATATACCTTCGCCCGCAACAGGAATAAGACAGCAATACTTGCCCTTATGAAAGCGTATAGACGGCGAACCCGCTCCTAAGCCGTGACGAACTTTGTCAAATCCTTCGAAAGGCATCTTTGGCAATACGTAGTTTATTAACCGCCATTCCACAAGATTTTTCGAATGATACAACGGAACTCCGCATACAAGATTCGAGCTCGAACAAACCATATAAAAATCATTACCGACACGAACAGCGTCGGGGTTCGGTAAATCTGAGTGTATTACGGGATTCGCGTATTTCATAAGTAAACTCCTTGTATATATTTTATCACTTTGAATTGCGTTTTGCAAGAATTTTATTTGTATTTAAAATAACACGCGCGGACGCAACCGCGCGCGTTATTTATAAATCTATCGAAAATTTATACATCTCCGATTTTGAAATTCCCCTGTCTTTCGCGGCCTGCTTTACCGCGTCCATTTTCTCCATTCCCCCCTGCATATAACGCAATATATGTTCTTTTTCTGAAAGTTTAACGAGTTCGTTTTCGCTCTCTTCCGCTCCCGCTACCAACAAAACGTACTCCCCGCGTTTTTCACCCGAAAGCCCCTCGGAAAGAGAGAACTCAACCGCTTCTTCGTGTATCTTCGTAATCTCCCTTACAGCACATGCTTTCCTGTCGCCGAAAACCGAATACATTGCGCATATGTCGCGTTCAACGTCCTGCGGAGCCGAGTGAAAACAAAGCGTCATATCAAGATTTTTATATTTTTCAAGAAACTGTTTTTTCTCTCCCGCCTTTTCAGGCAGAAAACCTATGAACGCAAATCTTTCGGCAGGCATAGCCGACAACACGAGCGCCGATAAAAAAGCGTTCGCCCCGGGGATAACAGAATACTCGATTTTTTCTCGTTTAAGTTCGGCGCAAACGATATTCCCGGGGTCCGAAACTACGGGCATACCCGCATCCGATATTACCGCAACGGTTTTCCCTGCGCGCGCCTCGTCGATGATTTTTCGGGCGGCTTCCCGCTCGTTGAATTTATGGCAGGATTTTAACGGTTTTTTTATGTCATAAAAATTCAAAAGTTTTAAAGAATGTCTTGTATCTTCGCAAAATATAACGTCTGACTCGTGCAGAATTTCCAACGCACGAAGCGAAATATCTTTCAGATTGCCGATTGGCGTAGCTACAAAATAAACCACGGAATTGCCTCTTTTTTAAATTTTTAATTAACAGCCGAGGGTAAAATATCTATGCCCTCTTTTCCGCCTTTTACGGCTTCGACCATAACCGCATAAGGTTTTGCCTTTTCCGTTCCGCTGACCAACTGCATTCGTTTGGGTTCGAGTCCGCGCTTTTTTAAAAGGTATAAAAGTTCCGCCGTCCTGTCCGCCCGATTTAGAATCGCCAGCCGTCCGCCGAATTTAAGTTTTTTGAAAGCCGTATCTATTATCTCCGCAAGCGTCAGCGTTATCTCTTTACGGCACACCGCTTTTTCGTAAACTTCGTTTTCGAACCCCGATTTTTCATACGGCGGATTGCAGAGTATAAGCGAAAATTTATCGTCGTATTCCCGCCCTATGTCCTGAATCCTGCAATTCACGACTTCGCAGTCAAAACCGTTCATTTCGGCCGTGCGCCCCGACATATCGGCAAGAGCTTTTTGCATTTCAAACAGAGTAAGATTGGCTATTTTAGGATTAAGGCAATAAAAATGAAAACCGACCACCCCGCTTCCGGAACAAAAATCCGCGACTTCGTCGCCGAATTTCGCGCGGGCAAACCGCGACAGAAGAATACTGTCGGAAGTGAAACGGTATAAATTCACGTTCTGGATTATTTTTTTATTCTCGAAGAATTCTTCGAGAACTTCTCCTTCTTTTAACAAAACAGCCTCCCGTGCAAGCTTAACGTACAAGGGAATACCCGTCCGAAACGCAAGCCTTATAGCAGTAAAAAAAGCGGGTTTGCGCAACCCGCTTTTTTCTTATTTTCAGAAATCAGTCCGCAGGATGAATTGCGCCGGTGGGGCAAACGTCCTCGCAAGCGCCGCAATCGATGCAGGTATCGGGGTTAACGACGTATTTGTCCGAACCCTCCGATATAGCCTCAACAGGGCATGTGCCTGCGCAAGCTCCGCAGCTTACACATTCGTCAGTAATGTAATGTGACATTTTCTGTTCCTCCAAATTTAATAGGTAAATATATTATATCATACTTTTTTCGCGCTGTAAAGAGAGAAAAAGCAATTTTTCTAATTAATCGAGTATTTCTTTTAATGTCTCGCTCTCTTCCTCTTCGCTTTCTTCCTTTTCGGACTTTACCGTTTTCTTGAATTTTAGTTGTTCTACGGGATAATCGTGATAGGTTATCAAATCTTTTTTCTTGTCCTCAATCTTTACGCGGACCTGCATTTTAAGCATATTGATATTGACTACCGTTCCCTTACCTTCGGGAGTTAATACCTCGCTTCCAATCTTCGGAACGTTCTTCGCCGCGTCGGAATAATAGTCGTTTTCATAGGAAAGACAGCACATAAGCCTGCCGCACAGTCCCGAAATTTTGCTCGGATTGAGCGAAAGCCCCTGCGTTTTAGCCATCTTGATAGTAACTTTCTTAAGGTCAGGCATACAGGTAGCACAACAGCACTCACGCCCGCACGCGCCTATTCCTCCTATCATTTTGATTTCGTCGCGTATTCCGAGCTGTCTTAATTCGATTCTCATTTTAAACACGGACGAAAGGTCTTTCACAAGCTCTCTGAAATCCACTCTGTGAGGTGCCGAATAATAGAAAACAACTTTCGCGCCGTCGAAAGCAAAATCGCAGTCGATAAGTTTCATATCGAGATTGTGCTTGTCTATCTTTTCCTGGGCCAGTTTCATCGCTTCGGGTTTACGCTCGGTATTCCTCTTTACAGTTTCTTTATCACGCGCCGTAGCGATACGTACAATCGGTTTCAACGGCGCGACGATTTTGTCTTCATCCACCTCACTGTATGGAATCATCACCGTCGCATATTCGAGCCCTCGCGCGGTATCGACGACGACCCCCATACCTTTTTCGTATTTGTCTTTACCGGGCGCAAAGAAATAAACCTTTCCGCCGTTGGTAAAAGTCACCCCTGTAATTTTAACCATTTATCATTCTCCTCAATAATTCTCAGCATCAAATCATACAGTAACCCTTGAAAAAACGCGTTGAATTTCAAATCCGCAACTGCCTTGTCCACACTTTCGACCGCATAAACGAGCACGGGAGTTATCCATTTTTTCGCTACTTCTCCGAGCTCGGCGTTTCCCGCCCTTTCGCAAAGCGCGGAATAATACAAAAAATGCAGTTCGTTTAAAAGTTCGCTCTTGTATTTAGTATCCCCGTATTTTATCGCAACCGCTCCGATTTCGCTTATGTCCGACGCCGTGCAAATTTCGCGCGCCGCTTCCGCTATACCGCCGAACCAACCGCCGCCCGCCATATTCTCCGCCGCGCCGAAAATCCCTCCGCAGCTTCTCGCCGCCTGCGCGTTGAGCGGATTTTTTTCCTTTCTTTCGAGAGCGGAATATATCTGCTCCTCCGTAAAAGGAGCGATAGTAAGCGTCTTTACTCGCGACTTAACGGTATCGAGAACGGGCGCGAGAGAGGTTGCTCCCAACAAAAAATAAACGCCGTGCGGAGGTTCTTCCAACGTCTTCAAAAGTTTATTCTGAATTAAAGCCGACGCTTCGTTGAAACCGCTTATTATATAAAGTTTTTTGCCGTATTCCACGGGTTGAAGCACACTGTCGTTTAAAAGTTCGGACACCGCGTCGGCAGTCAGTTTTTTGCCTTCGTCGGGATATATACGGCAGTCTGTGAGATTTTCGTTTAAAAGTCTTTTTCCGTCCGTATCGTTCTCGCCGAGCCCGAAAAATTTCAAAGCGAATATTTTAAGCGCGAACCGCAGGTTCTTGGCATCGTTCAGATACAGCATATACGCGTGTGAAAGACGTCCGTTTTCGGCGTCGCCCGAAAAAGCGGAATATGCCGTTGTCCCGAGAATAAGCTGTTTCACCTTTGTTAAATAATTCCCCTGCTTTTTAAAAGATTTATAATATTCGCGGAAGTCTGTTCTTTCGTTCCGCCGCATTCGACGGCGCATATGCGCGGGTATTTTGATAAAAGTTTTAAATATCCGCCATAAACCCGTCTGTGGAAATCAAGTCCCTGACGTTCCATTCTGTCATTTTCGTCCGCGCCGTGCTTTCTTAAAAACGCCTTGTCGGGCGGTATATCGAGAAAAACCGTCAAATCGGGCGGATATTTCTCAAGAGCCGCGCAATTGATAGACGCGATATATTCCAGTCCCAATCCTCTCGCTTCGCCTTGATACGCAAGCGACGAATCGACATATCTGTCGCATATGACAAGCTTGCCCGCGTCAAGCGCGGGAATAACCGTATCTTTGAGGTGCTGCATTCTCGCCGCCGCATAAAGGTGCGCCTCACACTCGTCGCACATCTCCATATTCCTGCCGTCGAGAATAATTTTTCGTATCTGTTCGGCAATCGGACTCCCGCCCGGTTCTCTTGTGACGATATAAGAAATCCCGCACTCGTCAAGATACTTCGAGAGCAACCGAAGCTGAGTGCTTTTACCGGACCCCTCGCACCCTTCGAAGGTTATAAATTTACCTTTTACCATTTTTTAACCACGCATATTTTGCCGTCTTTAAGTCCGAAAACCGATTTCGCCTGCGAAAGCGTTTTTACCGCCGCGAGCGTTACCATTTCGCCCGTAACCACAACGGGTATACAGGGAGGCGCAAGCCCCGCATTTTTCGCGCACATTCTGCCCACGGCGTCATCGAGTTCTACCCACTCGCTCTGCTTTCTCAAAGCGTACTGGAAACTGTATGAACGGTCGCCCGAAGGCACGGGCGGTTTATCCCTGTAAGTTCCCTTTAATTTCCTGTTGCCGACAATAGAGATAAGACGTTTCTTCAACACGTTCAAATCCGCCGCATCCGTCATCGGAGAAAGATAAAACAAAATATATCTTCCGTCGGAAAATTCCGCGTGCAGCCCTTTCTTTTCAAGCCTTTCCAAGACCCTGTCGGGCGAAATTCCGAGAGGCTTGAAATCTATCAGAAGTTTAGTCCAGTCGTCCGAAGGATAAAAAGAAAATTGTTCCTTGACGTCGTTTTTAAACTGTTCTACGGCAGACTTTGCACGGTAAACGTATTTTGTGTTGTTTGCGAGAAATTTAACACCGTATTCTACCGACGCCATTATCGGATAATTGGGCGAGGTCGTACGGAAAAGTCCCAAAGCTTCCTCAGCGGAAGTTATCAAATCGTCGTTATTGATATTGATTAATGCACCCTGCGTCAAAGTCGGCAAGGTCTTATGCGCTCCGTCTACCCACATATCCGCAAATCGTCCCGCGTAGCCCTTGCTTTTACCGAAGGCGAGATGCGCACCATGCGCTCCGTCTACCAATAAAAGACGGTTGTATTTTGTAAGAACTTCTCTATAATCCGAAAGCGGCGCGATGTTTCCGTAATAGTCGGGAGAAGTCGCGAGCACCGCAGAGATATTCGCATCCGCGGAAACAAGTCTTTCTATCAGTTCTTTATCGGGGGGCTGCAACACTCCGTCTTTTTCAGGGCCCTGAACAATCAAAGGTTCTAGCCCGAACAGTCTGCACGCATTCCATACGCTTTGATGCGAATTGCGGAAAACTATTATTTTATTGCCGCGTTTGGACGCGCAATACGCCATTGCGTAAACTCCGCTGGACGAACCGTCGGTGGTTATATAACTCGCCGCTGCGCCGAGAATTTTTGCAATATCGCGCTGAGCGGCGGCGATAACGCCGTCGGGGCACTGTAAGTTATCGGAATAGGAAAGTTCCGTCACGTCAATGCTCGCGTCGGGAAATTTAGATTTGAATTCTCCCCTCGCTTTATGCCCCGGTATATGAAAACTTTTTAACGTCCTCGCGTGTTTTTTCAACCGCGAATAAATCAGATAATCATACATATTCATTCTCTCACATCTTATAAATTTTTAATGCAAGGTACGAACCGAAACTCAGTTCAAAGAAGCGATACGCAGTTTACTTTTTAGGTTTCATAGTAGGGAACAACAGTACGTCCCTTATAGTAGCGCTGTCTGTCAAAAGCATAACGAGCCTGTCGACGCCGAAGCCGAGACCGCCCGTCGGAGGCAAACCGTATTCGAGCGCGGTTACGTAATCTTCGTCAACCTGAGCATTGCATTTGGGCTCCTGAGCTTTCTTTTCCTCGACCTGCTTTACGAAACGCTGTTTCTGGTCGATAGGGTCGTTTAATTCCGAAAACGCATTACCGTATTCGTGCGCGCATATAAAGTATTCAAATCTCTGCGTGAACGCAGGGTCGTCTTCCTTGCGCTTTGCAAGCGGCGAATTCTCCACGGGATAATCGTAAATGAACGTAGGCTGGATAAGTTTGTCTTCGCAGAACTCGTCGAAGAGCGCGATAAGAACGTGACCTTTCGTCGCCCTCTCTCCCTCGGGAACTTCGACGCCGAGTTTTTTTGCGCATTCGCGGGCGTCGCAGTCCGATTTCCACTCGTCGTAATCCGCTCCGCTGTACTTTTTGACGGCTTCTTTCATAGTCATTCTCGCCCATTTCCCGCCGAGATGAATTTCTGTTCCCTGATAGGTTATATCCGTAGTTCCGCAGACGTTCTTCGCTATGCGCGAATACATATCTTCAACCATATCCATCATATCGAAATAGTTAAGGTATGCGCAGTAAACTTCTACGGTAGTAAACTCGGGATTATGATACGCGTCCATACCCTCGTTGCGGAAAATTCTTCCGACTTCGTAAACGCGTTCGAATCCGCCGACGATAAGACGCTTTAAATAAAGCTCCGTTTCTATTCTCAGATACATTTCTATATCGAGCGCGTTGTGTTTCGTCTTGAACGGCCTTGCCGCCGCGCCTATTTCGAGCGTGTTCAAAACGGGTGTGTCTACTTCGAGACAGCCGTGCCCGTCGAGATACGCGCGGATTTCGCTTATGATTTTCGAACGCAGAACGAATGTACGCTTGACTTCGGGATTGACTATGAGGTCAAGCTCTCTGCGGCGATAACGAATATCCGTGTTGGTCAGTCCGTGCTGTTTTTCGGGGAGCGGATGCAGACACTTCGAAAGCATTTCGATATGACTGCAATGCACCGAAATTTCACCCGTCTGCGTCTTGAAAACGTAACCCTTTATTCCGACGACGTCGCCCAAATCGTAATCTTTTTTGAACGAAGCATAGTCTTCCTCGCCGACGTCGTCGCGACGGACGTAAATCTGTATGAGCCCTTCGCCGTCCTGAATATGGGAAAACGAAGCCTTGCCCATAATACGGCGCGACATAAGTCTTCCGGCCATACTGACTTCTTTGCCTTCGAAACGTTCGAAATCGCTTTTAAGGCTCTCGGACCTCGCGGTAACTTCGTATTTTACCTTGACAAAGGGGTTAACTCCGTCGTCGGTCAGTTTCTGTAATTTTTCACGGCGGATTTTCGCCTGTTCGGCAAGCTCCTCCTCGGAGGGCGCGCCCGTTATATTCTCTTCCATCTGTATTCTCCTGTTAAGGTTGAAAAACGTTTATGATATTTTTAAGATTTTAAGCGTGTACGAAGTTCCGTCGGGGCAGGAAACTTTCACCTTGTCTCCGACTTTCTTTTTCAAAAGCGCGGCGCCGACGGGCGAATCTATCGATATTTTTCCGTGCATTACGTCGACGTCAGTAACCGAAGTAATCGTATAAACAGCTTCTTCTTCCAAATCGTCGTCGTAAACCGTAACGACACTGTTCAGATGCACATAACTCGTATCGGTGACTTCAGCCCTTACGTCCGCGTTTTTGATTGTGTATTCGAGTTCGGCTATCTTACCTTCGTTCGAACGCTGTTCTTCCCGCGCCGCGTCGTATTCCGCATTCTCGGAAAGGTCGCCGTGGCTGCGCGCTTCCGCAATTCTCTCGATTATTTCGGGACGCTTTACTTTTACAAGATATTCAAGCTCTTTTTTCAAATCATCATAATTCTTTTGAGTCATTACAAATTGTTCTGCCATTTTATAACCTCTTTTTATTTGCAAATTATTATAGTGATAAACAAACGTGATTCCGTTTATTCTTCGGAATCACGCATCAATGCTTCATTATTATATATTCAAATATGATTTTTGTCAACTGATTTACCCTATTTAAGTCCCTCGATAAAATCGGCGATTCTCTCTATCGCCGCCGTAAGCTGACGCATAGAAGTTGCATAAGAACAGCGCACGTGATTCTCTCCCGCTGCCCCGAAAGCCGACCCGGGTACGACTGCAACCTTAAATTTTTCAAGCAATGCGCCAGCAAACTCTTCCCCGTTCATTCCTGTAACTTTAACTGAAGGGAACACGTAGAACGCGCCTTTGGGCTGAAAACATTTAAGCCCCAAAGAATTAAACGCATTGACTAAAAAACCGCCTCTGCGATTATACTCGGCACGCATTTCCTCAACCACCGAAAACCCGTCGCTAAGCCCGTCTTTAAGCGCGCATACCGCCGCGCGCTGTCCCGTTTGCGGAGCACAGAGCATGGTGTACTGATGAATTTTCAACATAGCGTCGTCGATTTCCGCAGGCGCGCACACAAACCCCACGCGCCAGCCCGTCATAGCGAAAGCTTTCGAAAAACCGTTGATAAGCACAGTTCGCTCAGCCATATCCCCTAACGAAGCAATCGAAACATGTTTTCCTATATATGTAAGTTCCGCATAAATTTCATCGGAAATCACAAGCAAATCGTACTTCTCTATTACAGGAATTATAGCTTCGAGCTGTTCCTTAGTCATAACCGCGCCAGTTGGATTGTTGGGATACGGAATAATAACCGCCTTAGTTTTAGGAGTTATCGCGGCTTCGAGAATTTCGGGAGTAAGGACAAAATCATTGATAGCCGAACACTTCATCGCGACGGGCTTCCCGCCCGAAAGAACAACTGTCGGCGAATACGAAACGTAAGAAGGTTCCGGAATTAATATTTCGTCGCCCGTATCGCATATGGCACGTACCGCCAAGTCGATTGCTTCGCTCGCTCCCACCGTTACTATTGTACGCGACGGAGGATAATTTACGTTAAACCTTTCTTTTAAATAACGCGAAATAAGTTCGCGCAGTTCGGGAAGACCGCGGTTCCCCGTATATTGGGTATACCCGCGCTGAATAGAACGAATAGCCGCGTCGCGAATATTCCAGGGTGTGACGAAATCTGGCTCACCCACGCCGAGAGAAATCGCGCCTTCCATTTTCTGGACTATATCGAAAAATTTTCTTATACCGCTCGGTTGAAGCGAAGCGGCGCGTTCGTTTACGAATTTTCTCATAAAAACTTTGCAGAATTCCAACGCCGTTCTGCACACGGCAATTTAAGCAAATTTCAAAACTTCGCCTCTACGGCAGAATCCCTGATTTTTAAGCCTGTATGCTGATGCGGTCGGGAACCGCGCTCTTATACATAACCGCGCCTTCTACTTTATATTTTTTGAGTATAAAATGCGTAGCCGTCGAGATTACCGTATCGTAAGTTGAAATTTTTTCGGATACGAACCTTGAAACGCTTCTGAGCGATTTTCCGTGAACAATCACCGCCAAATCGTAAGCGCCGCTCATAAGGTACAGATTTTTCACTTCTTCGTGGGCGGCTATCTCGTTGGCTATACCGTCAAACCCCTGTCCTCGCTGCGGAGTCACTTTGACTTCTATCAAAGCCTCGACCGCTTCCTCTTCAAGGCTGTCGGTATTGATTATAGCGGTATATTTGACTATAACCCCCGCCGCTTCGAGTTCCGCTATTTTTTCGGAAACATTTTTTTCATCCTCCGCGAGCATCGCGGAAATTTTCTTCGCCGTAAGCCTTGAATCTTCCGCTATAAGCGCGAGAATATCTTTTTCCAGTTTATCCATAAAAACTCCTGTAACGTAGACACAATTTGTTACTTTTTATTTTAGCTTTTTTTACCGCGGTTGTCAACGCTTTACTTTTTATATATTTTTCCGTATAATATAACATATATGTTTAAAATTTGGGCAAAAGTCTTAAAGGACGGAAAAATAATAAAACAACTCTCTTACGAGCGGGAAGATAAATTTTCTTACTCGCAGTTTTTTAATTACCTAACGGATATATGCGAAGGACTCGATATCGCAACCCCCGTGTTGCTGAAAACGCACATATTCAATTACGCAAAATTCAGTACCGTAAGATTTATCCCGCGAGATTTTGCGGAAAATGTTGATTTCGATAAATTGGTTCTCGATAACATAATCGTTTAAATTTGACGCATACTGATTGTATGAAACTTACATGCTATTTATGCGTATCTATTTTAATTATCTCAGCCATATTCGGGGGTGTATACGCCTTTTCCGGTTTTAATCTTTTGTTGTACCTGTGCGCGGGTTCCGAAGTTATCTATAAAAGTTTTCTCGCAGTGAACGCCATAGCCGCGCTATTTACCGTTTACAGTTTGATTGTATTCAAACCTTTCAAAGGTTTAAAATAATAAATTAACCCCGACATATAACGCCCCGAAAGCGATTTGCTTTCGGGGCGAACGTTTATTTGCTGCGCTTTATTATATAACCCAAAGCGGTAATCTCGCTGTATATCCTGTCCAAATCCATATAATCGTAAGCATAAATTTTTCCTAGTTCCTGTAACTTCGCGTTATTACCGTATTTGCTCTCGTCCAAATCTTCACCGTACATACATTTGTATTTGTAAGAAATAAGTTCGTGTAATCCGTAATATGACGTTATGCAAGCGTGACGTTTTTGTTCTGCATTTTTATGAGGCATAGACACGACTGTATTTCCGTAAGCGTCGATATCTTCAATAACTTCCATTTCTTCTTTCTTCATCTGCCTGTAATCGTAGAGAATATACAAAGCGTTCCATCGCGAGTGTTCTATATACGCGAGAACGTTGCTCGACTGCGTATTAAAGAAGAACGAGTAATCACCATACCCCGTTGCTTTACCGCTGTTTTCGTAAACTTCACCGAACTCTTCCTCCGATATCCCGCTGCCGTTCTTATCGGTCTTTTTAACCATTTCGAAACCTAAAAGATTTAATTTAAACGGAAGATTTAAAGCGTGGTACAAGTTCGAAGCCTGTTCGATATACGGTAGCGCCGACCATTTTTTTATCATAAATTCTCTGTTTTTGGGTTCGGCAAGACTTGCGCCCAGTATATCCCCCTGCATTTTGGCAGTCAAATCCTTCCTGCTCTTCAACGATTGCAGCCATTCGGGCGGGTTTGAAATTTTATTGTATAAAAGATTGAGTCTCTGCGCAAGTTCGCACAAATCGTCGTTTATTATATTTTCGCGAGTGTAAAGCTTCTTATCCTCGCCGAAATAAATTATGCGGTCCTCTTCGTCGTTGAGCTTTTCGCCGTTATCGTTTTTGGCCCTGACGAACACCCTGTAATTTTCCTCGGCGCCGAGAATTCTCTTTACCGTCTGCGCGTAAGACGCATCCTGCAAATCGTCGTCAAGCGAAACTATAAAATAGGTAAAGCTGTTTTCCGAAACCAACGACCTGAAATTTTTCTTTGCCTCGACGGAGTTAATGTCTGTGCGGCAAATTTCCAATTCACAGATTTTTTCGGGTTTAGGGAAATCGCAATCCGCAAATTCTTCGTCGAACTCGTATAAAATTCTCGAAAAGAATTCATTGTGAAGCGACTCTTCTTTGTTGTCGTAGACGTAATATTTAACGGGTTTAGAAGCAAGTCTGCCGCCGTCCTCCCGCGCAAACTGAAATTGCATAGCGCACATTCTGAAAAACTGGTAATTTACTTTTCCGAAACCGATAAACACGACGTTGATTTGTTTATCGTTTTTTACGGTGAAATTACCGTTATAAAACGAACGGGGTATGTATTTGGTTATAGGATATTCGGTAACGAACTTTCTCGCCATAAGCTCGTACTTACTGAATCCCGCAATATAGAGGTTTGAATTTTTATCTGCCTTCTTTATAAATTTTTCCTTTAAAATTTTCATTTCCTGCTGCGCGGCCTCTAAATGTAATTTTATCCCGATAGTTTCGGAAATTTCTGTGAACGTTTCTATTATTTTAGTATACGCGATTTTTCCGTCGCGGAATACGATTAATTCGTAACCGCCCTTTTTTAATTTTCCTTCCAACCGCTTTGTTTCCAGCGGCGCACGCAATACGGGCACTCCCTGCTTTATCAAATCTGAGTATCTCTGCGACGTAACATTCACCCCTAACAGCAAGCTGTTTTTCGTGCGTTTTACGTAGTTCACGGAGTCGGCGGAATCTCCGACCACGATATCGCATTTCTTTCGCAAAGCGGTTTTTACATAAAAGTAATTGTTTATTCTGCGGCTGAAAAAACTCGCTATACTTAAAATTACGGTCGCCGAGCCGAGCAGATACGCCAGTACGAAATCAGCGTAAAATATCGGATATTTATCACATAGCGGCGCAATTAATTCCGCCGCAGATTCAAATTTCAAAGCATCGAGTGCAGTATTAATCAGAGTAAAACAATAGAAAAAATCTAATTTAACGCCGTTATACACGGTTGCAGTAACATATAAAAAGTATATTAGCAAAAAGACCGGCGCAAGATAGAGCATATTCTTCTTAGTCAGCATTTCTCCTCCGCCCCTTACGGAACGAACCGTTGTAAAGACGATAACCCCCGCAATAGCCGCAATAATTAATAGAAATATTATCCCGAACGCAAGATACATAAATTTTTCCTCTGTATAAACTTTTCTGTAATTATTTTACACCTTCTAAGCCGTAAAATCAATAAGAGTGTAAAAAATTTTTAACAGCCGACGTACTCCGTCAGCTGTTAAAATTAAAGTTTAAGAATATATCGATATCGAATCTATATCGGCATCGCCCGTACATCTGAGTTCAACACGGTGCGTTCCGTTTTCCAAAGCTTCGCAAATATATCCCATTACGGTTGCACCGTTATCCTTTTTCAACTTTATCGATTGCATTTTTTTACCGTCGATGTGGACTTCGAAATTTTTCGCAGAACCCGACGGAACAAGAATTCCGACTCTCGTGCCCACGAAATTAAATGTTAGCGTAGCGCCCTGTTTACCCGAGTATACGTGACCGAAAGAGCTTGCCGCCTGTTTAATCTGCCAGTTACTGGAATATATAAGTTTATCGTTGTCGGGGTTTATATGATTCGAACCGTTGCCGTTCAAACGCAAAGTATTTATTATTTTTATATCGGCCAAAGCAACCCGGCTAGTACCGCTTTTCGTAGCGGTAACCGACAGTCTGTAATATCTGAAATTATAAGTTTCGTAGAAAGCGTAATCCTCGCTGACGGCAGGAGCGGATTTACCCGTCCATTTTCCCATTTCGAAATACGTTTCTCCGTCCAAACTTCCCTGTACGCTGAAATCTTTGGGGAAAGCAAGAATATGCGTGTTCGCCAACCTGCTCGGATATAGTTTGATAGTGTTCGCCGTCACCGTTTCTCCCAAGTCAACCGTAAATACCGCGGGATTATCCGCTCCGACAAAGAAATTTCTGTCGGTGTGGATTATCGTATCGGGATTGCCGTCGAAAAGATTTCCGATAGCGTAATCCGAACTATCGTCCCAACCCTTATAATTGGACTGAGACGCAACGTAAGCCTGCGTTACGCGGTCGGTCACGATATCGGGGTCGCCGATATAATTGTAATTGTAATTGCGCTTGTAGAAATATTCGCTTTCGAAAGAACTGTTGTCGGGGAACTCGTAATTACTTCTGTACGCGTTTACGTACGGTTGGCTTTTAGCCGTAACGACGGGTTCGACGAGTTTAGATTCCGTAAGCGCCGTCACTTCTTCGAGAGTAGACTCGACCCGCTGTCCGTTTACGATTTTAAAATACAAAGCGGAGCCGTCCGAATTTCTTCTCTCAACCGCGACCGAATGCCCTGCGTAATCGTTGTAAGTGGTTTCGGTATATTGATAACCTTCGGATTCCTTGCCTTCGACTTCGACGCCGTCGGAATTATAGTGTCTTTCCTCCAAAGTAAACATAGTCTGCGTCCACTGTTTCATACCTAATCCGATATAGGATATTGCAGGAGTTGACTGAACTATTAAAACTTCCTTGAAATAAAGCCAATTACCCGTATCTCCGAGCTCGAAGACGGAAGTCTTTCCCTCTCCGCAGTTGACCGTCACCGTCGCCTCGCCCTCGCGGAATTCAACGTCGAAATAAGTGTTTTCGTCGTCGGGACGGAAAAGCGAGCTGTTCGCGGGAACCTTAGCGTCTTTTATAGTTGCGCCCAAATCATAAGTTTTACCGTCCAACGAAAAATATACAGCGCAATTGAGTCTTCCGCGCAGATACACGCGGTATTTCCCGTCGTCCTCGAAATAAAGTTTACCGTCTAAAACGTCGACCTTATTATCGTGCGAAAAATGATGTTCGGGCGCGTCGGGATATTTGTTTCTGTTTTCTTCCGTATCGGGATAAGCCCAAATATCCGTATTCGCATTCTGAACGGGATTAGAATGGTCGTATTTTTCCGGTTTATCCGTATAGCCCGCAAATCCGTTTTCAAACGCAGTCTGCGCGTCCGTGTATTTATTTTCGGGAGTATATGTATAAGTAGTTCTTTCCAAAGTCATTTTGTTGACTTCGTGCGATAATTCGAATTCAAGTACCAAGTCTACGTCCTGTACTTTAAACGCACCGTCGTCCTTGGTAATTTCAAGCGTCAGTATTATCTGACCGGAAGTTTTGCTCTTGTCGTTCGTATCGGGAATATATGTAATATTGCGTTTGTCCGAAACTTCTATCGTGCCGTGGGCAGGTTTCGTTATGCTCTTTACTTTATAACTGAATCCGTCGGGAATTACTATACTTCCTTTGTCGTACTGTCCGTTTGGCGCACTGTACTTGGAAACATCGATACTGAAAGGTTTGTCGGGCGCTATGACGTAAGGCTGCATAGTCTTGAAATATTTCTTTTGCCCGTCGTAAATATAGCTCCTGCCTGTCTGATATACGCAGGAAACCGGTACAAAAACAGGGTACGAAGAATCTGCGTTGTCCGATAATCCGCTTCCTTTAAGAACGTCGTTGAAGTAATAGTACATATTGTTATGGGTAACGTTCTGCCAAGCGTTCATGTATACGGCGTAGGACTGACCTCCGCCGGCCCTTTTAACCTTTATAAAATTATCCGCTCCGAAATTATGCAAAAGCGTCGCATACAGTGCAAGTCCCTGATTGCCATTGCTCGGACTTTCGTCGGGACGCGCTATCTTTAAAGTCTGTTCCAGCGCCCAGGTCGCGCTCGTATAATCATTCCAGCCTCCCAAGCCTTGAGCGCCGAAATTAGAAATACCTCTTTTCGCCGAAATTTTAGTAAACAGCGCATAAGACACGAGCGTCATTGCGTTGTTTGTTACTTCTCCGCCGTTTCCGACGCCATAGCCCTGGAAGTTATGGTGGTACTCGTGAAGATTGCCCCAAGCACCCGAGGTCACTATACCGTTATAGTTAAGCGAATTGGACATCCAACCTTCGGGGCAGTTAACCGACCTGCGTCCGGGAAACGCAACCGCCGCGCCGGCGGCAACGAACGGTTCGTAAAGGAATACTATGCCTTGATTGGAGCCGGAAGTCGTAACGGACGCAATTTTTTCCCAAAGCACCGCGGCTTTATACAAATCGTCGTAAGAGAAGCTTCTTGCGTAATATTTCGAACCGGAGTGAAGTACTCCGTAATTCCATACTTCCAAATCGAAATAAGGCGCGGAAGATTTTGAGTTCTCTTCGAATTCTTCCTTTGTCGTATAACCGAGAATAAAATGCTGATAAGCTACCGCGCCTGAAACGGTTGCGGTAAAGGTAACGTTTTCGTTGCGAATATAGAGAGGTCCGCCGATAAACGAACCGACATATGCCGTGTAAGTATGCGTTGTCTCGTCGTAAACAGAAGTGTTTTTGTCAACCGTCATCGTATTGAGCAGATGAGGTATTCTCGGCATAGGCTTGCCTGACCAAATATTGTTTGCCTGACCGTTGTACAGCGCCTGACCTATATGTATTACAATTCCGCCGGTCGACTCCATATCCTGTTCGCTGAGCTGAATTTTTATTACCTCGCCCGCGGGAGCGTAAACGCCGGTAACCCCGTATCCGTTGTACCCGCGCGGGCGCATAGTAACCGTCTTAATTATTCCGGGCTCGTCATCGGATACGTTTCCGCGGTAAAGTCCTACGGAAGCCGTATGCTGATAAAGCCGTCTTCCCGTAGGTTCAGGAGCCGCCGTGGTACCGTTGAACAATTCTCCCTGCGAATTCATCCATTTATAACCGCCGCCGCCCGCATTGGCAGTTCCGGTCGCGGTAAGATAGTTCGATTCCAATATAATCGCATTTTTTTCTTCCGCGCTCGCATTAAGATTTGTTCCGTAAACGGGATAAGCGGAAGCGCGTCCTTCGTTCTTTATCTCCGTATCGGGTTTCACTCTTTTAACTTTGCCCGCAACCTCACCGTAATAACCGACTGCGCCGACTCCCTTGTATTCGTATTTGTAAGCATTTTCAAGTACCGAATCGTCTACGTCCGCAACGCCGAGTAAGGACGAATCACCGTATGCGGGTCTATCGAGCCCTACCGTCTGCGAAGATAAAATTTTAACGTCGTCGGATAACTCTCCGTCGTTCCCGCCTTTTTTGCGCTTATTGCAGGACATCGTTCCGCAAACTATACCTATTATAAGAACAGCGCACAGAAGAAATGCGACGGCGGAAATTACAGTAACACGCACTTTCGGTATCTTTAAAGCGGCTACCGCGCGGGATACGACAGAAACCTTTCCGTCTTCCGCTTTCGCCTTGTAATTTTCCGACTGTTTTTCATAAACTTCGTTTGTTTCTTTCTTTGCGATTTCGGTTTTATCGGCGGTTTTCGAATTTGCCTCGGAAGATTTCTTTGCCGCAGTTTTAGGTTTTTTCGTATCAGCTGTCTTCTTCACAACCGCTGTTTTCGGTTTTTCTGTTTCTACGGTCTTCTTCGCTACCGTCGTTTTCGGCTTTCCAGTCCCGTCGGTTTTCTTTGACGCTATCGTCTTCGGTTTATCCTTATCAACCGTATTTTTCAACGGCGATTTTGTTTTAACCGCCGCGGCGGTCTTTTTTACCGCAGGTTTTTTGACTTCGGTTTTATCCACGGGTTTTTCGCCCGTCTTCTTTTCTGCCATAAAAAACTCCTTTCCGATAAATAAATTCGGTATGCATAATACTTATTACATACCGAGTTCAAGTGAACGAATTATACTATTTTACAATACGTTTGTCAAGTTTATGTATTGTAAGAACAAATTATATTTTACCATATAAATTTTGCTTTCGCGGCTTCGCCGTTGTCGACGAAAATATATTTTCATTCCGCCTGTTTCGGGCAATTCGTCCGCATATATATCGGCGTTAACGCGCTTATACTGTGTATTCCCGAACGGTGCAGGCAGAATTCTATACCCGTCACTTCGTGTCCGCACAATAAACATTTCTCATCTATCGCTTTTCCGATTCCGCTACTTGTTTCCGTCGCAAATACATTTATTATTGTTGCCCTCTCCTTTAAATTCGAAGTATTCTTCGCCTCCGCGATTTGTTTTTCCGCGTTTGGCGATTGCAAACGCGTACCGCCCATCATGATTCTTTTGGATAATTTACCTACTGTGAAATCAGACAGAATGTTAATCACCGCTCAAAATTCACAGACACTGCCCAGAACGCCGTACCACGCCCCCTAAATTTTATTACGAGCACCGTTTATAATTTTTTCGCTTCCCTCTGTAAAAACCTTGCCCTATACTCCGTCAATTATTTGGGAACGTAGATTTTAAACGCTGCTTTTGCTTCTTCGGTTAACCCCTTTATAACGGGCGTACCCGATTTCGAAATATTGAATGCTCTCATAGAATAACTGCCCCACCAATTTTCGGTAACCTCTAATCGGGTAAGCGTAACGTTCGACGGACGGGACGATTGACGCTCGTCCTTTATCCAGCCTTCCGGTCTGTATTGCCAGCCGCTTTCAAGTATAATTATGCTTCCGACTGGAATCTCTTTTCTGGTAAAACGCTTGGTTCCGAAAAACTTATCCGTCAACGAGTCGTTTACCCGTAAAACATTATAATATTCAGCGTTGGTCGAGTCCCAGAAGCCTTGCGTAAGTTCTATATCGAGCCGATTATAATTTTCATCCGAAGGTGCGGGATAATCCGAATATTCCGAATTTGTGACCGCAAACGGAGTCCTTATCGCATTTTCGGCACATTCAATGGCCATTGCTTTTACCGCTTCGTCTAAACCGGCTGGAGCATATTCCAGATTGCTTATGGGTAGTTTAGTAAGTTTGCTTATCATAGCGAGTCCCGCGATATATCTTCCCGCGTCAAGACTGAGATGATATCCGTCGCGCGTGAAGTTATCGCCGCAGAACGAAGTTCTCGCGTTCTGGATAGCCGTACCGTTAGGAATCACTGCCGTAAAGTCCGTTATCGTCAGAACTTTATTACGAACCGATGACACAATCATTTCATACATTTTAGACTGCGAAGAATCGTATTTCGAAAATTCGGAGTGATTGCTGTCGCCCTGATAAGCCCAAGTCATATGCCATACAAGTTTCGTGTGCGAATTTTCCGGAAGACGTTCTTTTACGTATCCGACAAGATAATCCAATTCGCCGTACGTTGATTCTATTCCGCTGCTGCCGCTCGCCTGTTGCAAAGTGACGAAATCCCAGTTTTGCGAAGATATTGCGTCGCCCATTCTATAATTATTTTCTTGCGTCCATTTACCGTTTGTATTTTTATAATATGTATAAGCCGCCGAATCTTTTCTCGCGTTATCCGCATGCGTATCAAGCGTGCATCCGCCTATATAAAGATTGCCGAGATATATTTTTTCTACGCCGAGACTCTCGGCTATCTGATAAGCGTATTCCGCCATATCCACGGAAAAGCTGTTTCCTATACACAATATTTTCAAAGCGCCGTCGTAACTCCAAAGCTCTTCTTCTTCGTGAACCGTAACGTTATAGCTCTTGTGAATTTTACTGCCTTTCAATTTCACTGTTATTTTGTATGTACCGGAAACCGTCTTGTCGAAATCCGAAGCGTCGACTATATATTCGCTTTTCCCCGCCTCCGAACTCAAACCGTCCGAATAAAATACTACTACTTTTAATCCGTCGAAAGAAAAGTTCTCGCCATAATCAAAATCCGTCGTCATATCCGAAAGCTCAATCGAAACCGGCCGGACCGTATTGCAGCCGACGGTAAAGACGATATATGATAACATGGTTAATAGACTCAGTATAACCGCCATAGTTACGGATATTTTATTGATTTTCATAACTTCCTCCCTGCGAAGCGTGATACCACAATTTCATTAAATCATAAACATTACCGTTTGTCAATATTTATTTCGGATTACGAATGTTATCCGCGCTATGCCGACAGCCCAGTAAAAACCAATACCAATTAACTCTTACCGATTGCTATCGCTTATGGAACAATATTAAATAACCTGCAAGATAAAAAAGGGCAACTGCGTTTTACCGTTGAATAAGGAAAGCGAAAAAAACGTTATACGCCGACGGCAACAGCGGTAATATCGACATTAGATTTACCGACTGAATTTAATTTTACACATACACCCTCCCTGCAACATTTCAGAGAGGGTGTATGTGTTTTACGGAAAAATACAACGGACGCGCCGAAGCGCGCCCGCCGTATTGGGGAGGAGAAAAATAGAAAACTATTAATTCTCATTGTGAGTTTGTTCATCGGCAGTCTGTTCGTCCGCTGACGTTTCCGTGCCGCCGTTCATTTTTTTCAGACCTTTTCTTATTGCGAAGAAACCCCATACTCCCGACAGGGCCACAAGCCCTACATTGACGCATATGAGCGCGATTTTCCATTTCGCCATAGTCGAAGTCCAAACTACACCTTCGCCCATTCCGTTCATCGCGTTGGAATTTGCGACAGTGTAAAGGATATTTTTAGTTGCCTGTCTCAAAGCCTTTACCTGCAACTCGCTCGTCATTCCGTCGCGGGATGCGGACGCCGAAGGTTTATAGTCCTGCGAAAGGTTCAAATCTCCGCCCGCTCTTATCATCTGGTCGGGGTGCATATACGCGTTTGCAATGTTATAGTCGGATATGACCATACCTTTAAAGCCCCACTCTTTTCTCAGAACTTCCGTCAAAAGCGCGTAGCTTCCGCCAGCCCATTCCGTACCGATACGGTTGAACGAGGACATTATCGCGTGAGTATTTCCCTGTTCGACTATTATTCTGAACGGTTTGAGATATATCTCGCGGAATGTCTGTTCATCCGCCCAGGTGATTAATCCGTCGGAGTCTCTGTTGGTTTCCTGGTCGTTGAGCGCAAAATGTTTTACGTAAGTATATACGCCTTTCGATTGTGCGCCTATAACGACGTTAGCACCTAAAATACCTGCAAGATAAGGGTCTTCGGAATAATATTCCCAGTTTCTGCCAGAGAACGGCGAACGGTGTATGTTCACCGCGGGAGCATACCAGCCGGAGTAAGTTCTGCCGTCGCCGTTGGTATAGCCGACTAAACTTTCAAGTCCGACCATAACTCCCATATCGTTTGCAAGGTTTTTATTGAACGTTGCGCCGATAATGCACTCGGACGCATAGAAACACGTATCGTGCACCGTAGGGTCCCCCATAAAGTTCGTAAAACCTGCGGGACCGTCGGGGTCTATTGTACGGGGTTTACCTATCTTGTCGAGACTGATAGTATGAAAGTTTCCCTGCCCAACGAGCGCAACCATATCTTCCAAAGATATGTAGTCGACAATTTCTTCCCATTTAGGGTCGTCGTAATCCAAGCCTATCATTTCATATAGCTGGGGTGCGTTTCCGCTCTTACCCTGTTCGCGTGTTTCACCGGCGAAAGATTTAACGTATTTTCCGTTCGTATCGTCGTATTTATACGTAAGAGCTTTATTGACCGCGTCGCTTATTGCGCGCTCCGCCGTTGTAGGCGTCTGGGGGAACGTTGCGTTGAAACTGCCTCTCGACATCGTTTTACCGTCCATATACGAACTCATTTCCTCAAAACGATTATCGTTGTTCGAGTTTTCTCCGTAAATATCCAAAGGATACTGTATTCCGTCGAACAGCGTGTATTCGAGAGAAATAGCGTTTGTATCGGACCAGCAGTCGTGTGCGTTGCGTCCCGCATATACGGTATACGTACCCATATCGAGTTCGTAACCTTTAAATCCGTTTCCGTTAGCGTCAGTGTAATCGTAAGAAGCCATTTCCTCGATATCGAGCGAAACCGTATAATCTTTCGCTTCACCCGGAGCGAGCAAATCCGTTTTAACCATTCCTCCGAGAACAACGTGCGCCTTTTCGATTCCGTTTGTAATGTACGGAGCGGAATAATAGAGTTGAATCACGTCCTTGCCGGAATATTTCGCGCTCGTGTTTTTAACGTTTACGGTGACTTCAATTTTATTGTTATTATCCTTATCGAGCGCCTGACCTGCGGGCGTAGTCTTCTCTTCGACGAGCGTCCACTCGAATTCCGCATAGCTGTTGCCGTATCCGAAAGGATAGACGACGTTATCTTCGTACCAGCCGTTATCGTCGCCGAAACGGTAAATATCCTGATACGAGCGTGTTTCATAGTAACGGTATCCGAGATACAAGCCCTCTTCGTATTCAACGTAGAAACTTCCAAGTTTCGCTCCCGCGGCAAGATATGAATTTCCTTTTTCGGAAAGGTTGTCGCCGAAATTCTGCCAGGTAGGGTCTTTCGTGAAATCGCGTACATAAGTGTCGACTAAATGCCCGGAAGGGGTTATTTCGCCGTTCAGAACTCTGCCGACAGCATTCGCGCCGCTTCCGCCTGGACTGCCTATCCAGAGCGCCGCGTCTATACCTTCGTTTTCCTCGATGAAACCAAGTTCCATTGACGTCGCGCAGTTGATAAGAACTACAACCTTTTTGAATTTACCGCACTCTATAACGTCCTTTAAAAGAGCTTCTTCGTTTTTATCGAGTTCGAGATAATGCTGACCGCCGTCTTTGGTTCCGTCGACGGGCGCGCCGCCGTATCCGTTGGTTTGAAGACGGGGCAAATCAAAACCTTCGCCGCCTATTCTCGAAAATACCACGACAGCGGCGTCGGGATACTCCGCATAACTGTTTTTAACGTTCGCATTGTATTTTTCGAGCGGGGTTTCGCCTATCGCAAGCCCTGTAATTTCTGCGCCTATCTGGGGGTTTTTATCTCTGCCTGAACCCGAGCTTTTTCCCTCATAAAATTTTACGAGTTCGGGATTGAGTTTAAAGTCCGCATTTCTAAGTCCTTCGTACAATGATACGGAGTTCTTCGAGTTTCCGCCGCCCGAGCCCGAACCGCCGAGAACTATGTTTGCGGAGTTCTTGCCGAAAACGCTTATTTTCGAACCTTTCGCAAGCGGCAATGCGCCGTTGTCCTTTTCGCCCTTATTTTTAAGAAGGACTATCCCTTCGCCGACTATTTCTTCGTTAAGGCGGTTAGCTTCTTTAAGAACGGTGTTTTTTTCGCCGCCGTTAGCTATAACGCCGTCGCCGAGTTTCATATCGGTTTTAAACTGTTTAAACCCGTCGGATGTTTTCTTGTAACGGTTATATTTATCGGGGTCGCCCTTAACGTTGCGTCTGCCCTCTCCGCCTAAAACCGTGTCGATAGTGCCCGAAAGAAAGTCATTCTGCGTTGCCACCATTGTAGCGGTAAAGAAAAACGCAATTACGATTACGGATACCAGAAACCAGACGCGCGCGTATTTCCAAATCAAATTCCATATTTTTTTAACTGACATATTTACGCCTCCTTAGCCTCTGTTCATATTGTAGGTACAAGGTATCCACTTCACCGACGAAGAAGTATCGAGCCTGACGTAGTCCACTCCGGGACCGCCGACGCTTCCTTTGTTTAAAGTATTGTCGTGTACGGCAATCTGAATTACGTTCCAGCCCTTGGCAAGCGTTACCGTGCCGAACTTGTACTCTTTGAAAGAAGTATATTTATCGCCGCCCTCGACTCTGGCCGAACCGTAATCTACCGTGGTGCGCGTACCAGAAGTATCATTGCCTTCGTAAGTGTAAATGCCGAGCGAAGACGGGTTAAACGTTACCGTTCCCATTTCCGAGCCCATCGCGATATATAACGGCACTGCGGCGAGCGCTTCGTCTGCGTAAACAACGAATTCAAGCGTTATCGTCTTATTATGCAGATAATTGACGAACGCTCCGCCCGACGCGAAATCGAGCATCGTGTCAATAAGTCCTTCCGCCGAGGGAGAAGATGAATAACCCGTACCCTGTTTACCTGTAAGGTCGATATATTCAGCCTCGAACCTTCCGTTAGCGGGAGCCTGCAAAGGTTCGTTGATACGGAAATATATTGTTACCGTGCGGGGAGAGAAGTCCTCCGCTTCCGCGGTTACTTTAAAGTTCATAAGCTTGACGACTTTCGTCGGCGTGCCCGTAACTTTTCCGTCGGCAGTAACTTCAAGACCGTATTCGTTTTTAAGCGCGTCCGCATCTTCCTTAGTCATCGTATAAGTGATTTTTACGCCTTCGCCCGCGTCAGCGGTAGCAATGTCGTAATTTGCTTTTTCGCCTTTCGTAAGAACTCCGCTGAGCGATTCGTATTTGATACGTTGTGGACGGACCGAAAGACTGAAATCACGCGTCAGCTCTTCGCAAGCTCCAGCCTTGGCTACAACGCTGAAATTACAGTCCGTACGAGTCTCGCTCTTGCCGATAATCGCACCGTTTGGATAGAGAACTATACCCTCAGGCAGAGTACTGCCGTCGGCGAGTTCGTAAGTAATGTTGTTGCCGTTAAGAGCGGCGGCGTTGCCTGCCGCGCCCGACTGGTTGACGTACTGCGTGCCGACGTAAGCGTTTTCCAGCTCCTTAACGCCGTCCGCAATTCCGAAGTTGACTATTTTCGAAGAAGTAGTGCTCTTGTGGTCTATTACGACATCTATGATAAACTCTCTCGTAGTAGCCGAGAATCCTTTCGATGATGCCGTTACCGTGAACGGGGTTCCGGGTCCGACCTTCGTCGGGGTACCCGTTATGGTTCCGTCGCTCGTCATTGTAAGCCCATCGGGAAGTTTTCCGCCGAGTTTGTAACTTACCTCTATTTCTTCGTTCTCGACGTAAGCAACCGAAGCCGCGTAAGGAACGTCCACTCTTGCGTCCGCAAGCGTTCTGCCTGAATAATCTAAATAAGGGTTGACTACGCTTACCGTAATTTCTGCCGTTACGGATTCGCATTTTTCCGCGCTAGCCGTCACGTCTACTTTGAATTTTTTCACTTTGTCGTATTTGCCTCTGATAGTACCGTCGTCGGCAACGGTTAACGCGCCTTCGAAAGCAGTATTGAGCTTCTGCGCATCTTCCTCGGTAAGCGAATAACTTAATTCCGCTCCGTTCGAAGCGGTAGCCGTCGCAACCGTACCCGAGTTTTCCACGCCTATTATGCTCTCGCAGACCGCGTTTTCATAAGTGATGACACCCGCCTGCAATTCGGGAATCTTATTTACGTTTTTTTCGGTACAACCTATACAGAAAGTCATCGCCATAACCGCGGCAATTCCGCCCGCTGTTATAAGTTTTTTTAATTTCAAAATAACCTCCGTCTGTTTGAATTTTTAAATATGCGGGAACCGCATCAAACGCGGCTCCCGCAATCGCCTGTATGATTATTTGTTACGGGATTTTTTCCTTACCGCAATCACAGCTGCTCCTGCAAGCGCAACCGCGCCGATAGTTATTCCGAAGCCCGCGTCCAACGCCGAACCGCAACCCTTCTTCTTTTCGGGGTCGGGTTTTTCCTCTGTGGGAGGCGTAACATCGGGAGGATTCGTTCCTTCTGCCGCCGCTACCGTGAGCGTAAACTCGGTAACCGTTGCCTCTGCGCAACCTTCAGCCCAAGCAGCTACTTTAACCGTAAAGTCACCAGTTTCGACGGGTGTTCCGGAAAGTTTGCCGTCCGCAGACAGCGCAAGTCCTTCGGGAAGTCCCGATGCGGAATAGATTATTCCGTCCGCGCCCGTTGCTTTTGCCAAATCAGCACTGTACGCCGTACCGGACGTCGCTTTATCGAGCGCCCCGCCCGTAAACGCAAGCGTTTTAGCGTCGCCGACGTTAATAGTTACTTCCTTGCTCAGATCCTGTGCGCCCGCGCTCTTTGCAACGATTGTGACTTTCTTCGTTCCTTTTTCGGAAGGAGTACCTACAATCGCGCCTTCGGAGGAAAGCGCCATACCCGCGGGAAGCGTACCGTTCAATTCGTAAGTTACGTCCGCACCCTTGATTTCGGAAGAAACGTCTATTCTTGCGAATTTGTTTACTGTTACGTTTGCGCTCGTTGCGCCTTTATAGCTGAGTCCGCCGCCGACGGTGAGTTCGAGTACAAGTGCCTGACCGATAAAGCCTTTATCGTCTTTGAGTGAAACGGTCATCGTATATTTGCCCGCAACCGCGTCCTGAGCTATCGTGCCGCTTATCGCGCCCGTAGTTTTGTCAATGGTGATTCCCTTCGGAGCACCAGAAAGCACGTATTCGCACTTGGTGTAAATTTCGCTCTTGGCGTTGTAAGAAACGCTACTGCCCGCAGAGAAATTACCTAAATCTTTCGAGAAGACATTCGCCGCATAATGTTCTGAAGTATATCTCGTTCCGAGTCTGTTCATAGCGTTGCTGTTGACAACGGTATAAAGCACCGATTTCGCCGCTCTGCGCAATGCCGCAATGTGAGTAGGCGTGTTAACGTTGGATATTTCCGCATTGGCCGTCCAACCCGAACCGCCGAGCCACAAGTCGTTTCCTGCGCGAACCATTTTATCCGCCGACATATAGGAATTTGCCCAGTCGGTAACTACAAGTCCTCTGAAACCCCATTCGTCGCGGAGTATTTGTGTGAGCAACGAATAGCTTGCGCCCGCCCACGAATATCCGAAACGGTTGAATGCGCTCATCATACCCGTAGCGCCACCGTTTTTGACGGAAATTTCAAACGCTTTAAGATAAATTTCTCTCATTGTCTGCTCGTCAGCCCAGGTTGCAAGGTCTGTTCTGTTGCTTTCCTGGTCGTTGAGAGCAAAATGTTTAAGCATTACGAATACACCCTTGGACTGCGCGCCCTTGACAACGTTCGCGCAAATCTGTCCGGCAAGCAAGGGGTCTTCCGAATAGTACTCGAAATTTCTGCCCGAGAACGGCGAACGGTGAATATTGTTGCCGGGTGCGTACCAGCCGTTGTATCCGCCTTTAACGCCGTTGGAAGATTTGGATGCGCCTTCGCCGCCCCATATGCCTTCTTCGCCGACCGCTTCGCCCATATCGAGCGCAAGTTCTTTATTCCATGTCGATGCAACTACGATGGGTGAAGCGTACGAGCAAGTATTTCCTACCCAGTTGTTGCCCGAACCCTGTACAAAGCCGGTAGGCCCGTCGGGAGTAATGGAAATAGGCACGTCTATATCGAGCATCTGATTAGTTACGAAGTAGCCCGTTGAAACGGTATCTTTCAGGTCCTGAATAGTCAACTGGTCCATAAACGCTTCCCAGCGGTCGTCCTCGTATTCGATCCCGACAAGCATCGACGCTTTAATATCCGTCTGACGCGTTGTAGCCTGGGTCGGCATTTCGTCGGTGTACCAGGGCTTGTTTTTATCGTAATTTGCGTCTGCTTTTCCGTGTCCTTCCTCAGCCTTGGTCTGCTCATCGCCCGAAATTTTAACTTCGTCAGCCGCGGGAGGTTCGGGGAACGTTCCTTCGAAATCAGCTCTCGTCATAAGCTTTGAATGCGCGCCCCAAATTTCATTGGAATCCACATCGAAATACTCGCTTACATAGTCGAATCTGTTTTCGATTTCTGTACCCGTTTTTTCGTCTGTATCGTAATACTCTTCGTCGTCGAGCGAGTAAGTCTTTTTCGCTGTATTCTCGTTCGCCCATAAATGTGACCCGTCACCGACGTAAATCGTATAATCGCCGTCGTCAAGTTCGTAGCCTACAATACCGTTTGCATTCGCGTCGTTATAGTCATAAGAAGCCATATCGCGCACTTTCATAGAAACTCGTACGGTCTGACTCATACCAGGCTGTAAAATCTCCGTCTTTTCGAAAGCGCCGAGAGCAACGTGCGATTTTTCGATTTCTCCCTCGGTATAGGGCGCGGAATAATACATTTGCACAACTTCTTTGCCCGCGACTTTACCGGTATTCGTAACCGTTACGTCCGCTTCGATTACTCCGTTTTTATCGATAGTTTTCGTTAAGAATTTGACTTGTTTTTCAAATGTGGTATACGAAAGTCCGTGACCGAAAGGATAAACGACGTTCTCGTCGTACCAGCTTCCTCCCTCTTCGTATCCGCGCGTTTCGTAATAGCGGTAACCTATGTAAATGCTTTCGTCGTACTCGACGAAATTGATACCCGTATTGCCGTTCGCCTGCGTCTTATACGAGCTCGTATAGTTGGTCCCGAAGTTCGCAAACGTAGGGTCTTTCTTGAAATCTTTCGCGTATATATCGACAAGTCTGCCCGAAGGATTTACTTCTCCGTTCAAAACTTTGCCGAGCGCGTTAATACCGCTGCCGCCGGGGAAACCGAGCCACAAAATAGAATTGACGCCCGTATCCTCCTTTAAGTCGCCAAGCTCGAACGACGTACCCATATTGAGTACTATTACGACGTTTTCGAAATTCTGCTTTGCAAGCGCAATCATATCTTTTTCGTTATCGTCGAGTTCGAGATAATGGTCGCCCGTAGCAGCGTCGCCCGTAGTGTTTAAGTTGGTTCTGCCCGCATAATGTCCTTTCGTTACGGGGCCTTGAGGTCCGTTGAGAGCATAATCGGTGTAATTCGTGCACAGATCCGCGCCTTCGCCGCCCGCGCGCGCTATTACAACAACCGCCGCATCGTCATAGTTTTTGAAAGAGTTTTTAAGCCCGTCGTCGTAATTTGCAACGGGAGTCTCTCCCGTAACGATAGCTACGCCGCCCGTACCGGAAGTTCCGTCGCGTCCTATACCGGACTTTTTATTATCTTCATAGAATGCTTTTAGTTCGGGGTTTACATCAAATCCTGCATTTGCAAGACTGTCGTAAAGGTCGTAATACTGCACCCCGCCGAGTCCGCTTCCGTCCGCGCCGGAAGCAGAACCGCCGCCGCCGTAGAAAGGTTTTACGGAGTTTTTGCCGAACACGGATATTTTGGTTCCCGCTTTCAAAGGCAGAGATTTATTTTCGTTCTTTAAAAGGACAATGCCTTCTTCTACTATTTTCTGGTTTAATTCGTTAGCGCGCTGCAATGCGTCCTGAGCACTGACCGCTTCGGAACGGAACTGCGAAACATAATCCCTGCCCGTCGCCGCGGTAGCCGTAAGAGGCGCAACGCACATAGTGCAGGCAACCGCCAGACTTGCGCACAGAGTCAACTTTTTGCCTAAGCTTTTTTTGGTTTTGTTAGTCATAATTCCTCCTGTTAAAAATTACCGCCCGTGCGGGGCGCGGGAACGCGCCCCGCTTAAAGCGGTTGTGTTTAATTAAGACTGTGCGGGAGTTTTTGCCTGAGCCGCAATCCAACCCCACATTGTAACGTCAGCATCGTTAATCTGAACCTTTTCGGTGCTTGCGGGATTCAAATCTCCGATTAAGAGCGCACCGTCCGTGCCTGTTCCCGTATGAGTCTGAACGTTTACGCACTCGTCGCGCAAAGCATATATCCAGGACCAGTGACCGTCGTAGTCGGTAGTTCCGACCTTTACGTTTTCAAAGAGCGAATAATATACGCTCGTAGAGCCCGCGTTCACCAATTTGAGATAGAGTTCGTTGGTGTTCTGTTCAAGCAAATTACCGTACGTTACGGGTTCCCACCAATTTGCGCCCTGTCTTTTCTCGGCAATGGGAAGAGTACCGTCGTTCTTGGAATGCGTGAACCAGATGGGAATATCTTTGAGCTTTTCAATCATTGCGTCCGTAATATACTGCGTGTCGTAGCAAGCCGATACGGGATAAGCCGCCGCAAAGTATTCGCCGTGGTCCGCCAAAAGTTCCAAAGTCATCCAGCCTCCGTTGGAGCATCCGCCGATATAAATACGGTTGAGGTCGATGTCTGTATTAGTCGTTTCGGCATACTGTTTGATGAGCTTGAACAGCGATTCCGTATAAACGGAGTTTTCGGGAGAGCTTGCCTGCGCGCCGTCGCCTATATCCATCCACTGCGTAGGCGACTGGGGAGCGAGTACGTAAGCGCCCGCGAGAGTGTCGTTCTTGAAATATTTCTGAATTTTTTCGTTTGAAAGTCCGGTAACCTGGTTTCCGAGAATCGCGATTGTCGGGTCCGTACCGCCTTCGCCGCCGCCGTGAAGCCAAATGATAAGCGGATTCTTGCCGTTGTCTTTCTTTAACGCTTCGGGCTCGTATGCTCCGTACATAAGGTTAATCGTTCTTTCAGCGTCGTTCCAAGTAATGCTGTCGCTGAAAGTACCGTCGACTTTCCAGTCCGCAAGGCAGGGGATTTCTTTAGTCGCGGTAACCGTTCCCGTGAACTTGGTGTAAGTATCCGTGCCGATTGTCAAAGAATTGATTGTAATAGTTACGGCATTCAAATCTTTCCAAAGATTTTTAGCCGTCTCCTGATTGTACGTAAAAGGCGAAAGATTTTCGTTGAACGACCACCGTCCGTAAGTTACCGCGTATTCGATAGCCACGTAAGCGGATTCCGTCGCGCTTTCCGCGAGTTTTTCTCCGTTTTCGTCGCAGAGATAAACTTTATCTCCCGTTCCGCCCAATTTTTCGCTCCAGGAAACAGTGAACGGATTTGACGTTGCGATTGCCGTTGCGGGAATATTTTCGGTAAAGCCGAGTATCGCTTTTTCGACAGCAGGTCCGCCTTCGTAACCGCCGATAACGAGCGCTACTTCTACGTTTTTATCGTAGTTAACGTCGGGCGCGGGAGGCGCGGGAAGCGTTTCTTCTCCGGAAACGGCGTCGCCGTTAGCGGAAGTTATATTGAGAGTAGTCTCTATATCGAGACAGTCCATATTGGGAACAGTAGTATCGGCTACGGTTATAACAAGCGAATTAATACCTGCTTCTATATCAAGTTCGCCGAAAGATATAGGGTCCCAATATAAGTTCCAGGTCATAGGCTTTTCCGGACCCGCTCCGCGTAGGGTAGCAGGCTGGAAGTTTACAGCGTTATCGTTAAATTTAACAGTAAAATCTTTAGTCGAAACAGTCTGGTCGGCGACATACATATTCGCCCAGTTGCCATCCGCAGGCACTTGAACGGCATTACTTGTTGCGCGCAACGAAATCGTTGCTCTGCCTGCCGTTTCGGATCTGAACGTAAAGGTTACGGTATTGCCTTTAACTCCCAGATATCCTATCGAAGTTTTGCCGCTCGCAGTCGCGATATTGTTCTCGATAAAACCTGTCCCGGCTGAATTCTCGGAAGACTGTGTGCCCGTGATTTTAGCCCCTTCCGCTTCGATACGGTAGCCTACCTTGTTGCCTTCGTGGCTCTTCAAAGTCTTGACGGGCATCGTTATTACGCCGAAATGAGCGTACAGCGTAGCGTTTTCCGTTACGGTATATGTATCGAAATTAACTTTATCTCCGCCTTCGGCTTCGGTATACCAGCCGAGGAATTCGTCGCCGCTCTTTGAAGCGGAGGGAACGCCTGTAAGCTTTCCGCCTTCGTCAACGGTCAGTTTGTCTACGCCTACAAGCTCGCCGCCGTTAGCGTCGAATGTAACGGTATACTGTTTAATCCAGTGAGCGTAAATAGTCGTGTTCTCGGTAACCTTGTCGAACATAGGAAGGACTTTTTTACCGCCTTCGGCAGCATCAAACCAGCCTTCGAGACGGTAACCGTCTCTCGTGACAGCAGGAGCTTTCGGAACAAGACCGTCCGCACCGGCTTCGACTTTCACCATGTCCTTACCGTCTATTTTACCGCCGTTCGCATTGAACGTAACTTCTATCTTTTCAGCGGGAGGCGGAGTTACCGTCTTTTCGGTGTAGTGAGCGTATAAAGTTATATCTTTCGTAACTTTATATGTACCCAAATCGATTTTATCGCCGTCGGTCGCAAGCGTGTACCAACCGTCGAAATCGTAACCTTCTTTTGCCGCCGCGGGGGCGCCGCTGATAGTTTTGTTTTCTTCTACCTTCACGGTAGCATTGCCGTTAAGCTCGCCGCCGTTCGCGTCGAACGTAACAGTGTAAGTAGTCGCGGCAGGTTCGGGGTCTTTGCCGTTATCGCAGGCCGCGAACGCAAAGCAAAGTGCGAACGCAATCGCCGTACAAAGAACCGCAAGTAGTTTTTTAACCTTCATTTCTTTCCTCCATAAGAATATTCCGAACATTTTTTGTTCGTACATAACAGATTAATATACACATTATTAAATGTAAATACCTGTGTCACAAGCGGGTAAAAAAGCGTCACATATATATTTCCGTAAACAAAAACACCCCGACGGACATACGCCGGTCGGGGTGTTTTTATTATTACGTTAAACTTCTTCTGTTACGGGAATCGGTATCATAGTCACGACGGTAAACAGGTCGTTTTCCTGCGAAAATTTTATTTCTCCTCCGTACTTTTGAGCTATATTCTTCATACTCTTCGTGCCGAAACCGTGGTTTTCCTTGTCCTCTTTATTGGTAACGGGCAAACCGTCGGAAATACTGATTTTTTCGGAAGTATAGTTTTCGGCTCTGAACACGCACATATTTCCGACACGCGTTAAACTTACCGTAAGTTCTTTTAATTCGTCATCTTTTTCTTTGCGCAGGCTTTCTATTCCGTTCTGCAATGCGTTTCCGACAAACGAATAAATGTGGTATGATTTCATAAAATCAATCGCAGACCCGTCCGCGGTACAGACAAGGCGTATTCCGAGTTTCTCGCACATAAGCGCCTTTTCGGAAAGTATAATATCCAGAGCGCGGTTGCCCGTAAAATAAGTACAGCGCAAAAGTTCGTTGTCCGATTCCGTTTCGCTTAAACCATCATAATCCACAATCCCCTGATGAATATGCTGTTTCATATCGTGGTATTTTATCATTATTTTTTCATTGGAAAGTTTCGCCTGTTCATAGCGTTGTTTATCTTTATGCAAAAGCTGCTGTAAGATTTTGTTCTCTTCTTCGAGCCGTAATTTGGTTAAGTTCATAAAACCCGCCAAAAGCGTCGAACAGGTAAACAGAACGGATACCGCCAAAAGATAAATCTGCCCCGTCAACGTCCAGAAAAGCTCCCGTCTTGCAAAGTGCGTAAGAGTAGTTGCGACCAAAGCGAAAGTTATGACAATGTAGACAATCGCGCTGCTGTTAAATTTAAGTTCGCCGTGGCTTTTTATACGGCGCACGACCGTAAAATAAGTTAATACGCTAAATCCAGCGGTCAAAATCGGCATTATGATATAGTAATAGGAAAAAGCCGAACCGTCGCGAAGCAAATGCATAACTGTAAATACAAAAATGTAAGAAGTACTGCTTAAAATGAACTGCGAGCAGTAAATGCATACACCGAGAAACATCGACTGAACAAAGTTCGCGTGATAACATAAAGCCGTCGCCGCAATAAGCATTGCGAGCACCAAGATATAATTTACCGGTTCCGGTACGGGGAAATACCCGAATCTTTTCAAGGTCTGCAAGCCGATAATACAAGCAAAACTTCCTATATAACGCAAGGCAAACAGCCTGCGTCTTTTAACCGCGGGTATAAACAGAAGCGCGATAATCAATAATTGCGTAGTAAATTCATTGCCGCACAAATCGAAAACGAACGAGACAACTTTCATATAGTTATACATTTATAGTTCCGTTACCGCCTAAAAACTTCATAAAATTATCGCTGAAACTTCTTAAATATTTTCTGCTTATAGGAAGCGACGCGCCGCCGTTCAAGCGGACTTCGCCGTTCACGACAGAAATTATCTGACGCAAATTTACGAGATAGCACGCGCTGCATCTCGCAAAATCGAGATCGGAAAGCTGTTTCTCCATTTCCTGCATGGACCCGCGCGTTCTGTATGTAATTAACTCGTTGTTTGCGCCGAGCACATAGTAATATAAATTATGTATCTGAATTTCGAGATAGAGCAAATCCGATGCGGGCACTATCTCAACCCCGTGCAGGGTTTTTATCCTGATTCTGCGCGACTGACTGCTTTGCAAAGCTTTAACGGCTCTGTCTATGTTTCTGTTAAATAATTTCTCGTCCAACGGTTTTACAAGATATCCGAGCGCGTTGACTTCGTAGCCGTTGACGGCGTACTGCGCGTAATGCGTGCAAAAAATTATAATGGCGGTTTTGTTCTTTTCGCGTATCTTCCTCGCGGCCGTCAACCCGTTTATCCCTGGCATATTTATATCGAGAAAAACAATCTCGTAAGTATTCGGCTTGTTCGCCAGAAACTCGTCGCCGCTGGAATATGTATCGCTTTCGAAAATCGGCTCGTTCTCGTGCGATTGGGTATAGTTGTTCAAAAGACGTATAACTCCGTCGAGCACTTCGCGCTCGTCGTCAACCACCGCAACCCTGTATTTCATTTTCCCACCGTTAATGTTTATTGCGCCATCGCTCGCGATGGCGCAAGGAGCGCGCTCCTTGTTTTTGTTCATTGTAACACACAATTTTTTAAATTGCAATACCCGATTTTACAATTTTAACCGTATATTTTTTCTGTTTTTCAATCGGCGCTGCGTTTATATAATTCAATTATCTTTCTTGTTAATCAATCTTAAAAATTCATTAACCGTTCGTTAATTCAAAAATATATTCAATCGAAATTTTCGGAAATTATACGTTTTCTGACAGCTTTAAGTTCAAAAAGAGACTGTTTGAGTTCCGATTTCGATTTATCGCTAAGCCCGGCGAACTCGGCGAACTTTTCTTGTAGCTCAATCGGCGGAAGCGCAATCGTCAGTTTTTTCAGCCATTTAAAATGCCTGCCGTATCCTTCATTCGGGATATCCGCAGTTAATAAATGATAGTAAAGATATACGTAATTTATTTCGCTTAATCTGCTTTTCAAAATTTTAACGCCATCTGCGCCCAAAAAGAAAGGAAAGTCAACATACTTAAAAACCCGCGTATGGTCGCCGAAAACTATTGCGGGAACATCGTCATAGATGCCTTCCGATTGATTTCGGTAACCTGCCACATAATTTTTCCCTTGGTCTATTATCGGATACAATCCCGATTCCATATAATTGTCAGATTTTATTTTTAATCCGCGTTTGGTTTCGTCTTTAAATACCGCGTCGAAAGGCAATTTTTTCCATCGGGTTTTGTCGCGGAAAACATCTCCGAACATCTCGGTAAATCGGGATTTCACCAGCCCGTCGGTAAGCTTCAAAAGGTTCTGATATGTTTTTTTGTATTATCAATTGACCACAATACTTCTGCAAGTTGTTTTTGCTTATCTATTTCCGGTAAATTGAACTCAAAGCCGCGTAAAAGTTCCCATTTGACTCGGGGCGAAAGCGAACCGGCAGATTTTCCAACCGCAAAATTAAACAGCTTATCGTTTTGAATGACGAACGGTAACAATTCGGGTACAATCTTATCCTTTTTTGCTTCGATAACCGTAATATCTCCCGAGCAAATTCCGTCAAAAGGCGCAACCGCTGTAATGCGTAGTTATCTATTAGATAATCATCTCCGTAAACGAAATATACATTCTCACCTTTTGCAATATACTAACCTGTATTTCTTGCCCTTCCCGCAATCCGAACATCCGTTATCATTAAAAATGAATTTATTTCACACTGAGTTAATATATCCACCGCAACATCCTGTGATTTATCAGTACAGGAATCAAGTATCAAAATAATTTCAAATTTTTCTTTATCATAGCACTGATTTATAACACTATCAAGACAACATACTATATTTATGGTATTATTACAGATATTTCCATTTAATCTTAATTATTATATTTCTGCCCCTCAACAATATCTTCACGGCAATATTCCATATCTCTGTTAATATCAAAAAACTCACCATATTTTCGCTGATATTTTGCGTGCCCGCATCCTCTATCAATCTTTTTTAGCCACTCTTCATATGACTTTGTATAATAATGGTCTACACATATGTAGTCATAAGACGGCTTTTCGCAAACTAAAAAATACGGGGCAATCTTATTTTTATATTCATCTACCACACAGAATCCGTTTTCAGGCGAACCATTGTGTATTACCATTTCACGCATTAACAAAGCCTGAACGAACACTTTCCCCATTCTGCTTGCATATTCGTCATTAAAATTAACGTGTGTAAATCTTTGCCTTAAAGGCGCATTGCTTTGCTTAATTTGTCCGTTTGCGTCATATATTAACCAGACGGCAAAAAGCCCCGCATAATCTTCATAATTTCTTAAAAATTCAGGCAATAACTGTCCCGTTTTTAAACGGACTTGCTCGTCCGCATCGATAAATCCAATCCACCTGCTTTCAAATTTAAACCTTTTAAGGCAGTCATTATAAGCTTCGGGCTGTGTATCTTTATGAACACCCGACCAATCGATAACGGTGATCTTTTCCGACACTTCCGTACCGAGCGACATAACAAAATCCTTTACCGGTTCTTTGCTGCCGTGGTCGTATATATAAAAATGTTCCACGCCCTGACCAATATGCCACCTTAACCATTCTTCAAGATACTCATTTTCATCTCTGATTATCAGGCACACGGAACAATAATACTTAAAATTAGTATTGTGGATTAGATTTAACAATCGTTCTCTATTTTCGTTGATTTTTAAATTACGTAATTTTAATGTAGTTTCCACCAAATGTTCAGGCGCATTACCTACGTACATAACCTCTTTTTCAAATTTCATATATTAAATCCTCTTACCTTTTTATTGAAATTTTTTATTTCGCCGGAATAGTAAAAATTTTCTTCTTGTCTTTCTCTCGTCTATTTACGTCTTTTGAAAGTTTTACAAGCTCTTCTATTTCGTTACTAACTAATTCTTCGTTAAACTTTATATTATGCTCTACTGCGTATTGGTTGGCTTTGGTAATAACAAACTCTTTCTTTTCTGCGCCGCTATAATTGGCAAATGATTCGGCCTGCTCTATGAACGGTATCAATGCATTACAAATCTCAATCGTACTTTGAGCAACTTTTTTTAGTTTTGCGTTTTTGATGAACTTTGCAAGAAATGTTGCCGTAGTTACAAGCAGCCCTAATACCGCGCTTGCAAGTGATACAATAAGTTCAAAATTTTCCATAAAATAAACTCCTTTTTTTATTTTGTAGTTGTATTTTACAATAAAAAAACGGTGCAAAATCGGTCATTTTATCCGATTTTGCACCGTTTTCTATTCCTATATTTAATTACAAAAATTCATCTATAGAAAAATGGTGTCTGCAAAAGCAAACACCATTTTTCTATTTACTGCTATTATTTCATTTTTTGTCGAGATTAGCCAAATAGAAAGGATGTCCACCGGTACAGATTTTCTCTTCGCCGTTGACGTGGATATGATACCATTCTTCCGTTGTTGAGTTTTCGTTTGTACAATAAACAGGCAGGAATTTTCCTGCCTGTTTATAAACTTACATAAGAAATAAAATTTAATAATCAATAGACATTTATGTAATTTGACAAATCAATATCATCCTCAGTTTTTAGTTGAGACAAAAAATGAAATTCCTTGCAAACACCTAATATCGCATTTATTATATTTTGCTTATTGACCTCTTCAACAATAATTAGATTTGGTTCGACATAAAAAATCTCCCCATTATTAGCACTTTCATCAAATTCTTGATTTAATCTTGTAATACCATAAATATTAATTTTGTAAATATGATTATTAGAAACAACTACAATACCTAATCTATAATCTTTATTATTATAATTGAATTCACTATATTCGCTGTCTTCATCAAAATAAATTTTTATATCCATAATTTTATTCCTTTATACTGGTATTAATTGAACCTGATATAGCAGTGATTGATATTGATTAAGCGGCATAGCATATTGAGGCACAATTTCAAAATGCATTAAATTTTTACCTCTTTGAATAAACTTCAATCCATCAGGTAAACTTTGAACTTTGTATGCCCCACCAAATTTAGCTACGGCACCTGCATCAGTGTTCACTGACACCCCGTGAGTCGTTTTCACTAAACCGTTGGAATCCAAACGATATTCACCTTGTTTTAAAGTCATATCATTTCCACCTCTATAAACATCTTTGCCATCAGGTGTTTTAACACAATTAGCATTATGAACTAATACTCTTTGTTTGCCTACATAATAGGTGTGGAAATCTTCGACTTCAAAATTATATGTAGTTTCAGCTTTAGAAAGCTGTTCAACTTCTATTGCATAGATTATAACACGTTTGTTGTCAGATTGCAACAATGTGTCGCAAACTTCCAAATCTCTTGCACAAACAAAGCCTCTACCTACAACATAGAACGGATGTCCGCCTGTACAAACAATTTCTTCTTCGTTTACATAAATATGATACCATTCTTCGATTTTTTTATGAACTAACTGACAGAATAAAAAATAGTGAGAGAAAAATTTTCTCTCACTATTTTTTATTCTTCAATAAATACATTTTCACAATTACAGATTATTAATGGCTCATCATTTTCATGATTAGGCAAGAAAGATAATATTGATTCTATATTTATTTGTACATAATTTTTTATAACTTTTTTAGAAATATGTGAAATAGTAATTGGTGTAAATATATCATTATCTTTTTCAATATTTTTTTTATGAAAAACAAAATCTTTTACATTTTTTAACCTAATAATTAAATTTTTAGATTTTTTTTTACCTTGATAGTAATCAACAGTTATTAGAAAATCACGCAAATTTTTATCAAATTCAATTTTACTAATTATACTATCCATAAAATTATAATCTTCTTCATTAAAAACAACAAACATATTTAACCTCAAAAATAAAAATGTGTAAGTGCTCGCATTTCTGCTCTTGTAGCAGCAGATGGAAATAGTCCATTAGCAGCAAGTGGATTCCCGCCCGCATTAAAAACTCTAAAATAAGCTGTACCGCCTTGCGGATTTATCGATTGAATTCTAAACGTATATTGTCCATTAGGTGACGTCATAATAGTTGCTGGACTGTTTGGATTTTTCAAACTAACTGATTTAGAATATCCCATATCATCCAATTTACTTACTAATTCATCTGGCTTATATTTTGAAGCAACTTCATTAAAATCTTTTACACCAAGCTCATCAAAAATGCATTTATTATGTACTAATATCTTACTTTCAGTTACATAATAGGTATGATAATCTTCAACTTCAAAGTTATACGTTGTTTCAGGATTAGAAAGCTGTTCAACTTCAATTTCTTCAATTATAACACAAGTATTGTCAGAAAGCAATAGGGTATCGCCTAATTTTAGTTCACGCGCAGGGATAAATTTGTCGAGACTTGCAACATAGAAGGGGTGTCCGCCGGTACAAATTATCTCTTCGTCATTGACGTGGATATGATACCATTCCTCGGTCTGATTGCGGAATAATCTTACAACCTTTTTATACGCCTGTTCGCCCGTCTGTTCGTCATAGGCGAGAACCTTATCTCCTACTTCTATTTCTTCAATAGGCTTTAATCCGTTTTCCGTTTCTACAAGTGTGCCTTCTTTAAAGCATTGGTAATGACCTATTACGTTCGTTGCCGCAACCGATACTGCCGCAAATGCAAAGCTTGTAACAAGTGTTTCTACCCAGTTTTCACTTACATGATCCTCAAAACCCTGCCAGAAACCATGCCCTGTGACCGCACTCATTATTCCCGCTATCGTTCCGCCTATTGCAAGTCCTATTGCTGCACCTATCAACGTTGCCGCAGCTATTTTTCCTAACGTTGCAATTACCGTTGCCGCTGTTGCCGCAGCTCCGCAAGGGCCTGAAAATACGCACGCCAGCACAGTTGCCGCAACGCCTGCTATACCAAAAAATACCCATTTGCCCCACGCATCCCACCAGCTTTCATAATCGCCGTTAAAATAGAAATCTAAAGACGCCTGATAATTGCACATCGCAATCAAAACGGCTACCGGATTGCTTACACAGAAAGCGTACAGATTAAGCGCAAATACTACGCCTGCGTTCTGTAAAAGCATTTCTGGGCTTGCGCTATTAATGTATCTGCTACGTTCCGGATCGTACCATCTTTGCCCGATAAAATACAACTTGCTGTCACTATCGTAGTATTGCGATTTCCAACGGAACGGGTTTAATTGCGCAACGCTGTCTGAATTCGTTATGTCTCCACCGCTCGAATCTACTATTTTGCAGTTACCCCATGCGTCATATAAATACTTATACTTATATCCATTGCCATACAAACCTATGATGTTATTTTGTCCGTCTTTAATATAAGTGTACGTATACGTGTTTCCGTTATCGCTTAATTTAAATCCGGCTACGCCCTCTATATCGTAGAAAAACTGTAAACGCTTACTTCCCTTAATTTTGACTATAAGTTTATCGCCGTCATATATAAGTTGTTCCGTTGTATTACCAAAAGATTTATTAAAAAGAATGAGTCCTGTATAATACAGAGCTCATTCTCAAGTATTTTATTTAATTTGCGGTTAGATTATTATTTATTTACTAATGTTAATGAATTAAATCCACACTTTCATCCCCTGTATAGTCAAAACTTTTATCAATATTATTTAGGTTAATCTTAAATATATCTTCTTCATCCTCATCATTTGATAAAACACAAATTAACCGTAAATCTTTGTCTATTTCACCTAATAAACATATATTTGTCGCATAAACTTGCTTAGAAATATACTTATCTCCGCTACTATTAAAATACTCGCTAAGAATTGATAAAATTTCTTCTTGATTAAGTTTTATTACCTTTTTTTGTTTTTTCATGGAAATGCCCATCCTACCTTTGCCGCATATTTTACAGCTTTAACAAAGCCATTAGATACAATTTTACTGTTTCCAATTACATTTGGAATTACTTGCCCTGCTGAATTTACATATGTCGTTCCATTATATATAAATTTATCTCCAACAGCATGAATATGCAAATTAGTTTTACCTGAACCGCCCACTTCTAAATCCATACGAACATTCTTATAATTCCCTATATCTTCATTAAAAATAGTTTTATTTTGCATACCACAATTCGCATTATGAACGCAAACGCTATGCTCTCCAACGTAATAGGTATGATAATCTTCGACTTCAAAGTTATATGTTGTTTCAGGCTTGGTTAGCTTATTAACCTTAACGGATTGTATTATACCATAAGTTCCATCAAAAAGCAATACCTTTGTTCCAACTTTTAATTCTTTCGCTGATGCCCATATTTTAGTTTGGGGTAAGAAGTATTTGTGTCCCGGTGTAGATTCTATTTCAGTTCCATTTACAGTAACTTTTACCCAATCATTGCTTTCATTATGGAATAAATGTAAAACGGATTTATACGCCTGTTCGCCAGTGTCCTCGTTATAAGCTAATACCTTGTCACCTACTTCTATTTCTTCAATAGGCTTTAATCCGTTTTCCGTTTCTACAAGCGTATCTTGTTGATTTTTACCGTATATCAGAAAGACTTAAACACCCTGATACGATTGCTACTTTTGTGCGTTACGTTAAGACACACAAACGCAAGAACACCACCGCTGCATCCGCTGTTTTGATTTTATTATATACGGGTATGCGCGTAGGCGAGCTTAAAACGGCTAAACTTTACGATAATTACATAGAGTGCGAAACCGAAAAAATCAGAAAAGGATATGCCGCCGTTTTCCGTAAAATTCCCATTTCGCCTATGCTTCGTAAAGTTATGCCGTATATTGATTTTGAAAAAGCGTTTTCGGCAAGCCGTGATTGAATTAAGACATTTCTTAAAGATATTTTACCCGAACAATTCCCATAGGGATTAAAAAACAAAAATTTTATAAGAGTTGCACTTTCAAGCGATGAAAAAGAACAGGATTTCAAATCGAAGTCCTGTTTCTTTTTACATATTTATTGCAACTGACTGACTAACTTTGTTACTTCTTCTTGCTATTCTATACTTGTCAAGCGACAGAAAATAAAAAATTCAAGGAGAAACAAAAAAATGAAAAAACTGACAAAAATTTTGATGAGTGCATTGTGCATAGCTGCAATCGGTAGCTCTATGGCTGCGCTCGGCGGTTGCGGTAGTAA
>CAJTNY010000014.1 GCA_910577875.1 uncultured Christensenella sp.
GACTGGCGGGTCAACTTCTTTATTTTACACAATCGGAGTTTTTATTTCAATGCTCATCGGTAAACCTTTATTCTACCCCGCGACTATCGCGGGGTTTTAGCTTACACAATGAATAGCCCCTGCCGATACGGCGGGGGCTTGATTTTTTATTTTAAAAAAGTTAAATTCTGACTCCCTTCGGAAGTTTGTTTTTCGCTGTTCCCGCAGATACTTTACACCAGCCTAGCGGATAGCCTTTAAACGTAACAAGCCTCCACCCATTTGCATTTACGCAACCGAATGTAAAGCCTTTCAGATAATCCAAAGCGGTTTTTTCGTCCACATCGATACAGAGCGCTTCGTCGGCTTTTAACGCGAGCGCAAGCGAATGCGACGGTTCAAACCTGTCGGATAATAATTCTCCGAGCCGAACGCCTGCACGCAGAGTCTGCGCTCTTGTTTCAGGCACACAGTCGGGCAGAGAATACAAAATATTTCCGACCGAATACAGGTTATCGAACTCTGTTTTAAGATTTTCCCTTTCCCACTGCCTGTAAACCGAAAGCAATTTTTTATCCTTTACTTTCGGCCCGATACAGTGCATATCCCTTCTAATACCTTCCGTCTTTCGCAAAACAGCGTAGAAATGCCCTTCTCCGCGTATTTCGTGAGGTAAAAGTTTTTTCATCTCCAATAATTCTAACGAATACTTTTCAATAAATCTCCATATCTGTTCTTCGTCCTCTTCCGGCGCGAAAGTACAAGTCGAATAAACGATTTTTCCGCCGCCCGAAAGCATTTTATACGCGCTATCAAGAATTTCAGCCTGACGGCGCGCGCATAGTTTTACGTTTTCCACGCTCCACTCGGGTATAGCTTCTTTCTCCTTTTTATACATTCCCTCGCCCGAACAGGGCGCGTCTACGAGTATTTTATCGAAATAGCTTTCAAATTCTTCCGCAAGTTTTTCGGGCGGAGAACAAATCACAGCCGCATTCTTTATGCCGAGTCTTTCAACGTTGGAAGAAAGAATTTTCGAGCGGCGAAAATTTATTTCGTTTAAAACAATTATTCCCTCACCCTGCATCTCCTGTGCAAGCTGAGTTCCTTTGCTGCCGGGAGCGGAACATAAATCGAGAACGCGTTCTCCTGCTTTGACGCCGAGTTTCGGCGCAGCGCACATTGCAGACGGTTCCTGAACGTAATACAGTCCCGCTGCATGAAAAACTGTTTTACCGAGTCCTTCGGACTGTACGTAAAAGCCGTTCTTCTCCCAAGGAACGCTTTCGAGAGAAAACGGCGAAATGCTTTTAAAATCTTCCGTTGAAATTTTAAGAGTATTGACGCGCAATCCCTTTTCGGCCGGCAAATCATAACTCTTTAAAAACGCGCCGAAACCATCCCCGAGTTCGGCTTTCATACGCAAAACAAATTCATCGGGCAGTGTCGTCAATTTTTATCTCCCTGGAACATATTTTCAAAATCCGACGTTTCAATTATAATCAGATTTTGCAACCTCAGTGCGCTTTGGGTGCGGGGCGAGTTATCGCCCGTTTCGCACACATAATAATCGCTTTGCGTGACGTGCTGTGAATACTTCCCTCCGTTTTCATAAACCATATCCGCAAACCGTAAAGACGTCTGTAAATCGTCCTCTATCTCGCGGGAAAACGTAAAAGTCTTACCGTAATATTTACCTCCGCGCATTATCTTTTTGCGCGAGATGTAATTAAAATACTTTATTCTCTTTTCAGCGCGTTCGCGTTTAAACTTTAAAAGCTTTTCTTGATAATCGCGCTCCCCCTTCGACGAGGGCGGTACAACTGCGTAATTTTTAATTTTCCCGTCGTATACGTTCAAAAGTTTAATAAGCTCCGAATACGAACAGTTTTTCGCTCTGCACATAGCTTCGACAATGCGCATAGTCGCGTAAGCGTCGTCGGCGGCGCGGTGAGGAGTGAAATCGACGCCAAGCTCGTTAGCGATGTGTTCCAGACCGAACTGGCGCGTGAAGTCGTTTATATAGGTCATATATATAAGCTGGCTGTCAGAAAACGAAAAATTAAAAGACGGCAGTTTAAAACGTCTGGTTTCGAGATTGAGATATTTTATATCGTTCATCGTGGAGTGTCCCAAAACGATATTTTCGCTATTCTCCAAAAGCGATTTTATCTGAGGATAAATTTTCGTAAACGGCGGATAATTTTTAAAGTCTTCGTAAGAATACGGCAAAACCAAACCCTTGTCCCCGCTTCTGTCGGTAAGACGGAATTTTCCGCGCGGATTTATCAGGATATCTTCTTTTTTAATAATATTAAAATTTTCGTCGCATACGACGTAACCGAACGCGCATATTTTAGCGGAATTTTTATTGACGCTCGCGCACTCGATATCGAAAAATACCAGGTTCATACCGATACATTATATCATATTAATCTTGACAAATACAACGGTTTATAATATAATTTTTATGTATGAAAATATTGCTGACTCTCTTCGTATGCGGGAACTCGGGGCAGGAAAAACCCAACTCGCTTTACGACGGAATAGAACTTATATATAAGGACGATAAAGAAAGCGAAAAAGACTTTCTCGGCCGCGCCGCAAAATCAGCCAAGGGTAAATACGCTGTCGTCTGTGAAAACAGTTTTAAATTCGCAGACGTTCAGTCCCTGTTGAACATAATCGACAAAAATACGGCGGATATGGTCTGTTTTACGGGCGGAAACGCAGTAAAAGTATCAGTACTGAAAAACATAAAAGATTTCCCAGATGCTTTTTCTTTTAAACTTTCGGGAGTTATGAACTGTAAAAATCTTTTGAAGACGGTTTACTCGCCCTTCAATTTCGAAAAAGAAAAATGCAGTTACTGCGAGGAAAAATCGGAAGGTATACTCTATTCTGCCGAAACATTCGGAAAGGTTAAAGCCAAGCTTAACAAAGAAATCTACTCTTATGCGTTCAATATGCTTTGCGAAAAGCTTACGGCATACTACCTATATGCGATACTCGCAATCAAGGACGGAAACTTACAGGCAGAAAAATTAATCGAGTTCGACAACAAACTCAAAGCCGAAATTGTTTTATATCTTGCACTCGAAAAACGTTTTACTTACGCGAAGCTTCAAAAACTTCGGGACAAACAATTCAAAATATCTTTCTTTACTGCAAGAAAATTCAGAAAAGCCATTAAATAAATTTTAAAAGCGTCCGCGGTTAAAACCGCGGACGCTTTTTATTTTATTTTTTAGGAAGTATTTTGTCCTTACCGCCCATATATTTTCTCAGAACTTCGGGAATAAAAACGCTTCCGTCGGCTTGAAGATGATTTTCAAGGAACGCTATCAACATTCTCGGAGGCGCGGCGACTGTATTGTTCAGCGTGTGCGCGTACTCGTTTCTGCCCGTTTCGGAATTTTTATATCTTATTCCGAGCCTTCTCGCCTGAGCATCGGTGAGCGAAGAACAACTTCCGACTTCGAAATACTTCTTCTGTCTGGGGCTCCAAGCTTCAATATCGCAACTCTTGTATTTCAAATCCGCCAAATCGCCCGAACAGCATATAAGCTGTCTTACGGGAATTCCCATAGAGACGAACAGTTCGACGGTATAATTCCAAAGCTTCTCGTACCAGCCGTCGCTCTCCTCGGGCTTGCAGATAACTATCATTTCCTGCTTTTCAAACTGGTGTATACGGTAAATACCGCGCTCCTCTATGCCGTGAGCGCCTTTTTCCTTTCTGAAACAGGGCGAATACGAAGTAAGCGTCTGGGGCAGGGAATTTTCGGGCAGAACCTCGCCCATAAATCTGCCTATCATAGAGTGCTCGGAAGTGCCGATAAGGTACAAATCTTCGCCCTCTATTTTATACATCATACCTTCCATTTCTTCGAAACTCATAACGCCCGAAACGACGTCGCTCCTAATCATAAAAGGCGGAATACAATAGGTAAAGCCTTTGTCAATCATAAAATCACGGGCGTAAGTCAAAACGGCGGAATGAAGGCGCGCGACATCGCCTATCAGATAATAAAATCCGTTACCGCTCGTCCTTCTCGCTGCGTCCAAATCTATGCCGCCCAGCTTTTCGAGTATATCGAGATGATAAGGAACTTCAAAAGGTTTTTCCTTAGCTTCGAGAAAAACTTTGCCCTGAACGTTCTCCGAATCGTCTTTGCCGACAGGCACGTCGTCTGCGATAATGTTCGGAACAGCCATCATCGCCGTTTTGAGCTTGGTTTCGATTTCGGCGTTTTCAACCTCTATAACGTTTATACGCTCGTTGTTTTCCTTTGAAAGTTTTTTCGCCTCTTCCGCTTCCTGCTTCTTTCCCTGACGCATAAGCTCGCCTATGCTCTTAGCAAGCGCGTTGCGCTGAGCGCGGAGACTGTCGCCCTCGGATTGAAGTTCGCGTTTCTTTATATCGAGCGCGATTATTTCATCCACGAGCGGAAGCTTTTTGTCCTGAAATTTCTTTCTGATATTCTCTCTGACTAACTCCGGATTTTCTCTAATAAGGTTTATGTCTATCATAATAAACAAATTATACTGCAAATTTATGGCAATTGCAATTAAATAGCCGTTATTATCTTGAAAAAAAATTCGGGTTATGTTATACTTTATCTGTATGAGTAAAATTGTTTTTAAAGTAAACGGTAAACAGGATTCCAAGACGGCTAAGGAAGCCGTTCCCGAAAAGGAAACTTCCAAAAAGCCGACTCCCGCCGAAAGTGTGGCGGAAAACGAAACAGCCGTAACCCGCTCGCAAGCCGAACAGGAAAGCGCGGCCGCATCGGTTGCTGTTGCGGAAGATAACGAACTCAGTTCATCGAAAACGGATAAAAATAAATTCAGCGACAAGAACGAGTTCGACAAGGAAAAAATAGTCAAGTATTTCAAGCGTCACCCCAAAAAGGCGGTGAATACCAAGGTTGACAGATTTAACCCCAAACTCAACAAGGGTCTCACTACCGAACAGGTTCAGACGCGGTTTCGGCAGTTTTTGTTCAACGATACGAACAAAAAGTACTCCCGTTCCTACGCGAGTATTTTTATCGGCAATATCTGCACGTTCTTCAACCTTTTGTGTCTTTTCGCGTTTATCGCGCTTTTGATAGCGGACACGCAAGGCGTTACAAACTACCTGGTTATATTTATCACCACAGCAAATATCGTAATAGGTATAATTCAGGAGATACGTTCTAAGCTCTCGATTGATAAACTTTCCATTCTGAACTCGAACACAGTCAAAGCTATGCGCGACGGCGAAATTACGGAAATACCAGCAACCGAAATTGTATTAGACGACGTAATTATACTCGAACTCGGCAATCAGGTTCCCGCCGACTGTATTCTCGCGGAAGGCTCCGTCGAAGTCAACGAAAGTCTTTTAACGGGCGAATCCGTTGCGATTAAGAAAAATGTAGGCGACACCCTCTTTGCGGGAAGTTTCATTTCTTCGGGAAGCGGAAAATGCAGAGTCGAAAAAGTGGGTAAAGAAACCTATCTTGAAAAACTTACTTCCAAAGCAAAGAAATACAAAAGACCCAATTCCGAGCTTATGAATTCGACCAAGCTCATAATCAAGGTCATTTCGCTCCTTATCATTCCCATTGCGATAGGAATGTTCATAATTTCCTATCACGCGGTTATGGACCCCGTATTCGCTGAAAAATACCCCTCTATGGCGAAATTTCTATCCGAGGCGGTAACTAACGCGGGCTTCGGTCAAAACGTCAATTTCGCTATACAGCGAACCTGTACGGTCGTTATAGGTATGATTCCATCGGGTATGCTTTTACTTACGAGCGTCGCACTTGCCGTGGGCATAGTAAGACTCGCAAAGAGCCAAACCCTCGTGCAGGATATGTATTCTCTTGAAATGCTTGCAAGGGTCAACGTTTTATGTCTCGATAAAACGGGCACCATTACCGACGGCAGAATGAAAGTAAACGACTGCGTTATTTTAAACAGCGTAGGAGAATACTCCTTAAACGAAATTATGGGCAGTATGCTCTCTGCTCTTGACGACAATAACCAAACCTCGATTGCACTTCATAACCATTTCGGAATAAGCGACAAGCTTTCTCCCGTAAACACAATACCGTTCTCTTCGAAAAGAAAACTCTCTGCGGTTACTTTCGAGGATGTGGGTACGTTCTGTATGGGCGCGCCCGAATTCGTACTTAAACCCTATCCCGCAAAAGTCGAAAGGATAGTAAAAAGCTATGCGCAAATGGGGTTGAGGGTTATAGTCCTCGCCCACTCTCCTGCTCCAATAGTCGGAGATAAGCTCCCCGCGGTTTTAAAACCCGTAGCGGTCATATCCATTGCGGACAATATCCGCGAGGACGCGATTGATACAATTAAATGGTTTGCAGACAACGACGTAAACGTAAAAGTTATTTCGGGCGACAACCCCGTAACCGTCTGCGAAGTCGCGAAACGCGCGGGAATAAAGAACGCGGAAAAATTCATTTCGCTCGAAGGTCTGAACGAAAAGGAAGTCGAAAACGTCGCAAATAAATATACCGTATTCGGCAGGGTTACTCCCGAACAGAAAGCTATTTTAGTGCGTTCGATTAAATCGGACGGAAACACCGTAGCTATGACTGGCGACGGCGTAAACGATATACTCGCATTAAAGGAAGCCGACTGCGCGATTTCGGTCGCTTCGGGAAGCGAAGCTGCGAGAAACGTAAGTCATATCGTACTTATGGACAACAACTTCAACAATATGCCTAAGGTCGTCGCGGAAGGCAGACGCGTCATAAACAACATTAAGAACTCGTCTTCGCTGTACCTTATGAAGACTTTGTTTACGGCAATACTTGCGGTTATATGTCTTTGTATGCAGGTGCCTTATCTGTTTATGCCGCAGAATATGCTCCTTTTGGAAGTCTGCATTATCGCGATACCTTCGTTCTTCCTCTCACTGCAACCCAACAAAGACCGCGTACAGGGCAAGTTTATAACGCACGTTATGAGCGGAGCCGTTTCGGGCGCGATACTAATGATTATTTGCGTTATGGCAATGTATATAACGAATGTCATAGACCCGGCCGAATTCGGACAGCATTATCTCGCAATGTGTATGATTGCGCTTTCGTTCTCGGGACTTGTAATGGTTTTCAGAGTATGCAAGCCGCTGAACGTATTCAGAGCAGTACTCTGTGCGAGTATGCTCGGTCTTTGCATAGCGGCTTTCGCAATACCGCAGTTTACGGATATGTTCTTATACGCGGGCTGGAAAGACATACAATGGGACTATGCAAAAATTCTTATAGTCGTCGTCGTAATAGAAGCTGCGTTCCCTATTTCGGGCTGGCTGATAGATTTGATGCATATAATATTCCCGTCCTCCACAGGCAAACAGCGTAAAGACAAAGCGCAGGAAAACAGTTCCGCGCAATAAAATTAAAATATAAAGGCGAGTGCATTTAAAAGCACTCGCCTTTTATCAATCAGTCAAACCCAAAAGATAGTCCGCGCTCACCGAAAAGAACCTCGCAACTATAACTACCGCTTCCGCGTTTGGTATACGGGTTTCATTTTAAATTTTAAAGCCCCTCTACAATTCAATATATTTTATATAAAATTTTTGCTGCACAAATTTGTGCAATTTGTCCTTTTTAAATTTTTATGTTGTATAATTATATTATAATTTATTTAACGAGGCGTCAAAATGAACGGAGAATTGCTTTACGACATAGTTAACAAGTATTTACATAACTACCGCGAAGAATTAGAAAGTGAAGACCATACGTATGCTTCCAAATATTTACGGCAAGCCCGCGAAAAATTGGAAACGGCTTTGAACAAAGAACAGCTTGAAATTGCGGACAGTTACATACGTTATTACATAGTCTGGCAGGAAGACGTTTATTCCCAATTAGAAGTTAAAAGATTAATGACGGGTATCAAAATAGGTATGGAGCTTCAAAAAGAGGTTGACGGTGACAAATATTAAAACACCCGCCCCCGCACAACTGTGCGGGGGCGGAGTTTTTACTTATTAATTATTCTTTTTATTCTTCGTCGGGAGTTCCTTCGGAAATCTCCGTTTCGTCTTCGTAATCGTCGGGGATATCTTCTTCAGTCTGGATATCGTGGATAGTGTCTACGGTATCGAATTCTTCCAAATCCCCGGTGTCGTCGATAATATCTTCCGCGTCGTTATCGAGGCTCAGACTCGGCTCGGCTATTTCGCTTCCCGCCGTTTCGGGGAGTTCGGGAGCGGCTTCGAGCATTTCTTCCGCGGCTTCGTCCTCGTCTCTCGCGGTAAGCGCGACGGTTGCGACTGCGCCGTCCCTTAAACGCATAAGTCTCACTCCCTTTGTATTTCTGCCGATATGGGAAATGTCTGTGCAGTGCATTCTTATTATCGTTCCGCCGTCGGATATAATCATTACATCATCGTTATCGTTTACCTGTTTCATATTGACAAGATAGCCAGTAACTTCGTTGAATATACCCGCTTTTATGCCCTTGCCTGCTCTGCCTTGAAGTCTGTAATCTTCTATATCGCTCCTCTTGCCATAACCGTTGGAAGTTACGGTAAGCACGTCTTTTTCTTTATCGACGACGAGCATATCGACAAGACAGTCGTCATCGTCGAGTTTCATTGCCTTGACGCCTGCAGTGTCCCTGCCCATTGTGCGCACATCTTTCTCGGCAAACCTTATGCACTTACCCGAGCGGGAAGCTATCATAAGTTCGCTGTGTCCGGTTGTGAGAACTACGGACATTAAATCATCGCCGTCGTTAAGTTTGATTGCGATTTTGCCGTTTTTGTTTATTCTCGTAAACTCGCTGAGTCTTGTCTTTTTAATAAGTCCTTTACGCGTTGCGAAAGCTATGCTTCCGTGCATACCGGCCTGTACAGGCATAAGAGTATTGATTTTTTCGTCCTGCGCAATCTGGACGATATTAACTATCGCTCTTCCGCGCGCGATACGGGTCGCTTCGGGCACTTCGTAGGCTTTTATACGGTATACCTTGCCGATGTCAGAGAACAGGAGAATATCGTCGTGCGAGGAGCAGACGAACATCTTCTCGACAAAGTCCTCGTCTTTGGGGCGGTGACCTGTGATACCCTTTCCGCCGCGGTTCTGGGCGTGGTATTCGGAAACGGGAATTCTCTTGATATATCCCGTATGTGTCATCGAGATTACAACCTGTTCAACGGGAATTAAATCAGCGTCTTCAATCTCACCGTCGTAATTCACAGCGATTTCCGTCTTTCTTATCGAAGGATATTTGCGTTTGATTTCGATAAGGTCGTTCTTGATTATTTCGAGAACCCTGCTCTCATGCTTTAATATATCTTTATAATCTGCAATCAAAGCTTCTAGCTCGTTGAGTTCGTCTTTGAGTTTGTCTACTTCGAGATGAGACAATCTGTACAGTCTTAATTCCGCAACGGCGGTCGCCTGCCTTTCGTCGAGTTCAAAGTTTGCGGTAAGCTTTTTAACGCAGTCCGCTTTGTCAATTGCTTTACGGCAGACTTCGACGACTTCTTCTATACTAGCCTGAGCTATTACAAGACCGCGCAAAATGTGCGCGCGCTCTTCGGTCTTGGCAAGGTCGAATCTGGTACGGCGGGTAATTATTTCTTTCTGATGTTCGAGATAGTAATAAATGAAATCTCTGAGGTTGAGAATTTTGGGAGTTCCGTCGACAAGCGCAAGCATTATAAGTCCGTCGGAAATCTGTAAATTAGTATGCTTGTACAAAGTATTGAGTACAACCTGAGGGTTTGCGTCTTTTTTGAGTTCGATAACTATGCGCATACCGTCGCGGTCCGATTCTTCGCGTATGTCGGAAATCCCCTCGACTTTCTTATCCTTTACGAGATCAGCCATATTTTCGATTAGCTTAGCCTTGTTGACCTGATATGGAATTTCTGAAACGACTATGCGTATACGCTGAACGTTGCCGCTCTTGTACTCTTCGACTTCGCAACGGGAACGAATCGTTATACTGCCTCTACCGGTTTTATAAGCGCGTTTAATCCCGCTCCTGCCCATAATCAGCGCACCCGTAGGGAAATCCGGCGCGGGGATATACTGCATTAAGCCTTCGACGTCGATTTCGGGATTTTCAATCATTGCGATAACGCCGTCTATAACTTCGCCGAGATTGTGAGGGGGAATATTCGTCGCCATACCGACGGCGATACCGTCCGAACCGTTGACGAGCATATTGGGAAAACGCGACGGAAGAACCGTGGGCTGCATACCCGTATCGTCGAACGTAGGATAGAAGTCTACAGTTTCCTTGTCGAGGTCACGGAGCATTTCGGACGAAAGTTTCGCCAATCTTGCCTCGGTATATCTCATTGCCGCGGCGGGGTCACCGTCGACCGAACCGAAGTTGCCGTGTCCGTCAATAAGCGGGAAGTTGATAGAGAAGTCCTGCGCAAGTCTTACGAGTGCGTCGTAAACCGAAGTGTCGCCGTGAGGGTGATATTTACCAAGACAGTCGCCGACGATACGCGCACATTTTCTGAACGCTTTGTCGGAATACAGTCCGAGTTCGTGCATAGAGTAAAGTATACGTCTGTGTACCGGTTTCAAGCCGTCTCTGACATCGGGAATGGCGCGGGACACGTTTACCGCCATTGCATAGGCTATAAACGATTTTTTAAGTTCTTCCTCGACTTCGACGTCGAGGAGTTTTGTCATTTCAAGAGTTTTCTTAAATTCTTCCGTAAGCTCCGGGCTTGTCTGTTTCTTTGACATCTCTTACTCCTTTTTACACGTCAAGCTCTTCGACGAGCTTTGCATTTTCTTCTATAAACTGACGGCGGAGTTCGGGTTGTTCGCCCATCAAGAGCGAGAAATATTTATCCGCTTCGACAGCGTCTTCGACGTTTATTCTTACGAGAGTTCTGCGCGCGGGATCCATTGTCGTTTCCCAAAGCTGTTCTTTGTTCATTTCGCCGAGACCTTTATAGCGCTGTAAATCGAATTTGCCTTTATAGTTCTTTTTAAAGTCCTCCAAGGCTTCGTCATCGTAAAGATAAGTATCCTGTATACCCTTGCCAGAAACCTTGTACAAAGGCGGCTGTGCGGCGTATACGTGTCCGTTTTCCACAAGCGGACGCATATAGCGGAAGAAGAAAGTCAACAGAAGTATACGTATGTGGGAACCGTCGACGTCCGCATCGGTCATTATTATTATACGGTCGTAGCGGAGTTTGCTTTCATCGTAGTTCTCCTGTATACCGCAACCGAAAGCCGTTATCATAGCTTTTATTTCTTCGTTGCCGAGAGCGCGGTCAATCCTGACCTTTTCAACGTTGAGTATTTTTCCGCGCAGAGGCAAAATCGCCTGAAAGCGTCTGTCCCTGCCCTGCTTAGCCGTTCCGCCTGCACTGTCGCCCTCTACGATGTAAATTTCGCAGAGTTCAGCACGTTTATCCGAACAGTCGGCAAGCTTGCCGGGGAGTTTAGTGCTTTCCAGAACGCCTTTTCTGCGAGTGTCTTCGCGCGCAAGTCTTGCCGCTTCCCTCGCCCTCTGTGCAGTTAAACAGCGCATTATAAGGTCTTTGGTTTCCGCGGGGTGTTCTTCAAGGTACATACCGAATTTATCGGTAACGGCTTTCTGGACGAAACTTCTTACATATGTCGAGCAAAGTTTGCTTTTGGTCTGGCTTTCGTACTGCGCATCAGCAATTTTAACGGAGACAACCGCCGTTATGCCCTCACGCACGTCGTCGCCAGAAAGTTTTACGTTTTCTTTTAAGATATTGAGTTTTCTGCCCGCGTCGTTTATGACTTTGGTAAGAGCGGCTTTGAAGCCGTCGAGGTGGGTTCCGCCGTCGGGCTGACGGATATTATTCGAGAACGGGAAAATTTGTTCGTTGTAGCTGTCGTTATACTGTATAGCGACTTCCAGAAATTTATCGTCGCCTTCCGATTCTTCGAAATAAACGGGTTTGGAAAAAAGTACTGCTTTACCCTTGTTTATATCCTCTATAAAGTGGACGACGCCGCCCTCATAACAAAATGTATCTGCGCGCTGTCTGCCTTCACGCTTATCGGTCAGGGTGAGCGTAAGTCCTTTATTGAGATAGGAAAGCTCGCGCAAGAGTGTTTTTAAAGTATCGTAATTGAAATCGATTGTTTCAAATACCGTTGCATCGGGGTGGAAAGTTATCGTAGTGCCTGTTTCCTGAGTTTTGCCTACGATTTTTAATTTGTGTTCGGGAATTCCGCAGTGATAAACCTGACGGTGTATGTGACCATCCTGACATACTTCCGCAACGAGAGTATCCGAAAGCGCGTTTACGCAGGAAACGCCGACGCCGTGCAGACCGGACGAAATCTTGTATCCGCCCGCCTTGTTTCCGCCGCCGAACTTGCCGCCAGCATTGAGGTTGGTTAAAGCGAGTTCAACGCCGCTTATTCCCTCTTCTTTATTTATTCCCGTGGGAATACCTCTGCCGTTGTCTTTAACGGAGCAGGAACCGTTCTCGGTTATTATTACGTCGATACGGTTGCAATAGCCTGCAAGAGCTTCGTCGATTGAGTTATCGATAACTTCTCTGACAAGGCAATGAAGCCCTTTTTCATCGGTGGGGCCGATATACATTCCGGGGTGTTCCCTTACGGGTTCAAGCCCCTTTAACGCTTTCAGACTGTTAGCGTCATAGTTCGATTTGATTTTACCAAACATTTTAATTCCTCTGAAATTAATCTTTAATTTATTATACCATATTATATAATCAAAAGCAAGGGAAAGGCTTTACAAAATTTAATTCTGTTAATCTAAAAGAATAAAAAAACACGGTTTGCACACTCTTTTTTTATGGAAAAATTCAAGTGCGGAAACGTGGATAATTTTGAACATTACGATAATTTTTTCGAGTGCGGAAACTGCGGAAACCATGTCTGTAAAACAAAAGCGGAGTTGTGGGGCAGAGTGTGCCCGAACTGCTTCGGCAGGCTTTACCGTATAAGCTGAAAACGCTTTGTTAAACTGCGGGCGGCGCTTTTTAAGCGCCGCCCGCAGTTTGTATTCAATGCATATATTCTTTGAGCTGTTCCAATCTTTCTTTATATTTTAAGGCTTGCTCTGTATCGCCTTTTGCAGTAAAGTATTGGTATCTGAGTTCGGTAAGCGCAATAAAACTTTGGTCGTCTTCCTGTATTACGGGCAAACCGAATAATAGGTTTTCGTCGATTTCATCTATTTTTTTACCGTTCAGAATCTGCGCCTGTACTGTTAGCACGGCAATCATAACTTTTGCCGAATCGATATTTTTTATAAGCTCGTAAATCACCAGTCCGTCCGTCTTGCCACCGTCAAACTGGACAGGTATTACGTTCAGCGCAAAGAGATAAAACGAAGCAGGTAAAACGCAGATGCTTATCGCAACGGGCACTGTGGGCACGAACAGCGCGACAATGCCGAGCGCAATAAATAATAAATTTATAAAAAGTCCGCCCGAAGCAGTAAAGATTATCCTGCCTTTCAAGCTTTCGTCGGTTTTAGGAACGACCGTACAACTCGCGCTTCCGAAAATTAATCTTTTATTGAAATCGGGCACAGCCTTTATTTTTACGACCGCGCCGAATAGCATATGTCCGAGTTCGTGAATTAAACTCAAAACAGGAAAAGACAGCACCATAACGAGTAAGTAAACCACATTAAGCGGTTCATTGCCGTTTACGGCAAATATTTTATATGCACAGAATGCGCCTATCGCCAAAGACAGGAAAAACAGAACCCAGTTTATTATAAAGCGCTTCATATTCCCTCTCTGAGCATATAGTATCCCTCTATATTGTCGCTCTCGGAAACAGTGATTTGTTCTATGCCGAAATGCTTCATTACTTCGCCCATAAGAAGACACCCTCCGCCTATTACATCGACTCTGCGGGGTTCCATTCCGCTGATAGCGCGAACATCTTCCAAAGGCAAAGTTAAAAATTTATCCGCCATCGAAAATATTTCTTCAAGTAAAATTACCGTACCGTCAGTCACTGCGGGGTCGTATTCCTTCAAACCGTGTTTGACTGACGCGATTGTCGTAGCCGTTCCGCCAATCGAATACATTTTATAAGGTTTAGCAAAAAATTCGCCGTAATCGGCAAGTTTTTCTGCAATTGCTTTTTTAAGCTTGTCCTTGTCCCTGCTTGCTACGTCGTACAGTCTGACCGTGCCTATATCTATGCTTTTTGAATAAATAGTTTTACCGCCGAAACACACGCTTGTTTCTGTACTAGCACCACCCACGTCGATTATTCCTCCATCGCCGCCTTTAAGAGCGCCTAAAAGCCCGCACCGAGCCTCGTCTTCACCGCTTATTACGTCGACTTCGAGTCCGCAAAGTTCTTTAACGCGGTTTAAAAACAGACTGCGATTGGACGCGGAACGTACCGCCGCGGTCGCAAAAACGCAAACTTTTTCCGCACCTTCGGATTCGGCAAAGAATTTGAAATCGGAAACAGCCTGCGCGGTACGCTCGACCGCTTCCGCGGACAGCTTGCCCGTAAGCGATAAACCTCCGCCCAGACGCGTAGTTTTAAGCCGTTTATATAAAGTTTTTCCGTCAGCCAACATTGCAAGGCGGACGGAATTAGAACCTACGTCTATTATACTTATTTTCATTTTATTTTCCGAAAACAAAACCGAACTCGTATGCTTTGTCCAAAAGTCCTTCGTCGGATTTATAATATTCGAGAGCATCATTGAGTTTATTCGTTTCATCATAAAGATATGAGGCTCGCTCTTGTATATCTAATTTAAGATTATTGTATTTAACCATTTCCACTATCTGAAATATACAAACGACTGCGAGTATGGCTATTAACAATATTACGTTTACCGTTACCGCAGCTATAAGGCGGTTACGCTTTTCTTCCGTCATTCAACTTCTTACCTTTTCTTGATATAACCCTATTATACACTTTCTTTACCGAAAATGCAACAATAACGTGAAAACTTTTTAAATAGAGCAGTGCGCCGAGGAAACAGGCAATAAGCATATACAGTCTGAGTTCGTCGAAATCGAACATTACGGACGTAAAAACAAACCCTGCCGCAAATATAAGACAATATAATATATCGCAAGCGGCGGTGAATATCTTGTCCTTTACGGTATAAACTTCTTTCGTTATTCCGCAGACAGCGCATCGCGCAACGTACAGAATATCGTATACGATACCCGATATAACTCCACAGCAGGTACAGGTTATGAATATAAACAGAGCCATTTATTTGAAGAGTTTACTTTTAAGTCCTGCGCCCTTGCCGATATACCTGACCGAAATTATTTCGCCCGAAGCGGCAAACGCTCCGCTGGTTTTTGAAAAATTGATAATTTTCATACCGTTTCCCGCAACCGCTATCCTGCCTGCGGAATACGACATAATTATCTGTTTGTCAGAAAAAGAATCAACGCTTTCAATAGCGGTCGCCGTAATCTTTCTGCACTGTTCTATTCCCAAAGAATGGGGAGTAGCATTTTCCATATATATTACCTCACGGTAAATTATATATGCGAAAATCGACGCTTATATGCTTAAAACAGTTTTATTGTTTTTTCTCCTTAGCCCTCGCTTTGGCGCGAAGCTCCGAATTTAATATTCTCTTTCTTATACGGATATTTTTGGGAGTTATCTCCAACAATTCGTCGTCCCCGATAAATTCAAGACATTCTTCCAAGCTCATTTTCTTGGGAGTAATAAGTCTTAACGCGTCATCGCTCGAACTCGAACGGGTGTTTGTAAGATGCTTCGTCTTGCAGACGTTTACATTTAAGTCGTCGCTCTTTGGAGATTCGCCAATAACCATACCCTCGTAAACGGGCGTACCCGCGCCGATAAAAAGAGTACCTCTTCCCTGCGCATTGAAAAGCCCGTACGTAACCGCTTCACCCGTTTCGAACGCAACGAGCGAACCCGTGTCGCGTCTGGAAAATTCGCCTTTATACGGCTGATATTCGAAGAACACGCTGTTCATTACCCCCTCGCCTTTCGTAGAGGTCAAAAACTCCGATTTATAACCGAACAGTCCTCTTGCGGGAACTATAAATTCAAGACGAGTACGGCTTCCCACCGCGCTCATATGCAGAAGTTCGCCTTTTCTGTTGCCCATACTCTGGAAAACCGAACCCGTCGCATCGTCGGGAACGTCAACCATAAGTTTTTCCATAGGTTCGCATCTGACGCCGTCTATTTCCTTGTACATTACGCGCGGGGTCGAGACCTGAAATTCGTAACCCTCTCTGCGCATATTTTCAATGAGTATCGAAAGGTGCATCTCCCCGCGTCCGCAAACGCGGTAACTATCCGCAGAATCCGTTTCTTCCACCCTTAACGAAACGTCGCGGAGGAGTTCGCGGAAAAGCCTGTCCCTTATATGTCTTGTGGTGACCCATTTTCCGTCCTTTCCCGCAAACGGCGAATCGTTTACCGAAAAAGTCATTTCCACGGTAGGCTCCGTTATCTTTACGAATTTATGCGCCTCTACGCAGTCGGGGGAACAGACGGTATCGCCTATATTTATCTTTTCAAGTCCAGAAAAACAAATTATATCGCCCGCTTTCGCGCTTTCGCAGGCGACGCGCTGCAATCCCTCTATCTGGTAAAGGTTTACTATCTTTCCCGCTGTTTTAAGATGTATATTATTGTAATTGGTGACGACCACGCTCTGACCTTGAGTAACACATCCGCGTTCTATTCTACCCACGCCGATACGTCCGACATATTCGTTATAGTCTATCGAGGAAACGAGAACCTGCGCCGCGCCGTTCTCGTCGACCTCCATCGGCTTAATATGCGACAATATGGTTTCGAAAAGCGGGGTTAAGTCTTTACCCGCTTCGTTCAAATCGAGCGTCGCCGTACCGTCTCTGCCAGAGCACCATACGACGGGACTCAAAAGCTGGTCGTCGGAAGCGTCGAGTTCCAAAAGAAGTTCTAAAATTTCGTCCTGAACTTCGTTCAATCTCGCGTCCGCGCGGTCGATTTTATTTACGACTATAATGAGCCTGTGACCCATTTCAAGCGCTTTCTGCATTACGAAACGGGTCTGCGGCATAGGTCCTTCCGCCGCGTCTACGAGTACGATAACTCCGTTAACCATCATCATTACGCGTTCGACTTCGCCCGAGAAATCGGCGTGGCCCGGGGTATCTACGACGTTTATTTTTACGCCCTTATAATGAATAGACGTATTCTTTGCAAGTATTGTTATTCCTCTCTCGCGCTCCAAATCTCCCGAATCCATTACCCTGTCTTCCACAGACTGGTTCTCGCGGAAAGTATTGCTCTGTTTTAACATTGCGTCGACGAGTGTCGTTTTACCGTGGTCGACGTGTGCGATAATCGCTACGTTTCTCAAATCTTCTCTTAACATTTTCAGTTTTTCCTCAAATTAATTTACCATTGGAAATTTTAATACTATTTCGCGAAAAATACAACTTCATTTAACGCACGGAGATAAATTTATTATTTTTGTGCAAAAATCAAATTTTTAAAAAATCCGTTACAGTCTTATAACGTTTTCCAATACCGAGTTTGCCCTCAGCCAACCTATATACTTAAATTCCGAAAGTTCGGGTTCGTATAAAAAACAGGCGACCGTCGACGCGTTCGAGTATGCGGCCATTCCGAACATACCCGTATCCCAATACCGCGCGGATAAATAAATCTCCCCGTTCAGTATCAATACTTCGCCGAAAGTCAGTTCAACCCCGAAAATTTCCTCTACGCGCCGGAATTCTTCCGACTTTTCGCGCAGTTCCGAAACGGTAACCGAAAAACCGCCGTCCGTTCCGTATTCGTCGATATTTATAACGTCGTCGTTTACTTCGCACACATATTTTTTTCCGTTATATTCTTTCAGCCTTTCTTCCGCCGCTTTTTCTAAAATCCCAGCGGTATCCGCAGTTTCGCCCGTTATATAATCGACTGCATAAAATTTTCCCGAACCGACATCCTTAAAAAGAAAAACGTTTCCATACGCATAATACAGACTGTAACCATTTTCGACGGTTAAATTTACGCTCGTATTTTCCAGACAATTTGATTTTACGATTTCAAAAGAACCGCTTTCCGCGGTATATACAACGGTATCGCCGAATTTATCGACTGAAAGATTGCGGATACCCGAACCGGCTCCGTCTTCCAAAGTTTCGATAATCCTGTATATACGTGATTTAAGCCCGACGATATCTATTACGCCGAAATCGTATTCGGTTTTAAAATAACTATAACCGGAAGGAGCCTTGTTGCCCGTATTTTCCTGATAATATTTGCAAATAAAAAAATAATAATTTCCGCGATACTCTCCCGTCAAAGACGTTAACGAGCCGCTGTTTTCTTTGCGTCCCGCTTTTTTTACAGCCCTGAGAGCGACTTCCGTCAATAAAGTCTGCTTTCTACCTCGTGTTACAGCATTGCTGCCCGCAACGATATAATCGCCGTAAACCCCGATACGCTTCGCTTTGTTGGTTTTCGTAACGATACACGACGGCAAAATAATCAGCGCGCATAAAAACACAATAACCGTTAAAACAAAACGGTATTTTTTCAATCCTTTACGCTTATTCAAAATTCACTCTTAGTACTGCGTTCAAACAGTTTTAATATTATACGCATACAGTTTTTTGCGCCGTCTCCGCTCCCGAATACGCGCGAATTGAAACAGACTTCGTAAACCGCGTTTGTTATCGGTAAATCCACGTTATATTCGTCTCCGAGTTTTTTCATAGCCTTGGCGGTCATTACCCCTTCGGCAAGCTTATCGAATTTCGCGCCGTGCGCCATCATTTCTCCGTATTTGCGGTTGTGCGAATATTCGGAGAAAAGAGTAGTTTCGTAATCGCCGAGATGCGCAAGACCGTAAGCGGAGTTGAATTTTCCGCCCATAGCCTGAATTAATCTTCCCACCTCGTTAGCGCCCCTCGACATAAGCGGTCCTTTCAAACTTACGTATCCGCTTCCGTCGAGCACTCCCGCGGCAATGCCTAATACGTTTTTCGCCGCCGCGCCTATCTCGGAACCTATCAAATCGTTTCCGTAATAAAACCTTATCAGATTGCTCTTGAAGTTGTCGGCAAGATAGCGTTTAAGATTTTCGTTTTCGCTGTCTATGACCATACAGTTCGGTATGCCCTGCGTAAAAGCCTGAATATGACCTGGGCCTACCCACACAGCTATTTTATCCGAAGAAATACCGCTTTCTTTTAATACCTGCGAAAGTCTTTTGCCGGTGCTTTCCTCGATACCTTTCATACATAGCACAAACGGTTTGCCCGTGACGTTGTACTGTGTAATTTTGCTCATAAACCCGCGCAGTCCCTGCGAAGATATGGAGATAATTATCACGTCGGCGTTTTCTACGGCGTACTGCAAATCGCAAGTTAAAGTTATACTCTTATCGAGCGTCACGTAATCGTTTTTGCCCGTATTTTTTAAAATTTCGTAAGAATAGTCGCCTTCGGGTCCCCAGGATATTACGCTGTTTTTAAGAACCGTCGCCTGATACCACGCGATAAACGAACCCCAGCGTCCGCAACCCAATACCGATACTTTCATAAATTGCTCCAAATATATTTAATTCACAAAAATCTCGGCTGTTCTGCGCCTGCGATTTTTCGTGATTTCAAAGGCTCCGCCTTTCTTTGTGTGATTTTAAGGGCAAACTTATTATTTAATCACACAAATTCAATCCGCCGAGGCGGATGTTTCCGCAAATTGAGTGCGCTACGCAAAAAACGCGGTTTTTGCGTGCGCCGTAATTTCATTTATTATTCACAAAAATCTCGGCTGTTCTGCGCCTGCGATTTTTCGTGATTTCAAAGGCTCCGCCTTTCTTAAATAGACTTTCTCTCGGATAACGCTCTCGACAAAGTCACTTCGTCCGTATATTCGAGTTCGCTTCCTATCGGAATACCGTGCGCAAGACGGGTCACATTTATACCGAGAGGCTTTAAAAGTTTAGCGATATACATTGCGGTCGCTTCCCCTTCCACGTCCGGATTCGTAGCCATAATTACTTCCGAAACTTCTCCGCCGTTTACACGCGCAAGCAGTTCCTTTATTCTTATATCGTTCGGACCTACGCCGTCCATAGGGCTGATTACTCCATGTAAAACGTGATATACACCCTTAAACTCGCGCAGTTTTTCCATAGCAATAACGTCTTTGGGTTCCTTAACCACGCAGATAACCGATTTATCGCGCTTTTTGCATATTTCGCAGACGTCCTCTTCCGTAAAGTTCCCGCAAACCTTGCAGTATCTTACCTTGCGTTTACAGTTTATTATACTGTCCGCAAAACTGCGCGCTTCGGTTTCGGTCATACCGATAATTTTATACGCGTAACGCTGAGCCGTCTTTTTGCCGACCCCGGGAAGCTTTGAAAATTCGTTAATCAATCTGCCGATAGGCTCTATAAATACGTCCACCGATTATCCTCGCAATGAATTTGAAAAATAATGAAATTATTTACCAGTTCTCAAAACAGTCCGCCCGTTTTTCCGAACGGTCCCATTTTTTCCTCGTACGCTTCGTCTGCCTTTTTGTATCCGTCGTTTATGGCAGCCATTATAAGGTCTTCGAGCATTTCTATATCGTCCTCGTCGGTAATGTCGACGGTTTGGGACAATCTGCTTCCGAATTCTATACCGTTGATTATCTTTTTGCCGTTCATATACACGACGACCGTTTCGTCGCCCTCTTCCCCGCCGCCCGAAAGTCCTACGACTTCGAGCTCTTCGAGTTCTTTCTCTGCTTCCTGCATCTGCTCCTGCATTTTCTGAGCCTGCTTCATCAGATTCTGCATATTGCCCATTCCGCCCATACCGCCTTTAAATCCTGCCATCTTATTACCTCCAAAATCAAATAACTGCAATTTAATTTTACACGGCGCCGCCGTCATTTTATTTCTATGTCAGAGCCCTCGAAATTGCGCTTCAATTGCTTCAAAGCCTTGTCGTAATCGCTTTCGCCTTTCTTTATTAAGCGAACCTCGTGTTGATTTACTCCGAGTTCGGCAAGCGCGCCGGATATAAAAGTTGCGTTATCCGCGCGCGTTAAGCCCTTAGCCACAGCTTCGCTTTCAGTAGTGAGAATAAGTTTTTCGCCCTCGAAGAAACTGCCCAAATCCATACACAGAGTAAACAGAACCGCATTTCTGTGCGTAGTTCTGAGGGAACGGATAAATTTTCCGAAAACGCCCGTCTTTTCGTTTTCGCCGAGCGTTCTTACGGAGCCGACGAGCGGTTTTTCGGAAGTCTCCCAAAGGTTCGGCTGAACGGAATTTTCCGTTAGAGGTTTCTTAGCTTCGTTTTTAGCGGACGAAGCGAAAGGCGCCTGCTCCTCTTCGTTTTGAAGTTTCAATCTCTGAACGGGTTTAAAGCTTTCGGTCTTTGCCGCGTTACTTGGCGCTGAAACGGGTATGCCGTTCTCCAATTTTTTTTCAAGCAAGTTTATCTTGCCTAAAATAGCGTCAATGTTATAATCTATCTGAGGCATTGCGCATTTTAAAATTGCGGTTTCGAGCGTGATTTTTCCGTTTAACGAATAACGCATATCCGCTTCCGCCTTGGACAAAATCTCCGTGACGCGCAGAATTTTATGTCCGTCGCAAAGAGAACAAACCTGCTCTATGCGTTTAAAAGTTTCCGCGGGGAGATTGACTATCTCGCGCGCGTTTTTACAAATTTTAACAATAGCGCAATTGTTTAAAAAATTCAGTATATCTTTTACGAGTACGCCTATGCTCTTGCCCGTCGAAAGTATGCTCTCGACTGCCGAGAGAGAACCCGACGCGTTTTCCTGCATAATATTTTCGGCAAGCTCTGCAATGGAGTAAAAATCTGCGCTTCCGAGCACCGTGTTTACGTCTTCATAGGTAAGTTTACCGTTTGCATAGGACGCGCACATATCCGCAATCGAAAGACTGTCGCGGGCGCTTCCCGCTCCGGCGCGGGCAATTGCCGAGACCGCTTCGTCCTCGTAATTCTTGCCTGTCTTGTCGAAGACGCTCTTAACAAGCCCTTCCAAATCTTTTTGCGGTATGAGCTTGAAATCGAAGCGCATACAGCGCGAAAGAATAGTTGCGGGAATTTTCTGGGGTTCCGTAGTCGCGAGTATGAAAACCGCGTGCGCGGGCGGTTCTTCCAAAGTTTTAAGCACCGCGTTGAACGCGGAAGCCGTCAGCATATGAACCTCGTCTATAATATATACTTTGTACTTTCCCGAAACAGGCGGATACTGGACTTTTTCTCTTAAGTCTCGCATTTCATCCACGCCGTTATTGGAGGCGGCGTCGATTTCCGAAATATCGAGATTCCCTCCCGACGAAAGCGAAATACAAGTTTTACATTTTCCGCAAGGCGAACCGTCCTTAGGATTTTCGCAGTTTATGGCCCTCGCAAAAATTTTGGCGAGAGTGGTTTTGCCTGTTCCGCGCGGTCCGCAGAAAAGATACGCGTGACCGATTTTGTTGTCCGCAATCTGGTTTTTGAGAGTACGGACTATATGTTCCTGTCTTACAACCGTATCGAAAGAAACGGGGCGGAATGTTCTGTAAAACGCGAGGTATGCCATTTAATCCTCCGCAGAAATTAATTTCTGTAATTTATTTTTTGCGCGGTTAAGCGCGTTATCAACGCTCTTCGCGCTCTTGCCTAGAGCGGACGAAATTTCTGTCATCGTCATTCCTTCTGTATACATCTCAAAAGCTTTGAATTCGAGAGAGGATAGATTTTTGCTCATTTTATGCAGAAGTTCACGCTTGTCTTCGCGCATAATAACTTCGTCTTCGGGACTTTCATAAATCGTATATTTTTCACCTATTTCCAAAATAGGTAAAAAATTATTGAGCGCGGAATGTCTGTCCGCTCCGCTTTTTTTGACAGTATCGAGAATACGGTTCCTTATACACCTGTCGGCATATGCGCAGAAACTTCCTCCGTCCGATTTGTAACCGTTTACTGCTGAGTACAGACCGCACATACCTTCCTGCACTAAATCCTCCGGCTCGCCACCGCATAAAAAGAAACGGCGCGCGATTTTGAGTACGCGGGGCTTAAATATTTTGTACAGCTCTTCCCATGCGGACTTATCTCCGCTCTGACAGAGAACCGCCAATTCTTCAACCGTCATTGTCTTTTTCTCACTGCCTCGTAAGCGGCTATTCCGAAAGCGACAGACGCGTTCAAGGAATTAACCTTGCCTTTTAAAGGTATTGAGAGCGTAAAATCGCATTTTTCGCGCGTAAGTCTTCTGACTCCTCTGTCCTCTCCTCCAACGACTATCGCTATATTTCCCGTTAAATCGGCACCGTAAATATCGCTGCCGTCAGCTTCCAATGCGTAAAGCCAGTAGCCGTTCTTTTTCAATTCGTCTATCGCACGGTTCAAAGAGTTTACTTTTGCTACTTTGACGTGGTTTGCCGCGCCCGCGGAAATGCGGATAACCGCCTCCGTCACGCTCGCCGAATTTGTCGACGGAATTATTACTCCGTCCGCGCCCGCGCATTCGGCAACCCTTATTATAGAACCGAGATTGTGAACGTCTTCTATTCCGTCGCAAAGCACGATAAAACCGCCGTTTTCGCGCTTTGAAGAGATAACGTCTTCAAGAGAGGAATATATGAAATCGGTAGTATACGCAATTACGCCCTGATGTCTGCCTTCTTCGCTCTGTTTGTCGAGAACTTTTCTCTCGACGAACTGCACGCGGACGTTCTTTTTGCGCGCCTCGGCGAATATCGATTTAAGCGAACCCTGAGGATTCTTTTCGATAAGCAATTTATCTATATTTTTATCGGTTTTAAGCAACTCTATAACCGCGTTTCTTCCTTCCGTTTTCATAAATTATCTCCTGCCTCTATTCCGAGCAATTCATTTATACGTTCGTATCTGCCGGTCAGATATAGATATCCCAAAACCGCCTCGAACCCAGTGGAACGGTTGTATTCCGCAACGCTCGCGTTTTTGCTTCTGGTAGCTTTTTTTGCGTTCCTGCCTCTTTTATATATATCCGTTTCCTCATCGGTGAATAACGGAAGAAGTTTTTCTAAAAGTCCGCTTTGTCCGTGCGCGGAAACCCGCGCGGAAGCAAGCTTTTGCAACGTTCCCGTACTGTAATCGGTAGAGAGCACGAGCGCTTCGCGAACGTATAAAGAATATACCGCGTCGCCCACAAAAGCGAGCGTAACGGGACTTAGATTGCGGGCATATTCAGCTGAAACCACTGTAAACATATCCATTATAAAAAACCATTCTTATTATAAAACATTGTCATAAAAAAATCAAATATTAAGTAGTATATAAGCGTGAAATTGTTTATATGTAAAAAGAGTTTTCTAATTATTGCCGCAACTATAATCATTGCGGGCGCAGCAATAGGAATTTGCGCGGGCGCCGTTTCGGTTTCCGCACATACCGACGGTAAAACCGTCGTTATCGACGCCGGACACGGCGGCATCGATGCAGGCGTTTACGGAGTTCTTTCCTCCACTAAGGAGAGCGACATAAACCTGTGCATAGCCAAATATCTCAGAGGATATTTTGCAGATGCGGGATTTAATACGGTAATGACGCGAACCAATCAAAGCGGACTTTACGGTGTCAGTTCGAAAGGATTTAAAATGCGCGATATGAAAAAACGCAAAGAAATCATCGAAAAGAGCGGGGCCGATATGGTTATATCCGTTCACCAGAATTTTTGTCCTATCCCGTCACGGCGCGGAGGTCAGGTTTTTTTCGACAAGAACAGCGACTGCGGAAAACAGCTTGCCTTGAACATACAGACGAGCCTTAATAATATGAAAGAATGTGTCAAAACGAATACCCCGCTCGCGGGAGATTATTATATGCTCAAATGCACGCAAAGCCCGTCAGTAATAGTCGAGTGCGGTTTCCTGTCGAACGACGACGACGAAGCGCTTTTGATTTCCGAGGAATATCAGAAAAAATTAGCTTACGCCATATTCAAAGGCGCGGTTGCGTATTATTCGTAAACAAACGGCTTTCCTAAAAGGAAAGCCGTTTGTTTATCCCATCGAACGTATAGTTTTTTTAATATCCCGTCTGGCTATTAAATACGTCACGGTAAAATATAAAACGTAAAGAGCAACTATCACCCCGAAAACTCCTATTACCTGACTGAAAACCGTCAACGCCGTCATTTCCGCGCCAGACAACGTAATTATTTTTAAAATAATATAACAAATCGGTCCGAACAATATTACAGGCAATATAAACGGAATAAAATAATGAAATAGCATTTGGACTAATAGCGATTTCAGTATCATAAATTTATCCGCACCTATTCGCCAAAGCGTTTTATACCGGCTTTTATCCTCTTCTATCATTATAAGTAATCTTACGGCAAGTATCGCCATTGAAATCAAGATAAAAACCAAAGCAATAAATATACAGCCGATAAACCAAACTGCCCTGTCGGATAATTCCCTTAGTCTGTTAAATTCAAACGACCTTAAATTATTACTGTAATTTGTATAAGGATATATTCCGATTTCAATAAAATCATCAGCCATTGCTCTTGCATTATATCTCTTCTGTTTTAACATCGCCAATAAGCTGATTTCGCTTTCAATTTTGACATTCTGCGCCGTTAACGCTTCGTCCGGTACAATGAGAAGATAACCGCTAAAACTTGAACGATTTATTGTAAACATTGAATACGGCATTAATATATTATTTTCATTAAAGTAAGTAACCTCTCCCAATACAAGAGGAATGTCAGTTAAATCAACAAATCCGCTTTCATCTTTATAAACTCCGATATATCCGCCGTAACTCATTTCGTGCGCGGCGCAGTCGAGCGTCAGACCTCTGAGCGTTAAAATGGCGTTGTTCTTTTTAAGAAGTCTTGCAATTCTCGCAAGCAATACAGCAGAATTGTACGGTTTTTTGATATAGTCGTCCGCACCCATACCGAAACCCAAAATTTCGTTTTCGACCCCGTCTCTGCAAGTAAGAAATATTACGGGCACGGAAGAATTCCGCTTTATTCTGCGGCAAATTTCATAACCGTTTTCGCCCGGTATATTAACGTCGAGTAGCGCCAAATCACAGGGCAATTCGGTAACCGTAACGTCTCCGTTATTCGTTAAAAGCATTTTGAGCTCCTCGAATATCACGATGTCATCCTCAACAACCAAAATTCTTTCCATATTCTTCCATTGTATTAAGCTGCACCTTCAACCGCCTCTTCCACGGGCGGCTCCTCCGCCTTTTTCCCGCTCTTTGATACGAGTTCGACCACATACCCCTCGGCATTCATACTTATAACGATAAACGCTATTTCTATAAACGAAAAGCCGATAAGCGGCCCCGCCAGCGCGTTTGTCAAAATAACGGTAAGCACGAAAAACGTTACGGAAATAATAAATATCAAAAAGTTTGTCAAAAGCAACTTCATAAGATTTGCGAAATTGAAAACCGCTTTAAACGTCACGAGCGTTCTGCCGTGAACGAGATATGCGGAAAATAACGCTACACCGCCGAATATAAAGAGCGAAAGCACCGAAGTTATATAAATACTCGGACCCCACACCGTAAGCAGCCAAAAACACATTGAAATCAGACCAGTTGTCACAACGGAATCTATCAGGACCGCGAAAATAAACTTTTTAAACGTGCGCTTTGCCATTGTGCGCCTTACGAGAAACCTCGTCAAAAAATAACCGCAGACAAGCCCTAAGACCGCAAGCAGAATAAACATCGCGAAAAGAAGATAGATACCAGCGACAGCTGCGGCTACAACTTCGTTTATAGCGTCGGCGGACGGTTGCAAACCGCTTGCAATGACGTTCAGACACTCGTTTAAAACATTTGTCAGCCACTCACGGTTTAACATAGTTTTAAGCGCTTCGACAGGATCGCCCCAATCAAGCGCGCGGATAGCGTTTACAATATAGTCTTTTACCGCCGCGAAATCTATACTCGACTCGCTGATTATTTCCGAAAGCCTGTCAATAAGCTCACCCGTAATGGCTATGCCGCCCGGAATAATAATAGACAGACCTATGAAAACTCCTACCGCAAGCGTGCCAATCGGTGTAAAAAAGTGCTTTAAATTAATAAAATAATTTTTTAAACCCGCTTTAATCATTCGTATTCTCTCGTTAAAAAAACGGCGCAAAGATTTTAAATCAATGCGCCGTTTAAAGATTTTTTAAGATAATTTCTCTAACAATTTAAGGTCGATGCCCTTATCTCCGATTTTGATAATTTCGACTTTGACTACGTCGCCGATTTTGACTACGTCTTCAACTTTTTCCACGCGCTTGTCGGAAAGTTTGGAGATGTGAATCATACCGTCTTTACCGGGAGCGAACTCTACGAACGCACCGAAATTCATAATTCTGACAACCGAACCGACGAACATATCGCCGACTTCGGGGTCGTGGGCAATGCTCATAATTATAGCTTTCGCCTTTTCCGCATTTTCCAAAGGTCCTACCGTCGAGATATAACCTCTACCGCTGTCGTCCTCGTTGAACTCGATTTCAGTACCCGTTTCTTCCATTATTTTCTTTATCACGCTGCCCTGTTTGCCGATAACGTCTCCGATTTTGTCGGGGTTGATTTCAAAGAATATAATCTTCGGCGCGTACTTTGAAAGCGCGGGTGCAACTTCGGGAACGACTTCAAGCATCTTGGAAAGTATAAACTGTCTGCCCTCGTTCGCCTGCTTGATTGCAGTGTGCATTATCTCTTCGGAAATGCCTTTAATCTTAATATCCATCTGAATCGCGGTAATACCTTTCTGTGTTCCCGCGACCTTGAAGTCCATATCTCCGAGGAAATCCTCCAAGCCCTGAATATCGGTAAGGACTTTAAACTCACCCGTTTCCTGGTTTTTGATAAGTCCCATAGCGACGCCTGCTACGGGAGCCTTAATGGGAACGCCGGCATCCATAAGCGCCATTGTCGAACCGCATACGGAAGCCATAGACGACGAACCGTTCGACGATAAAATATCGTTTACCACTCTTATTGCGTAAGGGAAGCTATCCTCTGCGGGAAGTACGGGAATCAACGCACGTTCTGCAAGTGCGCCGTGTCCTATCTCGCGCCTGCCGGGAGAACGCAGGGCTTTAGCCTCGCCCGTACAGTAGCCGGGGAAATTGTAATGATGCATATATCTTTTCGAGGTTTCCTCGTCAAGACCTTCAAGTTTCTGAGCCTCTGTAAGCATACCCAAAGTACAGCTCGTAAGCGTTTGGGTTTGTCCGCGGGTGAACACGGCGGAACCGTGTACGCGGGGCAGGACTCCCCTCTCACACCAGATAGGTCGTACGTCTTTCAGACCTCTGCCGTCGGGACGTATGCCCTTGTCGAATATTTTAGCGCGGACTTTCTCTTTCGTAAGATAATAGAGGCTGTCCTTGATTTCTCTCTTGTTGTCGGGATAGATTTCCGCAAAGTGTTCGAGTATCTCCGTTTCCGCTTCGTTCTGTCTTTTTTCTCTTTCCTGTCTGTCGAAAGTATCGATAGCCCAGTCGATTTTTTTATCAGCATATTCACGTACAGCCTTGTCCAGCTCTTCGGGAATATGGTAAAGCTCTATGTCGAGCTTCTTTTTGCCGACTGCGGGCACAATCTCTTTTTCGATGTATTCGCAAATTTTCTTTATTTCTTCGAAACCGTAGGTAATAGCTCCTACCATTTCTTCGTTGGTTACTTCGTCCGCGCCCGCTTCAATCATTAAAATAGCGTCCTTCGTGCCCGCCAGATTCAAGTGAATAGCGCTCTTTTCTCTCTGCGCCAAATCGGGGTTGATAACGTATTTACCGTCAACCATACCGACTACGACCGAACCCGTGGGACCCGCCCAAGGTATATCGGAAATAGCAATCGCAACGGACGAACCAATCATTGCGAGAGGTTCGGGCGATACGTCGGGTTCAACCGAGATTGCCTGCGCCGTAACTACTACGTCGTTGAAAAGTCCCTTAGGGAAAAGAGGGCGCAAAGGTCTGTCTATAAGTCTTGCGGTTAAGATAGCTTTATCGCTCGCCCTGCCCTCGCGCTTTTTGAAACCGCCGGGTATCTTGCCGATTGAATACATCTTCTCTTCGTAGTCTACCTGCAAGGGGAAGAAGTCCATACCGTCGCGGGGGCTTGCCGACATACATACGGAAACCAAAACCGCCGTCTCGCCGCAGCGGACGATACAGGAACCGTTTGTCTGTTCCGCGTATTTTCCCGTCTCGACGATTACTTCTCTTCCGCCTACTTTAAATGCGAATTGTTTGAAATTGTTGTTCATTTACCTGTTCTCCTTTTCTGTTCTTGCGTCTATAACTCCCGTTATAAACTAAAAAAGGGTAAGCGAAAAATCGCCCGCCCCGTTTTAATTATTTTCTTAAATTTAAAGCAGCAATGATTGCACGGTATCTTTCGATATCCTTGCTCTTTAAATAATCCAAAAGACCGCGACGGCGTCCGACCATTTTCAAAAGTCCGCGGCGCGAATGATTGTCGTGGATATGCTCTTTAAGATGCTCGTTCAGATGGTTGATTCTCTCCGTCAAAAGAGCAATCTGAACTTCGGGCGAACCCGTGTCGCCTTCCTTAGTTGCATATTTTGCAATGATTTCCGTCTTTTCCATTTAATTTATCCTCCTATGGAAATATTTGCGCGAAACGAAGCGAGCCGTCGAGTATTCGAACCCCTTCGTATCCGTAACGGGATTATTTTAACACACCCGATTTAAAATAGCAAATAAATTATGGCAAATATTTGAAAATAATATACCGAAAAACTAATCTACTATACACTCAAACATAAAACGAATTCCGAGCTTGATACCCGCTTTGAAATGAGTTTCACTCATTATCCTCTCTTGCTCCGATAACAACAATTCATACTGTTTCAAAATATTCCGCCCCTCTTCACCGAACATTTCTTCTAATTTGTTGTAATAGTATACCGTATCCATTACAAGTTTTGTATATTTTGCGGGCGGTTCTATATTATTGCAAATATCCTGTAAAGACTTACTGAAATCTAAAATTGACTTATTCATTTATTACTCACCAAAACATATTTTTATTAAATTATAGTCACAATAATTGTGACAGTCAACTAATTAGTCACAATATTTGTTACTTTTAGTTTTAAGATAACAATGATATTTGCCGACAGATTAAGCGAACTCGTTCAAAACAGCGGGAAATCGCAAAATGAAATATGTAAAGATTTAGGAATTTACAAGCAAAAACTTTCAAGATGGAAAACAGGCAATACTGAACCCAATCTTGACGATTTGATTATGCTTGCAAAATACTTTGACGTTTCAGCAGATTATTTATTAGGTTTAGAAGATTAAACAAAAAGATTGGTTTAGTATTATGGTTAAAAATCAATTCCCGAAAAATTTACAACGGGCGTTAAGCGATAATAAAATGTCACAAGACCGTCTTGCAAAACATTTAAATACAACGCAACAAACCATAAGCAGGTGGGTAACAGGAATTAACGAACCCGATTTCGGCACGCTTTTGGAAATTTGCATATTGCATGACGAAACCCCAAACTCTTTATTGGGGTTTGACGAAACAAACATTTAACCCCCGCGGACACTTCCGCGGGGGTTAATTTTATTTAAATAGTTTATCCCGTTCCGAAATTATTTTGTCGAGCTTGTTTATATAGGTCGGTATGTCTTTGGGAGAAGCGTATCGTTCTATCCTGTTCTCGGAGCCGAAAAGGCGTTTTGAAATAGCGTTCGCGCCGACGGCGATATTATCCGTAATCTCTTCCATTACGTTTATATTATATACGCAGGCTTTGCCCTGTCTGCACCAGCCGACGTTTTCAAGTCCGCCCGCCTGATATTTTTGTCTGTACAAGTAATACGGAGAATAACCGGCCTTTGTCAGTTTTTCGCGGGACAAATCAACCATTTTATTTATATCGGAAATATCGAGACGCTTTACGTTCTCTTTGAGTTTAGCGCCAGATTTTAACGAGAGCGTGTGCACGGTTATATTTTCGGGGTTGAGAGATATTGCGATATCAAGCGAATTACAAAAATCGGACAGAGTTTCCCCGGCAAGCCCCGCTATTAGGTCGATATTTATATCAAAGCCGTATTTTCTCGCGGCGGCAAAGGCTTTTAAAGTTTGTTCCGCAGTATGTTTTCTGCCTATTTTTTCGAGCGTGGAATTATTGAAAGACTGGGGATTTACGCATATTCGCGTAACGCCGAAGCGCTTCGAAAGTTCAAGCTTTTCCTCGGAAAATACGTCGGGTCTGCCAGCCTCCACGGTGTATTCGGGAATATTGTCAAACTCCTCCGCTACCGCCTTATAAATGCGTTCGAGAAGCTCGGTTTCGAGCACGAACGGAGTTCCCCCGCCTATGTAAACGCTGTTGAGTTTTTTTACGAGGGGTTTTACGGAGTGTATTTCGCGTACCAGACAATCGACGTAAGAAGATAAATATTTACGGGTTTGGGAAACGGGCGCGGTAATGAACGAGCAGTATTCGCATTTGCTCGGACAGAAAGGTATGCCGATAAACAAGTCCTGTCCGCCTGCGTTTCCGTAAATGCCGTTCTGCGCCGAAAGAACACTTTCAACGAGCGCGGTTTTGTCCGCGTTTACACCCATTTGAGCGAAAAGAGGCTGAAATTCTCTGCCTTCGCTAAGTTCGGTATATGCGAGCTTCGTAGGTCTTATGCCCGTAAGCGCGCCCCAAGGGAACGAGCCTTTTTCCGACGAAATAGCACTGTAAAAAGCAAGCTTTGCAAAGCGTTTCGCCATTCTTTTAAAGGTCAGTTCGTCTTCGGTTTTATATTCGTTTTCGAAGTCGTAAAATTTATCCTTGTACTCTATGCAGTTGAAATATTTGTCCTTGGCGAACGAAAAATAATGGGTAAAACATTCGGTTTCACAGTCGAAAGCGCGTATAACGTCCATTATCTCGGGTTTTAAATATTCGCTGTTGGTTGTAAGCATATAAAGAGTTCCTCGCAAAAATACGGGCGCAGCTTATTGAGCGCGCGCATTTAGTTAAAATAGGTGCAACGGCGGCGTTCGTAAAATATAGTCGTATCTTTCAGATGACCGCATAAAACTTTATAATCGGTTTCGAGCGATAAAAGTTTTTTCACACTTCCAAGAAGCGCCTTTTCGTCGCCCGTCGGCAAATCGGTTCTGCCGATAGCCAAACGCATAAGCGTGTCGCCCGTAAAGACGGTTTTTTCCGTAAAATAGCATACGCTTCCAGCGGTATGACCCGGTGTAAACATAACTTTAAATTTTACTCTGCCGAGCATTATTTCTTCGCCGTCTTCAAACGTTTTTTCAATCTCGAAATCGGGGATAGGAACTTTGGTTGAAATACTTTTGTTTTCAGCGCTGAAAATATAGTTCTTTTCTCTTTCTCCGCAATAAATCGGAACTCCGTTTTCGTAAAATTTTCCACAACCGCCGACGTGGTCGAAATGCCCGTGCGTCAGAACAACCGCAACGGGATTCAAACCGAGACTTAAACAACCGTCGTACAGTGTAGGTGCCGCACAGTCGACCAAAACGGCGTTTCTAAGGTCGTTCGTCAATATATAGGAATTGCTGCCGAGTCCTCTCCTCGGTAATACCTTTATAATTTGCATATTTTTATTGTTCGTTTTAAATTAATTTTACCGCCGCGAAAACCGCAGTTTTTCGCGGCGGTATATTATGGATTTTTTTATATTTTATCAGCCTGTTGTTCGGTAAACATCGATAATTCTTTTATCTTTCTTTAAACGGTTAATAAGCATATCCATATCCGAACGTCTGTTGAGTTTGATTTTTATTTCGAATTCAGCCTGCTTTTCTTTGTTGATTCTGCCATTTATGTGAGTCATTGAAAGACGAAGCGCAGAAATTTCCGAAGTAATAAACATTGTTACGCCATCATCGTCCGAAGCAATAATTTTCAGACCAGCGATAAATTCGGTGTTTTCGCCCGTCCACTGCGCGGGTTGGAGGCGTTCGGTATCCTCGTTCGCTACATTGGGGCAATCTTTGCGGTGTATAATCACGCCGCGTCCGCGGGATACAAAACCTATTATATCATCGCCCGGGACGGGGTTACAGCAGTGCGCGAAACGAACCAAAAGCCCGTTTAAGCCCTTTATGGCAACGCTGCCCGCGGGGGTATTTTTGAGTTTTTCGGTAGATAAGAATTCCTGAGGTTTGGGTATTTCTTTTTTATAGTAGTCTATAAGTTTATAGATTACCTGATTTACGCTCACCGCTCCGTAGCCGACCGAAGCCATCATCTCGTTCACCGATGAAAAAACGAGTTTATTGGAAAGCTTGTTAAAAGATTCCTCGGTCAGAAGGTCCGCAAGGTTATAGCCTCTGCGTCTTGCTTCGGCTTCGAGCATAGCTTTGCCCGTTTTGGCGTTACCCTCCTTCATTTCGCGCTTAAAAAACGCTCTTATCTTGCCCTTTGCGGAACTCGATTTGACGAATTTGAGCCAGTCCCAGGAAGGCCCTTTCGTGTTCGGCGAGGTCAGAATTTCAACCACATCGCCCGTATGAAGCTGGGAATTGAGCGGCACTATTCTCGAATTGACTTTTGCGCCGACGCATTTATTTCCGACTTCGGAGTGTATAGCATACGCAAAGTCGACAGGCGTCGCTTCGAGCGGAAGCGAGATAACTTTACCGTGAGGGGTAAAAACAAGAAGTTCGTTGGAATACAAATCGTTTTTAAGACTGTCGACGAATTCTTTCGAATCGTTCAAACTGCCCTGCCAGTCCATAACGTCGCGTATCCAGGAAAGACGCTGGTCGAAGCCCGTCTCTCCCGTCTTGTTCTCCTTATAGCGCCAATGTGCGGCGATACCGAATTCAGCCATTTTGTGCATTTCCTGCGTTCTTATCTGAATTTCGAAAATCTGACCGAAGTTTGTTACGACAGTCGTATGCAGCGACTGATACAAATTGCGTTTGGGGGTAGCGATATAATCCTTAATGCGTCCGGGGACGGGTTTCCAGCGTTTGTGAATTTTACCGAGGACCTCGTAACACTCCTCGGTGTTTTTTACTATAACGCGGACGGCGGCAAGGTCGTAAATCTGGTCGAGCGACTTGCCCTGATTTTTCATCTTTTTATAAATCGAATAGAAATGTTTGGGTCTTCCGAATACTTCGCCTTCGATAGCTCCGTCTTTGAGGATATTTTTGAGTTCGTTTACGACGAAGTCGACGAAACTTTTGCGCTCCTCCAATTTCTGGTGTATGTTGGTCACAAGGTATTCGTAAGCTTCGGGGTCGAGATATTTAAGGCATAAATCTTCGAGTTCGCATTTTATCTGCGAAATACCGAGCCTGCCCGCAAGCGGAGTGAAGACTTCCAGAGTTTCCTTGGCTATTCTCTGTTGCCGCTCGTTCGAGAGAAAGTTCAAAGAACGCATATTGTGAAGCCTGTCCGCAAGCTTTATTATTATTACGCGTACGTCGTTCGCCATTGCGACGAAAATTTTGCGGAAGTTTTCCGCGTCCTCTTCTTCGTGCGAAGCATAGCGTATTTTATCGAGTTTGGTCACGCCGTCGACAAGAGTGAGAATTTCGTTGCCGAAATGCGTGCGAATATCCTCGTTCGTCGCCTGCGTATCCTCTATTACGTCGTGAAGAAAAGCCGCGGCTATTGACGGAGTGTCCATTCCGAGACCGATAAGTATTTCCGCCACAGCGCAAGGGTGGCTGAAATACGGTTCTCCGGAAGCGCGTTTCTGTCCCTCGTGCATTAGCTCCGCATAGCGGTAAGCGTCGAGCAGGAGTTTCCTGTCGACTTCGGAATAATTGTCGTAAATTTTATCTAATACCGTTTTCATATTCATTCACTATATTATAAAGTTCCGAGTTGGTAAGCTTAGTTTTAACTCCGCGGAATACGCTGAGTTTTCCGCTATCGAATGAAATAAGCGAGAGTTGACGAAAAATTTCGAGAGCGAACGTTGTCTGCAAAGGTTCGCCTAAATTGTTTTTAAGCGCGATTTCCGCACTGTCAGCGCCCGTTAAATTGTTTACGCCGCCAGACACGGCGGAGAATATTCCCAAGAGTTTTTCCCTGTCGGCGGTTAGTTGTTTTAAAAAATTATCGCCTGAAATATCCGAACATATAATAACTTGTTTGCCTTCGAGAGAAGAAAGTCTTACGCCCGAAGGCGGCTTGTCGAGAAAAATAATACGTTTGAAACCACTGAAATCCACGTCGGACTGCGGAGAGATTATAACCGTATCCGCGAGATTGCCAGAAGTGAGTCTGAAAATATCGACAGGCAGTTTTATCGCATTTCCGTAATATTTTAAAGTTTTATATTCTCCCGCTATGCACGCTGTTCCGTAACCGCTGTTTTCTTTTAACAGCGCGTCTATTTCCGCGGCGGATTTATATGTTTTTTTACAATCGTATTCAGGACAGGCGAGAGTTAAGATATTGTTTATAGAAATTTCGTCCGCGCAGTACTCGGGCGCGTTCGGCTCGCAAATAACGTCTTTAATATAACCTTTAACGTATTCTTTACCGCGGAAAGTCGATATGTTATAGGAGAAAATAAATTTCTTCGGAGCTTTGCTTTCTAGAAGGAAAGTAAATTTACTGCCGCTGAAATACATAAGTTCGATTTTCTGGCTCTTTGCGGAGATATGCGGAGAAAGAGGTTTGACGGGCCTGACTTCGACAGAGCGCTCGTCCACTTCGAACATAGGCCTGCGATTGCCGACGCCGAAAGGTTCGAGCATTTCAATCTCTTTTGCGAACCGCGCCGAGCAAGGCGAATTCAAAACGCCGTTTATAAACACCGTAGGTTCGAAATCTTCCGCGGTATAGTGCGCTGAAAGATATTCGTTCAAGCCTGTTTCAAGTTCGGCGAAGTCGGAGACTTTAATATTTACGCCGGCCGCCTGAGCGTGACCGCCGAATTCCGCGATTAAACTTTCACAGGATTTCAATGCTTCGAAGATATTGACGTTTTCGACGGAACGCGCCGAGCCTTTCAACATATCACCGTTGCGGACAAACAGAAGCGCCGGACGGGCATATTCTTCGGCAAGACGCGCTGCGACAATTCCGACAAAACCCGTGTTCCAACTCTCGTCCCAAAGCATTATTACTTTGCCGTATGCGCCGCGCTCTTTCAGTTTTTGCTTCGCGCAAGCGTACAATTCGTCGCAGTATTTCTGACGTTCGAGATTGTAAGAGGTGAGCTTGCATGACAAATCGAAAATAGCGTTCTCGTCGGTTTCCGTAAATAATTTCAGCGCAGAACGGGCGTCTCCCATTCTGCCTGCCGCGTTTATTTTAGGCGCGACGCCGAACGCAAGCGTTTGGGCTGTCGCGTTCGTTTCGTTTTTGGCGAGAAACTGAAAATAATTGCTTCTCGGTTTCGAATTTATGAGTTTAAGACCCTCGGCAACTATATCCCTGTTTTCGCCCGTTAAGGATACGCTGTCCGCGACAGTTGCGATTGCGGCGAAATCAAGATAATCGTAGGCACCGTTACCGTTAAGAGCAACCCCGACTTTGAGCGCGACTCCCGCGCCGCAAAGATTGTCGTAAATATAACCGTCGTTGAATTTCGGGTTTATGCAGATGCAGTCGGGAAGATTATCGGGCAGTTCGTGATGATCGGTTACAATTACTTCTGCGCCCTGTTCTTTGATATATTCAACCTCGTCGGCGCAGGAAATTCCGCAGTCGACAGTAATAAAAAGCTGTGGAAAATGTTCTTCGAAAATTGCATCGATAGATGTTTTGTTCAGTCCGTATCCGTCGCGGCGTTCGGGAATATATACGACCGCTTCGATTCCGAAGTCTTTCAAAACGTTGTACATTATCGTCGATGCACACACTCCGTCCGCGTCGTAATCGCCGTAAACGGCAACACACCAGTTTTCTTCGCGGGCGCGCGTAATCAATGCGACGGCTTCGTCCATACCGCTCATTTTAAACGGAGAAATGAAATGACTGCGAGAAGGGGTAATAAAGCTTTCTATTTTATCTTTGCCGTCAATTCCTCTGCCATAAAGAATTTTTACGGTGTCCTCCAAAAGTCCGCATTCTTTCGACAGCTGTTTTATTATATTAAGTTGTTCTGCCGAAAACTCGAATTCGGGTACTATTCTTTTCATAATTTATAAAAAAAGGCGGGTTAAACCCGCCACTTCATTTGTTTTTTAAGATTTTTTAACTTTCTGCGGATGACTTGCTTTGAGGTTACCGCCTGCGCGTCTGATACGCGAATAAACAGACGGGGTGAAGAACGCAGTCCCGTATATGCTTGCGGCTGCGCTCAACAGCGCAAGAACCGCGGAAGTTACGGCGAGTTGAACAGAAAGCGCGCTAACTGACATAAGAACGAACAAAATCAAACCGATTACAGCCGCTCCTACCGCCGTCACCGCTATCTCGGTTATGCTTTCATTTGCACAAACATCGGCTTGTTCAAGCGCGTCCAGCTTTGCGAATTTTTCGTCTTTCGAATTTTTACGAGCCTTATCGAAAAGGAAACAGCATCCTATCATAGTCGCCACGACCGTAAGCGCTGCAAACGCAAACACGGTAGAACCTATGGGCACCCGCGTTATTGCAAGGAGCGAAACAAAAATCGCAAGGTTGTGTACATCCGCCAAAAGCGCGGAGAACGCCGCAGTGAGTTTATATCTTATTGCAAAGTAAATGAACTGGAATACAACCGCGCTTGCAAGCGCAATGGCACCGAACGTCAAAGCCTTCCCTCCGCCGAGTACCGTCTCAGCTTCATGATAGGAAGCTTTGCTCAATCCGCTCGTTCCTTCGGCGGTAAGTGCACTGTGAATAGCGTCTTTTGCCGACTGAATTTTAGCCGTATCCGTATTTTTCGAGAATTTGTAAACGAGTTGCCCGCCCGCTTCGAGCTTACCGCCAGTGGCAACGTCGCCGTAAGTATACGCGTAATATGAAACGCCTGCTTCTTTGAACGCCTTTTCGCATATGTCGTTTATGGAATCTTCCTTGCCGTCTATATAAGCGTAATTGACCACTACGCTGTTATAGCTGGTATAGTCCGCGCCGTAGTTGAAATATCCGTTCGATACGAACTGAAATATCAGACCCATTGCAACGCCTGCGGCAACTATAACTGCGGATACTATTATCATAATGTGCATTTTAGAAGAAAGTTTTAACTTAGTCATCTTCAAGCTCCTCCCTCTTAAAACCGCAGAACTTAAATTTATCTTTTACGGGCGAAGATATTACATACCACATAAATCTCGTAAACCAATACAAAACGTATGAAGCTACGCCAGAAATGAAGAGTATAAGTCCGCAAGTAGCAAGCTCGCCTATGCCGACGAAAGCAAGGAATATACTTACTATCAAAAGTATAACGTGCATTTCGAGTATTCCGGCAAGCTGTAATTTGTAAGCTTCTTTAACCGACGACTGAATCGTCTTGCCCTTCAGCGTTTCTTTACGGACGGCTTCGAACGTGGCAAAGTTCGACGCGCACAAAAGCGCAAGACCGATAACTGCCGTAACCGCGCCCGCTAAGGTAAGCTGAATTTCCAAAAGCATAAGAGTTGTTATAAGCGCAAGCGCGAAAATAATAATTATTAACGAATTTACAAGTCCGAGCTTTTTATATCTCGCTATCGAGTAAGCAACCGCGCCCGCAACTATTAAAAGGAGAGAAACGCCGAGGAACAGCGCCGCGGTATCTCCGAGTTCCGCGTTCGCATAAATTATCTGTGCTTCGTCGGAACTGTAATCGAGCGTAATCGTTCTGCCGTCCGCGACAGAATTCATTACTATCGTATAGTCCTGAGCGTTTGATTCTTCAACTGGGATATAGAAAGTTCCCGCGTTTATTTCTTCGGAGAGTTGAAGCGACAGCAACTGGTAATCGCCGACATAAAATCCGATAGCTTTATCGCTTTCCGCAGTCAGGACTTTTGCGGACATTGCTTTGAACTGTTCTCTCCCCTCTTTTGTCAGACTTATTTTAACCGCGTGGTTACCGCTGACGGACTGTTTCGAAACGCTTTTGAAAAACGAAGTAACGTCGTCGGTAATCTTGGTAAGGATGTTGTTTGATTTTTTGTTGCCTACTTCCGAATTCCGAAGCGAAAGTTTGCCGTTGTACGCGAGCGAAACGATAGACTTCTCGATAAATGACTTCTGTTCGGAACGCGAAGAAGAATCATACTGCTTGTACTCCGCATAAGTAAAGTTCGTGGGAACGGAAACACTGAGTGCAAAACCGTCTACGACGGAAACGGAATAGCTTGTATAACCTTTTTCGCCGAAGCGTTTGGAGAGAACTTTCGCGTCCTCCGCAACTAATTTTTTCAAACCGTCCTCGCTGTGTTCTTCGAGAACTTCCTTATCGACATACACATTTCCGCACTGAGTGTAATCGGACTTGTCGCCGTCTTCCAAATCAGCGTATTCCGCCGAAGAAATTACTCCCTCCGGATAAAGAACCGTTGTAGCGTTTCCGGTCAAATCACCGCCGAGACGGATATGACCGATAAACGAATTATATCTTTCGACTCCGTTGCTGCCGGGCACCTGCCAGGAAAACAAAGCAAATACCGCGAGCACCGCGATTGCGGCGGCGAGCAACGCCGTTATTATCGCCGATTTTATTTTGCCCATCTATCTTACTCCTAAACGTAAAGCTTTTTTAACCACTATATTATATATAAAAATCTTACGGCAGTCAATTAATTATTCTCGGCTTTACAGCATTAAATCGTCTTTTTTTAACTTTTATTTTCTTTTTTTACGGGCAAGAGCGTACATACCGCACTCGATTCGTTTTTTCATCATATCGCATGTTATCGGATACGGCGTGTTTATATCGCCTGTAAAATGGTAGTTGTTCGCGCTGCACCCGCCCGAACAGATAAACTTTGCAAAACAGCTTTCGCAGCCCTTTCTGGTGAAAAGACAGTTCGATGCGAATTTTTCCCGTATTTGCGCGTCGAGCTTACCTTCGTATACGTTTCCCATAAGAAAATCTTTATCGCCCGCAAACTGGTGGCAGGGATAAATATCTCCGTTGGGGACTACGGAAAAATATTCGTTGCCAGCGCCGCAGGCGGAAACTTTTTTCTGCAAGCACACCCCGCCTTCCAAATCTATATTGAAATGGAAGAAATTAAAGCCCTCGCCTTTTTCGTGCTTTTCGAGATATTTATCGCAGAGGTTTTCGTATTCCGCGCAGATCTCGGGAATATGCTCTTCTTTGATTGCCAAATCGTCGATGTCCGTTACGACGGGTTCCATAGAAATACTGTCGAAGCCGTTCTCCGCAAGAAAAATCACGTCTTTCGAAAAATCGAGATTTTTCGACGTAAAAGTTCCGCGGACGTAATAATTTTTATCTCCGCGCGAACGGACGAATTTTTTTATATTTTCTATAACAAGAGCAAAACTGCCTTTGCCGTTTTTTGTTTTGCGTATCGCGTCGTGGACTTCGGGTCTTCCGTCAAGACTTAAAACAACGTTTTCCATTTCGCGGTTGAAAAAGCCAATGGCGTCGTCGTCTAATAAAAGCGCGTTCGTCGTCGTAGTGAACAGAAATTTTTTACCCGCTTTCCCGCCCTTTTCTTTAGCGTAAGCGACGACGTTTTTTATCGTTTGCAGACACATCAAAGGTTCGCCCCCGAAGAAATCTACTTCGAGCACTTTTCTGTTTCCGCTGTTTTCAAGAAGAAAATCTATTGCCTTTTTCGCCGTCTGTTCACTCATAAACTCCCTTTCGGAGTGGTACGCGCCTTCGTCGGCAAAACAATATCTGCAACGCAGGTTGCAGTCGTGGCATATATGCAGACATAAAGCTTTTACCTCGCTCGATTTAAGCGGATATGATTTCGGTTCGTCCTTGAAAAGAAGTCCCTCTTTTTTAAGAGTTTCGATTTCCGCGCGAATCTCGGCCAACTTTTCATCCGAAAGCTCGGGCACAGAACCGCCCTCGTATTCGGACTTCAAATATTCGGCGGTTTCTCTGTCGCACTCGTGCAGGCTTCCGCTGCCGGAGTCGTATATGAAATATAAGGATTTATAATTGAAAACGTGTATCATAAGTTTAAAAATCAAAAAAAATTTAAGGAGCAGAACAGTTCTGCTCCTTATCGGGTTTTAAAATTACTTGTTCTTCTCGGGATTCTGTTCTCTGGTTATTCTTTCACAGCTTTGGTTTCCGACCGTACAGCTTGTTTTGCAAGCCGACTGACAGGTACTTCTGCATTCTCCGCAACCGGTAATCTTTTTTTCGCGGGGAGTCGCTATCGTCTTAATCATATTAATAAATCTCCTGATTCGTATTTATAACAGCATTATAAAATACGGAAGAAAAAAAATCAAGTATTTTAAGCTTTGTTTTTTATATTGACCGCGATTACGCCCGTTACGGCGCCCGCCACGGCCCCGATGAGTATTTCTATCGCGAAAAACCAGCTTATCTCAAACGAGCACGAAATAAGACCGAATAACAGATATGTAGCGAGAACTGCCGTTATACCGTAAATCAAGCCCTTCACGAGCCCCTTTTCGCCGCGTATAAAAATAAGCCCGCCCGCCGCAATGGCTACTATTTTGAAAACCTGGTTAACGGGCTTGACCGCGCCTAACGGCAGAGAAAAGAGCTGAATTATAAGCGTGAATATAAGTACGAACACAAGCGAGATAACCACCGCCGCAGCCGCCGACATAGCTACCTGAAAAATATTTTTGCGCATAAAAGAAACCTCCGCTTTAATTTATGCGGAGAATAGCGCGCGTATGCAGAAAAATAACGGGAACCCGAATTGTTTCGGGTTCCCGCCGCAGATAAATTATTATTTCTTTTTTCCTGACTTCTTTGCAGGAGGGTTTCTGAGTTCTTCAACGCTCTTCTCTTCTTCAGCCGTCTTGACTTCTTCCGCCGTTTCGACTTCTTCCGCCGTTTCGACTTCTTCCGCCGTTTCGACAGTTTCAATCTGTCCTGCGGTTTCCGTAATTTCGGCGGGAACTTCTTCCTGCGCTACTTCGGTCTTCTCTTCCTTTTTGGAAGCTACAGCGTCGGTCTGATAAATAGCCTGTCTGTCAAACTTTATAAAGCATTTGCCAGACTGTTCCGTACCCGTCTCAAGCACAAAAGTGTTTTCTTCGTTATCAACCTCAACGACGATGCCGCAGATTCCGCCTATGGTTTTGACTTTGTTCCCGGGCTTAACCGAGTTGATTAAGTCCTGAGCATCCTGCTCCTGTTTTTTACGGCGTCTGCTCGAAAATACGAACATTACCACGATTCCCACAAGCAATACGCCGAGAATTATATAATAAACATAATCCATTTTTTTGTCTCCGATTCAATCTTTTATTTTTTACTATTTCAATATAATATTTTTACGCCTTTTTTGCAAGCGTTTTTTAAGCGTTTGGCCAGATTGCGTCAAACTTTCACTCAATTTTCGTAATTCGAATAAAACCCTTTCGCAAAGTCGTTTAAACTGTCGGCAAATATCGCCTCACGCATATCGCTCATAAGTTTATGAAGAAAAGTTATATTGTGCAGACTTAACAGCATTGACGACAACATTTCGTTGACGTTTATAAGGTGTCTTATATATGCTTTGGTATAATTTTTACAGCAATAGCAGTTGCAGTTCTCGTCCAGTGCGGAAAAATCTTCTCGGTAAATACCGTTTCTGGCTACGATTTTACCCTTTGAAGTAAAAGCCGTGCCGTTGCGGGCGACCCTGGTCGCGAGAACGCAGTCGAACATATCCACCCCGCGTTTTACGCCCTCAATAAGACAGTCGGGGCTTCCGACGCCCATAAGATAACGCGGTACCGCCTCGGGGAGATGCGGGCGCATAATATCGAGAATTTCATACATTCTCTGCTTGGGTTCGCCTACCGAAAGCCCGCCTATCGCAATTCCTTCCGTTGCGTGAGGTTTTGCACGGCGCAAACTTTCAAGACGCAAATCGTCGTACATATTCCCCTGCACTATCGGAAACAGAGCCTGGTCGTCGCGCGTCTTTGCGTCGAGACAGCGTTTGAGCCATGCGTCCGTTCTCTCCATCGCCGTTTGCGACTGAGCGTGTGTATAGCCGTATTCGCTACATTCATCGAACTGCATTATTATATCAGCGCCGAGATTCTCTTCGATACTCATAACTTTTTCGGGCGTGAACAGGTGCCGCGAGCCGTCTACGTGCGAGTTAAAATATACCCCTTCGTCCTTGATTTTATTCAGTTTCGTCAAAGAAAATACCTGAAACCCTCCGCTGTCGGTTAAAATCGGACCGTCCCAATTCATAAACTTGTGCAGACCGCCCGCCTTTTTGACAAGTTCGTCTCCCGGACGGATATATAAATGATAGGTATTTGAAAGAATAATACTCGAACCCGCCTCCTTCAAATCGCGCGGATATACGCCTTTAACCGTCGCCTGTGTTCCGACGGGCATATAAACGGGCGTTAAAACATCGCCGTGCGGAGTATGAAAAATTCCCGCGCGCGCACCTGTGTATTTATCTGTATGTTGAATTTCAAACGAAAAATTTTTACTCATAATTTTAATTTAATGTAATCAATTTCATGCAAGCCAGAATATGATTAGATTGCTTGTCTTATAAGCAATCAGGTCGAGGAGTGCGAGCATTCCCGACGGGAAGTTTACTAATCATACGTTACTGAGAATTACCGCGGCGCAACGCCGTATTTCGACGGTTATAAGATCATCGCGTCGCGCATATGTACGGGAAACAGGATTTCACATAATAAGCGATACGCCAAAGCATATCGCTTACTTGAACAAATCCGAATGAGTACCTGTGCGGTACATAGACAACACCAAAACGTCGTCGA
>CAJTNY010000015.1 GCA_910577875.1 uncultured Christensenella sp.
AAACCCTTTCAAGGGTAGCAAGTAATAGTTGCGTGACTGGCAGGTCTACAATATGCGCACTTGTGCGCCGCCAGTAATGATTAGGGCTAATTGCCCGAAAATGAAATACCACCCGCTTAACGGGTGGATTTTTATTCCTTACAATTAAAAATTAAGTATGTTAAAATCAAAAAAACGTAAATTATGCGATTGACCGCACAAGGGGACGTCCCCTTTGTTGGTTTGCTAAGCAAACCAACAAACAATCCTAATGGAATTAAAAAAATTGAATAAGCGAAATTATTGAAAAAATTACTGACGGGGGCGCGAAAACTACCGAGGGGGACTTTAATATTGACTACCCTTATTATGTTGTTAGAATATAAATTGTGTAACATCTGTACATTTTTTGCGCTAATATTACATGTTTGAATTACTTTCGTTTTAAACTTTAAAATTAAACAGGAGTATATATGAGATTTTTAAAAACCACCTGGAAATACAAGTTTTCACGCGTATGGCTGATTGTTACGCTGGCTGTTTTTGTTTTAGGGCTTGTCATTAATCTTGTCGTTACGCAAAATGCGTTTATTTATAACACCATTAATTCCGTACTCGGCGGAGAAATAAGAACGCACGTCAGCGGCGACCCGTCGCAGTATCAATATTATACTTCGGACTACAAAAACAAATCCGATACTCTTTATGCGGCAAACGCTCTAAACGAACGCATTGTTGAAGAGGGGATAGTTTTGCTTAAAAACGAAAATGACGCGGCTTTACCTATTTTTACCCCTGTAAGCAACAGTGAAGTGAGTGTAAAGCCCCGTATCAGTGTCTTCGGTAAAAATTCCGTTAATTTTGTTTACGGCGGTTCGGGTTCCGGCGGAGCGAGTTCTTCCGGAGCGGTTACACTTTATGAAAGTATGGAAAGCGCGGGTTATGACTGTAATCCGGTCTTGCGCCGATTTTATGAGAGTTCGGAATCGGGTTCGGGCAGACCCGCAAGTCCGTCAATGGGCGATATACTTGCAGGTTTTGCAACCGGCGAAACACCCACAGCAAGCTACAACAACTCAGTAAAGGACAGTTATAATTCATATAACGACGCGGCTCTTATCGTTATATCGAGGATAGGCGGAGAGGGATACGACCTTCCACGTTCAATGAAGACAAACTTTGGTACGGGTGCACAGAAGATAAACGGAGCAAGAAATGCGGACGACCCTATCTTCAACTTGACCAGAACGAAACAGACCTTATCAAAGAAGTTTCAGCTCACTTTAATAAAGTAATTCTGATAATCAACAGTGCGGAAGCAATGGAACTCGGTTTTCTCGACGACCCCGCTCATTATGCTTATTCCGATAAAATCAAAGCGGCGCTCTGGATAGGAAGCGTGGGCAAAACGGGAATTAATGCTTTGGGTAGAGTTTTAAACGGCAGTGTAACCCCTTCAGGACGAACTGTTGACACTTATGCGAGAGATTTCAAAAAAGACCCTTCCTGGCAGAACTTTTCAAACAACAACGAAATCGATGGGAACCGTTACTATGTTGGCGGAAAGAAAAGAGCATTCTATTTCGTCGATTATGAAGAAGGTATTTACGTAGGTTACCGCTATTATGAAACTCGTGCATTTTGCAAGCCTTGAACGACAATGAAAACTGGTATAGAGACAATGTTGTTTTTCCTTTCGGGTTCGGACTTTCTTATACTAATTTCAAGTGGGAGATTTCAGAAGCAAATATCGATAACGGCGTTATTCTCGACGAACAGGATGAAATTAAAATTGAAGTAAAAGTAACAAACATGGGCAACGTTTCCGGTCGAGAAGTTGTACAACTTTATTATTCTCCTCAATATTAATACGGCGGAATAGAAAAACCTCACGTTATTTTAGGCGCGTTTGAGAAAACGAGAATTATTCAGCCGAATCAAAGCGAAACCGTAACCTTGACTTTAAAAGTCCGCGATATTGCAAGCTATGACTATAACGACGCAAATTCAAACGGGTTTAAGGGTTACGAGATTGAACACGGTAAATATTCGGTTTATATCGGTAGCAACTCTCATTGTTATGCGGAAGATAATGTTATAAAGTTAGATTTTACTATCGATAAAGACATTTTATTAAAAACAGACGATAAAACTGATAATGAAATAATAAATCTTTTTGACGATGTTTCGTCATATGTGAAAAAATATATGTCGAGGAGCGATTTTGAGAATACTTTTCCGAAATCGCCGACAGATAATGAACGCAAAAAAGAAGATAGTTTTATCTCTTCTTTGCAGTATTCCGCGCCTGAAGACAATAATAAAATTAAATACAAACCTGAAAAAAATAAAATTCAGTTATATCAGCTCAGAGAAAAAAATTATAATGATCCGATTTGGAACGAATTTATAAACGGACTTACGGTGGACGAAATGCGAAACCTTATAGGAACGTGCGTACGGGTCAACGGATATTCTGAGAATCGGAAAACCTAAAACGTCGGACTGCGACGGCGCGGCGGGATTTACTAAACCGCTTGGAAATTCCTCGGTTTACAATACTTGTTTTTATGCGGGAAGCTGTGTTTTAAGCTGTTCCTTCAATAAAGAACTTGCGCTTCGGTTCGGCAAAATGATTGGCAACGAAGCTTTGATCGGAAACGAAAAGGGAGACGGCAGACCTTATTCCGGCTGGTACGCTCCCGCGGTGAACATACACAGAAGTCCCTTTTCGGGTAGGAACTGGGAATATTACTCCGAAGATGGGTATCTGTCTGGAATTATGGCGGCAAACGTTGTATATGGTGCGAAATCAAAAGGAGTTTATACTTTTGTAAAGCATTTTGCTTTAAACGAACAGGAAACCAACCGTTCAAACGGCGGACTGTTGGTATGGGCAAACGAACAAGCTATGCGCGAAATTTATTTTAAACCTTTCGAACTATGCGTTAAAATAGGCGAAACTACGGCTATTATGTCATCGTTTAACCGAATAGGCAAAGTCTGGACAGGCGGAAACTATGAATTGTTAACCGAACTTCTTCGTGAAGAATGGGGCTTTGAAGGTATGGTCGTTACAGATTATAACTATTCTACATCATATATGAATACGGACCAAATGATAAGAGCGGGCGGGGACTTGAATTTAAGCAAGGCAAAACTTCCTTCCGACGATATTACCGAAAATCAATTATACGCTTTAAAAAGAGCGGCTAAAAATATTTTATTTACTATTGCAGGCAGCAACGCTATGAACGGTTTCGGGCAGGGTATAGAGTATAAGTACGCTGCCCCGCCCTGGCATATTGCAGCTATTGTAACAGACATTGTAATTGCTTTCTCTGTTATCGGCTGGGGAGCGGGAGTTATTTATAAAATTTTAAAACTTACAAATTCATAAAGGAGGGGAATATGTACAAATTAGCAATGGTCGAGGACGACGATTCCGAAGCGGCAACGTTGACAGGTCATATAGAAAAATACTTCGGCGAACACGGCATTAAATACGAACTTGTCAGATTTAACAACGCGGTTGAATTCTTGAAATCTTACCGTAAAAATTATGATATAGTTTTTATGGATATAATTCTGCCAAATATAAACGGCATTTCCGCTGCTAAAAAGTTAAGAGCTCTGGACGAAGAAGTGACTTTGATTTTCGTTACGAATATGGCTAATCTTGCTGGTAGAGGCTATGAAGTTTCTGCGCTCGATTTCATAATAAAACCAGTTAAGTATGATTCGTTCGCTATGAGAATCGAACGCGCAATAAACGCGATAAAGAGAAGAAAGAGCGTTGAAATATCTATCCAGACCGACCGTTCCATCAGGGTTATTTCCGCATCGAAAATTTACTATATAGAAGTAAGCAGGCATACTCTCCTTTATCATACCGAAGAAGGAGAGATTGTTTCAAGAGGTACGCTCGACGCTCTTGAAAAAAAACTTGCGGATGAGAATTTTGTGCGATGCAATATCTGTTATCTCGTTAATCTAAAATATATTACAGAAGTCGAAGGGGAAAATCTCGTGATCGCTGGCGATACGTTGAAGATAAGCAGAGCAAGAAAAAAACACTTTATGCAAATTCTCACAAATTATTTGGGGAAGTCTGAGTAATGTACGATTTCAGTTCATCGTTATTTTGGTATAAAACGTTATTTTCGGCAGAATTAATCGTCGCCGCAATGATTTTTTCTTTAAATCTGAGACGAAGAGAACACTTTTTAATAAGAGTAGTATCATGTATAGCCGGTCTTCTATTAATGTCTTTCGCTTTTCCGATAGTTGCATACAACGCCTATTGGATATGCTTTATGTTTTTCGTTATATTTATCGCCCTGCTTGCCGCGATGAAAATATGTTTCGCCGAACGGTGGTGGAACGTGCTTTTCTGCGGACTCGCCGCATATACGATACAACATATTGCTTTTGTTGTCTTCGATTCTTTCAGCGATATAGCGGAACTTCTTTTAGGAATAGAAATAGATTCTAATATATATCTCGAGGAAAATACAATTTCGATAGGCGTTCCTTTTGCCGTAACCGCCGTCGTCTATTTAGTTTCGTATTTTATTGTATATCTTACAGCCGCCTATTCCTATACAAATAAGATAAAACCTGACGAAGCGAGCAAACTCGGACGAACTCGGTTTATAGTACTTGCGGCTATAATAATCATAACCGATAATATTTTCAATTCTATTACTATGTATAATACGGAAATCGACGTTATATCGATATGGATAGAACGCGGATATAATATTTTTACATGTCTTCTTGCACTTCAATTACAATTTTCCCAGCTTACGGAAAAGAATATTCAGATTAAATACGATGCCGTTCAACATATTCTAAGAGAAGAACAGAAACAGTATATGCTTGTTAAACAGAATCTCGACACGATTAATATTAAATGCCACGATATGAAACACCAGCTTAGAAGAATTAAGGCGGGAGGAGCAAAGATAAGCAATGATGAAATTGAAGAAATAGAAAAGGTAATGTCAATTTATGATTCCGTCGTCAAGACAGGAAACGAAACGCTTGATTTGATTTTAGCCGAAAAAAATCTTATGTACGGCGACAAAGATATCGTGATAACCTGCATAGCTGACGGTAAACTATTGGAATTTATTAGTTCTACCGATTTATATTCTCTATTCGGAAACGCGCTCGACAACGCTATCGAAGCTGTTTCGGTTCTTGAAAAATCTAAGCGTAATATAAGTTTGTTTATCAGAAGAATAGGAAATATGATAAGCGTTCATATAGAGAATTATTATGACGGAGAGCATATAATAAACTCGGCGGGGCTTCCACAGACAACGAAATCCGATAACGTATATCACGGTTTCGGTATGCTGAGTATGAAAACAATTACAGAAAAATATAACGGAACCCTCGCGTTCGAAGCGGGCGAAAATATATTTTCCTTGAATCTGCTTTTTCCCGCTAATATTTCGGACAATGCAACAGAAAATAAAGAAGACGAGTAGTTCATATTGAAGACAAATTTCTCATAAACTAATATATGAGAAATTTGTCTTTTAAAAATTATAATTGGGATAAAAAGTATTTAATTGCCGTTTTTATTACACTTTTATGCGCAATTATATCAGGCATAGTACTTTATATTTTTGCAAATGTTAACATTTATTTTAAAAATTTTGCAGAGGAATACGTCTTTTATGTTTTCAATTTTAAAAACGGTGATTTGATTTTTTCTCATTTTTTGAGCGAACTTTTATACTTATACGTTTTTTTTCTTATAGGATATTGTACGAAATTCAAATATCTGACTTTAATATTTATATTTATCCGAGGATTGTATTTTGCCGTTTATACTGCGATTTTAATAGAACTGAACGCTTTCGGCGGAATTACGGTCGCAATACTCGTATTTATACCGACGTCCGTATTTTCAATAATATTCTGCTGCGTTACGGCGGAAACCTGTAAATCCATCAATAAAAAAATCGTATTTTTCGTTCCTGCGATTTTTGCCGTATTTAATACGCTTATTTTGCTGCTTTTAATAAACGTTATTTTCAGAGTGGTAATAGTTATCGTATAATTTAACTTAATTATCTCATAATATTGGTATGAAAAAGTTAATAACGATACTATGTACAGCCTGTATAATTACGGGAAGCGTAGCATCTGCAGGTTTTAAAGTTCAGCCTGCCGATGCAGAATTAATAAAAAACTGTAAAGCGGCTTATCTTATAGATTATGATTCGGGCGAATGCATTTATAAAGAAAACGAACAAAAACGCATACCGATTGCCAGCGTTTGTAAAGTTATGACTCTTACTCTTGCTATGGATGCAATCAATTGCGGTAAACTGTCGTTGAGTGATACGGTAACCGCAAGTGAAAATGCTGCAGGTATGGGAGGTTCGCAGGTCTTTCTCGGCAGCGGTTGCAAATATACCGTCGACCAACTTTTAAAAAGCATCGTTGTTTGCTCGGCAAACGACAGTTGCGTGGCTATTTCCGAAACGGTCGCAGGAAGCGAAGAAGGATTTGTTGCACAGATGAATAAAAAAGCGAGAGAACTCGGTTGCAATGATACTTTGTTTGCCAATTGTACCGGTTTACCGAAAGAACCTCAGTATTCTTGCGCTCGCGACGTGGCATTAATGTTCAGAAATTTGCTGTCTTACGATAATTATTTCAATTACAGCAAAATTTGGTTAGAAGACTTTATTCACCCCGATAACAGAACCACATCAATGACGAATACAAATAAACTTATAAGAAAATATTCGCTTTGTGACGGCGGAAAGACCGGATTCACTAACGAAGCAGGTTTCTGTCTTGCGGCAACAGCCAAAAAAGACAATATGCGTCTTATTTCGGTCGTGTTGGGCGCCGACAGTAGCGACAACAGATTTGCTTCAACCATAAATATGTTTAATTACGGATTTGCGAACTATAAAAATAAAATTGTCCTTGATAAAGACGTAACGTTGAACGACGAGTTCGAAGTCAGCGGAGGTAAAAAATCTACTTTCGCAGTCTGTCCCGAACGCAACTGTTATGTTTTTTCCGCCGCAGACAAGAATCCCGATGTAACCTATGAAATCATTGCAGATAAAGTAAAAGCTCCCGTCGCAAAAGGTCAGACGGTCGGCAGAATAGAAGTATATAAAGACGGAATACTTTGCGACACGGTTAATGTAGTTTCCGCGGAGGATATAAAAAAGGCAAATTTCATAGATTATTTAAAAGACATTTCAGATGAATGGGCGTTATAATCATCCGAAACTATCGTTGAAATTATAAACAGCAATTTATTTGACTATTCTTATAAGCTTTGATAGAATAATGTATATATTCTATCGGAGCTTATTTGATTATGAACGAGAGAACCACATTAAAAATAAACGAAAACGGACATTTAGAAATCGGCGGAATGGACACCGTCGATATTGCGAAAAAATTCGGTACGCCTGTTTATGTTTTTGACGAAGCGCACTTACGAAATATGATGCGCGCTTATCAAGACGTTATCGATAGCGATTACGACGGGTTCGGTTTAGTTCTATACGCATCAAAAGCTTTTTCCTGCAAAGCCGTTTACTCGATTGCAAATCAAGAAAACATAGGAGTTGACGTTGTTTCGGGCGGGGAACTTTACACCGCGGTTAAAGCGGGGTTTCCGACGGATAAAATTTATATGCACGGAAACAATAAATTGCTTTCTGAGCTCGAATTGGCTTTGAACTGCAAAGTCGGAACGATAGTAGTGGATTCATACCATGAAGCCGATATTTTAGACAAACTCTGCAAGGAAAGAAATTTAAAACAAAACGTGCTTGTAAGAATCAATCCGGGCGTGGAAGCCCATACGCACGCTTTCATTCAAACCGCAAGAACCGACAGTAAATTCGGTTTTTCCGTTTCGGACGGAAGCGCAGAAGATATGATAAGATATTTACTTTCAAAGAAAAATCTTGTGTTAGAAGGTTATCACTGTCACATCGGCTCGCAGATATTCGAAAAGCAGTCTTTCGTTCTTGCAGCGAAAAAAGTTTTGGACTTTGCTTTTAAAATTAAAAACAAACTCGGCTTTGAACTTAAAAAGTTGAATATGGGCGGAGGCTTCGGTATTTGGTACAACGACGAGGATCCTAAACTCAAACCCGAAGACCACGCCGATTATCTCAAAACGCTTATTTCGGCTATAAAAACCAAAGTTAAGGAATATAAACTGAACAAACCGTATCTTTTAATCGAACCGGGTCGTTCCATCGTCGGAGAAGCGGGAATAACTCTTTATACTGTCGGTGCCGTTAAAGATATTGCCGGAATTAAAAAATACGTAGCTGTCGACGGCGGAATGTTTGAAAATCCGAGATACGCTCTTTATCAGTCTAAATATACGGTTATACTTGCAAACAGAGCGACGGAGGAGTGTACCGAAATGGTTTCTGTAGCGGGCAAATGCTGTGAGAGCGGGGATTTGATTGCAGTTGACGTACCTTTACCGAAAGCGGAAAGCGGAGATATTATGGCTGTTCTTTCAACCGGTGCTTACAATTATTCGATGGCAAGCAATTACAACAGAAATTTCATACCGCCCGCAATACTCGTGGAGAACGGCAAAGCGGATTACATAATAAAACCGCAAACTTTTGAGGATATCGTCAGAAACGACGCAACTCCAGACAGGCTTAAATAATGATTGATTTAATATTTTTAGTCGCTTCGATTATCGCAGTATTATTCGTATTTGTTCCCCACGAGGCGGCTCACGCTTTCGCGGCGTACAAAAGCGGGGATGCTACGGCAAAAATGTACGGACGGCTCACGCTTAATCCTTTAAAACATATCGAACCCGTAGGTATAGTACTTTGTATTTTTACGGGGTTCGGTTGGGCGAAACCCGTTCCGATTAATCCTTATAATTTTAAGAAATACAGAATAGGTTTGTTTTTTACGGCGGTCGCAGGCGTTATTGCTAATTATATTATTGCATTTATCGCCTATCCGCTATATTTGGTAATAGCGAAATACGCGATTGCATCGATAGAATACGGTTCGGCACTTTATTATTTCATATATTTTTTTGAAAGCGTATTTCAGCTTACGTTCCTTTACAGTATTTCTATTTTCGTATTTAATTTGTTGCCTCTTTACCCGTTGGACGGATTCAGAATAATAGAATCTTTTACGAGGGAAATCAATCCCGTACGAAGATTCTTAAAAAACTACGGTTATTATATTTTGATTATTCTTGTCGTAGAAAGCTTCTTATGCGATATTTTAATTCGCTACACAAGTCTTCCGTACATCAGGTATTTTGATATTCTCGGCTATGTTCAATGGTTTGCAAAAAATATCATTGGATTCCCCATAACAGCACTTTGGAACACTATTTTCGGAATTCCGATAGTTTGGCCCGTTTAGCGTATTGAATAAAATTTCGGAAAAATTATGATAGAAAAAAATTATGACAATTTTGAATCGGTAGTAGACTACAATACCGTTCTCGATGACTTCGAAGGACCTCTCGACCTTTTATTGCACCTTATAAACATAGCGCAAATTAAGATTGAGGACGTTTTCGTATCAAAAGTTACCGAACAGTTTTTGGACTACATAGAGTTTATGAAAACCCAGCCTCGGCGCGACGTAGACAAGGAAAGCGAATATCTGGCTCTTGCGGCTCAGATTATCTACATTAAATCCAAAAGTATGGTTCCCGTTGTAGAAGTCGCCGGAGAGGAAATGGGTGGCGCGGAAGAAGAGGAGCGCGCGTTAATCGAACAGTTGAAACAGCGCGAATACGAACTTATAAAAGAAGAAACTCCTAAACTTAAAAGTCTAGAAACGATAGGCTATTATTTTAAAGAACCCGACTCGGATTTCAGCAAAGTTAAAATAGTTTATAAAGATTTTAACGTGCACGCTCTATTAGAAGCTTTTGCAAATCTTATGCTACGCAACGAGAGTATGCAGCGCGAGAAGCAGAACATAAAAGAAATACCGAAAGACGTTCATACCGTTGAAGAAAAAGTAACATTGATTAAAGACAGACTTTTAGAACATAAAGAAATCGAGTTTGACAGTCTGTTTACTACTTTTTCGAGAAACGAAATAATAACCACATTCCAGGCGCTTCTTGAAATGTTAAAACATCAGTTTATTATGGTTAAACAAGAAACTTCTTTCGGAACCATAAATATAAAACTAAATCCAAACTGGGATTTAAAGGACGTAACAAGTGGACAATTTGACGAATATAATTGAGGCGATAGTTTTTGCTTCGGGCGAAGCCGTGCCGGTAAAATACATAATCGAAAAACTCGGCTGTACACTTAAAGAGGTCAATGCCGCAACGGCTGAACTTAAAGAAAGACACAGCGGAACAAACGGGATACATTTATTGACCTTCAACGGTAAACTGCAATTTGCGACAAATCCCCAATACAAAGTTTCCGTTTCGGACGTATTGACGCCAATAAAGGAAAAAGAATTTACCAAAACAATTCTTGAATGCGCGGCGATTATCGCATACAAACAACCCATTACTAAACCCGAACTTGAAGAAATACGGCAGGTAAGTTGCGATTATGCTATACATACTCTTTTGGAGCTTGAAATGATAGTGCCTTGCGGAAGAAAAGACGCCGTCGGGAAGCCGATTCTTTATGCAACCACTGATAATTTCCTTAAAAGGTTTAAGCTTAATTCTATCGACGAACTTCCCGATTATGACGAGCTGATGGCACAAATTGCTGAACTCAACAGTTCAATTTTGTCTGAATACGAAGAAGACGGTAATTACTTATACCGTAAGGACGAATATGTAGATATGTCGGAAAGCGGTAACCTAGTAAAAGAGGAGCGCCAAACCGAAGATAAAAAACCCGAAATAACGGATGACGGATACGAACTCCCTGATTTTATTTCAGAAGAAGACGAAATAATAAAAATCGATTGATAAATTTTAACGGACAGCATATAGCTGTCCGTTTTTTGTATATTTAGTTTCACATTACAAATAATATTATTGTGAACGGAGCAATGGTGTATTTAGCTGCCGCGGGATTTCTTATTTCGGTTTTTCCTATACACGTTTTTAACTACGTTTATATTAACACCGAAGAAAAATACGCAAGCATAAACGTAACGATTTTTAGATTTTTCAGAATTTACAATATAAATACCATAAAAGATAAACCGAACGAAATGCAGATAAACGGTAAAAATAAAAAGATGAACATAGATATTCTTAAAATGAATTTTTATAAAATGTTTAACAGAATATGCGTCTGTAAGATTGTTCAGCTTTCGGACTTCGGTTTAAAAAATCAAAACAATGCATATTGGGCGCTTGCTCAAAACGGCATCACTACCGCGGTATATAAATTTCTGCAAATAAACGGAAACTATTGCAAACTGAGAAATTACACTGTTTTAAACGAAGAACACTCAGCGGTTAGGTATTACGCCAAAGCGGTAACTGTTATTAACGCTTTAGTTATTACAAAAATTTTATTTATAATGTTAACGGAGAAATTAAATGAGTGCAAAAATAAGAAAGCATAAAGAAAAAGATTTTAACGAACCTGCATTATCAATCGATAAAGTCGCAGATGCGGATACGGTTATAGGAAAGTCAATAATTACGATAAGCGGAACGGAAGTTATTCCGCTTTCTTCCGTGACTGTCGTAAATCTCAGCGGCGGCGGAGAATACGGAGATGTTAAAACTTTTAAAGAATCCGACGGATTTAAGCTTGCGGGCGGAAACGGTACGGTTATAACAGTGAAACCTAAAGGCTTTTTAATTGACGACGGTAAAGGTTGCAGACTTTTGAAAATGGAAGAAGGCGCAATCGATACCTTAATAGATAAAACGGGAGAATTTGTTCACAGAATTTCCGACAATGCGTAAAACTACTATATTATTACTTTGTTTAGCCGTAATAGCTTTTCATTGTATCGGTTTAAATGATATTGAAATAAACAGCGCCGAAGCAAGCTCTCAATCCGAAATTGCTATGGAATTGTCCACAGGTAAAGTGCTTACCGAAGGAAATGCGGATACAAAACTGCCGATGGCAAGCACGACCAAAATACTAACGGCCATTATAATTATAGAAGATTGTAATCTCGACGAAGTAATAGTCGTACCGGACAAAGCCATCGGAGTAGAAGGTTCGAGTATCTATCTTAAACAAGGAGAAGAGATTGATATCCGCGACTTGCTTTACGGTTTAATGCTCCGCTCAGGGAATGACAGCGCAACGGCTTTAGCTATACATCATAGCGGAAGTGTAGAAAAATTTGCCGAAACTATGACATCAAGAGCAAAGCTAATGGGTGCGGAAAACTCCAATTTCAAAAATCCGAGCGGTCTTCCCGACAGCGAACATTATACAACGGCGCGCGATTTATGTAAAATAGCTTGTTATGCAATGAAAAACGAAACATTTTCAAACATTGTTTCTACGACAAACCATACAGGCAAATACAGAAGCTTTGCAAACAAAAATAAAATGCTTCGCTTATATGAAGGCGCAAACGGAATAAAGACAGGTTATACAGTTAAAGCAGGCAGATGTCTTGTTTCTTCGGCTAAAAGAAACGGTATGGACGTTGTATGTGTTGTTTTAAACTGTCCTGATATGTATGAAAGAAGCTGTAAAATATTCGATAATTGTTTTGAAACATATAAACTACTGAATTTATCTCAAAATAGGGTATTTATATGTGGCACAGTACTTTGCAAATTAAAAGAAACCGAGAATATTGTTGTAAAATGCAACGAAAATATAAATTATGAAATAAAACCTATTAATTCAGATAGCGATGGCGCTGTAGCGGAACTTAAAATTTACGACGAAAATAACTTGCTTTTTAGCACAAAATTATATAGTATAATAAGTAAATAAAATATTTTAGGACTATATAATGAGATTAAATAAATACCTCGCGGCATCGGGCGTTGCATCGAGAAGAGAAAGCGATAAACTGATTAACGAAGGCAAAGTTACCGTAAATGGGAAAATTGCTTCGTTGGGAATTGACGTAAATGAAGATGACAAAATTTTCGTTAACGGATTACAAGTTACACCTAAAAAAAATGAGTATTATATATTAAATAAACCCAAAGGATATATTTGTAGCGTATCCGATGAAAAGGGAAGAAAAACCGTAATCGATTTATTGCCCGTAAATGTAGGTAGAATTTATCCGGTAGGCAGACTCGATTACGACAGTGAAGGGCTTTTGATTCTCACCACAGACGGAGAACTCGCACAGCATTTGACGCATCCTTCGAACTCGGTTCCAAAAACTTATCTCGTTAAAATAGAAGGAACGATAAACGAAACAGCGCTCAATCCTATAAGGAGCGGGATAGAAATCGACGGATATATTACAAAAAAATGCAAAGCGCATATTGTTGAAACGAATAAGGAATATACCAAAATTCATATAACGCTTACGGAAGGCAAAAACAGAGAAATAAGAAAAATGTTCAGTGCTATCGGTAGAGAAGTTATGCTTTTAAAGCGGATTAAAATCGGTGAACTTTCGCTGCGCGGATTAGACAGAGGTTCGTACAGAAAACTCAATAAACAGGAAATCGCATATCTTATGAATTTGTAAAACAGCGGGAAAATTTCCAGCTGTTTTTCGTTTATTTTAATATTTACCAAAAAGTTTAACATAAAAAAAATGAGTTTATAAAATAAACGTTAATATTTATACGAGGTGAATATATGAAACGTGAAGGGAACATAAAAATTTCAAGCGAAAATATGATGCCTATAATTAAAAAATGGCTGTATTCCGATAAAGATATTTTTCTTAGGGAAATTGTCGCAAACGGCGTCGACGCGATAACAAAATACAAAAAGCTGATTACTATGGGCGAAGCCGAAGAAGACGGAATGGAATACTGCATAAAAATATCTGTCGATAAAAAGGCAAAAACTCTTACGGTTGAAGATAACGGAATCGGTATGACCGAAGAAGAAGTCGAAAATTACATAACGCAAATTGCTTTCTCGGGCGCATCTGATTTCCTTGCAAAATATGAGAAAGCAGGCGGGGACGGCATTATCGGACATTTCGGGCTCGGTTTCTATTCAGCGTATATGGTATCCGACAGCGTAGAGATATTAACTAAATCTTATAAAAATAATCCTGCGGTGCATTGGGAATCCGACGGAAACGCCACTTACAGCATTGAGGACTGCGACAAAAAAGAACGCGGAACAAAAATAGTAATGCATGTTTCCGCGGAAGAGAAAGAGTTCCTCGACGAAAACAATATAAAAAATTTGGTCAGAAAATATTGTTCGTTTATGCCATATAACGTTTACGTTTCTTTCAAGGGCGACGGAAATGACAAACCTCTTAATTCAACGCTTCCGCTATATGCGAAGAACCCCAAAGACTGCACAGATGACGATTATAAAAAGTTTTACCGCGACACATTCAATGATTATAACGACCCTATTTTCTGGGTACATCTGAATATGGAATATCCTTTCAATCTGAAAGGTATATTATATTTCCCCAAAATCAGAAACAAAGTTGAACTCGAACGCGGAAAAGTAAAACTTTATTGTAACCAGGTATTTATTGCTGACAATATAAAGGAAGTCATTCCAGAATTTCTTATGCTTTTAAACGGCGTAATCGACTGTCCCGATATACCACTCAACGTTTCACGCAGTTTCCTCCAAAACGACAGGGAAGTTAAAAAAATAAGCAAGCATATAACCAAAAAAGTAGCGGATAAACTTATTTCACTGTTTAAAGACGACAGAGAAAAATTTGAAAACTGCTGGGAAGATACTTCGAATTTTATCAAGTTCGGTTGCATTAAAGACGAAGAATTTTACGGCAAAATCAAAGATAATATAATTTACAAAAATCTTGACGGAAAGTTCGTAAATTTCAAAGAGCTTTTAGGCGAAGAAGAAATCAAAGAACCGAAAACCGTCTATTACGTTTCAGATGAATTGCAACAGGCACAGTATATTAAAATGTTTAAAGACGCCGGCTTAACAGCAATTTTATGCGATACGTTTATAGACCCGCACTTTTTAAGTTTTATAGAATATAAAACCCCCGATAAACTTAAATTTATGCGTATCGACGCAGACGTCGACGGGGCACTTAAAGAAGGTGAAAGTGCAGATGACGGCGTGCTTTCGGAAATATTCAAAACCGCAATCGGAAACGACAAACTTACCTTTAAGTTCGAGAAACTTAAAACAAACGTCCCGGCATTGATTATTACCGACGAATATATGCGGCGTTATACCGAAATGGGTCAAATGTACGGAATGTCTAGCGGCGACCTGGCGCAAACAATGGTTATCAATACGGCAAGTCCTTTAATAGAAAAAATAAAAGAGCTTGACGTAGACAAACAGAATTTCGTTGCGAAGTACGTATATTCATTGGCTTTATTGTCATTTAAAAAACTCGAAGCAGATGAATTGGATAATTTTATAAAGGATAATCTTAGTCTATTGGAAAACTATATAAAATAACTTTAAGCGCGGAAAATTTCCGCGCTTTTCCTTTAATTGAAAATTTTACTAAATAATTACAGTTTTTTTTAATTCGGTATTGAAAATGAAAAAAATATATGTTAAAATAACTACCGTACAGTAGGTGACATTTATGACCGAAGAATTTAAACTTGAAAGCTTTCATTACGGAACAAACTGTTTTGCTCATAAATTTTTCGGTTACCATAAAATCTACGACGGCAAATACGTTTTCAGGGTATGGGCACCGAGAGCAAAATCGGTAAGTCTTGTCGGAACTTTTAATTTTTGGGACGAAAACAAAACGGTAATGTTGAGGCTATCGGACAACGAAAGTTTCGAAGCAGTCGTAACGGCGGAAAACGGCGATACTTATAAATACTGTATCACTACTTTTGACGGCAGAAAACTTTATAAGGCTGATCCTTATGCGTATGCAAGTGATTTTCCTAATTCTTTTGCATCAAAAATTTGCGAACTTCCACAAAAATCTTCTTATAAATCCGAGCCACAAACAGATGCTCAGCCAATAAATATTTACGAAGTAAATCTTCTGTCATGGAAAAGACATAGAAACCATTCTTATTATTCTTACGCAGAACTTGAAAAAACGCTCGTACCATATGTAAAAAAAATGGGCTACACACACGTTGAGTTTATGCCGATTACGGAATTTCCTTACGACGGTTCCTGGGGTTATCAGGTTACAGGATATTTTTCAATAACTTCCAGACTCGGGACAACGGAACAGTTTAAAAAACTCATAGATTCGTTTCACAACAACGGCATTAAAGTTATTCTCGACTGGGTACCAGCGCATTTTCCGAAAGATGAATGGGGATTGTATGAATTTGACGGTCAGCCGCTGTATGAATGTCCTTTATGGGACAGAATGGAGCATAGCGGTTGGGGCACGAGAAAATTCGATTTTGGAAGAAAAGAAATAGATAATTTCCTTATATCTTCGGCGGTATTTCTTCTCGATACTTACGATATTGACGGACTGCGTGTCGATGCAGTCGCTTCTATGTTATATCTGAACTATGATAAACCTGACGGAGAGTGGACGCCGAATATTTACGGCGATAACAGAAATTTCGAAGCTATCGAATTCCTGAAAAAATTAAATTCGAGTATTAAAGAAAATTTTCCGAATGTTTTGATGACTGCGGAAGAATCGACATCGTTTCCGAAACTAACCGAAAAAATAGAAAACGGTGGACTTGGGTTCGACTATAAATGGAATATGGGTTGGATGAACGATGTTTTATTTTACTGCGGGCAAGACCCTTATTTCCGTAAACATCATCATAATAAATTAACTTTCTCGCTTGTCTATGCTTTTTCCGAACATTTTATTTTACCTTTATCTCACGATGAGGTTGTGCACGTCAAAGGATCGATAATAAATAAAATGTTCGGCGTATACGACGAGAAATTTGCAGGAGAGAGAGCGTTGCTCGGGTTTATGTTTGCGCACCCGGGTAAAAAATTAAATTTTATGGGCTACGAAATTGCACAGTTCAAAGAATGGGACTACTCGTCAGAAATCGAATACTTTTTAACAAAGTTCGAAAAACACCGCAAAATGACGCAATTCGTAAAAGCTTTAAATATTTTTTATGCAAATAACAGACCGCTCTATGAAATAGAAAACGGTTGGGACGGATTTCAATGGTTAGTTGTAGACGATAATTCAAACAACGTCTTAGCGTTTAACAGAAATTCTCGCAATGGCGAAATCATAACGGTAATTTTAAATTTCTCTGGTATCGATATCATCGGATACGGTATCGGTTTAGAACAGGGCAGTTATAAAATCGTATTCAATTCCGATGCTAAATCTTTCGGCGGAGACGGCAAAATAAAGAAAAGAATATTTAAAACTGTAAATAAATCAAGTCAGGACAAGGAATATTCCATTTTCGTTGATATTCCGAAACTATCTTGTATATATTTAAAAAAGCAAAATAAATAAAGAGGGGATTTTAGCTATGCTAAGAAAAAAAGAATGCGTCGCAATGTTGCTTGCCGGAGGACAGGGCAGCAGACTTTACGCGCTGACAAGCAATATCGCAAAACCGGCGGTAGCTTTCGGTTCAAAATACAGAATAATAGATTTTCCGCTGTCAAACTGTATTAATTCCGGAATCGATACGGTGGGCGTACTTACACAATACCAGCCTTTAGTATTAAACGAATATATCGGCAACGGTCAGCCTTGGGACTTGGACAGAACGTTCGGAGGTGTTCACATACTTTCACCGTACGAAGCAAAAAAAGATACTTCCTGGTATAAGGGAACAGCAAACGCGATTTATCAGAATATCCGATTTATGAAGATGTACGACCCTGAATATGTGCTTATTCTTTCGGGCGACCATATCTATAAAATGGATTATGATAAAATGTTGGAAGCGCATAAGAAAACTGGCGCGGACTGTACAATCGCGTGTATGGAGGTCGCCATAAAGGAAGCGTCGAGATTCGGAATTCTAAATACCAATCCTGACGGCTCCGTTTATGAGTTTGAAGAAAAACCTTCCAAACCCAAAAGCAATCTTGCTTCTATGGGCATTTACATTTTTACCGCGTCAAAGCTCTTTAAATATCTTGAACTTGACGAAGCAGATTCTAAATCAGAAAAAGATTTCGGCAAAAACGTGCTTCCAGCAATGCTCAACGCAGGAGAAAAAATGTATTCGTACCGCTTCGAAGGATATTGGAAAGACGTAGGAACGATTGCGTCTTTATGGGAAGCCAATATGGATCTTCTCGGTACTGTGCCGAATTTCGAGCTTATGGACGAAGACAGAGTAATCTATTCGAGAAGTCCGTTAGCTCCGCCGACGTTTATCGAAGGTGAGGTTGTTAATTCGCTTGTTGCTACAGGCGGCGAAATCGAGGGCAAGATAATAAATTCCGTAATAGGTACAAATTGTGTCATCGAAAAAGGCGCAGTAGTCAAAGACTGCGTGCTTATGGGTAACAGTATAGTAAAAGCGGGAGCAAAACTAAATTACGCCATTATCGATGAAGACGTAACAATCGGTGAAAATGCGGTTGTCGGCGCTCCGCGCGACGAAGCTTGCAAAACCGAAACCAAGACGGGCGGAATTACTGTTCTCGGCAGAGGCATAACAGTTAGTAAAAACGGTAAAGTTCCTGCAGGCGAAATCGTCGATAAAAACATATAAGGGGGAGGTAAAATTTATATGGCTTCGACAGTAGGCGTTATATTTTCAAGTTTAAACGAAGAAAACATTCCCGAACTCACAAAAATGAGATCGGTAGGCTCAATACCTTATGGCGGAAGATACCGTCTCGTAGATTTCGCGCTTTCGAATATGGTTAATTCGGGTATCACCACGGTAGGAATGATAACAAAAAATAATTATCAATCACTTATGGACCATCTCGGTTCCGGAAAATACTGGGATTTGGCAAGAAAGGAAGGAGGGCTGATTTTACTTCCGCCTTACAGCGGAGTATCCGAAACTCTTTATAAAAACAGGCTTGAAGCATTGAAAGGGGCAACTGCTTTTCTTAAAAAAGCAAAGGAAGATTTTGTCGTTCTAGCAGACAGCGACGCGGTTTATAAACTCGATTACAGTAAAGTAATCGAATTTCATCAACAGAAAAATGCAGATATAACTATGATTTATCACGAACACGAGGTAAAGAAATCTCATTATTACATAACGTTTGATACCGACGTCGAAGGAAGAATAACAGGTCTTGAAATTAACCCTTCGTCAACAGGCATAAAAAAGAACTACATAAACGTTATGGTTGCGCGAACTTCGTTCCTTTTAAGACTTATCCAAAATGCAATTCAGCATGGATATACGAGTTTCGGAAAAGATATTTTAAGTCCAGGCGTAAATACTCTGAATATGTACGGTTATAAACTAGACGGATATTATGCAAACATAGATTCTCTTGCATCGTACTTCAAATCTAACCTCGATTTGTTAAATAAAAACATAAGAACTGAAATTTTCGGGGATAGAGACGTTTATACTAAGGTTAACGACAGCGCACCCGCAAAATTTACTTCAACGGCAAAAGTTAAAAATTCGCTTATTTCGGACGGCTGTCTTATCGAAGGTACTGTTGAAAACTGTATACTTTTCCGCGGAGTTAAGATAGGAAAAGGTTCGGTAGTTAAAAATTGTATACTTCTGACAGAAGACATAGTAGGAGAGAACTGTAATTTGGCTTATGTCGTAAGCGACAAAGATTCCGTTATACGTAACAACAGAGTTCTCTCAGGCTGTGAATTACAGCCTTACTTTATAAATAAAGGTTCGCTTATTTAAGCAAAGGAGATTTACAATGGCAACCGCTAAAACAACAAAATCGGCTACCACAAAAAATAAAGCTTCCGCAACTGCAAAAAAAACAGTAAAAACGGCGACGACGACAGAAAAAAAACCGACAGCAAGTGCGGTTAAAAAAATTAGAAACACAACTGTTACGGCAGAAAAGAAAAAGATTTTATTTGTCGCTTCGGAAAGCACGCCTTTTATCGCTACGGGAGGTCTTGCCGAAGTTATAGGTTCGCTTTCAAAAGCTCTTGCATCGAGCGATAAATTTGACGTAAGAGTAGTTATTCCTCTTTATTCGGATATAAAGAAAGAATATAGAGATAAATTTACATATTTAGGAAATTTATATGTTCATCTTGCCTGGCGTAATCAGTATTGCGGAATTTTTACATATGTTAAAGACGGCGTAACGTTCTATTTCATTGATAACGAATTTTATTTTAAACGTCCGGGCTGTTACGGCTACTACGACGACGGAGAAAGGTTTGCATTCTTTTCAAGAAGCGTACTTGAAATTATGCCTTTTATAAATTTTTATCCCGATGTAATGCACTGTCACGACTGGCAAGCGGCGCTTTCTGCGATTTATCTAAAAACAAATTATTGTTTTAGAGAAGAGTACCAGTTCATACGCGCACTCTTTACTATCCACAACATAGAATATCAAGGACAGTATTCACTTGATTTATTGTGCGACTTGTTTGATATTTTCGGAGAGTACAGATATCTCGTAGAATACAGAAACTCAATAAATCTTATGAAAGGCGCGATAGAGTGTTGTGAAAGATTTTCTACCGTAAGTCCGAGATACGCAGAAGAAATAAAGAACGCATATTACGCTCACGGTCTTGAAGACATAGTGAGAAAAAATGAATTTAAACTGAGCGGGATACTTAATGGCATAGACGATTTAAGTTACAATTGCGAACTTGACAGCCATCTGTTCGCAAATTTTAAACCCGACGATTTTTCTAATAAAGCCGTATGTAAAAAAGAATTACAGAATATGCTCAACCTTCCCCAAGACAGCGAAACACCGATCATCTCTATGATAACGCGGCTCGTTCCGCACAAAGGTCTCGATTTGGTAACAAACGTGATCGAAGAACTGTTGCAAGACGATGTACAGATAATAATTCTCGGAACGGGCGATGCAAGTTTCGAAGGTTATTTTATGGACCTTGCCAAACGTTATCCCGATAAATTCAGCGCTAACATTGCATTTAACGGTGATTTATCGAGAAAAATTTATTCGGGTTCTGATATTTTCCTGATGCCTTCGAAATCAGAGCCCTGCGGGCTTTCGCAAATGATTGCCTGTCGTTATGGCACAATTCCGGTAGTAAGAGAAACTGGAGGTTTGTACGACAGTATAAAACCGCTTAATAACGGATATACATTCGCAAATTACAATGCGCACGATATGATGTACGTATTAAGACAAGCAGTTTCCGATTTTAAAAACAAAGAAGAGTGGTCAAAACTTATGTTCAGAGCTGTCACGACCGATTTCAGCTGGAATCATTCTGCAAAAGATTACGAATCTCTATATTTAGATATGCTTAAATAAATTTTACTTAACAGGAGAATCAAATGAGTAGCTCTATAACCGAAAAAGAAGTAAAGGACTTAATCAAAGGCAAATTAGCAAGATATTTCGGCGTCAGTCCCGTTGAAGCTTCCAATGAACAGATTTATAAAGCCGTTGTTATGTCCGTAAGGGATATTTTACTGCAAAAAAGACAACAGTTTCACAAAAAAATAAAAGCCAAACGTGCAAAAAGGGTATATTACCTTTGTATGGAATTCCTTTTAGGTCGTTCGTTGAAAAACAGTTTATATAATTTGAGCGCGGCTTCTGTCTTTGAAAAAGCCGTATCATCATACGGTTTGAGCTTAGATGAACTTTACGAACTCGAACCTGACGCGGGATTAGGAAACGGCGGTTTAGGAAGACTTGCTGCTTGTTTTATGGATGCACTCGCAACGGGAGATTATCCTGCAATGGGCTATTCATTGCGTTATGAGTACGGTCTCTTTAAACAGAAAATCGTAGACGGCTGGCAAACAGAACTTCCCGATGTTTGGCTTCCCGGCGGCGAAGCCTGGTTGACGCAGAGAACCGATAAATCATTCAAAGTCAGATTTAACGGCCAGATAGAGGAGCGGTGGACTAAAAACGGTCTTGAAACGCTTTATCTCAATTGTACGGAAATCGAAGCAGTTGCTTACGATATGATGATTTCCGGTAAAGACAGCGAAGCTGTTTCGGTTCTCAGATTGTGGAAAGCAAAACCTGTACAAGATTTCAATATGAAATTATTTTCGCAGGGCGAATATTATCAGGCAATGTCAGAAGATAATGATGCTGACTTATTGACAAAGGTACTTTATCCTGCCGATAATCATATGGCAGGAAAATCTTTGCGGCTCAAACAACAATATTTTTTATGCTCGGCGTCAATTCAAAACATAATACAAGACCATAAACACAGGTACGGCGATTTAAGAGATTTACCTAAACTCGCCGCAATTCATTTAAACGACACTCATCCAGCAATGGCCGTTCCCGAGCTTATGAGAATTCTCGTAGATGAATATTTTTATGATTGGGACCAGGCGTGGGCGATTACGACGTCAACCTGTGCATACACAAACCATACGGTTCTTGCGGAAGCGCTTGAAACATGGTCGGAAGATTTAATTGAAAGAACAGTTCCGAGAATTCACTCAATTATTAAAGAAATAAACCGAAGACTTTGCGAACAGCTTTGGAATAAATTTCCCGGAGAATGGGCGAAAATTTCCCGTATGTCTATTATTGAACACGACCGTATCAAAATGGCAAATCTTTCGGTTTATGGCGGTCATAGCATAAACGGAGTTTCCGCGCTTCACAGCGAAATCATTAAAAACTCGGTTTTCAAAGATTTCTATGATTTCTCTCCTGAAAAATTTACAAACGTCACAAACGGAATTGCTCACAGACGCTGGCTCAATCAATCGAACCCTGAACTTGCGGCGCTATTAACAGATTGTATCGGGGATAAATTCGAGCTTGACGCGTCCAAACTTATTGAATTTAAAAAATTCGAAAACGATAAAACCGTTTTAAAGAAACTTGACGAAATAAAAGCATTGAAAAAAGTTCAATTCGCTGAATACGCCAAGAAAAAACAAGGGATAATTATAAACCCTGAGACTATCTTCGACGTACAGGCAAAAAGATTACACGAGTACAAACGGCAGCTCTTGAACGTATTGAATATTATCGATACTTATCTTGATTTACTCGACAATCCTGAAATGAACGTCGTTCCTAAAACCTATATTTTCGGTGCAAAAGCCGCACCAGGATACGATATGGCGAAAAAAATAATAAAACTTATAAATTTTCTCGCCGAAGATATTAAGAAAAATCCTAAAATCCACGATAAACTTAACGTGGTATATATGGAAGATTATAGTGTATCGATGTCTGAAAAACTTATGCCGGCTTCTGAAATTTCAGAACAGATTTCGCTTGCAGGCAAAGAAGCAAGCGGTACCGGAAATATGAAATTTATGATTAACGGCGCTTTAACGATTGGTACGCTTGACGGAGCAAACGTTGAAATGGCTCAAGCTGTAGGTGAAGAGAATATTTTCATATTCGGCTTAAAGTCAAATGAAGTTGACGATATCTGGCGCTCCGGTTATACGTCAAGCAAGTATTATAACGAATCTCCCAAACTCAGAAGAATAATCGAAGCTTTGATAATAGGGTTTAATGGTTATTCGTTTGCAGAAATAGCTAATTATCTATTAACTGGTTCACCGGTAGCCGACCCATATATGTGTATGACGGATTTCTGCGCTTATAACAATACACAACATAAAATGTCTGAACTTTATTTGAACGATAAAACGACCTGGAACCGAATTTCATTAAGAAATATTGCCTCAGCAGGAATCTTTGCAGCAGACCGTGCAATATCAGACTATGCAAAAAATATATGGAATTTAAAATCGATAAAATCTGAAAAATAATTTAAATTAAAGTTTTAAAGCTTTAATTAATACTATGCCACACATAATTAAATAAAAAACACGCATAAAATTTTACTTTTATGCGTGTTTTTTATTTAATTATTTAAATTTTATAAAAATTCTCTAAAAACCATTGACTTTGCTTAAATATTGTATTATTCTATAATTAGACGGTAAACACTTCGTAAAACCTGTCTTTTACGAAGTGTTGCATTTATTTAAACTACTCTTTTTAACATTTATTAAAGGCTTTTTAAATATGGGAACCAACTACTATATTCAAAGAAACAACAAAAATATAGAAACCATCGAGAAATTACTTGATGACGAATTACCGACGTTTTGCTATGATTATTTTCTTTCAATCGACAGTCAGACTTCTACGCTGACGAGGCTTAATTATGCGCACGATTTAAAAATATTTTTCTTCTTCCTTCAAGAAAAAAAATTTAGAAAAAGCAAAACTGTAAAAGAAATGTCTCTCAATGATTTAGAGAATGTAACAAGCAATGACATTGATTATTTTATTAGTTTTCTATCACACTACTCTTTTAACGGTAAAGAGCATACATGCAACGAGCGCGCAAAAGCCCGTAAGCTATCCTCAGTCAGAGCAATGTTCAAATTCTTTTTTAATAAAGGCTTGATAAACGTCGATAATTCCGCAAAAGTATCTACTCCGAAACTTCATGACAAACCCATTATCAGGCTCGATTCGGACGAAGTTTTTAATATTATCGATACGGCTGAAAGCGGACAGGGCCTCTCCTCCCACCAAAAAGCCTATCACGAAAAAAATAAGGTGCGCGACGGTGCAATTTTGATGTTGTTTCTTGGCACCGGCATTCGTATCAGCGAATTAGTCGGACTTAATAATAACGATATTAATTTTAAAGACAATTCTTTTATTGTTACAAGAAAAGGCGGAAGCAAGGCTATTCTATATTTTGACAATGACGTTGCTATGGCATTATCAAGATATTTAGAATATAAAACAAATACCGCCGATGCTTTAAATACCCCTGCTTCTCCCCTTTTCCTAACTAACAACAAGAATCGGATTACCGTCCGCGCGGTAGAAAATCTCGTTCAAAAATATGCAAAAATCGTATCTCCTCTTAAAAAAATATCTCCGCATAAACTCCGCTCCACTTACGGAACAGCACTTTATAAAGCAACCGGCGATATTTATATAGTTGCAGACGTTCTCGGACATAAAGACGTAAATACAACGCGTAAACATTATGCGGCGATAAGCGACGATAACCGCCGCGGAGTTGTAGGAAAAGTCAAATTACGTCCTGATGAAGATAAATAATAAACGACGGCTTAATCGCCGTCGTTTATTATTATTTTATCGATTTTTATTACTGCATCGTCTTTAATTTCAAGACATTTACCGCAATTATCGCAAATCTTATTAGGATTTAAGTCACATATTTCACATTCAAGACATCCTATACATTCTCTTTCATAAAGCACACATTTTTGTCCGTTATTTTGTTGCATATTTCTTACCTCTGAAACCATTATATTATAATTTATATTAAAATACAAGCAAATTAAACAGAACAAACGTTTGATTTATTCAGATGTTTTATGATATAATGTATTTAGAGGTTATAAATAAATGAAACGTATAGACAAAAGTGAAATCGTATTTGAATTTATTCAGAAATTTATTTCGGAAAACGGCTATTCTCCTACCGTCAGAGAAATTTGTAAAGCTTGCGATTTGAAATCGACGGCATCAGCATTTACTTATATTAACGAACTTAAAGAGCGTGGTGTTTTAAACAAAGCAGGAAATAAAAATAGAGCGGTTTCTCTTAAACAAAATTCTGTTTCAGTTCCTTTAATCGGTACTGTGGCGGCTGGTCAGCCAATATTTGCGACAGAAAATTATGACGGTTTTTATTCTCTTCCGGGAAATTTCTTTTCCGCTGGCGAAGATTTATTTATGCTCAACGTACACGGTGATTCGATGATAAAAATCGGTATGCTCAACGGCGATAAAATTGTCGTTAAAAGGCAGAAAACCGCTGAAAACGGAGATATTGTAGTCGCTCTTGTAGATGATAGCGCAACCGTAAAAAGGTTTTTTAAACGCGACGGAAAAATTATTTTACATCCCGAAAACGATGATATGCAAGATTTTATATTTGATAATGTGACAATACTCGGTAAAGTTATCGGTCTTCTAAGAAATATGTAATAATCCACCCGCAATAGCGGGTGGATTATTATTCAAAAGCTCCGCTGAAATGTGGAGTTTAAATTGCTTTATTTATTACCTTTTACACTTGCAAGCAAATCACCGATTGAAGTACCGGAAATGCTACCTTCGCTCCAAGTTGAAAGTTCGTCTTCGGAATTTTCTCTTCTCGTAAAACGCGATTTACGGTTTTCTTTCTCTTCACCATTTTCATTTTTAGGTGAACGAGGCACTCTTTCAGGTTCGGGAAGTATTGCTTTAATCGAAAGGTTCATCTTCTTAGCATCTACATCGAAAGCTATTACTTTTGCATCGACTTCATCGCCTACATTAAGAACAGATGCAGGAGTCTCAATTCTTTCATAGCTAATCTGAGAAACATGAACAAGTCCGTCTATACCTTTTTCAACTTCGACAAATGCACCGAAAGGAACGATTCTGACAACTTTACCGTGAATTATATCACCGACATTATATTTTCCTTCTGCAAGATCCCAAGGCTGAGGTTGAAGCTGTTTATATCCGATAGAAACTTTTTTATTCTCTTTATCGATTTTAAGAACTTTGAATTCATAAGACTTGCCGATTTCAAGCACGTCTTTTACAGACTCAACTCCCGTCCAGGAAAGGTCCGAAATATGTGCAAGACAGTCAAAACCGTTTACTGAAACAAACGCACCGAAACTCGTCGCTCTTTCGACTTTACCTTCAACTATATCGCCTACGGCAACGCTTGCGAAAAACTCTTCTTCTTTTGCCGATTTTGCAGCTTCTCTCGCCTCGTGTTCTTCCTGTAGAATTACGCGCTGGGAAGCAATTATTTCTTTTCTACCAGTCTTTCTTATTTCAAGTGCGCGAAGACGCAAAGTCTTACCTTCGTACTTTGTCAAGTCTTTAACGAATCCAGGACGGATTTCTTTCGCAGGAACGAAAACCGAGTATGTGCCTAACTGCGATACAAGACCGCCTTTATTAGTACCCGTGCAGACAACTGAAAATTCTTTGCCCGCTTCAATCTCGGCACTGAGAGCTTCTTCCTCTTTTAACATTCTTATCATCTTCTGAGAAAGTTTAAGGCTGGGTTTAAGCTCTACGACAAGCAAATCAATTGTTTCGCCGATTTTTTCTTCGTATTCCTCGACGCTGTACTGTTCACAGTCGAGCTCGTCTTTGCTCAAAGCGATTTCTTTCTTTGAGAAAGGCAACAATATCTGCAAGCCTTCTTCCGTTGCCTGCGATATAGTCGCCTGAACAAGCTGTCCTTTTTTGAACTTCGATTCGTTGTCGATTTTAGCAACTACATCAGCCATTGAATTCGTTGCCTTAACTTCTGTGTTTTCTTCCATCTTTAAGAGAACCTCCCGGGTTTGCGCATTCGGGGTTGACGCCCCTGAAACAATACCTACACTTTTGAATTTTTTTATTTTGGAATAATCCAAATCTGCAGCGCTTGATAGCCGAAAAACATTACCGCAATATTTTAAAGCAAGCTCGTATAACTTATTGGTGTTGCTACTGTTCAGTCCGCCAACAACAAGCATTGCTTCGCAATTTTTAGCAAGTTCTTCTGTCTCTGTCTGCCGTTCAATAGTAGTATAACAAATCGTCTCGAAAACAGCAACTGTTTTTTCACACAGTTTTCTAATATTTTTTATAATTTTTTCGAAATTCCTCGCAGAAAACGTGGTTTGACTTACCACGCAAAGACTCTTATTAATAAGATGCTCTGGAATTGCATCAGCATTACTAATTACTGTCGCATTACCGTTACACCAGCCTAAAAGTCCTATAACCTCGGGATGAGTAGGTTCTCCGACAATAACAATATGATTACCCGAAGCATTCTGCTCCTCAACTATCTTCTGCGTACGCCTTACAAAGCCGCAAGTGCAATCGACAATTTTAATATTTCTTCTAACGCATTCGCCGTAAAAACTTTTAGGAACGCCGTGGGAACGGAAAACGACCGAACTGCCGTCGGGAACTTCGTTTAAGCTGTCAACTGTTTTAAGTCCTTTATCGTTAATCGCTTTAACCACTTCCGCGTTGTGTATTATTTCGCCGAGTACATAAGCGTTTCCGGTTTCGAGAGACAGAGCGGTGTTAACCGCATATTGCACTCCCTTGCAGAAACCACTGTTTTTTGCAATAAAAATTTCCATTATATATTTTTCTTTTTGCTTTTTTTAGCTGTTATCTCTGACAGACTAGTATGCAATTCCAACATTCTTTCACGCAATGCGTCGTCGCATTTTTTAATATCTTCTTCCGTAAGACGCTTGTCGTAATATTCTCTGAATTCAATAGGCTCACCGTAAATTATGCGCGAACGCCTTAAAAATTTGATTTTTTTAATTTGTACGACCGGCACTATCGGGGTTTTAGTTTTAATAGATATTGCAGCTGCACCGCTTTTAAAAGGAAGAAAAACCTCTTCGCTCTTATTGCGCGTACCTTCGGGGAATATAATTATAGATTCTCCGCCTTTTAAATACTTCATAGCAAGCATAATAGCTTTTACATCCGTTCCGTCGCGGTTAACGGGTATACACTGACATTTCGTAACGAATTTCTTCATTAATCCTTTTTCAAACAGCTGACGTTTCGACATAAAATGGACAGGTTTACTTGTCGCCATTGCGATAACCACAACGTCCAATAAACTCAAATGATTACCCACAAAAATATACGGTCTGTCGTCAAAAAGTTCCGTATGCCCGTATTTTTTATATGGAAACAAAGGACGGTAAAATATTCGTTCCAAACGCCTAAGAGTTCTGAACCATTTTTCAAATTTATTGAGTTTCGCTCTTTCTCTTCTTGCCATTAAATTCTGCCTTGAATATTTTTAGTTATATAATTCACAACGTCATCGATATCCATATAACTTGTATCGACTTCGACAGCGTCGTTCGCTTTCAAAAGTGGAGCTATTTTACGCGTTCTATCCTGTTCGTCGCGTCTTATTATTTCTTTTAAAACTTCCTCAAACTTCTGATTTATTCCCTTACTCTCGTTTTCCTTTGTTCTTCTACATGCTCTTACTTCCGGTAAAGCGGTTAAGAAGAACTTAAATTCAGCATCTGGAAGCACGTTCGTCCCTATATCGCGTCCGTCAAGCACGCAGGAATTTTTATTTGCGATTTCGCGTTGTAACCCGACCATTTTTATTCTTACGCACTCGTGCGCGGAAACCGTCGAAGCAAGCATAGAAATTTCAGGAATTCTTATCTCATCCGAAACATCGTCACCGTTCAAAAATGTAACTTGTGCGCCGTTTTCGTATTTTACCGTTATGTTTATATTATCCAAAAACTTTTTAACGCTTACTCCGTCGGCAACATTAATGCCATTGAGATGGCAAGCCAGTGCACAGGCACGGTACATTGCGCCTGTATCGAGATATAATATATTGAAACGCTTTGCTAGCAGTTTCGAAACAGTACTCTTCCCGCTACCAGCAGGTCCGTCAATCGCAATATTAAGCTTATTCGATAAATCTTTCCTCAAATTCGCCGCTCCTTTAAGATAAACGTGTTCAGCACAACAATTGCTTTCGGTAATAATCATTACTCTTATACATTTCTGCAAAGCGCCGTTTATTTCGGGTTCAAGCGAAGAGAATAAAGCACAGGAAACAAATCCAGCCTCTCTTGCTGCTTTTGCCGGATAATAAGAATGTATATCCGCAGTATTTGAAAACAGTATGCAGACGATATCTTCATCCTTAAGTCGGTTTTTTTCTTTAATTTTCAGAAGTAGTTCGCTTACGCACTCCTTGATTTCTTCCGCGGTATCGCTATTAACCGTGGTCGCTCCTCTTATTGCTTTCATAAATTATTCCTTATGCTTTTACCTGCAACATATCCTGTTGAAAAAGCTATCTGTAAATTAAAACCGCCTGTAAAAGCGTCTAAATCAAGTACTTCGCCGCAAAAATATAAACCTTTTACAAGCTTGCTTTCCATAGTTTTAGGATTGATTTCTTTAACATCGACACCGCCGGAAGTTATTATTGCTTCTTCGAAACCGCGTAAAGATGTAACAAACATTTCAAAATTCTTAATTACCGTCAATAAACTCGTCCTTTCTTGTTTCGTAACAGAATTGACTTTCTTATCCTGTGATATTTCACTACGTTTTAAAATTTCGGAAATCAACTTGGAAGGAACAAGTTCTTTTAAACAATTGAATATCGTCTTATTTTTAAATACTTCGAAATCTCTTAAAAGTCTTTTATCAAGTTGGTCAATCGATAATGCAGGTTTTAAATCAAGCGACAATTTTAAATTATTTATATCCAGTCTGTTTATAACGCTCGAAGCAGACAGAACTATCGGTCCCGATATTCCGAAATGGGTAAAAAGCATTTCGCCAAAAAATTCTCTTATAATTTTTCCGTTGCTTATAACGGATAAATTTACGTTTTTTAACGTAAGTCCCTGCAATTCTTTATAGAAATTCCCTCTCATATTTAAACCGCAAAGCCCTCGTTTCAAAGCAATTACTTTATGTCCCGAATCTTGAGCAAAAACATAACCGTCTCCCGTTGAACCGGTCAAAGGATAACTCAATCCTCCTGTACAAACGATAACTTTATCAAACGAAAAACTGCCTTTTGATGTGGTTATACCAGATATAGTACTATTTAAAACGTTTATTTTTTCTACTTTTTCACAGAAATGAAATTCAACTCCAACATTTCTGCAATAATTTTCAAGACATTTCGTAACATCACTGGCTTTATCAGAAACAGGAAAAACCCTCGCTCCGCGCTCTGTTTTCAGCTTTAATCCGCCGACCTCGAAAAACTTTATAGTCTTCTCTGGAGAAAACGCATAAATCGCGCTCGTAAGAAATTTGGAATTATTAACTACATTTAAAAGAAACTCGTCGGGAGAGCAGTCGTGCGTTAAATTGCATCTTCCTTTTCCCGTTATATATATTTTTTTACCGCATTTCTCGTTTTTTTCAAATACAGTTACAGAATTACCATTGTTAGCCGCCGCGTAAGCCGCTAAAAGCCCTGACGCTCCTGCACCTATTACTGCCACATTCATAATTAAGCCTTACGGCGTGAAACCCAGTTCACGCCGTTAAAATTATATTTATACAGGATAAACTTTATCGGGATTGTCCGCCAAATCTTTATCCACTCCCGTTTTTTGAGCTTTACGCCATTTAAAATAATTAGTAGATACTTCAGGAAAAAGTGCGTAAGAAAGAACATCTTCGGGTTTTTCATAAAATCCGTCAGACTTCACTTTTTCCGTCAGCGTTTGCATTTCGTCCTGAATAAGGTCTGCAGGACGGCAAGTTATCACTTCTTCGCCGTTTACGGTACACATCTTCGTTACGTCGGCATTTACCTCTCCCGACACAGAACCGTATCTGCCTAAGATTAAATCTTTATACTGAGCTGTAATTGTTTTATATCTGCCCAACAAGACGTTCCAAACAGCCTGCGTTCCGACTATCTGACTTGACGGCGTTACAAGCGGAGGATATCCGCAATCTTTTCTGACTTTCGGAACTTCCGCAAGACATTCCAATAATTTATCTTCCTGCCCCGCTTGTTTAAGCTGGTTCATAAGATTAGACAACATTCCGCCCGGAACCTGATACAGCAAAGTATTTATATCTACTCTTCTGACTTTCGGATTAAGGAAACCATCTTTTTCAAGGCGGTCTGCAACTTTATTAAAGTGTTTTACAACTGGCAACAGCTTCTGAATATCTATCCCAGTATCGTAAGGAGTATCTTTAAGCGTTGCGACAAGCGGTTCTGTAGCAGGATTGGAAGTACCGTTTCCAAGCGGTGAAAGCGCGCAATCAACAATATCAACTCCCGCCTGAATAGCCATCAAGTTTATCATATCGCCGGTACCGGAAGTATTGTGCGTATGAAGATGCACTTTTGTTTCCGGCTTCAAGGCTTTTTTAAGCTTGCTTACAACGTCGTAAGCCGTGAAAGGCAACAGAAGGTTTGCCATATCTTTAATACAGATATTATCCGCGCCCATTCCTTCAAGCTGTTTTGCAAGTTTCACGAAATATTCCGTCGTATGAACGGGACTTGTAGTGTAAGAAATAGCCGCTTCACACACGCACTTTCCTTCGGAACCGTATTTTTTAATCGCTTTAACCGATGTTTCAAGGTTTCTCGGGTCATTCAAAGCGTCGAAAACTCTGATTACTCCCACACCGTTTTCAATCGATTTATCAATAAAGTTTTCTACCACATCATCCGCATAATGCCTATAACCCAAAAGGTTCTGACCACGCAAAAGCATCTGTATCGGCGTTTTTTTGAGGTGCTTTTTTAAGTTTTTTAATCTGTCCCATGGGTCTTCATTCAAAAATCTTAAACAAGAATCGAAAGTTGCGCCGCCCCAAGCTTCAAGCGAATAATACCCGATTTCATCCAAAAGCGGAAGCACTTCTTCCATTTCGTCGAATCTCATACGGGTTGCGGCGTGCGACTGGTGCGCATCGCGCAATATAGTATCGGTTATTAAAAGTCTTTTACTTTCCATAATTTTCACCAAATTTAATTTTTAAATAAAGCAAGCAAGTAGTACACCCGCAGCTATTGCAGAACCGATAACGCCTGCCACATTCGGTCCCATAGCGTGCATAAGTAAATGGTTCTGAGGATCGTATTCTCTACCGACGTCTTCGGAAATTCGAGCAGCCATAGGAACGGCTGAAACTCCCGCCGAACCTATTAACGGATTTATTTGTCCCTTTGTAATCTTGCACATTATCTTTGCAACAAGCAGACCGCCCATTGTTCCTAGGACAAATGCAAATAAACCGATGCCAATTATCGCAAGCGTATCTATACTTAAAAACAACCCACCCTTGGCTTTACAGCCAACTGCAATTCCGAGGAATATCGTTATTGTATTCATAAGTCCGTTCTGCGCCTGTGTGGACAGTCTGTCGACAACGCCTGATTCCTTGAATAAGTTACCAAGCATTAGCATACCCAAAAGCGTTATAGATTCCGGAAGAATTATCCCTACCACCAACGTTACGACTAACGGGAAAAGAATTTTTTCGAGTTTGCTTACTTGACGTAGAGGTTTCATTTTTATCATCTTTTCCTTCTTCGTGGTAAGCACGCGCATCAACGGTTTCTGAATTATAGGAATCAACGCCATATACGAATATGCCGCAATCGCTATCGCAGGAATCAAATCGGGTGCAAGCTTCGATGCAACCATAATCGCAGTAGGCCCGTCAGCACCGCCGATAATAGCGATTGCAACTGCCGATGCAGCCGAAAACCCGAGAACGGAAGCAAGTATAAACGCAATAAATATACCTAATTGCGCGCCTGCGCCTATAAGCATACTTTTAGGATTTGCCAATAAAGGTCCGAAATCCGTCATCGCACCTATACCAAGGAATATAAGCGGAGGATAAATAACCTTATCGACCCCGAAGTACAGATACCAGAGTAACCCCCTGTTAACGGTAGCGTCATAGCTCTCGTCTAAAATAAACGAATAGTTAAAAGTTTCGTTAAATTGGGTAACCTCGTTAATAACGTCGCACTTGATGTAGCCCTGCAAACTAAAAAGTTCCGTAAACTGTCCATAACCCATTGTAGTTTCGATATTATTTATCAGGTCTGAATAATTTGCGTAGTATGTCACAGTATTCTCAGCCACGCTTCCTTGACGGATAAAAATGAAATAGTCTTTAAAATTATCCAAACTCAAATATTGAGGGTCTATATAGACTGCAATATTTTCATATTTATCAGCAACACCTAAACTAACCGCCGTATCGACCGGATGCCTGCCCCAAAGCACTACCTCAGCACCCGGAATATTAATCAAGAACATTCCGAAAGCAATAGGAAGCAACAGCATAGGTTCAAATTTTCTAACTATGGCTAGATACATCAGCACAAACGAGATTAAAAGCATTACATAGTTCTGCCAATTCCCTTGTACGAACCCCATCGATTCGAACAGATTGCCGAATATCTGACCAAAGTTTACAAGTAAACTTTGTTGCATAGCTCCTCCGCTCAGCCTATCACCGCAAGTACCGCATTTGTTTCGACGTTAGCGCCCTTTACAATACCGAAAGTAACTATACCGTCACAAGGCGCGGTTATTTCATTATCCATTTTCATAGCTTCAAGAACCATTATAGGCTGATCTTTTTTAACCTGACTTCCGTCGGCAACAAGAATATTTTTAATAATTCCGGGAAACGGCGATAAAACCTTTTCTCCTTCTACGGATATTTTGGGTGTTGTTACAGACGTAGCCGAAACTGTTTTAGGTTGAGAAACACCGCTTGTTGTATCAGCACCGACTTCTTCTACGCCTACCGAATAACTTTTACCGTCAATTGTTACAATAAAATTACGCATTACTTATCTCCTTATATTCTCTTTATTCTTCTCACCCTGAACTCACATTCGGGTTTTTCTTCACAGTAATAAGCCATTACAGCCGCAATAATAGCCACTTTTACTTCGTCCGGTACTTCTCCGTCAATCTCGTCAACGCGCTCGATTGCGTTTTCATTTATTTTATTTTTCTTTCTGCCCGCCTTAGTAAGAAAAGCAAGGTTATCGGTTTTTCTGAGTACAAGTCCGATAAGCCAGATAATAAAAATTATTATAGCAATACCGATAAAAACAATCAGATAACCTATAAGAGCATATATACACGCCTCGCCGAAACCGAGACTGCCTTCCTGATTTATCAGTGATAATAAACTGTTTTCCATTTAACGCCTCACTTTAATAACATCTGCAAAGAAGCGATTAAATACTGCTTCAAAAAGGACGGCTGAATTATATTATCGATATAACCGCCCTTAGCGGCATTGACTGGATCTGAATTTTCTTCCGCGTAACGCAACGCAAGTTCGTTTTTATCCGCTTTTGTTTCCGAGAATTCTATTTCAGCACCCTGAAAACTGTCAAATAATGCTATTTTTGCATTTGCAAACGCATAAGTGTAATCATACCCCATACTTTTAGCGGCAAAAATCGTATACCCGAGTCCTATCGCTTTTCCATATACTACTGAAATTTTTGCGGAACAAATACAGTCCAGAATCGAAACGTACTCACCGAGTTCTTTAATTACAGTACTGTTATTAGTTTCGATATCGGACTGAATTCCCAAAGTATTTACAAACGTTAAGTAAGGCAGATTATAACAGCACGCAAACTCCGCAAAGTCTTTTATCTTTCTTACATTGCGCGCGTTGAGTTTAACACCTTCATTTGCATTAAATACAATCGCCGCAACGGAAATACCGCCTATTCTCGCAAGCAGACATTTAATTTCAGGCGAATAAGTCCCACCGATTTCAACCGCGCTTTCCTTATCAAATACTTTCATAATTGTATCCGCATCGTTTTTCTTGTCCAATGCCGGAATACTTTCGTTAAGTTCTGCGCAATCGATTACTGCAGTAGACAGAAGCTCGTTTAATCTGTAGATAAGAGATTTGATTTCGCTTACATTTTTTACCGTAAATGAAACAAGGTTTGATTTATCGAGCCCCGTCGCACCGCAAACGTCGAATTTATTCAGATTGGTTCCGCTTGCCGCCGATATCACCAAAGGACTGTTTGCCGCAAGAGCGCTCTTTTTATCAATGAAAAAAGTAAAATCGCAAAGCCCGGAAAGCAGAGCGATCTGGCCGTAAGCTTCGCCGTTAACAATCAAATACTGCGGAACCGTGCCTTTTAACTGCGCAGCTTTTAAAATCAACTCCGCAAGACCTTCCAAAACGTTAACGCCTTCTCCAATCTGAACGCCGAGCGAAGACAGCATATAGATTACCGGAGTGGACGTTTTTTCCGCCTGATTAAGACATTTCGAAATCTTTTCGCAATTAGCTTTACTGACGCCGCCAGAAAGCACTTCGCTATTCTGAGCGACAATATAAAAAGGATAGCCTTCAACGGTAGCAAATCCGGTTACTACGCCTTCGCCCTCGGCTTCCTCTCCGTAAAATTCGTTTTTGGAAAAACTGAAAGCGGAAAGTTCTACAAAGCTATCCTTGTCGATAAGGGTTTCTATATCTTTGCGAATAACCTTACCCGCTTGTAAAATTTTCTGCTTGCGCGACTGTAACAAGCGTATTTTATCCATAAAATTCTCCTGAATGCCAAATTTCCTACATATATCATTTTATCATAAATTTCAGCAAATGCAAACTATATGGATAAAATTTTATCAAATTTATTTTTTGTTTTAAATAAACAAAAAAAAGACGGCCGATTCGGTCATCTTTTTAATTTCAATTTACTTTTGATAAAGGCGTCGATTTTGTCCGAATATTTACAGACAAGCCAAAACGACAGAACCACCAATCCTGCGAGGATAACCCATATTAATATCCCCCACCACGTAGTAAACGGTATCAGCCCGAATGAATAAGCAGTTGTAAAAACCGAAATTATACGCGTAACGAATATCATTATTAAAAAATACGGCCAAGTCATCGACGATAAGCCTGCAACGAAACACAGAACGTCGTCCGGAAACATAGGCAAAAGAAACATTAAAGAAAGTATCAGATAATCCTTTCCTTTAAGGTTTTTAAGCCATTTATCGAGCGTATCTTTGCCTACTATCCATTTAACCGCTTTATAGCCTATCCACCGGCCTATTGCAAACGCGACGACAGAACCCGTAACTATCCCGATAAAACTGTAAATCGCACATCTGAACGGACCGAACAGTGCAACCCCTGCGGCAACCGTAATAGACCCGGGTACAGGCAGAATAACGACTTGCAAAAAACAGAACGCTATAAACAAAAATACAGCCCAGTTGCCGAATTCGGCAATATAATCCCTTAGCGCCTGTATACTGTTTATCTTTACGATAAGTCCCGTTGCGCAAATCGTAAAAAAGACTATTCCGCAAATATCAAGAAATATCAAAGTGCATAGAATCAGTCTGTACCAAGCCTGTTTTTTAAATATATACAAGATAATATAGGCTAACAGCAAAACCGAAAGCAAACCGGCAGAAACCGAAATAAGTGCCATAAAATGATTGCTTATAATCGGCAGACTTTTATAAGCGAGTCCGTACGCCGTAAAAACGAAAGCAACTGCGCTGAAAAGCACAGCCGCCAGAATATTTACCGAATGTTTTAACGCTTGCTTGTAATCCTTCATTTATATAAATAGTATATATAAAAAACGTTAAATTTATAATGAAGTTTTGAAATTTTTTACGGCGTCCGTAGCAAGCTTGTCGCAAATATTATTATATTCGTTATCGGAATGTCCCTTTACTTTTATAAAATTCAATTTATGAATTTTTGAAAGAGAATACAGCTCCTGCCATAAGTCTTCGTTTAAAAGAGGTTTATTATCGGCTTTACGCCAACCAAGCCTATCCCAGACATAAACCCAACCGTTGTTGAAAGCGTTTACCGTATAAGCCGAATCGCTGTAAACGTCCACTTCACAAGGCTCTTTAAGACATTTCAACCCCTCTATAACCGCGGTTACCTCCATACGGTTATTGGTTGTATTATCTTCCGCCGAAGAAATTCGTTTTTCCTTTCCGTTGTAAATAAGCACCGCGCCCCAACCGCCTATACCCGGATTTCCCGAACAAGCGCCGTCCGTATATAAAGTCACTCTTTTCATTTTTCAGACAACTCTTTCGAACGTTTAACACAAGCCGAAACCGCTTCGCCAATAACCTTGGAAAAATTGTTTTCTTCCAACGACTTAACCGCTTCAATTGTCGTTCCGCCCTTACTGCATACCTGCATAATCAGCTCGGAAACCGATTGTTCTTCACGTTCAACCATTTCCGCCGAACCGATTAAAGTTTGAACCGCGAGAATTTTCGCCTCGTTTCTTGACAGACCGTGCTTTATTCCCGCGTCGACAAGACTTTCTATAAACATAAACACATAAGCGGGCCCGCTGCCGCTTATGCCTGTTACTGCGTCCATTTTGCTTTCGTCAATGCTTAAAACCGTTCCGATACAATTTAAAACATTGCTTATAAATTCCAAATCGTCTATATTATTGTTAAAATCTGACATATCCACGCCGATAACGCCGCTGCCGATTGAGCAAGGCAGGTTAGGCATACATCTCGCAACTTTTACAGCGCTTAACCCGAAAGCGTTTTTAATAGTATTTTTCTTGACACCCGCCATAACCGAAATAATTTTTTCGGGTCTGGTTCCGTTAAGACTTTTAACAGCCTCTTCAAAATTCTGCGGTTTGACGGCTAAAAGCAAAAATTCGCTGTTTTGCGCAACAAACTCATTATCGGTTGTCGTTCTTACTCCGAGAAAGCCTATTTTTTCAAGATTGGCTTCCGAAACGTCGCTGACTATAATTTTCTTCTCGTGTAAAAAATCAGACAGTATTACGCCCTTCAATATTGCCCGTGCCATAAACCCGCAGCCGATTACGCCGAGTTTAAATTGTTTTTTCATAAATTTTCTCCGAAAACAGTTGACTTAAATAATAAGTTAATATATAATTTATTACGCTTTTAGCATTTAGGGGAGTAGCTCAACGGTAGAGTCGCGGTCTCCAAAACCGTCGGTTGCATGTTCGAATCGTGTCTCCCCTGCCAATGCGCTCATATCACAATATGTTGTGGTGTGAGCGTTTTTGTTACACTAAATATAGTACTTGTTAATCAAGTGTCCACTAAAGTGTCCACTAAAGCGTCCACTAAACTATTTTTTTTGATAAAATTACTATTCATTTTTTATTCATTTACCAAACTGTTTTGATTTTATCAAATTCTTTTAGTAAAGTCAATCCAATGTCGTATTTCTTAAAAATTTTCAATTTAAAAAAAGCACTTTATTAAAAGTGCTTTTTTTATAATTCTAAATCTATTGCGTCTATAATTTGCTTTTGTACATTTGGGAACAAATGACTGTATGTATTTAAAGTTTGGGTTATATCACTGTGTCCAAGTCTTTGAGAAACAATTAATATATTTTGTCCCTTATTAATTAGTAAGGATGCATGAGAATGACGCAGATCGTGTACTCTTATCCTTTTTACTCCTGCTTTATCGGCATACTCATTTAATCTTCGTCTAACTGTTTGAGATGATAAAGGAAATTTTCCGCCAAACACAAAATTATTTTCTGCAAAATCATATTCTTGCTCACATATAACTTTATACTCTTTTAAAATATTAACGAGATTTTTGGGCAAAACTATTTGTCTATAAGATGCTTTATTTTTAGGAGTAGTTATTTCATATTTTCGCCCACAAACATTATGCCAACCCATTGCTGATAGATTTTCAAAACCCATAATTTCAGCTTTATACCCTTTTTCTGCGCGTTTTCTATTTATTGACTTATTGATTTTAACTTCTTCTCTAATAAAGTCAACATCACGCCATGTTAAGGCAAGGGCTTCCCCTTCTCTTGTTCCCATTAAATATAAAAAAGCAATTAAGCATTGATACAATTGGTCATTTATAACTGAATAAACTTTTTGAAACTCATCTTCCGACCAAATAAGCATTTCTCTACGTTGTTCATTGTTCTTAAAATTACCGACTTTGCTTACAACATTCTCGGACAAATTATGAAATTTGATTCCATAATTCATAAGTGCGGTAAAACCGCAATATATTTTTGATTTGTATTTGTATTTATATTTTGTACTATTCAAAAAATTTTGCCAGTCCAAAATATCATTTGTTGTTATTTCGCCGGCATCTAAATCGCCAAATGTTGGTAATACAAATTTTCTTATAACATCGCAGGCTGACCGTACACTTCCGGATTTTAACCTTTGAGTTATATAGTTTTTATATAATTCATATAGCTCATTTATAGTTAATCCAATATGTTTTTGCGAGTTCTGATTAAACCACGGTTGAATGGCGTTTCGGCTATCTTTTACTTTTATTAGCTCAAATTGCTCTACAGATGGAATATTTACATCCACTTTATTTAGGTCTATTGATTCAAATTGACCGTAAAAATCCAACCATATTAATTTAGCTTCTTTTTTTGAATCAATTCCTCTTTTTCTAAATTCTTTAATTTTTTCATCTGTTTGATATTTGGCACGAATATTCCATTTTTTTGTTGTTTTATCCTGAGTAAAAGTCGGTCCCCATATTATATTAAGCGACATTATCGTTACCGTTTATTTTTGTTTCAATGCTTGCAGCTTCAATAAAATCTGCAATGTCTAAATTGCAATACGTTAAAAATAACTTAGTAGGAATATGATTGTAGTCTAATATTCTATAATTATTTCGTTTCATTAATAAAAGGATATTGTTATAGATTGTCTCGGAAATTTTAGCTGTGCAAAGTAATATATCTGCTATATCCTTCTTACTTATAAATGGTTGAATTAATATTTTGACTTTCTCATTACTTGTCAATTTTTTTCTTCTCAAAATATACTCCTTCATAAAATATGAGAGGGTTTGAATTGCCATTTGCAAATCAAACCCTCTATGTTACCCAACGGATTAACGATTTCTATTTAGTTGTGGCTTAAAATACGAAAACCTTTTCGGAATGTACTTGGCAAAGTTTCGGCGTTCAGCTCGCCGTCTTTCAACGATATTACTTTTACGCCATTTTCCGTAAGAAAGTTTACTTCCTGAGTTATCTCTATTGCAGAATTACCAAGCACTTCAAGTTCGGGTACTATCAATACATCAAATTCACGGTACTTTGCCTGTAACCTTAAATTGCTATATGTGAGCGCATCCATTTTTCCGCATTCCAATACTGTCCGTATTGCCGACAACCCATTTGCTTTTGCATATTCAGTCAACGTATCACTTTGTCTTTGCAATTCCGCACGATCACCCGCTACTGAACGGCAATACAGTATTGCCTTCTTCGCTTTTTCATTACTTATTGCCTTGCTATTCATAAGCTGTCCTCCCAAACTAAAAAAGGGTTTGAAATGCTTTTGCAAATCAACCCTCTATGTTACCCAACGGATTAAATGATTTTATTTAACTAAGCTCATTATAACATTATTATATTATTTTGTAAAGAGACACAAAGTGATTTTTTGAAAAATTTTACGCCACTTCCGCTTCGTCCTCCTCGTCATCTTCGTTGAGAATCGCAACAACAGGTTTTGCTTCCGTATCTTCGTCCATTACAATCGGTGCTTCCTGCTTGCCCAAGTCAAGTTCCGCATCTATAGCCGCAAGTTCATTACGCAACTGCTCTGCTTCTTCTGCCTGCTCAAACGGTTGATCTACCTGTTCTTTTGCCGCCGTTAAATCTTGCTCATA
>CAJTNY010000016.1 GCA_910577875.1 uncultured Christensenella sp.
GGTTTTATTTTAAATCAAACGGAGTTTTTTTGTCTTGTTTATCGGTTAACCTCTTTTGAACCACGCGACTATCGCGTGGTTTTCGTTATACAATAATAAGCCGAGGACATAAATTTATTCCTCGGTTTTTCTATCTATTATTACCAAATTAACTTACTATTCTTTTTCTGATTCTGATTTTTCTTCCTTCTTTTTCTCTGTCTCGGAAGAAATATCGGCGGACAAGCCGACAACGTGATCGACAGCCATAGAAAAAGCAATTCCCTGCCCTTCGGATTTCAAACCTGCCGTCTTATAAATTGAATGCAGAACCTCATCTTTTATATCTTCAGGAACAAGAATTAATACTATTTCTTTATCGGGCTGAATTGTAATTTTAAAGTACTGTTCCGCCTCTTTATTGGCGGTGCCTTTCGCGTGAATAACCGTACCGCCTCTCGCGCCGACCTCTCTTGCCGCTTCCATAACGAGATCGGAATATCCCGCATTAACAATACATACAACTGCTTCGTAATTCATTTATTTTTCCTCCCTGACCGACATTCTGTTATTGCTCAAAAATCTGAAAATCAGCGTACCTATTACGCTTGTAAGCGGAACAGAAAACGCGACGCCTTTACCGTCTTTTATGGTCTTAAACTTATATTCGAGCATACTTAACGCATTGCCAAGCATGTTTTGCTGTATAACGCTGAAAATTACGGCTTTTTCCGAATCCGCAAGACCGAGATAAACGAGCATTTTCGCGTCTGCGGTTCCTCTTCCGAATGCGGTTACCTGCATATTTACGTCAAACGACTGCAACAAGTCGGTATAAAATTCTGCCTTTTTTTTATTGACTATCGTAACAAGAAGTTCAAGTTTGTTTGTAGTTACCGTATTCGGGTTTGTTTTATTTGCGGATATTTTTTCTTTTTTTTCCGAAGATGTTTTTACCTTTCGTCTGCCGCGCGCTATATTGATTTTTTCAGTCATAGCGTTCTCCTATTTAAAATAAATAATTTGCTCGTCGTCTGCGGAAAGAATTCGCTTCATTACGAGCTTTGTCCGAACTTTAGCCGTCATAACGGCTTTAAAGCCGAGAATCTGTATCGTTATCAACGGCGTCATAGCAACCATTGCAACCACGCCGAACGCATCTGTAAGCACGTTTCCGCCTATTGCCCCACAAGCACCGACCACAAGCGGAAGAATAAAACTCGAAGTAAGCGGTCCGCTTGCAACGCCGCCCGAATCAAACGCTATAGCCGTATAAATTTTAGGGACGAAGAACGAAAGTCCGAGCGATATGAGATAACCGGGGATAAGATAATACAAAATAGAGAAACCGAACAGCATACGTATCATCGACAACCCAATAGAAATTCCGACCGCGACGGAGAGCGCGATTAACATTTCGAGCTTCTTTACTCCACCCCCCGTAACTTCTTCGACTTGTTTATTGAGAACGTGTACCGCAGGTTCGGCAAGGACAACCACCATACCGATAACAAAACCGAAAATAACGAGAAAAATTTCGTTAAACTCTGCCAGTTTCTGACCGAGTTTGTATCCTATCGGCAAAAATCCAACAGTTACCGCAACAAGAAAAATAATCAGTCCGACAAAAGTATATGCTATTCCTATACCTATCTGAATCAATCTTGTCTTGGGAAGTTTAAGAATCGTAAACTGCAAGATAAAGAAAAAAGCAACAATAAGTCCGAGAGCCAGAGCAACGCTCGTAAGATTATCGAGAACAATGTTTCCGAGTTTGACAAGACTTTCGCTGACCGTTGGATAAACTTCGGGTTCCGCGTTGCCTCCCGTAAATAAAAACAATATCATTACGGCAATCATAGGTCCGATTGAACAGAGCGCGATAAGCCCGAAACTGTTCTCGTTTGCATCGCGTCCGCCTATTGTCGACGAAATACCGAAACCGAGTGCCATTATAAAAGGTACTGTTATGGGACCTGTCGTAACTCCGCCTGAATCAAACGACAGAGGAACAAAATCAGTCAAACCGCTGTCAATTATTATTGCGGTTACGGCAAACATCATAAGATAAAAAAACATCAAAAGCGCGGATAAGTTAATATGAAAAACTATCTTGGTAACGGCGATTACCAAAAACAATCCGACACCTATTCCTACGGGAATTATTATTATCCATATATTGTTTTCACTAATTTGTTTTGCTAGAACGGTCAAATCGGGCTCGGCAATAGTTACAAGCACACCCAAAATAAAACATACCGATAACAGTATCGTAAGTTTTTTCGACTTTGTTAATCCCGTTCCGACGTGTTCGCCCATAGGCGTCATTGCCAAATCCGCGCCGAGATTAAATAAACTGATTCCAAAAATAAGAAAAACCGCACAAACCGCAAAAGTTACGATTTCCTGCACTTCAAAACCAAAAATCGGCATTAAAATAAGTACAATAGCCGTAACGGGCAGTACCGATATTGCAGATTCTTTAAGCTTAGCAAGTAATATTTTTCGCATATTTTCACCGTAAGTTTCGCTAAAACACGATATTAATTATCATAACATAAATAAATTTATTTTACAACATAAGTCGATGATTATTTAAATTTCGACACGTTTCCAAGTATAATCGCAATAGCTGACCAATGCTCTACAAGCCGAAATCACATCCATTAAAACTTTTTGAGATATTGCGCCTTTATACACGTCTTCCGAATATAATCCCCAGCCTTCCGTATTTATGAATTCGACTTCGTTAAGCTCGCATCCGTCAAACGCTCTTACTTCGATTTCCGTCACCGATGCAGGAACGGTTACTCTCTTTATAAATTTGCAACCGCTGAACGCTTGCGGAGCAATAGCCGTAACGGGAAGTCCTCTATATTCCGACGGAATAATCAATTCGGTATCGGTAAACGTACCTATACCGACAACCGTATATGACAAGCCGTCAACGCTAAAATAATCGAGTTCGTTTGTCTGTTCCTTTTCATAACCGCAAACAGAACAAATGTTTCCGCTCCATTCATGAGGCAGACCCGTCTTAGCGTCACCGCAAACTTCGCATATTTCCCTGTGCGATTCTGTATCGATTTGAAGTTTATAGCTGTGCCCCGACGAATTTAAAGAGCGTGTTTGAGTATGGTTTTTATCGCGCGAACAAACACGCATTTCAATTCCGTATTCAACACAAGTCGGTGCCTTTATCTGCGTCCATTCACTGAAATCGTGAGTGAGCGCTGGAATAATTTCTCTATCTAATTCCGCATTACACCTTTTCACATACTTTAATTTTAATTCCGTCTGTTTCACAGTCGGGTTTTTCGGCAACAAGCCATTCACTCTCAATATGTTCGAAAGCGTCAATTTGCCTTGTTTCGGTAAAAGAACAATCACGAAGACAAACGCGGGTTTCAGAGCCCTTATCGGTACAAGACGGTTCGACGGTTACGCTCCAATCCCCGAATTCGTGACCGAGCGCAGGTTTTTCGACATAATCGGAAAAATCACAGCGCGTACAATCGCTGTATTTCTCCCAACCGATATTTAAACAATCCGCCCGTTTGGCTTCGTGAAAGATATAATCGTGACCGAGAGAATTTATAACTTCGGACTGTTTATCGCCGCATATACAGACGCGCTCGCGTTTTCCTTCTTCGGTGCAATCAGGAATTTTTACAGTGGTCCATCCGCCGTACGTATGAATATGCCCGACGTCGTTTCCGCTGTTTCCTGCGCCGTAATTATCTTTGCAGGACGGCAAAATTACGGAACAGAATATCAGGCAGATTACGGAAACCGCAGTATAGATTTTTATTGAAAATTTCTTCATTAGTTATTTAAAAAATCAAGGCAAAGCCTTAAAAAGCTTTGCCCGCATAATTTTTGTTTAAATCTTTTTTCTTGCAACTGCAATCCTTATTTTACGGTTGACGGGCTTATGAATAGGTTCGCGTACAAGCACAGCCTCTTCTGATGTTGTATTTAAAGACTCTTCAACCGCAACTGTTTCCTGCACGGCAGGCTGTTCGTTAATAAACAGTTCAGCTTTTTTTTCCGCTTCGTCCTCTGCGCGGGACTCTTCTTCAACAGCCGAAACCGTGGCGATTTCTTTCTCTGCACAATCCTTCGAAACTTCATACATTTCCGACAGTCCACAAACAACAGAAGGCTGAGAAAAAATTTTATTTTCCGCAGTAGTAACGGGTTTTGCATCGATTTCGATACGCATACCTTCGGACTTCTTCATATTGACATATGCGAGTGCGCATGGATAAATGCTTGTTTTTTTACAGCCTCGGCAAAAAGGAGCATACATACCGCAAAGATCAAAACCGCTAATCAAGCTGTTTTTGTATTTATCCGCATCTATTACCAATTGAATTTTTTCAAGATTTTCTTTGCTCAGCTTTTCAGGCATCGAATTTAAAAGCTGCAATAGCGCGTTGCTGTCCCACATAAATTTTCTCCAATATAATTTATTTTATTATAATATAAAAATACGGAAATATCAAGTATTATAATTAAATTTCTTTCACGGTAAGCGAGGAAAGAATTTCCTCGTATTTGTCTTTTGTGAAAGAAATGCTGTCCGGCAATGTTACGGACGCAGTTCCGCCCGCAACCCCGCAACGGAGAACCTCCTGCATAGAGCCGCCTTTAATAAGCGCGTTCGTTGCCGCAGCCAACATTCCGTCACCTGCGCCTACCGTCGAATTCATAGCGACATTTACGCTTTTACAATAATAATTCTTACTGCCGTCCGTAATAACCGCCCCGAGTTTTCCGAGAGAAAGCAATACATATTCAGCGCCTTTATCCAAGATTTCACGGCAACCTTCTAACATATCGGTTTTTGAAACGATTTTTCTTTTTAACGTCCGCTCTAATTCATCGAGGTTGGGTTTTACTAGCTTAACTCCGCATTTTAACGCTTCAATCAACCTGTCGCCTTCCGTATCAGCTATTTTTACAACTGAAAGCGGCACGGCTTTCAACACTTTGTAATAGAAATCGGGTGTCATACCTTTCGCAAGGCTTCCCGAAATTACTATTCCGTCGCATTTTAACGCAATATGCGATACGAGACGAATCAGTTCTTCCTGTTTTTCCGAAGAAACCTCGGGACTTACGTCATCGACTTCGGTAAGCATCGACCTGCGGTCTATTATTTTAAAATTTTCGCGAACCCGACCCTTGTTCCATACAAATTTGTACGGAATTCCTTCGCGGTGCAATTCGTGCTCGAACTGCGTACCGTTTTCCTCATACATAAATCCCGTTGCGAAAACGTCCGCTTTCAATCTCGCAAGACCGACCGCAACATTTAAAGCTTTTCCCGTATAAAACGTTTTTTTGCTTATAATTTTATTTGACATTCCCACGCCCAAAGATTCGACTTCCATATTAACATCTATACAGGGACTGGGACAAACGGTTAAAATCATTTATTATTTCCTTATCATATTTATCGCATTAAAAAAGCCGCTGTTTAACAGGCGGCTTTATATACGCTGTTACATTGAAATCATTTGAAGCGTTTCATACAATTCATAATTGAATTTCTTTTTCATGCTCACGGCTTCGATTATATCCAAATCGATGATTTCGTTTTTATGTATTCCGACTACTCTGTTGCCTATTCCTTCGTTTAAAAGACGAACGGCTTTATTTCCGAACTGCGCCGCCAGCATTCTGTCAGCCATTGTCGGAGAACCGCCGCGCTGTATATGTCCGATAGACGTGGGACGAACCGAATACGTCGTAACCGACTGCAACTGCTTTGCGAATTCATCGGCGGAACATACCCCTTCGGCTACTACTACAATATTAGAGTGCTTACCGTTTGCACGCGAACGGTTAATCTTCATTACTATATCGTCAAGATCGAAAACGACTTCGGGAACGACGATTATTTCGGCGCCGCTCGCAATACCTGCGTATAACGCAATATCGCCGCAACGCCTGCCCATAACTTCAACTACTGAAATTCTTTCGTGCGAAGTCATTGTATCGCGCAGTTTATTTATAACGTCTATACAAGTATTTACAGCCGTATCGAAACCGAGAGTATAATCTGTATATTCTAGGTCGTTGTCGATAGTGCCCGGGATACCGATAGTCGGAATACCGTAATCTTCGGACAGACATTTTGCTCCTCTGAAAGAGCCGTCACCGCCGATAACGACAAGACCCTCGATTCCCCTTGCTTCAAGCGTTTTGACAGCTTTTTTCTGTCCCGCTTTCGTAAGCATTTCCAAACATCTTGCGGTTCTGAGTTTGGTTCCGCCTCTTTGGACTATATCCGAAACCGAACGCATTTCCATCGAAACCATTTCATCGTCTATAAGTCCCTGGTAACCGCGTTCTATTCCGTAAACTTCAATTCCGTAATAAAGCGCGGTACGGACTACCGCTCTTATGCACGCGTTCATACCGGGAGCGTCGCCGCCGCTGGTTAACAAGCCTATTCTCTTCATAAATACCTCCGCTTGAATACGCCGTTCACGCTAAGCCCCCTTCGCCGCAATGAACATTATTACATCATTCCTAAATTATATTATAACAGAGTAATTTTGAAAATACAACAATTTTAATAAAATTTTTAAGTTTTATCTACTAACTTAATATCTTCCTTTTCGATAAACGCGCAAAGTTCCGCTAAAAGCCCTCTGCAATAATTTACGCCCGACGGTAGCTTATAACGCTTATCCCCTCTTACGATTTTACAGACCGTTTCACCTTCGTAATTAGAAAGCATACCGATAAACTCGTCAAAAGTTTCGTCGTCGAGTTTTCCCGCATTCAGCCACAACACGGCTTGTTCACGCTTTACAGCGACTCCATCCGACGGCGCGCCGATTTTCGAAGAATCGGGAACGGCAATATCGTCCACGATAAGAGAAATTCCTTTTTCCGCATCAACGTCAAGTTTGCCTTTAACTTTTACTATTTTGTCGCAGGCTATTTCGCCTTTGAATTTTTCATAGGCACCAGGAAAGCAAACGCACTCCATACTACCATAAACATCTTCAACGGTCATAAAAGCCATATAATTGCCCGTGCGTTTCGTCATTGTACGCCTGAAAGAAGATATTATTCCTGCCATAGTAATACGCATACCGTCTGTAACGCGATTATAAGTACGATTTCCTTCTTCATCTTCGACATAATCGTCAAGAAACGAACAATCGAACGTACAATCGGGAAACGCATGCATAAACTTTTCGAACGGGTGTCCGCTTACGTATACGCCTAACACCAACTTTTCTTTGGAAAGTTTTTCGTTCAGTTCGTATTCGGGTATATCGGGATAAACAACGTCAAGCTTCTCCTCTTCGAGAATATCGCCGAATAAACTCATCTGCGCACTGCTGCGTTGTTTGCTTATAGTTTTCGCTCTCGAACATAGCTGTTCGTATACCAAAGCAAGCCGCGAACGATTGACTCCCATTTCATCGAAAGCGCCTGCGAATATCAAGCCCTCGACAAGCCTTGAATTAAGAACGCTTATGCAACGCGATACGAAATCGGGAAAATCTCTGAATTTTCCGTTTTTATTTCTTTCTTCGATTATCGTATCCACGACAGCCTGTCCCGCACCTTTCAGCGCAGAAAGCCCGAAACGAACGCCATCGTTTTCTACTGTAAATACGGTTTTACTTTTATTTATGTCGGGCGGAAAAACTTTGTAACCTTTTTCTTTTAAATAAATAACGTATTTGGTAATTTCGTCTATTTTATTGAGACGGTTATTCAAAAGTGCGCAAATGAATTCTTTACAGTAATATCTTTTCAGCCAGGCAGTCTGATATGCAAGAACCGCATAAGCAGCCGCGTGCGACTTGTTGAATGCATATGAAGCAAACCCTTCCATATCGCCGAAAATTTTATTCGCAACTTCCGCGGAAATACCGTTGTTCACACAACCTTTTATTTCGCTGCCGTTTATGTCGCTTATACCGCCGTTTATAAATTTCTCTTTCTGCGCCATAAGGGTCTTTTTATCTTTTTTACCCATTGCGCGCCTTACCAAATCCGCTTCACCGAGAGAAAAACCCGCAAGGAACTGAAAAATCTGCATTACCTGTTCCTGATATACGGGGATACCGTAAGTGACCTTTAAAATCTGCTCTTCGGCTGCGCAGTCGTAAGCAATCTGCTCGGCGCCGTGTTTTCTGTTGCAGAACGAATCTATAAATTTCATAGGACCGGGACGGTAAAGCGAAACTCCCGCTATAAGGTCTTCAAGGCAGTCAGGTTTGAGCTGCTTCATAAAGCGCTTCATTCCCCCCGCTTCGAGCTGGAACACCCCGTCCGTATCGCCGTCGGAAATAAGCCCGTATGCGCCAGCGTCGTTGTAGCCGATTTTATTGAAATCGATTTCCCTGTTAAAGTCTTCTTTTATATATTGGATACATTTCTGTATATCCGTCAAAGTCACGAGCGCAAGGAAGTCCATTTTCAGCATTCCGAGCGATTCGATTTCCTTTGCGACAAACTGGGTAGTTACATCTTCGCCATTTCTCGAAAGCGGAACGTTATCCGCAATTCTTTTCTGACAAATAACAACTCCGGCAGCGTGAATACCCGTCTGGCGCGGCATCCCTTCTATTTTCAAGGCCATATCTATAACGCGGTGCAACGCTTCGTCGTTTTCGTAAATTTCGCAAAATTCCGCGTTTCTCGCCGCTTTAAGTTCGTTCAGTTTGCTTTCGAGCTCCGATTTCTTGTCTTCGTCTGTTTCCGCATCAAATTTTTTCTTAGCTCCGTCAATGCGTCTGCCGAGCAAATCGCCTATCGAAGTTTTACCGTCCATTATTTTAGTCAGTCTGTCGGTTTCGGAATACGGAACGCGCATAACTCTGCCGACGTCTTTTACGGAGTTCTTTGCAGCCATCGTACCGAAAGTTACTATCTGACAGACATTCTCCGCTCCGTATTTACGGCGGACGTACTCTATCGTTTCCTCGCGTCTGTCCGTACAAAAGTCAATATCGAAGTCCGGCATAGATACCCTGTCCGGATTGAGAAAACGCTCGAACAGCAAATCGTATTTAAGCGGTTCGACGTCGGTAATTCCTATGGAATAAGCAACTATCGAACTGACGCCAGAACCGCGCCCGGGACCGACGGGAATTCCCTGCTCTTTCGACCAGTTGATAAAATCCCAGACCACAAGATAATAATCCGCATAACCCATACCGCAAATTATACCGAGTTCGTATTCCGCCCTGTCAAGCTCGCGTTGCGTTGGGGTTCCGTAACGCTTTACGAGCCCTTCGCTCGTAAGACGGCGCAAATATTGCTCCGCAGTACTCCCGTCGGGCGGAGCGTAAGTCGGAATAAGCGAATTATCCTTTACGGGGTAACCCTTTTTGTTTAGATTGAACGCAGGTTCTGTAACCTTATCGGCTATAACGCGCGTATTTGCTATCGCCTGAGGATGATTGGGAAAAAGCGCAGCCATTTCATCGCCCGTTTTAAAATAAAACTCATCCGTCGAAAATTTCATTCGTTTCGGATCGTCAAGCTGCTTCTTCATCTGTATACACATCAGTACATCCTGCATCTCCGCATCTTCTTTGCCGAGATAATGAACGTCGTTCGTCGCAACGAGTTCGACGCTTATTTCATTTGCGAGCTTAATCAAAAGCGGCAGAACACGCCGTTCTTCTTCGATGCCATGATCCTGAATTTCTATGTAAAAATCGTCTTTGAAAATATCTTTCAGATAGAGCGCAAGTTTTTTCGCTCCTTCGTAATCACCAGCAAGCAAACGGCGCGGAATTCCGCCCGCAAGACACGCAGAAAGGCAGATAACCCCTTCGGAGTGTTCTTTTAGAATTTCATAGTCAATCTTCGGTTTGTAATAAAAGCCGTCCACAAACGCCATAGAGTCAAGCTGAACGAGATTTATGTAACCTTTTCTGTTTTTTGCCAGCAAAATCAGATGTTCCGCCGTATTGGAGGATTTGTCGTTCATATCTTTCGTAAGATAAAACTCACAGCCTATAATATATTTCAAACCAGCTACCGCGGCTTTTTCGGCAAGCTGCAAAGTACCGTACATATTTCCGTGATCGGTAATACAGACGGTATCTATCGAATTGCGTTTGCAATGTTCTATCAGACTGTCGATTTTGCACGCTCCGTCCAATAACGAGTATTCTGTGTGCAAATGAAGATGTATGAAATCGGTCATAAGCCCCTCAATCTCTCCCAAGCGATTTAGCAAGTTCGAGAATTTTTCTCATTCTGTGATTTAAGCAGCTTTTGGATATTTTCAATCTGTCCGAAAGCTCCTGCATAGAAGCGTTTTTGTCGGCAAGACGCGCTTCGGCGACGTCGAAAAGCATTTTATCGAGACTTTGCAATCCGATAGTTGCGGATATTATCTCTATTGCCCGAACCTGATTGACAGAAGCGGTAACGGTCTTGTCTATATTGGAAACCGAGCAATTATTTACCCTGTTCGCATTGTTTGTCCTGTCTTTTAATTCTACCAATCTGTTTAATTTATCCAAACAGGAATACGCAGACAAAACGTTTAAAATGTCCGATATTACCTCTTTACTTTTAACGTAGACTACCGCGGATTCCTTACGCGCGACCAACTTAGCGAGAATTTCAAAATCGCATAGCAAAGCACAAAAATCGCTTGCAGTAAGCTTATTGTAAAAAACTATTTCAAAGTGATAACCGGTTCGGCTGTAAGTTGCTTCGTCCGGCAGAGTACAACTACCTCCGCCGAGAAACGCGCCTTTCAAGTAAGCGGTTTTACAGCAATCGTTTTCTACGATTCTCTCTTCGATTCCGAGATTTAACATTATACCGTCGGCGTTTTCAACAAGAATACCCGTTTCTATCAAAAGTTTTAAAGCATTTTTTCCCAAACACTCAAACGTTAGCTTGTCCCTGCCGCTCATCACGTCGAATTTCGCACCCGTTACTATCAGGTGAAGATTAAACGTACTTTCAAGCAAATCCGAAATAAATTCCGCCGTACTCTCGTTTTCCGTCACAACCTCGAAACCATATTCACCGTTTTTAGAAATAACGCTTCCGCTCGTACGGATAAACGCAGAAACAAGGGCAAGTTTACAGCACCTGCCCTCCAACGGAGCGGAAGTAATTTCGTTTTTAATTTCTTCGGTAAAATTCAGCATATTATAAATTTTTTAATTTGTACTCGGCAAACCTGAATTTCGGAAGCCTGCCGTCGACATTATCTATTCTGTCAAGCGGAACTTCCGCTTCGGATAAAATTTCTTCCGCAATTTTCGTATCGCCCACACGATCCGCGGAATGCGCGTCGGAATCGATAACGAACCTTACGCCTGTCGTCGCCATCAGATTTAGCTCTTCTGCTGAAACGTGTCTTTTCTTGGTGTTTATTTCTATATAGGTTCCGTAATCGGAACAGCACTGCGCAACTTCTTTTAAATTACAATAACATTTATAATTAATGTGCGTAAGAATATCCACAGGGTTATTCTTGATTGTGTTTATATATGCTTTCGTTGTATTTTCAATGACCTTGTCCGACGGTTTTTTTCCGAATTTATACGCAGCATAATTTTTAATAAAAATTTTATACATATCGGAAAAACTTTTGTATTTAACAACCTCGTGTATACCGCAAAGAAAAATATCGAAATCTTTCAAATCGCTTTTCGTCATATCCGCATTGCCGTCAAGGGAAATAAGATTACTCTCCATTCCGAGAAGCACCCTAACTCCCGTGAGCTTTTCTGCTTCGTTTATTTCGGAACGAACCGCCGGAATATTTTTGCGTTTGAGTCCGAAAAGCAAGTGATTGAAACCATGGTCCGTTATCGCAATTTCTTTAAGTCCTTTTGCCTTCGCTACAGCGGCATTTTCGAGAATCGTATTTTTCCCGTGCGAATAAGGCGTATGCGTATGATAATCAGCTGTAAGTATCATTTAAAAATCTCCTATGTAAACAACCTCTTCTTCCAGAACAATCCCCGTTCTCTCGAAAACCCTGCGCTTAACCTCTTTTACAAGCGCATACACGTCGGCTGAATCCGAGCCGTAATTTATAATAAAATTTCCGTGTTCCGAACTGACTTGCGCGTTTCCGACAGACAAGCCTTTCAGTCCTGCTTCGTCAATTATTTTTCCTGCTCCGAGCGCTCCCACATTTTTAAAGACACAACCGCAACTTCTGCCTTTCGGCTGACAGCTTCTTTTTTCCAAAAACAAAACTATATTGTCTTTGACCTTTTCGCATTTTTCGGGTTCAACTTTAAGCATTACGCCCAAAATAATGCTATTTATGTCACGCATAATACTATATTTATTACCAAATTGACAAGAATTATTTGAAAAATTACGAATTTTTCCATCAAATAACTTTACATTCAACACATTCTGCGCAATGACTTTTCCACCTGCCCCGCCGTTCATATAGACAAGTCCTCCGACAGAAGCCGGTATACCCGCAAGATATTCAAGCCCGCTCAACCCTTTATCAGCGCAATATTTCAGCAAAGCGGAAACTTTTGTTCCAGAACGGCAGAATAATTTATCGATACCTACCCGATACACTCCACTGAGACGCTTGGTGCTTATAACCGCGCCGTCAAAATTTTTATCCGAAGCAAGTATATTCGAACCGTTGCCGAGTATCACGAAATTTATATTTTCATTAACGAGATAACTATATACAAACGCAGCCTGTCTTATGTATTTCGGAAAATATGCTATTTCCGCCCTTCCTCCCGTACCGTATGTCGTATTTTCCGCAAAGCTGAAATTATCTTCTTTCGGAACACATTCCAAAAACTTTGATACATCATTGAAATTCAAATCGCCACCGCCTATATCATAACATTTTTTTTTGTTTTTTTCAATTATTTAAGCAGATTTTTCAGCATATTTATATCTCCGCCTGAAATTATATTTTCAATCTGTTTTCTTGTTTCAAAACTCACAGGAGCAACAAGTTTGCAATCGAAGCTGAGATTTTGCATATCCCTCATCTCATCATCGTAAACAGCACCCTCCGCTAAAAGCCCTAGCTTTGTAACACCGTCCGTAACAGACATTAAATAATCTATATAGGCGTTTGCAGCTTTAACGTGTTTAGACTCCGCAGTCACCGAAATATTCTGATACAAGTCATTAAACTCTGTTATAGGTTTGACTATAAACGGAACACCGCGCGTTTTCAACCTGTAAATGTCGCGCTGTGTTCCTAAAAGATATTTATAATCGCCGTTTATTAATTTTACATAAGCCCCCGTAGCCTTTTCTTTTACTGCGCTTTGAAGCCCGCAAGACAAGGCCGCGGCAGACGAAAGATTATCCTTACCTTCGTTCACAACGGTATTTTGCGGGTTTATATCAGAGAAATCCGCGTTTATATCCGTTGAAAGCAAACAATAGCCGCCCCTGCACCAAGTTTTATATCCGCTTATAAAAGTTTCGATGCCGTAAATTCCCGCACCGAATGAAATAACGTCGGGAACGTTACCTTCTGACAAACTCAGTCTTGCCGCTTCTGCCGATAAGGACAACACCGTCACGAAACAGCGGTTACCTTCGGAAAAACCGTTAGCTGCATTTTTAAGGAAATCAGCGCGCGAACCTTTGCCTCCTTCAAAATTATCTATCTGCCAAACGCAAAGCATAGCCTCATCTTCCGCTTTGACATTATCGCGCTGTATAAAAGCCATACACAAAAAAGCTACAAATACCGATGCGCAAAGAATGAAACATATTAAAATTTTAATATAAGGTAAAAATTTTCTCATATAATATTTTATTGCGGCATTTGCTTGAAAATTCATAGGGGAGCAACCGTAATCATACGACTGCTCCCCCGCTTATCAGTCAAAACAATGAAATTAACAATATTTTAACAGATAAGCTATATATTAAAGCGTTCACGCTTGTAAAAATATCTTGCTCACTTATTTATTTTTTATGCAAAAAATAAAGGACGGTTTATTCCGTCCTTTAATATATTTGTCTATTATTCGTCGTCATCCGGAAGTTCGACGTTGTGATATACATCCTGAACATCATCAAGCTCATCGAGTTTGTCAAGCATTTTTTTGAAAGACACAAGCTTGTCCCCGTCGAGAGTAATATAATTCTGCGGAACCATTTTAATTGCAGCCTCGAGAAACGACAAACCTTTGTTCTCAAAATATTTACGTACGGCGGAAAATTTTTCAGGCGTCGTGTATATTTCATAAACGTCGTCCAAAGCGGTAAAGTCTTCCGCCTCGGCTTCAAGACAGTACTCCATCATCGTGTCTTCGTCCAAAGCAACGGTACGTTCTATTACGATAATACCTTTGTTATCAAACATATAAGAAACACAACCGTTATTACCCATCTGCCCGCCGCATTTGGACATAGTGGAACGAATATCGCCCGCCGTTCTGTTGACGTTATCGGTAAGCGTCTTAATAATAACCGCCGAACCCGCTACACCGTATCCTTCGTAAGTAAGCTCTTTATAGTCTTTATCGCCGAGCTCTCCCGCGGCTTTCGCTATCGAACGTTTAATATTCTCGTTAGGCATATTAGCAGCTTTTGCCTTTGCTATAACATCGGCAAGCTTAGAGTTTGTGTCAGGGTTAGGATTACCCTTCGCCGCAACCGCAAGCTCTCTTCCTATCTTTGTAAATATCGCGCCGCGAGCTGCGTCTGTTTTGCCTTTTTTTGCAGCTATATTGTGCCATTTTGAATGTCCTGACATTTTTACACCTCTTAATTAGATATTGTTTTTTAGCGCATACATTGCAATTCCCGCCGATACAGCCGCATTAAGGCTTTCGCACGTTTCTCTCATCGGAATTTTAACAGTATACTGCGCCTTTTCAGATACTTCCGAACTTATACCCCCGCCCTCATTGCCGATGCAAAGACAAAATTTTTCAGGCGGCTTAAAACCGAAAACATCTTCCCCGTTCATATCCGCACAGATAACGGGAACTCCGTTAAGCAAATTCAATATCTCTTCCCGTGAGCCCGAATAAAGTCTGACGAAAAAAATACCGCTCATACTTGCACGCACGGATTTCGGAGAATACGGATCCGTACAATTTATAAGATAGATTTCTTCGTATCCTGCCGCGTTTGCAGTTCGTATTACCGTACCAAGATTACCCGGATCCTGTAAACAATCAAGCAAAAGGCAACAGCCTTTCGGTGAAGCCATAGGCATTTCCGGAATTTTAACGACAGCTATAACACCTTGCGGAGTTTTTTCGCTCGAAATGCTTTTAAACACGCCGTCGCTGACTACCGTAGCATTCGGAAACAAAGTCCCGTTTTCTACGGTGCAAATAATTCTCTCTATTTCACAGCCGGCTTTCAAGCACTCTTTTACAGGTTTAATTCCTTCAACGAGATATAAATTAAGTTGTTTTCTGAACTTTTTGTCCGAAAGCGAAGCTACTGTCTTTATTACGGGATTTGATTTCGAAGTTATAACCATATAAAAAATTAAGCCTTGTTTTAAGGCTTAAAATTTGATTTATAAAGCTTGTTTAGCCTTCGCCGCAAGTTCGGCAAATGCTTTGGAATCGTTTACTGCAATCTCTGCAAGAACCTTTCTGTTGAGGTTAATACCCGCAGTTTTAAGTCCGTGCATAAATTTGGAATACGAAAGTCCGTTAAGTCTTGCCGCCGCATTTATACGAGCTATCCAAAGACTGCGCATATCGCGCTTTCTGAGCCTTCTGCCGATATAAGCGTAATTTAAAGACTTCATAACCGCCTGACGGGCGATTCTGTAAGACTTGGATTTATTGCCGAAATAGCCTTTTGAAAGGCGGAATATCTTTCTACGCTTCTTTAAAGCGTTAACACTTCTCTTAATACGCATGATTATTTATCCTCCTCTTAACCTTTATAAGGAATCATAGCTTTTACGTTTGATTCCTGTGTAGTCGAAACGAGCGTGTTTTGACGCAAATTTCTCTTTCTCTTTCTGGTTTTGGTTTCAGCTTTATGGTTCTTTCCTCCGTGAGGTCTTTTAACCTTACCGGTCGAGGTAAGCCAGAAACGCTTTTTAGTGCCGCTATGCGACTTCTGCTTAGGCATATTTTTATCCTCCAAATGAAAAATTTTCTTGATTTTCGTGTTAAGCTTTTACGGGCGAGAGCATCATTGTGATATGTCTACCCTCTGTCGCAGGTTTTTTATCCTGAACCGCTTTACCGTCCAGTCCCTCGAAAAAGTCCTGCATAACCTTCACACCCTGATAGGAGCGTGCATTCTCGCGTCCTTTCATTCTGATGGAAACTTTAACCTTGTTTCCAGCTTCCAAAAATTTAAGGCACTGTTTGGTTTTAACGGCGATATCGCCCACGTCGATTGTCATCGAAAGCCTTATTTCTTTTACTTCGATAACAGTCTGGTTTTTACGGTTTTCCTTATCCCTTTTAGCCTGCTCGTATTTAAATTTGGAATAATCCATAATTTTGCATACCGGCGGGTTGGCATTGGGAGAAATTTTAACCAAATCCAAACCTGCGTCGTCGGCAAGACGCTGAGCATCGCGGCTCGACATAACGCCTAACATTTCGCCTTCGCTTCCGATAACTCTGACTTCTCTATCGCGAATAGATTCGTTGACGGAATATAAGTCCTTTATAATCATATACCTCTCAATAATTTTCCCGAAAAAAAATCGGGTTACGTAAAGCAACCCGAAACAATTCAAGAACAGTTAAATTCTAAAAATCATTATCTGCCATACGAAATTTCCGTAAGGCGAAAGGGTTTGCCTTTGCTTAACGACAATATATTACAACTCTTTTGCTGTATTGTCAATTGATTTTTAATTGTTTATTAAAAAATTATCTTTTTTGCATTTTCTTCAACAACTTGCGCAATAAACTCGTCCACTGAAACGGTAGTCTTCTCTTCAACTCCGCGTTTATTTACGTTCACCGTGCCATCTTCTGCCTCTTTATCGCCTACGACCAATACGTACGGAGTTTTTTCGAGTTTCGCTTCGCGTATTTTATAACCGATTTTTTCGTTTCTGGTATCAACCTCGCAACGTATGCCTTTAAGAATAAGCTTTTCTTCAACCTGTTTCGCATAGTCAAGCGTTCTGTCGGTGATAGGTAGAATTTTAACCTGCGTCGGACACATCCAAAGCGGGAAAGCACCTGCATATTTTTCAATAAGAAACGCAAGCGTCCTCTCGTAACAGCCGATTGAACTTCTGTGGATAACGTAAGGATACTGTTTTGAGCCGTCTACGTCGATATACTGCATTTCAAAGCTCTCGCCCGCAGCGAAATCTATCTGAATGGTGATTAACGTATCTTCCTTTCCGTGAACGTTTTTAATCTGAATATCGAGCTTGGGTCCGTAGAAAGCCGCCTCATCATCCGCCTCGACATAGTTAATACCGATATCATCGAGAATAACTTTCATCATCGCCTCGGTATTATTCCAAGCTTTGTCGTCGTCGATATATTTGTCCGACTTCGATTTACCCCTTTTCGAGAAACGGTACGTAACGTCGTCCCTCATTCCGAGCGCGTCGAGAATATAGTAAGATAAATCTAGACAGCGTTTGAATTCGTCTTCAACCTGTTCTTTCGTACAGATGATATGTCCGTCCGAAAGAGTAAACTGCCTTACTCTTATAAGACCATGCATTTCGCCCGATGCTTCCTTTCTGAATTCTGTCGCGGTTTCCGAATATCTGCAAGGCAAATCTCTGTAAGATTTCAAACCATTCTTAAAAATCTGGTACTGGAACGGGCATGTCATAGGACGCAATGCCATAATTTCTTCGCCTTCTGGCGACTCTCCTTGTCCGTCTATTTCTCCCAAAATGAACATTTTATCGCGGTAGTGCGCCCAGTGTCCCGAAATTTTGTATAAATCAGACTTAGCCATATTGGGGGTTCTTGTTATCATAAAGCCGCGTTTAGCCTCTTCGTCCTCAACAAAACGCGTTAATATCTGTAATATTTTAGCCCCCTTTGGCATTAAAATCGGCAACCCCTGCCCGACAACGTCGGAAGTCATAAATATTCCGAGGTCGCGTCCGAGTTTGTTGTGGTCTCGCTTTTTAGCTTCTTCAGCCGCGGCAAGATATTCTTCAAGCTGACTCTTCTTTTCAAACGCAGTGCCGTAAATTCTGGTAAGCATTTTATTTTTTTCATTTCCGCGCCAATATGCTCCCGTAAGCGAAGTAAGCTTAAAGGCTTTGATTTTACCCGTAGAAGGCAAATGGGGACCGCGGCACAAATCAGTGAACGTACCCTGTTTATAGAAAGAAATCACAGAATCCGCCGGCAAATCGTTAATAAGCTCTATCTTGTATTTCTCTTTATACTTTTTCATAAGCTTCAAAGCTTCCGCGCGGGGCAGTTCGAACCTCTCTACAGGCGTATTGCTTTTAATGATTTTAAGCATTTCGCTTTCGATTTTTACAAAATCTTCCTGAGTAATCGGCGTCTTAAAATCTATGTCGTAATAGAAACCGTTTTCGATTACGGGCCCTATCGCAAGATTACATGTCGGATAAATATTTTTTACCGCCTGAGCAAGCACGTGCGCGCAAGTATGACGGTAAACTTCAAGCCCTTCTTTATCTTTCAAAGTTACTATTTCGAGATTGTCACCGTCCGAAAGTCCCGAAGACAAATCGCAAAGCACGCCGTTTATTTTAGCTGCAACCGCAGAACGGGCTATACTCTCGCTGATTTTTAAAGCCGCGTCGGCACAATTTGCACCCTCGTCAAGCTGAACCGAACCATTTTTAAGTAAAATATTCATAATAACATCTCCTTATCGCGCAAAAAAAATCCTTAAACGATTTTTCGTTTAAGGACGCAATTTCATATGCGCGGTTCCACCTTAATTGTCTTTAATTTAAAAGACCTCTTTTAAAAAAGCCCGAAATTTACAAAGTGGTTTCCCGTTCTCCTGCCTGCTACGCGGTTCACAGCTACTCCGCGCTCTCTGAAAGCCTCTCGGCGGTACTTGTCTTTTATTCAAGCAACTTAATTCTAATACTTATTTTTAAATTTGTCAACAGTTTATCTGAATTTTTTACGTTTTATAACCGAAGTGTGATGTTCCTCGCCCGCAAGCAGCCTGAATATATTTTTACGGTGAGCGGTCCAGGTAAGAACGTTGACAAACGCAAGAATACCGAACACCGCGATTATCCAACCGTTCAAAAGATTCGAAGAATATCTGAATATAATCAGCACCGCCTGCCAGATTGTAAGCAATGCAACGCCAAGCAACGAACCCATAGACCCCCATTCGGTAACGGCGATATAAAATAATATTGCAAAATGGAAAACAACGAGTACGGGGAAATACCACCATTTTTCACAAGAGAGCGCAAATACAAACATACCGAGAGTCGATGCGATACCCTTGCCCCCCTTAAATTTGAGTGTAACCGGAAAAATATGACCTATTATAACGAAAAGACCGAAGTAGTAACGCGCAAAATCGGAAACAAGCACCTGCGTACCCGCAAAGACATAATCTTTAAAAATAAAATATCCCGCGAGTGCAGGTACCCCGCCTTTGATAACGTCGCAAAAGAAATTCAGGACGCCTATTTTCATTCCGAAAGTACGCGTCATATTCATAGTACCGGGATTTCCGCTACCTATTTCCCTTATATCTTTTTTCTTGAAATGCGAAATAAGTACGGCGAAATTAAAACAGCCTATAAAATAACAGACAAAAGCCGCAATCAAAAACCAGTACCAGCCGTCGGAAATATAAAACTCTTTCATATCAGTCGTTCTTCTTTTCCCTCGTTAAAATTTTTATCGGCGTACCTGAAAAATCAAACGATTTCCTCAAAGTGTTATCCAGAAAACGTTCATATGAAAAGTGCAATAAATCCGTACTGTTCACGAACAGAACGAAAGTAGGCGGAGCAACCGCGACCTGCGACGAATAATAAACTTTAAGACGTCTGCCGTTATACGACGGCGGTTCGTTCGCACGCACCGCATCCGAAATTATATCGTTTAGAATACCCGTTGCGACTCTGTAACGCGAATGCTCGTATACGGAGTTTACAAGCGAAAGAATCTTTTCGGTACGCTGACCGGTTTTTGCGGATATATATATCGATTTGAAGTAGTCCATAAACTTCAAATCTTCTTTAAGTTTACTTTCAAACTTATTTATAGTATTAGTATCCTTTTCGATAAGGTCCCACTTATTCATAACGATTACAGAAGGCTTTCCCTGTTCGTGAACATAGCCAATGATTTTGGTATCCTGTTCCGTCAAGCCGTCCGCGCTGTCGACGACTAAAAGACATACGTCAGCCCTGCGCACCGCATCAAACGCGCGCATAACGGAATAGTATTCCACGTCGTCTTCGACTTTGCTTTTCTTTCTGATACCTGCCGTATCTATTATTGTATAATCTTTACCGTCGTAAGTAAATTTCGTATCTATCGCGTCGCGCGTGGTCCCGGCTATATTCGTGACAATCGACCTCTCGAAACCAAGAAGTTTATTCACAAGACTGCTCTTGCCCGCGTTCGGTTTACCGACGACGGCGATTTTAATGCTGTCGTCCTCTTCGGCGTCGACTTTTTCAAACCAGCTTACGGCTTCGTCGAGCACGTCGCCTATACCCGTGCCATGCTCAGCGGATACGGGATACGGCTCACCCAGCCCCAAAGAATAGAACTCGAAAACTTTTTCCTCAGAATATTCGTCTATTTTGTTCACGACAAGAATTACAGGCTTTTTCGAACGGCGGAGCATATCCGAAACGTCGTAATCAGACGTAGTGAGCCCCTCTCTTCCGTCCACAAAAAACAGTATTACCTGCGCGGTATCGATTGCTACTTCCGCCTGTTTTTTTATTTCTTTCCACATATTATCTTCCGAGCGGAGCTCTATTCCGCCCGTATCAACCATAGAAAAAGCTTTACCTCTCCACTCGGAATCAGCGTAAAGCCTGTCGCGCGTCACCCCCGGACGGTCTTCGGTTATAGAAATTTTTCTGCCTGCAACCTTATTGAAAAACGTGCTTTTACCCACGTTCGGTCTTCCGACTATTGCTATTAACGGATTTGCCATAAATCAACCTTTTATCAAACTTTTAAAAAAGTTCTCAGAACTTCTGTTTATTGTTATTTTTTTGCCTTTCAGCCTGCGTTTAAGCTGTTTAACCGTCATATCGTCCAGAAAAACGTCTTCAAATTCCCTTAGAGTATTCGAAGGAATAACGGCGCAATCGAATTTATCGGAATTTTTTTCGAGCGCGGACGCGATATCTCCGCCAGTAAGCAACCCTGTACAAGTAACGGTTCTGCCGAAAAATTCGTTTTCGACAGGCAACGCGAAAGCTTCGAGATTGACAGCAGACAAATTTGCAAGTTTACAAAGTTTTTCAATAGTCGCAAACGCGCTCACACCCGTAACGACCGCAACCCTTTTTTTCTTTTTCAGAACGGTTTTATAAATACCTTCGCTTGCTTCGAAAATAAATTTGCTCGTCATTCCTATTCCGTTTTCTATCTGCGAAAAGTCGCCGTAAAACTCAACGGGTTTAAATTCTCTTCCGCTTCTTATAAAATATTCATCCGCGGGCAGAATAAAATTCACTCCGAATTCGGCGTTCAGTCTGTCGCAGATATCGAGAATTTCACCTGCACTTTCTGCGGTTATATCCGATATATAAGGCAAACCGTCTCTGAATTTAGTAAGTCCCGTAGGCACGACTGCAAGGTCGGCAACGTAAGGATACATTTCGAAAAGTTTTCTCGCGGTATATTCAAGATTTTTCCCGTCGTTTTTTTCCGGCACGATTACCGCTTGACAGTGGACGGTGATTTTCGCCTCGGCAAGCATTTTCAACTGTCGCGTAATTTTTCCCGCAAAGCGGTTGCCAGTAAGCTCGCACCTGAGATTTTCGTCCATCGTATGAACGGATACGTAAAGCGGAGAAAGATGAAGCCGTATTATTCTGTCCAATTCCTTATCGCTCACGTTAGTTAAAGTAACGAAATTTCCGCACATAAAACTCATAGTATAATCGTCGTCTTTTACATAAAGACTTTCGCGCATACCTTTACCCATCTGGTCAACAAAACAAAAGATACATCTGTTTCGGCAAGTACGGATTTTCTCATTATCTTTAAAGGTTAAGCTTAAACTTTCATACTCGGCTTTTTTAATATTTATCTCGCGTTCGCTTCCGTCCCTGTCCCGAACCAGCATTGAGAATTCTTCTTTACCGTCGTAAAAAATATAGTCAAGAGCGTCCTCCGCTTCCGCATTGTCAAAGCTGAGAATTTTAACGCCTTTTTTTAGTTTATATTTTTTAGCAAGCCCGCCGTGAGCGGAAATTATTTCAAGCATAGTTTTATTATCACATAGCAATGTAAAAAATCAAAGATTTTTTGCGCCGACAAGCGCCGCCGTTTTTTTGCAAAAACGCATTATTGTTTTAATACTGCGCTTAAAAACCATTGCAAACAAGTTTTTTCGCTTGTATTATAAAATATCTCGAAAGATTTGTAAAGAAAAAAAGTCCCCGAACAAGTCGGGGATTTTAATTCGTTTATAACTTACCAAATAAATGCGCCGACCAAACCGAGCACGGCACCGAGAGCAAAGCCTATAAGAGCAATCCAAAAAATTACTTTCCAAGCCGTACCCTTATATTTGACAAACTGCCAAGCGGGAATCGCGATAGCGATTATTAACGCTATATTGCCCAAAAACGTAGCGACATTGTATATCTGATTGAGTATAGCTGCCGTATGCGTGCCGTTCAGACTTTTAATCGTGTTAATCAATAAATGGATTATTCCTCCGAACAGATAAGCAAATCCCGAAATAACCATTGCCCAGAAAGCGCAAATTTCAGTCCAAGTGTGCGTTGAATATCTTCTTGACATAATAATTCTCCTTTTTCGTAATCTGTATTGACATTGTAACATTTTAATATACTTTATGCAAGCAGTTAAAAAGCGTTTTTCAAAGTTCTGTAAGCTTGTTTAAAATATCCGTAAAATAGAAGGGAACAGGCGCTTCGAAATTCATTTCCCTGCCGTCCGACGGATGAGCCAAGGAAAGCCGCCAAGCGTGAAGAAGCTGTCCGTTAAGTTTAAATTTCTGTTTTTTGAATCCGTAAACGGGATCGCCGACTACCGGATGTCCGAGATATTTCGCATGAACGCGAATCTGATGCGTTCTTCCCGTCTTTAAATCAAACCTGCAAAGCGTATAACCCGAAAACCTTTTAAGCACATTGTAATCGGTAATCGCGATTTTTCCTTTTTCGGGCGGAACTACCGCCATTTTTATTCTGTCCTGCGGATGTCTGCCTATATAAGTAGTTACAGTACCGCCGTCGGTCTTTAAATTGCCTTCCAGTAAAGCGAGGTACGTTCTCTTGCAAGTTTTTTGCGAAATCTGTTCGGAAAGGCTTAAATGCGCCTTATCGTTCTTTGCAACGACCAGCAGTCCCGAAGTATCCTTATCTATTCTATGAACTATTCCCGGTCGTATAACACCGTTTATTCCGCTTAAAGAATCAAGCCTGTATAAAAGCGCGTTCACAAGCGTTCCTTCCGTATTGCCGTTTCCCATGTGCACTGTCATACCCTGAGGTTTATTGATAACCGCAATGTCTTCATCCTCATAAATTATATCAAGCGGAATATCTTCAGGCTTTGCTTCGCACGCAACCGCGTCCGGTAAAAATATTTCCAAAACATCTCCCGATGCTATGCCCTGAGAGGCTTTCGAGATTTTTCCGTTTACAGTTACCATCCCGCCGTCAAACAGTTTTTTAACAGAAGAACGCGTACGCTCTTTGAAAATTCCGCACACAAACACGTCCGCCCTGTTACAATCTGTTTGAGCCGTAAAAATCTTTTTATCCATTGTCCCCATCTTTGTGTTCGTCCGCGTTATTCTGCGCTTCGCCGTCTTCGGAATTCTTCTCTATCTCTTCCGTATCATTTTCAGTTTCTGCTTTTTCCTTTTCCTTTACCTGAGCTTCTTTTGCTGTTTTCGTAAGCGGAATCAATGCCCACTCGTTTATAAACAACATATCTACTATAGCAATCACTGTGCCTATAACTATCCAGAAGTCGGCAAAATTACAGGAAACCATTCTGCCGAACATACGAAGCTCCACAAAATCACGGACTTCGAAAAAAGCAATTCTGTCTATAAGATTACCTATGGCGCCAGCTGTAATCATGGATATAGAAATTTTCAAAAGTATAAAACGCTCGGGCAAAACAATAAATATTGCAACAAGCAAAATCAAAAGAATAAAGGTCACTGCAATCAAAAACGGTTGACCCCACGAAGCTTCGGATAAAAAGCTGAACGCACAGCCGGGGTTACGGCTTCCGCTTACAACCTCTATAAAATTCGGAATAACGGCAAAATTCCAGCTGTCCTTTTCTTCAAATATTTTGGTAAGCAGGTCAACGATTATAAGAACTACGCAAACGCCTATGAGTATCAGGCTTTTCCAGCCTATATTGAATTTTAATTTTTTAAATTTTTCAAGCATAGAAATATGATATATTATAGCCGTGGTTTTGTCAATTAAATTATTAAGGCGCGCGTTTGAAACGCACGCCTTAATTTTATTTTTCGAAACCAAGACTTATCAATATCGCTTTATCGACTCTGGTCATAGTTATTTCGTTAAGTTCACCTATCCTTTCTTTAAGCCTGCGTTTATCCAACGTTCGTATCTGTTCGAGAAGTATAACCGAATCTTTTTGTAGCCCGTACGCGTTTGAAGGCAATTCTATATGGGTAGGCAATTTCGCTTTATTTATTTTGCTGGTCACTGCCGCCGCTATAACGGTCGGTGAATATTTGTTTCCGACGTCGTTCTGTACGACGAGAACGGGACGCACGCCCCCTTGCTCACTCCCGACTACCGGCGATAAATCAGCATAATAAAGTTCTCCTCGCTTTATAATCATATCAACCTCTTTTCCGGCAGTGTATATATTTTATAATATGTACTACCGCACTATTATTGTTGACAGTAACCACTCTGTTTATTCAGTTAATATAATTTAATTACGCCGTAAAGGTTAAGAAATATAAGACAATAATACACGGCAAGACAACCGAGCATAATTATACCCGCTATTCTACCTATGCTTTTTGATTTGCCCCAACACGAAGCAAAAACAAGCGCCGCCGCAATCAGCGCGGCTACGCCGCTCACAAGTCCCTCGGTCGAGAAATAAAGCCCTTCCGCACCCGAACATAATACACCCAAACCGCCTATAAACAATATATTTGCTATATTGCTTCCGATAATATTGCCCGTAGCGATACCGACGTCGCCTTTTCTCGCGGCTGAAACAGAAGTTACGAGTTCAGGTAAAGAAGTTCCGAACGCAACTACGGTGAGCGCCACTATTTCGGGAGGTATTCCAATTACTTCCTCTGCGATATATTGAGCTGAACTTACTACAAGCTCGGCACCGCCAACAACCATACCTAGCCCGATAACCGTAATTATTACGAGAAACCAGACTTTCGACTGCATATTCTCGTAACCTGCTTTTAGTTTGGAATACCACCCCTTAACCTCCGCTGTTAAGCACTCTTCCGTCTGCATAACCGAAACAGCAGTCGCCTGTTCAAGACTTACTTTCGACTGTCTTGACGCAAGGACAATGTTATAAGCCATAAAAGCGCAGTAAAGTAGTATTAAAATCAAACCTTCCCACCATACGAAAGCATTCCCAGTTGCGCCGAAGAGCACAAAAAGTCCGCTTAATAGTAACAAGAAAGGCAAATCTATGAAACGAGTTGTTTTTTCAACAGGAAGTTTACATATAACTGCGGAAATTCCGAGTATTAAAAATATATTTATTATATTGCTTCCCGTTATGTTTCCGACGATTATTCCGCTTTCGCCCTTGACCGCGCTTATTACCGTCACCGCCATTTCGGGCGCGCTCGTACCCAACGCAACTACCGTTACGCCTATTATGAACGCGGATACTTTAAGCTTTTTCGCGATACCGGACGCACCGTCGACAAAAAAATCTGCGCCTTTGACAAGCAACACAAAACCTATAAGAAGCAAAAACACATACAATACCGCTTTACCCGCCATAATTCACCTCACATATATATTAGACTGAAAAAACAAAAAAAATAAGACTTTTAACTTAAATTTCTTTAAGTTAAAAGTCTTGTTCCTTAAAATAAGGTGCTGCGACACGATTTCTACATCGGGGCTTGTTGCCGCAACAAAATAACTACTCCCTTTCAACACGAAATATTTTAACACCGAAAAATTATTTCGTCAACAGTTTGACCGCCTTATGTAGATTTTTTAATATATCTTTCGCCGTAGCGCAATAATCTGTCTTTTCTTTTGAAGTAATTTCCGCAGATACGCCCAGAGTATACGCGGAACACAAAGCGGATTCAAACGGTTCAAGTCCGCGCGCGGCCGTACCGCAAATATAGCCCGATAACATATCTCCGCTCCCGCCTTTGGCAAGCGCAGTCGTACCGCGGGTATTGACTGAGGTTCGTTTACCGTCGGTTATTATACTGTCCGCGCCTTTGAGAAGAAGAATTACTCCGTATTCTTTCGCAAAGGCACATGCCGATTCAATCGGTCGTTTTAATATTTCATTTACGTTTATTCCCGTAAGCCTTGAAAATTCTTTAACGTGCGGCGTTAAAAGCACGCGACATTTCCTCACGGCATTTAAAAGAGATATTCCGTATTCAGCGATAACGTTAAGTCCGTCCGCATCTATTATCATTGTTCCCGTATATTCGGAAAGCAGTCTTTCTATTAAATTGTAAAGCTCTTTATTTACTCCCGAACCCATTCCGACAGCTATAGCCTGCGAGTTTAAATCAGGTTCGTCAAGAAAAATTACCTGAGGATATTTTGCAGCAAGGGCAAGTTTTACGTATTCGCAGGAAGTAAGTTTTACATATCCGCAACCAGACCTTAACGCGGCTTCCGCTGCAAGCGCTGCTGCTCCAATATATTTAACGCTCCCCGCGACGATATTCGCGGAACCGTACGTTCCCTTATGCGTATTTCTCGCCCGCTCGGGATAAAACGATTTTATGTCGCTTTCATAAACATTATATTCTTCGGGAAAGACCGACTGTGAAAAATCATTATTCATTTAAGTCTTAACGAGACCTCCGCCGAATTGATTTTATTTACGCTTCCCGCAATCACGCAAAGAAGTCCGCCGTCGTAATCTACGTCGACGGCAATCGCGGTTAATTCGCCCCGTTCTGTCTTAACCGTCACTTCTTTGCCGAACCAATTTATGAAATTCTTATAGTCTTTTATCGTATAATCTTTTTGCAGATTTTTAACAAGTTCGCTCCGTACGGCTTTAATATCAACAGGCTTACCAAGTTCTGCGGAAAGACTCGTGGCAATGTTTTTCAACTCGTACGGCAGTTTATTATTTACGTTTATACCCATACCCACTATCGAACGGCTGATATAACTGCCCGAAAAAGTGTTTTCGATTAGCGTTCCGCAAATCTTTTTTCCGTTTACCAGGACGTCGTTTGCCCAGCGGATAACGGGTTTCAAGCCGAAGCTTTGAACAGTTCTGCAAACGGCGACGCAAGCGTTTACCATAATTTTAAACGCATTGCAAGAGAGAAAGTTATCGTAATGCCTCATAACCGAAAGATACAGTCCACCTTCGTCAGACACATAGCTTCTGCCTTTCGTTCCCTTTCCGGAAGTCTGGCTGACTGCGGCAACAATCAAGTTTTCTTTTCCGCGTCTTTTGCAGTATTCGTTAGTGGAATCGATTTCACCGAGTTCAATAATCTTCATAGGAAAACCTTTCCAAAGCGGTCTTGACAGTATCGTAGCCGTAGCCTTTCGAAAGCAGATATTTAAAACCTTTATACAAAGTATTTTTATCGCACGCTTTTCCGCGGAGATATTTTTCCAAAACGGCTGCGGCGGCATCGCAGTCTTCTTCCGTTTCGTCCAATGCTGTCTGAACCGCTTTCTTATCGGCGCCGCGTTTGAGCAAATCAGCTTCGAGCGCGCGTTTGCCCTTTCCCTTAACGCTTTGAACATACGCGCGGCAATACGCATAATCGTCAACGAGTTTGTAATATTCGAGTCGTTCGATAACGTAATTTATCACAGCTTCTGTATAGCCTTTTTTAGATAGAAAATCGCTTATCTGTTTCCGCGTTTTCATAGACGCCGAAAGATGAGTCATAGCCTTATCCATTGCCTGACTTTTTTCGGTTTCAAGCTGAATTTCGTCAAGACGTTCTTTTTCGATGTGCATACCCGCTTTCAAATGGTATTTTACCGCAACTTCGAGTTTTATTCCGCAATAAAATCTGCCGTCGACATACACGTTGCATCTTGTTTTGTCCTTGATTTGAGGTTCTATCGAGGTTATCTCCGCCATAAGGTTATTTTACCACTCAAACAACTTTTTGTCAACCCGAGCATTTGACAACAGCTCATTCGGAGTTGTATAATTAATTGAGGTTTTAATTATGGATTGGGAAAATTTAGGTTTCGGTTATATAAAAACGCCTTACCGTTATGTATCCGAATACAAAGACGGCTTATGGAACGGCGGAATTCTTACAGATGACGACAAAGTCGTAATAAGCGAATGCGCAGGAGTATTGCAATACGCACAGACGATTTTCGAAGGTCTTAAAGCTTATACGACGCAGGACGGAAGAATCGTTACGTTCCGCCCCGACTTGAACGCCGAAAGAATGATTGATTCAGCGAGAAGGCTCGAAATCCCCGAATTTCCGAAAGAAAGATTTCTAGACGCTGTTGACAAAGTGGTTAAAGCAAATAAGAGTTTTGTCCCGCCATACGGTAGCGGAGCGTCTTTATATTTAAGACCATTTATTTTCGGCTCTTCCGCCGTATTAGGCGTCAAGCCCGCAAAAGAATATCAATTCAGAATTTTCGCAACGCCCGTAGGGCCTTACTTTAAAGGCGGAATAAAACCTTTAACTTTACGCGTAAGCGATTTTGACCGAGCGGCACCTCACGGTACGGGACACATTAAAGCAGGTCTAAACTATGCAATGAGCCTGCACGCAATAGCCGACGCACACGAATACGGTTTCGACGAAAATCTTTATCCTGACCCGGCAACGAGAACTTATGTCGAAGAAACAGGCGGCGCGAACTTTATTTTCGTGACAAAAGACGATAAAATCGTCACGCCGAAATCAGACAGCATTCTCCCCTCGGTAACACGGCGTTCTCTTTGTTATGTTGCCGAAAAATATTTAGGGCTTAAGGTTGAACACAGACCCATAAAACTTTCAGAAATCGAGAACTTTGCGGAGTGCGGTCTTTGCGGGACAGCCGCAATAATTTCGCCTGTCGGAAAAATCAACGACCACGGCAAAGAAATTTTATTCCCTTCGGGAATGAACGAAATGGGCAAAATCACCAAAAAACTTTACGAAACTTTGACCGGAATACAAACAGGCAAAATACAAGCTCCCAAAGGCTGGATAAGAGAAATCTTCTGACATTATTTTTTAAGCGCACGGCGAACGCCGTGCGCTTTTCTTATATATTCACTTGTTTTTACGCTTTTATATCTGACATAGTACTATATTTACCGCTTAAAACCGCAGAAATCAGTACTTTTACTCATATTTTAAAAGGATAGTAATATTCTTTTAATTTTTTTATTTCTACTTTACCGTTCAATCTATTCAATAACTCTGAATTAAATTTATTTTCCGTTTCCTTTTTTACGGCGATAATATAGTTTACTTCGTTAAGATATTCGACGGCTTTGACTTCCGCTCCGCACTCGCCGAAAAATCTCGCCGCAGTTTCTGCGCCCGAATATCCGACGGTATATCTGCTTTCGGCGCATATCTGATACAGAACTTTTTGCGCCGCGTCGAGGTTTTCGGAAACACTGCCCGAATAAGCGCGTACAAGTCCTCCTGCCCCGAGTTTTATTCCTCCGAAATATCTTGTTACAACCACCGCGGTTTGGAAAAGTTTTTTGTTTTTTATGACTTCGAGCATCGGCATACCGGCAGTTCCCTGAGGTTCTCCGTCGTCCGAAAAGCGAAGAAAGTTCCCTATGTCATCTGAGATATAAGCGTAACAGTTATGAGTCGCGTCACGGTATTGAGACGATATTTCCGAAATGAAGTTCTTCGCCTCTTCTTCGCTCTCCACGTGTCTTGAAGTTGTAATAAAGCGCGATTTTTCAATCGTCTTTTGCGTGACGGTTTGTCCGCTTATCGAAAGATACATTATTTTAAATTAATTTTTACGTGAACTTTTTTACCTTTATGAATTACGTCACCGTCGCTTATGAGCGTATTTATATTCGTAATTTTATCCTCGTTGACAGAAACCCCGCCCTGTTGAATAAGCCGCCTGGCTTCTCCGTTTGATGCACATATTCCTGTACCGACAAGCACGTTTATTATCGTCGGATTTTCAATGCTTAAATCTTTCTCGGGAAGATTACCTCCGCCGCCGAAAGCAGCTTTCGCCTGACTTTGTGCAATTTGCGCTTTTTGCTCTCCGTGAACAAGTTTGGTAAGCTCAAACGCCAATATTTCTTTCTTTTCGTTAATGCGCGAGTCTTCCCACTTTTCCATTTCGTCAATCGTCTGCATCGGTATGAACGTGAGCATTTTAATACATTTCATTACGTCCGCATCGTCCACATTGCGCCAGTACTGATAAAAATCATACGGACTCGTCTTGTTTTCGTCTAGCCAAACCGCTCCTTTTGCGGTTTTCCCCATCTTTTTGCCTTCACTGTTTAAAAGCAAAGTTATAGTCATTGCGTAAGCGTCTTTACCCGATTTTTTACGGATAAGCTCTGTACCCGCGAGCATATTGCTCCACTGGTCGTCGCCGCCGAACTGCATATTACAGCCGTATTTTTCGCTGAGATGCCAGAAATCGTACGCCTGCATAATCATATAGTTAAATTCAAGAAAGCTTAACCCTTTCTCCATACGCTGTTTGTAACATTCGGCGCGGAGCATATTGTTCACTGTAAAACAAGCTCCGACATCGCGCAAAAGCTCTACATACTTTAAATTCAAAAGCCAGTCTGCATTATTGACTATAATTGCATTATCATCGCCGAATTCTATAAAACGCTCCATTTGCCTTTTAAAACAATCGCAATTATGCTGAATATCCTGCGTCGTGAGCATAGAGCGCATATCCGTTCTGCCTGAGGGATCGCCGATATGCCCTGTTCCGCCGCCGAGCAAAACTACCGGTTTATTTCCCGCCATCTGCAACCTTTTCATAAGACAAAGAGCCATAAAATGTCCGACATGAAGACTGTCCGCTGTCGGATCAAAACCTATATAAAATCTTGCTCCACCGTTGTTTATAAGCTGTTTTATTTCTTCTTCGTCGGTAACCTGCGCTATCAGCCCGCGTAGTTTAAGTTCTTCGTAAATTTTCATAAAAACTCCTTTTGTATGATTATACCAACAGCACAAAAATTTTGCAATTAAAAAAGCTAATCAGTAAAAAAATCCTCCTTGTTCAGATATTCACGCGCTTTTTCTATCGCACGTTTTTCTATGCGGGAGATATACGAACGTGAAATACCGAGTTTTTTAGCTACCTCTCTTTGCGGCATAGCCGTTTCGTCCTCTAATCCGTATCTCAGCGAAAGTATTACGAATTCACGCTCGGACAAAAATTTTTTCAGATGCGCGACAAATTTTTCGCGCTGAATACTCTTTTCAACCTGCGCAAACACACTGTCCTCTTTTTCCGCAAGAAGGTCTATAAGCGTAAGCTCGTTGCCGTCTTTATCTACTCCGACAGGGTCGGATAACGACACGTTGTTTTTATGTTTTTTACCAGCGCGCAACAGCATTAAAATTTCATTTTCAATACATCGCGCCGTATACGTTGCAAGCTGGGTTCCTTTTCCATCCTGATACGTATTTATCGCTTTAATAAGCCCTATGGAACCTACGGAAATCAAATCATCGGTTTCAGCCGAACCCGTGTATTTTTTTACTATGTGTGCGACGAGACGCATATTGTGTTTAATTAAAATATTTTTCGCTTCAACGTCGCCTGCACGCGCAAGAGCGAGATATTTACTCTCTTCATCGGGTGACAGAGGCTTCGGAAAAGTTCCGCCACCCTTAACCATACCCGTAAAAAAGAAAATTTTGCCGAACAGCAAACTCAAAAAATCAAAAAACATACGTTAACGTTACTCCTTTTAAAGTAATGTATGTTTTCGACAGTTTGTACTATTCGACAATTTTTTCTTTATTTTTTATTAAATTTTTCGGTTTTTCCATCAGAATAACGTTAATTATTCCAATTCGAACACGCCCGTATAAAGCTGATAATACTTTCCTCTTTGTTCGATAAGCTGTTCGTGGTCGCCGCGTTCAATGATTTCACCATGTTCGAGAACCATAATAGCTTTGCTGTTCTTTACCGTCGATAGCCTGTGCGCGATAACGAAAACCGTTCTGCCTTCCATAAGTTTATCCATACCCTGCTCAATCAGTTTTTCGGTTCGTGTATCGATAGACGACGTTGCCTCGTCGAGAATAAGCACCGGACACTCCGAAACCATAGCGCGAGAAATTGCAAGAAGTTGTCTTTGTCCCTGAGAAAGGTTTGCTCCGTCGCCAGTAATCACGGTATTATACCCTTCCGGCAGATGCTTTATAAAGGAATGTGCGTTAGCAAGCTTTGCCGCTTTTACGCATTCTTCGTCGGTTGCGGAAAGTCTGCCGTAACGGATATTGTCCATAACCGTACCGGTGAACAGATGCGTATCCTGCAATACGACGCCCAAACTTCTGCGCAAATCATCTTTCTTTATACTCTTTATATCAAGTCCGTCATAAGTAATTTCACCTGACTGAATATCGTAAAAACGATTGATGAGATTGGTAATAGTTGTTTTTCCTGCACCTGTCGAACCTACAAACGCAATCTTCTGACCGGGTTTGGCGTAAAGACTGATATTCTTCAAAATAACTTTTTCGTCCGTGTACCCGAAAACAACGTTGTTAAATCTTATATCGCCTTTTAAAGGCACATATTCGAAAGTACCGTCGGAGTTCGGCTTTTTCCAAGCCCATTCGCCTTCTTCATATTCGCCGTAAGTTAGAGTCGTTTCGCCACCCTTATCCTCTGCTTGCGTATCGACCATATCGAAAATACGTTCCGCTCCCGCAAGCGCCATAACAATCGCATTGAATTGCTGCGATACCTGCTGTACGGGCATATTGAATTGGCGCGAATATGATAGAAAGGATACAAGCATACCTGCACAACACGCTATTCCTCCGCCGTTCAAAGCAGTATAACCCGACAGCAAACCGATTTCAGCACCGCTGACCATAAGAATAAATCCGACGACCGCAACGAGAACGTACTGCAAATAACCGAGGTTATTATTTAATGGACCAAGTAAAAACGCGTTGCAGTTCGCAAAATAACCAGTTTTATATAATTCTTCGTTATAGGATTTAAAACCTTCCTTAGCTTCTTTTTCATGGCAGAAAACTTTAATAACCTTCTGTCCTTCCGTCATTTCCTCAACGTATCCGTTTAACGCGCCCATTGCACGCTGTTGTTTCAAGAAGTTTTTTGCTGATTTAACTCCGACTTTCTTTATAACTAAAATCATAACCGCAAGCACGGCGAATATTAAAAGCGTCAGCGTAAAACTGTAAAAAACCATAAACGCAAAGACGAAAATCAAAGTTAAAATCGATGAAATTATCTGCGGAATTGTCTGAGATAAAAGCTGGCGCATCGTATCGACGTCATTGGTGTACATACTCATTAAATCGCCGTGGGTGTGCGAATCGAAATATTTCAAGGGTAGATATTGCATTTTGGCGAACATTTCATCCCTGAGTTTTTTAAGAGTACCCTGCGCAATATACATCATAATTCGGTTATAGGCAAACGACGAAAGTACGCCCGCAATATAAATACAGCCCATAAAAAGTATATTCATCCATACTACCGACATATTTATCGTAGGATGCTCGGGACTGACAATCAGTTCCTGTATTATAACCGCAAGACGCGAAGACGCGACAACGTTTGCCGCAGAAGCCAGCATTACGAATATAACCACAAATAAGGTAGCCGTTTTATAGCGCGAAAAAGTATAAGCGAGCAATCTTTTTAACGTTTTAACGGGTGTTTTAGCCGCTTTACCGTTGGAATTTAACGCCATTACTCTTCACCTCCCTTCAATTGGGATTCGTAAACTTCCCTGTAAATATCGTTGGTTTTAAATAATTCTTCGTGCGTACCGACAGCCGAAATTTTACCGTCATCGAGTACAACGATTCTGTCCGCGTCCTGTACAGACGCCACGCGCTGAGCAATAATAATTTTGGTTGTATCAGGCGCGTATTTTTTCAAAGCTTCTCTTATAGAAGCATCAGTCTTTGTATCCACCGCGGAAGTAGAATCGTCAAAAATAATAATCTTCGGTTTTTTAAGCATAGCACGCGCTATACACAACCTCTGTTTCTGTCCGCCCGAAACATTTACGCCACCCTGACCTAAGTCGTAACCGTATCCGTTTGGAAGCGCGTCTATAAATTCCTCTGCGCAAGCCTGACGCGCTGCGAAGCGCAATTCTTCGTCAGTAGCATCTTTATCGCCCCAGCGAAGATTTTCCGCTACAGTACCCGAAAATAAAACGTTTTTTTGCAGAACCATAGCGACCTTATTCCTAAGCGAGTCCATATCGTAATCTTTGACGTTTACGCCTCCGACCCTTACAGTTCCTTCAGAAGTATCGTAAAGGCGCGGAATTAAAGATACAAGTGAAGTTTTCCCCGAACCCGTTGCGCCGATAATTCCAACCGTTTCTCCGGAAGAAATTTTTAGATTTATATTTTGCAGCACACTTTCGTCGGCTTTACTCGAATATGCGAAGTCAACGTTTTCGAATTCAATAGAACCATCCTTAACTTCGAACACGGGAGATAAAGGTTCAGACAAAGTCGTCTTTTCGCTCAGCACTTCGCCTATTCTGTCCATACTGCCCTTAGAAAGCGAAATAAAGTTAAGACACATTGCAACCATAATAACGCCGTTCAGAATTTGCATCGCGTAAAAAATAAGCGCTTGTAGGTCTTCGGGCTGTACTGCGCCGAAAATATTTCCGACAACCATATTAGATCCTACGGTAAGAATAATTATTATGGTTGCAAACATAATGAAGTTTACGCAAGGCATCAAAAAAGTGAGAATTTTTTCTGCTTTTATTGAGTATTTGTAAACATCTGCAGTCGCGTTATGCATCTTCTCGATTTCTTTATCTTCGCGAACATAAGATTTTACAACGCGCACAGCCGTTAAATTCTCCTGCACTACGGAATTGAGTTTGTCGTATTTTTTAAACATAGTTCTGAAATGCGGAGTGACTTTAAACATACATATAAATACCACTAAGCCTAAAATCACTGACGCGCCTATAAAAATACCTGCGAGTACAGGTTCTATTACGCAAGTCATTATTACTGCAGCAATAAACATTACGGGAGCGCGGACAAGCATTCTTATACACATCTGATAAGCGTTTTGAACGTTCGTAACATCTGTGGTGATTCGCGTTATAATACTTGCCGTTGAGTATTTGTCAATATTCGCAAACGAAAACGATTGAAGATTGTTATACATATCCTCTCTCAAATTTTTCGCAAAACCGCAACTTGCTTTCGCAGCGTATCTGGCGCCCAAAATTCCGCAAAGTAATGCAAACAGTGCGCATACAACCATTGAAACAGAACAAACAATAATTATGCGTGTATTAACTTGATATGTACCGTCTTCAGCAAGAAATTTAAGCTCTTTTATAATAAATGTTGTAAGCCAGGGAATTAAAATCTCCATTGCAGCTTCGCCTATCATAAATAAAGGACAAAGTATAGAAGATTTTTTATACTCTCTTACGCTTTTTAACAACGTTTTAACCATCTGTTTTTACCTCCTTTTCCGGTTTCTCTATTTCAGCTATAATTTTATCGAGAAGGTTTTTAAAATTTACTTGTTCTTCTTCCGTCAGTGCAGACTGAATAACGGCGTCGCACTTATCCATAAGCAATTTATTTTTAATGCAGATATATTTTCCCTCTTCGGTAACTTTAACAAACTTAGTACGCGCATCGCCGACAGATTGGGTGCGTGATATAAATCCATTCTTTTCAAGCCCCCTTAAAAGAGTCGACACTGATGAAGCACGCAGATTTATATGTTTTTCAATATCTTTCTGACAAACATTTTTACCCTCTTTTGTCCGTAAATACACATAAGTCAGAGCATGCATCTGTACGGGATTTATTCCGTACTCGGCAAAAAGATTATTGTTTTCACGGTGCATCTGCCTTTGCAGATAGCAAATCATACCATATAACCGCTTATTTTCCAAAAGTTGCTATCCTTATAATTAATTAGACATAAAATAGTTTGAAGTCTAATTAATTATATTAGCGAAAAATTTTAATGTCAATAAAACAAAAAAATTATTTTTATAAAAATTTTAATTGATAAATGATAACATTATCTGACACGTTCGCTAAAATTTTTATTTGCATATTATTTTTGCTTGCAAACAAATTAAGTATATGTTATAATCACAAAGCAAATTAAATAAGGCCTTGTGGTCAAGCGGTTAAGACGGAGCCCTCTCAAGGCTCAATCCCGGGTTCGATTCCCGGCAGGGTCACCACTCAGTAACAAAGTCGAACCTTTCACAATGTTGGAAGGTCGGCTTTGCTTTTTTGTGCCGTTAAGTCGTGCAGTTTAGGCTGTACGGCTTTTCTTTATGCTTTACGATTAAACTATCACACTGAATTTTCAAGGCTTACAAACGCTTTTCCACTTCCATAATATCGGCTACTTTATGCCGCAAAAGGCTATTGATTGGAATTGCGGTATGTTAGGCTGTTGCGCCAAAGGCAAACCAAAACCCGACTGTTCCCAGTCGGGTTGCTGTGTTTTACCCTTATTTGCCTATATACACACCGCAAGAAAGGTTCCAGTCAATAGCACTGTGGAATAAATTAGCCGTGTCTTTATTTTATAAAAAGCGTTACTAATATATTCGTATATCCTATTCTGACAGATTTAGAGTAAAAAGAAAAGCCCTGACGACTTTCATCATCAGGACTATCCGTTGCTTTTATCGGACTGTTGTAAACTATATCCGCTCGGTTGTCAAATAAGATTATTTCCTTTATCAAGTAGTTAATAAGCATTTGCGGCTCTAACTTTAAGGCTTCGGCGTAATATTTTCGTATTTCATTTTCTGTTATTATAACCGTTTCCTTGCTCTGTTCAACGGCTATCAGCTTTGCAATTTCTTCCTGCCGTTCTTCATAGCTTTTCAAATACTGTGCGGTAGATTTTGTAATTATGCCTTGCGCTATCGCTTTCATAGTGTTGTCAATAGCCGTTTCTATTTCACGCTGTTCTTTTTGCAAGGCTAATAACCTTGAATTGACTTTTAAATTCCGCTCTTGAATGGCAAGCAAGTTATTTATAACCGTTTCTATGTTCTGCGGTTCGCTTAATTCTTTAACCGTAAAATCTAACACAAGATTTTCAAGCGTATCTTTTTGAATAGTTGCTTTGTTGCAGTCCGTCAATTTCATTTTGCGCCCACGACATTTATAGTAATAAAAGTCTGCGCCAGTATGTGATTTTGCGTATTCGCCGTTGATATTGTGTCCGCAATAACCGCATTTTAATTTGTGTTTTAATAAGTAGTTGGTTTCTGTGCTACGGCTACCCCGTTTGTTGCGTTCTAAAATAGCTATAACTCTGTTGTAAATTTTTTCGTCAACGATTTGCGGATACATATTCGTCAATACTTCGTCATTTATTCGGTATATGCCGATATACTTTTCATTACGCAATATTCCGTAAACGGTATTCATAGCAAACGGTTTACCACGATAAGTTTTACCCATAGCGGTCAACTCTTTTATAATGTCTTTAACGATTACGCCCTTTGAAAATTCGTCAAACATAAATCTTACATTCTCGGCTCGTTCTTCGTCAATGACAAGTTTTCGTCCGTCTATCTTATAACCGTATGGAACGCCGCCGCCTTGATAAAAACCTTTTAATCTCGTTTCTTTCATTCCACGCTTAACCTTTTGCGAAAGCTCTGCTGAATAGTACTGGTTCATTCCTTCGAGTAAACTTTCAAGTATTATGCCTTCGGGCGTATCGGGTATATTTTCCATTGCTGATAACACTTTAACACCATTATCACGCAATGTCTTTTTATGGATTGCTGTTGCGTATTTATCACGACTGAA